>DASRDF010000102.1:0-31421 GCA_035652735.1 Pseudolabrys sp. | reverse complement strand
CACCAGCGACCGCTTGACGACGCGCGAACGCAGGTGCCCCTCGGACGTGCCGTTCTGGGACCCTTTCGTGCGCAAGGAACGTCCTCGATGCCAGGGCGACAGGTCGTGACAACTTGAGGTGGCGATTTTCGTCTTGCCGCTGTGCCTCTCGGACATCCCTCGACTTGGGCAAAGGCCCTGGCGGACAAGACGCGCACCACAATTCCGCGAACATTTTGTATATTATAACTAGGCTACTCGGCATGGTGGTAATATTGTCGTCCTTCGGTAATTTTGCACCTACAGTCCCGTGATCAACGAACTGTTATTGCGTCATAAACCGGCAAATTTGTTCTGTAAGTGCAACCTCTTAGAACGACCGGCGCCACAACCTGACGCACGCGGTGGTTGTCCGTGGCGGGTAGATCGGTAACGCCTGCACCTAACGCTTGCGGACCGTACCCTCGCGAGTTTTCGCTTCGTCTTCCGGACTAAGGCGTTCCGCGGGCGGAGCGCGGCGGTATTTTTGAACCGCCCTGTTGTCGGCAGCGCGCTGGCCGCGCGACGGTCCAGTCCGCAAAAACTCCGCCAAGGTACGATCACACCGCGAAACGCAAGGTCGCGAGAAATAGAGCCGTTTTTTCCGACGAATTAAGTTTATTGACTCGCATCAAGACGCGCAGCGTCCGCAACGGCGAGACTGATCATTCAATATGCCGGGGTGAGCTTCGCAAGCCACGCTCGAGGCGAGTGATGCATCGGAAGAAAAAGCGACAAGCTGCGTTCAAGTCGGACACGCTCGCCGACGCCAATCGCATCATCGAGAACAGCCCGGTTCTGCTTTTCCGCCTCGACGCACGCCCGCCTTACCCGCTGATCTACGTGTCGCGCAATGTGCGGCGCTTCGGCTACAGCGCCCGGCAATTGCTCGCCGCGCCGCAAAAATACTTCGACGTCACGCACCCCGACGACGCCGGCGATATGCTGGCCGACATCGCCGCCGTCGTGTCCGGAAAAGCCGCGGAGATAAGCCGCGAGCGCCGCCTGCGCGCCGCCGACGGACGCTACGTGTGGCTCGATACACGCATGCGCGCGCTCTACGGCCGCAACGGCAAGGTCGCCGCCGTCGAAGGCATCCTGGTCGACATCGACCAGCGCAAGAACGCGGAATCGGCGCTGGCGCGCTTTTCGCTGTCCGACGCCGTCACCGGCCTTGCCAACCGGCCGGCATTTCTGGCCAAGCTCGAGCGCCTATTCGCCGCCAGCAAGGAACTCGGCACGGCCTTTGCCGTGCATTACATCGACCTCGACCGCTTCAAGGACGTCAACGACGTCCTCGGCCATTCCAAAGGCGACGCGCTGCTCAAGCTCGTCGCCGGCCGGCTTACCGCGATCCAGCATTCCAGCGTTGCCATGATCGCGCGCCTCGGCGGCGACGAATTCGCCCTGCTGCAGACGGGCGTTGTCGAGCCGTCCGACGCCGCCGCACTTGCCGCGCGCTTGGTGCGCGATCTCGCCGAACCCTACGCGCTCGGCACCCAGGTGCAGGTC
Organism: Pseudolabrys sp.; assembly: GCA_035652735.1. Lineage (GTDB taxonomy): Bacteria > Pseudomonadota > Alphaproteobacteria > Rhizobiales > Xanthobacteraceae > Pseudolabrys. Next base: position 29,891 of record DASRDF010000102.1, on the reverse strand, counting down.
ACCGCCAGCATCGGCGTCGCCGTCTTTTCGGCCGATCTCGAAAGTCCCGAGGAAATGATCAAGCGCGCGGACATCGCGCTGTTCCGCGCGAAGGAGCTCGGCCGCAATCAATTCCACTTCCATTCCAAGGATCTCGACGCCGCGACCATCGAGCGCGTGATGCTGGGCGGCGATCTGCGGCACGCGCTCGAGCGCGGCGAACTGGAGCTCTATTACCAGCCGCAAATCGAATTGCGCTCGTGGCGGATCGTCGGCCTCGAAGCGCTGGTGCGCTGGCATCACCCCAAACATGGACTGCTGTGGCCCGCCCGCTTCATTCCGGTGGCCGAAAAGAGCGGCACGATCGTTCCGCTCGGCCGCTGGGTGGTCGACGAGGTGTGCCGGCAGATCGGACGCTGGCGCGGCGAAAATCTCAAAGTTCCGCTCGTGGCCGTCAACGTCTCGATCGAGCAGTTCAAATATGTTCCGCAATTCGACCGCGAGTTGTCCGAGCAACTGGCGCGCTGGGACATCGAGCCAACGGCCATCGAACTCGAGCTCACGGAATCGACGTTGATGGAGACGTCGCGCCAGCACGATGCGCTGATGGAGCGGCTGCGCTCGCTCGGCGTTTCCATTGCCATCGACGACTTCGGCACCGGCTACTCGTCGCTCGGCTATCTGAGCTCCTATCGCGTCAACCACATCAAGATCGCGCAGGAGTTCGTCAAGAACATCGAGGCCAATCCCGGCAATATCGCGATCATTCGCGCCGCCATCAGCCTCGCGCGCGAGCTCCATATCGCCGTCATTGCCGAGGGCGTTGAGACGCGCAAGCAGCTCGACATCCTCGCCTCGGCCGGCTGCGGCGGCGCGCAAGGTTATCTGTTCAGTCCGCCGGTGCGCGCGGCGCGGGCGGCCGATTTCATCCGCGAAGGTGCAATTCGCCCGCCCGCCCCGGCGGACTATGCGAGGGTTTCGTCATGATGCAGATTTCACCGCCTCCCGTCCTGTCGCGCCTCAATATCGGCGCCACGCTGATCGCCATGACTATTTCGCTGTTTTTGCCGCCGGTCGGCTATGGCGTCTTTTCATATTCGAGCTTTCAGGCTGAAACGCGCGGCGATGTGCGGGTCGCCGCCGAAGTTGTCGAACAATCGATCATCGAGGAGCCGCGGACCTGGGCTTTGGACAAGGCGCGCATCCAGATTGCGCTTTCAAGGCACATGGGCCTTCTCGGCGATCCCCTCGCCGAACGGCTGAGGCTTGTCGACTTGTCCGGCAACGAGGTCGCGGCCATCGGCACGACGCCCGGGTACCCCGTCCTGACCGAAAGCGCGCCGTTCTTCTTCGACGAGCAGCGGCTCGGCACGGTCGAAATTCAGCGGCCATTGAGGTTCTTGTTTGTCAACATGGGCCTGCTGTCGCTGGTCGGTGTGGCGCTCGCGGCGATGTCTTACTTCGCGCTCCACGTCATCCCGCTGCGGCAGATGAAGAGCGATACGGAAATACTGCGCCGGCGCGAGCGCGAGCTTTCGTTCGTCAACTCCGTGCTCGCCGCCACCACCGAAAGCTCGCTCGATGCCATTCTGATCGTCGATAACAAGGGGCGGATCGTCTCTTACACCCGGCAATTCCTCGAGATGTGGAAGGTGCCGCGCGAGCTGGTCGAGACGGGCGAGGACGGCCCGGTTCTTGCCACCGTGACGTCGCGAATGAAGGACGAGGCGGGATTCCTGGCCCGCGTCAAGCATCTGTACGATCACCCGGATGAGGAGTCGCACGAACAGCTCGAGACCAAGGACAATCGCATCATCGAGCGCTTCTCAAAAACGCTGTGGGGCGAATACAAGGAGTATCTCGGCCGGGTCTGGTTTTTCCGCGACGTGACCGAGCGGGAACTGGCGCAAAACCGCATCAAGTTCGCCAACACGCTGCTCAAAGCCGAGATCGAAAGCGCGCCCGATGCACTGGTCGTTATCCATGCCGATGGCGGCCGCGTGTCGTTCAATCGCAAATTCGTCGAATTGTGGGGGCTTCCGCCGGACGTCGCACGCACCCACGTCAACACTGCGATACTTCCCTTCGTCAAGGCTCAGATCGCCGACCCCGGCGCGTTCGACAACGACATCCGTTACGTCCAGTCCCACCCCGACGCGCAGATTCGCGGACGCGAGATGAAACTCAAGGATGGCCGGTTTCTCGAGTATAACGGCGGGGCGATCCGCAGCGAGGCCGACAACGCGCTTGGCCGCATCTGGTTTTTCCGCGACATCACCGAGCGCAAGACGGCGACAGAGCAGCTGCGGCAGCGCGAAGGCTTGCTCCATGCCGCTGCGTCCAGCGCAGCCGAATTACTGACGACGGCAAGCCTCGACGAAGCGATCCATAATTCGCTGGACATCGTCGGCAAGACCGTCGAGGTCGATCGCATCGTCGTGCTCGAACGCCCCTTGCTGCAGCGCGAGGCGCCGCTGCTGCGCTATCTGTGGGAAAGCCCCGGCATTCCAGCCGCGCTCGACAAGGCCTATCTCGGTAATCCGCTGTTTCATGACGCTGACATTCTCGCATGGGAAGCTCCGCTTTTCGAAGGTAAAACCGTGGTAACCGACGCGGCTTCGGCGACTGGCGGCGTCGCCGCGATGTTTTCGCGATTGGGCATCAAGAAAACCGTTGTCGTGCCTGTCATGATTGACGGCAAGTTCTGGGGACAGATCGGGTTCGATAGCTGTCAGCGGCAGCGGGCCTGGGCCGACTATGAGATCGAGATCCTGCGCACGCTTGCCGAGCTCATCGGCAACGCCATTCAACGCAGCCGCTACATCAAGGAGCTTTCGAACGCCAATCAGATCGTGCAGAACTCGCCGACGATTCTGTATCGCCTGCGCGGCGTGCCGCCGCTGCCGATGATCTACATCTCGCCGAACATCAGGCTGTTCGGCTACGAGCCCGCGAGGTTCCTCGCCGACCCGACATACTACCGCAGCCTCGTACACCCGGATGACAGAGCATTGGTGCGTGATAAGACCGCACAACTCATCGACACGGAAAATTCCCACGGCTCTTTCGAATTCCGGATGCTGAACAGCGCCGGCGACATCCGCTGGGTGGAGAACCGCTACACCCAGATCCGCAACCCTGCCGGCCGGCTTGTCGAAATCGAAGGCCTGCTCATCGACATCACCGCGCGCAAGGCGGCGGAAGAGAAGATCGCGCAGCTGGCGCGCACCGATCCGCTGACCGGACTCGCCAACCGCACCACCTTCATTGAGCGCTTGCAGCAGCTGTTTGCCAGCGCGCGACGCGGCGCACCTGCTTTCGCGGTGATGTATCTCGATATCGACCGGTTCAAGGATATCAATGATACGCTCGGTCATCCGATCGGCGACCGGTTCCTCGTCGAGGTATCGCGGCGGCTCAAGGCCTGCGTGCGCGATTCCGACCTCATCGGCCGGCTCGGCGGCGACGAGTTCGCCGTCCTGCAGGCCGATATCGAGAGCAGCACGGACGCCGGCACGCTCGCCAGCAAGATCCGCAGCACGTTGTCCGAGCCGATCCATCTCGACAACAACATGCTGCGCATGACCGCCAGCATTGGGATTTCCGTCTACGGATCTTCGACGGGGGCTCCCGAGGACATGCTCTCGCATGCCGACATCGCACTCTACCGCGCCAAAGAAGAAGGCCGCGATCAGTTTCGCTTTCATTCCGAGGCGCTCGACAAGCAGGTCCGCGATCAGGTCATACTCGGCGACCAACTGCGCACGGCGCTGCAGCGCGGGGAATTCCGCCTGCACTATCAGCCTCAGGTCGAGCTGAGCACCGGCGAGATCGCCGGCATGGAGGCGCTGGTCCGTTGGCAGCACCCGACGCGCGGCCTATTGGCGCCCGCTGCGTTCATCGACGTTGCCGAGCGCACCGGCGCGATCACGGGCATCGGCCAGTGGGTCCTCGACCAGGCCTGCCGGCAGATGCGCCTGTGGCGCGACCAGAGCTGCGCGCCGCAGACGATTACCGTGAACGTCTCTCCTGTTGAAATGAAGTCGGCCGAGGATTTCCTCGCCTACATCAAGGCGACGCTCGCGAAGTGGGGGCTGTCGCCAAAAGATCTTGAGCTTGACGTCACCGAATCGACGCTGGCGAAGGTGACGCTTTCCCAAAGTGACGTGCTGGAGCGGCTCCAGAAGCTCGGCATCAGGATCTCGATCGATGATTTCGGGACAAAATATTCATCACTCGATTATCTGAAGACCTACCACGTCAACCGCTTGAAGATTCCGCCGGCGCTGACGAGTTCTGCTACGGAAAACGCCGACTGCGCCTCCATGGTGCGCGCGATCGTCGGCATTGCGCGCGAGCTCAATATCGAGGTGATGGCGCAGGGCGTCGAGACCGAGAACCAATGGTCTTTTTTCACCGCGGCCTCGCCTGTCAAGAAAGTTCAAGGCTACTACTACAGCGAGCCGGTATCTGCGCAGCGGGCAGAAGAGTTGCTGCGGCGCGGACGCATTCTGCCGTCGCGTATCGTCGCTGCCTCCGCCGGATAAGCTCGCCGTTTTATAAGCATTCTCGATGAGTAGTACGTTCGCACTACTGCAGTAGTACAGTCGTACTTCAGTACTTAAGTAGTTTTTTAAAGGTTCTATTGATCTCCCGCAAACCATACAGGCAGACTTTGGCCTCTGAATACTTCGGCAAGTTTGGGCGCAGCCGCGCCCGTAACCCCGGAGGGAAGCAATGCCGAAGCTCACGAAAGTCGCCTCAAAGAAAGTCGCGAACTGGCTGTCGATCGAATCGGAAGCCGGCGTCACCGCCATCGAATACGGCCTGATTGCCTCGTTGATCGCGCTCGCGATCATCGTCGGCACCACCGCCGTCGGCACCAACCTCGGCGGCCTGTTCACCTACATCGCCGGCAAGGTGAAAGCTCCGTCGTGAGGAGGCCCGCTATGCGGCGCGTTTCGAAGAAGGTCGCCGGATGGCTCACGATCGAGTCGGAAGGCGGCGTCACCGCGATCGAATATGGCTTGATCGCATCGCTGATCGCGCTGGCCATCATCGTCGGCGCGACAGCCTTGGGCACGAACCTCGGCGGCCTGTTCACCTACATCGCCGGCAAGGTCCAAGCCCCGTCATGAAATGCACGAGCAACATTGCGTAAGCCGGCCGCGGGGCACCGCGGCCGAAACGCAAGGGAGGAAGCGGTGGAGTTCCTGGTTGTCACGCGCCTGCTTTGGACGGTGGTGCTTGGCCTGCTCGCCGCCTCTGCCGTCATCGACCTCAGGCGCCGGATCATTCCCAACGAGCTGGTGATCACGATCGCCGTGGCGGGCATCGCGATCGCCGCGTTGTTGCGCCCATCGACCCTGCCTATCAGTCTTTTGGCGGCGCTCGTCCTGATGGTTGGGATGCTGACGCTGACGCATTACCGGCTTGTCGGCGGCGGCGACGCCAAGCTCATCGCCGCGGTGTCGCTGCTGGTGCCGCCGGAAGAGATCGGCGCCTTGCTCGTCGTCATCGCCGTCGCCGGCGGACTGCTGAGCGCGGTCTATCTCGCCACACTTATTGCCTTAAGGCGAATCCATGCCCTGCGGCACCGGCCTCGGTTGGCCGGATGGAGCCGCGGACTGCGGGCGTTTCTTCGCGGCGAACACGCCCGCATCGTTTCCGGCAGATCCGTTCCGTACGGGATTGCCATCTCCAGCGCCGTGATCGTGCATGTAGTGAGTGAGTTGTACCAATGTTCGTCAGGAATCTTCTGCTTGGTCTAGGCGCGTTATGTCTTCTTGGAGGCATCGTGCTGTCGATCGTCTGGTATCGCGAAACTCCGTCGGGGAGCGTTGAGACGCATGCGCCGCCCCGTCCCGCGGTGATCGTGGCGACACGCGCCATTCCGGCCGGCACGCTGCTGCGCCCGGACGACATGTCGTGGCAGGACATCGCCGCCGATCAGATCCGGCCCGGCAGCTTGACGCGCGGACAGGCGACGCCCGGCGAACTCATTGGCGCGCTGACCCGGCGCAAGATCGAGCAAGGCGACGCCTTGCTCGCGGCCGACCTGATCCGGCCGAGCGAGCGGCAATTCCTGTCGGCCGTCCTCAAGGCCGGCATGCGCGCAGTCTCGATCGCGGTCGATGCGCCGCAAAGCGCCGCGGGACTCGTCCTGCCGGGCGATCAGGTCGACGTCATTCTCACGCAGAGCTTCGGCGATGCCAACAACACCGATCTGGCCAGCAAATCGGTGGCCGAAACGATCCTGCGCGACATCCGCGTCATCGCCATCGACCAGACGCTCGGCCCAACCGACAGGACGCCGGCCGGGACCAATCGGCCGATTTTGTCGGCGGATGCCCGCGTGCCGAAGACCGTCACCTTCGAAGTCAGCAGCCGCGACGCCGAACGGCTGGCTCTCGCCTCGCAGCTTGGCCGGCTGCAGCTTTCGGTGCGGCCGCTCGAAGTCGAGGAGGCCGCAAGGCCGGATGGACGCGGCATACCGGTTTGGGCTTCCGACCTGTCCGCCGCGCTCAACGACCTCGCCCGGCGGCGCGGCCAGGCCGCGAGCCCGGTCGAAGCCGCGGTCCGCCGTCCGCCGGTCGAACTGCAGTAACGGGGGAGATTCATGACCGATAGTCAGGTTTCGGGCCGTTCGGGTGTGCGCAGCCCCGCCCCAACTGTTCAGGTGTTTGTCCGCGATCAGGACTCGCAAACTAGCATCAAGCAGGCGCTCGGCAATTTGAACGTCCAGGACGCGAGTTTTGTCAGCGGCAATATCGAAACGGCGATCTCGGTGCTGGCGCAAAAGCCCTCGCCACGGCTGCTGATCGTCGACATCAGCGACGATGCCGACCCGGTGGCTCGCGTTAATGCCCTGGCCGACGTTTGTGAACCCAATACCGGCGTCATCGTCATCGGCAATCGCAATGACATCGTGCTGTACCGCGACCTGCGTAACGCAGGGGTATCGGAATACTTCTTCAAGCCGCTGGTCAGCAACCTAGTCACGCAGGCATGCAGCCATGTGCTCAGCGGCGTCGCCGAGCCTCGCTCGGCGCGTACCGGGAAGCTCATTTTCGTGATCGGCGTGCGCGGCGGCGTCGGGGCCACCACCATCGCCGTCAACACCGCCTGGTCGCTCGCCGAAACCCGCCAGCGCTGGGTCATGCTGCTCGACCTCGACCTGCAAGGCGGCGACGCAGCCCTCCAGCTTGACGAGACGCCGAGCCACGCGCTGCGCGAGGCGCTCGATCACCCTGAGCGCGTCGACAAATTGTTTCTCGACCGCGCAGTTACGCCGGTCGAGCGGCGCATCGATTTGCTGGCCGCGCTCGAGCCGCTCGGCGAGACGGTCACGCTCATTCCGGCCGCCGTGCAGACGCTGCTCGAGAGCCTGCTGAACCGCTACCGCTTTGTGTTCGTCGATCTGCCGCCGTCAAACGCCGCGCGACTGATGCAATCGATTCACATCCCGGCGATTTGCGTCCTCGTCAGCGCGGGGACGCTGGCCTCGGCTCGCGATGTCGCGCGCTGGCGCGAGTGGCTGACCGCCAACACGCCCGAACGAACCGTTCTTCATGTGCTCAACCAGCATGGCGCGCCGGACAATTTGCCGGACTCGGAGTTTGTCCGGGCGGTTGGCCGCGCCCCCGATGTGATCGTGCCCTACGATCGTGAAATTGCCGCCACCTCGATCCTTGGCATCAAAGAAGCGCAAAAGTGTGCCGCCCTCTCGCGCGGCCTGGCGCCGCTGCTGCGGCACCTGTCCGGCGATCAAGTTCGCATGTCGCGTTCGTTGTTCAAACGCATCTTCGGCTAGCCATGTTGCAGTTCGGCAGAAAATCGATCGAGCCGGCACCGGCCGAACCGCCGGAGTCCCCGGCGCCAGCCAACAACGGCTCGCCCCTTGCAGGTGAGCTTCCCGGGCGACGTCCTTCGTCGGACCCCATGGACATCATTCGCGATCAGGTCCTAACGCATATCGAGCCGGCGGTCGCCGTGCGCCTGACGCGGCGAAATCTGACCACACGTGTATTCGAGCTGGTGACTCAGATCGCCAACGAGCAGCGTCTGCTCCTGAACGAAACCGAGCAGCGGACCTTGTCAGCGAATATCGTCGACGAAATGGTCGGCCTCGGCGCCCTCGAACCGCTGCTGCGTGACACCAGCGTCACAGACATTCTGGTCAACGGCCCGCACATGACCTTTGTCGAACGCCGCGGCAAGCTCGAGCTGACCGGGCTCAAGTTCCGCAACGACGCCCACGTCATGCACGTGGCACAGCGCATTGCCTCATCGATCGGCCGGCGAGTCGACGAATCGAGTCCGATGCTGGACGCACGTCTCGCCGACGGCAGCCGCGTCAACGTGATCATCCCGCCTCTGAGCCTGAAGGGTCCCTGCATATCGATCCGAAAATTCGCGAGGGGCATGATGAGCATATCCAAATTCATCGAGGTCGGCACAATTTCGCCGCAGCTCGGGCGCGCGCTGGAAATCGCCGCTCGTTGCCGGCTTAACCTGATCGTCTCCGGCGGCACGGGCTCGGGCAAGACCACGCTGCTGAATGCGCTGTCGAGCATGATCGACCGCAGTGAGCGCATCGTAACCATTGAGGATGCGGCCGAGCTCCAGCTGCAGCAGCCGCACGTCATCCAGCTGGAGACCAGGCCGTCGAACATCGAAGGCCGCGGCCAGATTGCACAGCGCGACCTCGTTCGCAATGCGCTGCGCATGCGCCCCGACCGGATCATTGTCGGCGAAGTCCGCGGCTCCGAAGCGTTCGATATGATGCAGGCCATGAATACCGGCCATAACGGCTCGATGTCGACGATCCATGCCAATTCGGCTCGCGACGCGCTCGCCCGCATCGAAAACATGATTCTGATGGCCAACGTCAATTTGCCGACCCGCGCGATTCGTGGGCAGATCACGAGCGCCATCGATCTCATCATTCATACCGAGCGCATGCGCGACGGTGTGCGGCGTGTTACCGAGGTGGTTCAGGTGACCGGCATGGAGGAGGAAATCATTTCGCTCGGCACACTCTTTACCTACAAGTACCAGGGCGAGAATCCTGACGGTACGTTGCGCGGTACTTTTGAGCCGACGCGCGTGCGCGCGCGTTTTCTGCCACGCCTCGATTATTTCGGCCTCGGCGCGGCATTTCTGGAAGCGATCACTCCCGCGGAAGAAGCCAAGGCCTGACCCATGTTCCGCGAAGCTGCAATCGTATTCGGACTTTTCCTGCTGAGTGCGGCCGCCCTGAGCGGCGCGCTCATGCTGAGCCGGCGGGCCCGTCTCGAGATAGAGCGGCGCCTGTCGCTGGTGGCAGCCCATATTGCAAGACCGGCCGACGCCATGGGCGCGTGGCTGAGCAGCAAGACAAGCCGCCTCGATACGCAGGCCCGACGCGTCTTTGCTGTCGGTGTACAAGCCACGTGGGGCATGAGGTCGGGGGCGGCTTTGCTCATCGTTACATTTGTCATCGTTTCAATGGCGGCGTGGCTCATCAGCCACGTCGTCTTCAGCCTGCCAAACTGGCTCGCATTGCCGGCCGCGGCGGCCCTGGCGTTCTATGTGCCGCGCTCTCTTCTGCTGCGCCAGCAGCGCAAAGCCGATCGCCAGTTCACCGACCTGTTTCCCGACGCGGTCGATGCGATCGCCCGGATGCTGCGCGCCGGGCTGCCCATCAGTTCGGCCGTGCGCGCCGTGAGCACCGAGGCCGCGCCGCCGGTCAATTCGGTCTTCCGCATGGTAGCGGACCAGATGTCCATCGGGACGCCGATCGAGGAGGCGCTCGATGCGAGCAGCCGCCACGTCGGCCTGCCGGATTTCCGCTTCTTTACGGTCGCCGTGGTGCTGCAGCACACAACCGGCGGCAACCTCGCGGCAACACTCGAAATCTTATCGGATATCGTGCGCAAGCGCCGCGCCGTGCGGCTGAAGGCGCGGGCAACCACCTCGGAAATTCGTGTGTCCGCTTACGTGCTCGGCGCCCTGCCGCTGTTCATCGTCGCCGGCTTGCTCGTCCTCCAGCCGGGCTATCTGTCCCCGCTGTTTATCGATCCGCGCGGCCACGTGATCCTGGCGCTGGCGGCGGGCTGCCTCGTCGCCGCTGCTCTCACCATGCGCCAGATGATGCGCAGCGTCACCAATCTCTAGAGGTTGGCCATGGACCCGAACGCCCTGATCCTGGTTGCCGCCGCGATGTTGATGGCCGGGGGCGTTTCCATCATCGCCTCGGTCGGGCGCGCGCGCAGCGAGGTCCTGACACGCCGCGTGGCCCTGGTCGAACCACCACGAGCACCGTCAGCGAGCGCGAAAGGCGATCAACTCGAAAGCTACCTCTTCCGTTTGCCCGCGACCGGGCTCACCGAGGTCGAGCAACGCGAAGTCGTCCGCCGCCTGGCGCGGCTCGGCATTCCCGCCAGTCGAGCGCTCGTCACCTTTGGCTTTGCGCGCTTCGCGGCAGCAGCGCTTCTCGGCGTGCTGGCCTACGCCTGGGCGCGAAACGTCGCTGCGTTTCACGCCCATCTACAAATAGAGATCGCGATCCCGCTGATGGGGGCAATCGTCGGCTGGTTCGTGCCGCTGCTGTACATCAACTACAGCGTCAAGCAGCGCATCAAGGAAGTCCGTTCGGGCCTGCCCGATGCGCTCGAACTGCTGGTGGTGTGCGTCGAAGCCGGGCTTTCGCTCGAAGACGCGCTCGCCCGCGTCGTCACCGAACTTGCCCGTTCGCAGGCGGCGCTGGCAGACGAACTCGGCCTGACTTTGGCGGATCTCAGGATCCTGCCGAGCCGCGACCAGGCGCTGAGCAATTTTGCGGAGCGTGTCAACGTGCCGAGCGTCCGCTCGGTCGTCACCACCCTGGCGCAAACGCTGCGCTATGGCACGCCGCTCGCACAGTCGCTGAGGGTGGTCGCTGGCGAAATGCGCAACGACTATCTGATTGACCTCGAGGAAAGGGCGAACCGCCTGCCCGCCTACCTTACGCTTCCTGTGATCGTTTTTTTGATGCCGACCATCTTCCTGATCGTCGGCGGCCCAGCGGCACTGCGTTTGCTCGACGCGTTCAGCCACATTCACTTGGGATAGCATGCCGTTGCATTCAACGTGACGGTGCCGAGTGGCACGACGTAGTTGAAGCCCGGCGTCAGAAACGTGAACGCATAGTTTCCGACGACGCTCACGCCGCAGTTTCGCGTGCTGACGGTGAAAGCCGAGGCGTCGATCGTCATACCCCAGGCCTCCGACACCGCAAAATTCTGAATCTGGGCCGTGGTGCCGCAGGCCGTCGTATTGATCGCGCCGCATCGGGCGGCTGCCGCGGCCGCGCGGTTGAGCGTCGTGTAGGACCAGAACAGTCGGCCGGTATCGATCAGGCCGATCACAAACAGCAGCAAGGCCGGCGCAATCAGCCCGTACTCGATGGCGGCGGCGCCGCGCCGAGCAAACCTGCGCGCTTTGCGGGTCATCGCCATGGCTCAGTTGATCCTGACAATGGACTGCGCCGTCAGCGTCGTCGGCAGCGACAAACCGGGGTAAGGTAAAATTGTCCGATGATCGAGCGCGGCGTTGATGCGGACATATTGACCGGGCGTAGCATTGCCGGTGCAGGTCGAATTGCAGGCGACCGGCGCCACGCCCACCGCCGATGGGCAGCCGCAAAACTGGGTGGGTGCCGGCACCGCGGCGATGCCTTGGGTTCCCGTGGCGTTGACGACAGCCGCCGAAATGCCGGCGGCATCGAAGCCGTTCTTCGCCGCATACATGGCGCCAGCTTCCGCGGCGCTGTTCACCTGCATCGCCTCGTACATGGCGTCGCCCAATTCGACGAGGCCCATCAGGATCGTAAGAAGCAGCGGGATCATCAGGCCGAACTCGATCGCCGCCGAGCCTTGCTGCTGCCTCCACATTGTGCGCCGCTCGATCATACGCCTTACTCGACGAGTTGCGTCGGCCCGCCAGCGGTCACCGGCGCTACGCCGGTACCCGAGCAGGTCGTCTTCAGGTTGGCGTTATTTTGGATGCTGACCATGCGTGCAATCAGCTGTCCGCAGGTCGGCGTATTTATGGCCGAGTTATTGTCGAATTGCAGAGTCTGGTTTGGGAAATAGAGCGCGCCGGTCAGGTTGAGTGTGGCGTTGTTGCTAAATTTCTGCGTGATCGAGCTACTAGCACTGCGGATGCTCGCCAGCGCGATGCCGGAGGTCGGGCCTGACGTCGGCGCCGTGATGCTCATGTTGAGATTGTTGCCGACATTCATGGCGTAGCTGCCGTTGATGACCAGCGTGACGCCGCCGGTCGCGTTCACCGTCACGTTGTTGGTCAAGTTCAGCCGCGTGTCGATATAATAGACGCCGGGCGCGAGATTGAGCGTGACGCCGCTGACGTAGTCGAGGCCCTGCGCATAACGCCCGGGCTGGAGCTGGCAGACCGTGCAACCGGTCGGCTGGGTGCGCGCGCTCGCCCCCGCCGCGTTGAGCGACACCGAAGCATAAGGATCCGTGAAAGGCTCGGCATTTTGCCTGGGATAGGGTGGCGTCTGGTAATAGAGGTGCGCGTTGCCAGCGAGCGAATACTTGCCGACCACTGACACAGGGCCGTAGATCGCAGCGTTGTTCTCAAGTGTAAGCGCGCTGTCGCTGTTGGAGTTTACGCCCACACCGCAGGTCGGGCTCGACACCACACCGTTATTCTTGATGGTCACGACGCCAGAGGCCGCCGTGCCTAGTCCGATAATGCAGAAAGCGCCGCCGCTGCCGGCTGCCGCAACCGCCCGGGCACCGACGCTGAATGATGTCGAAGTGACCAATGAGACCATGCCGAGCGTCTGCGGCTGACTGACAATCACCTCAACCGACGCATTATCGCCGGCATGCGACCCCAGTGTCGGTGGACGATTGACGACAACGGCCACACCGGCGACGCCGTCAACAAACCCTTCACTGGCCGCGATCGCCTTCGCCTCGATGCGGAAATCGGCCGGATAGCCGCGCATGAGCGCGGTGGCGCCTCCCATCGCAGCAGAGTCGGCAACCGCCTGCATCTGGCGTTGCTTGAACAGCAGGAACGTAATCTCGCTGCCCAGCCCCGCCACCGCCAGCAATACGGTCATCAACAGCCCGAGCTGGATCGCCACGCTGCCGCGCCGCGACCGCCGGTCACAAATCGCCTCCGTAACGAGCATTTCGCTCCCGCTGATCCCGCGTCCAAAATTCGCCTCTCGATACTTAAATACCGTCTTCAAAACCCCCACTTGATCGCTGTCAAAAAAACCAGAGGAAATACAACGGGTGGTATTTTTATGCCGACGCGCGACTCAATTCGCGTCGGAAGACAAACAAAGTGCGGCGATCTCGCCTGCATAAACACGCGGTTCTCATCGGTTGGTTTGTGAACGTAGGTAGGCGTTAACAAGCGCAACGATCAGGCGGTCAGCGCGATCGACCGCCGCAGTGGATCAGCGTTCGCTCAAATTCCCAGATGGCGTCGACGGGCGGCCTCCGCCCAATCGGTTTTGTTGTCCCAAACGACAAGGGGAGTGCGCATGTCCGGTGCGTTGGGTTGCGGCCGTTGCGTGTTGTTGCGGATTCCGTGGGCGGTCACGGCGGTTGTCGCGTTGGCTATCGCCATTGTCCTCCCCTGTCATGCGCAGGCGCAAGCGGACGTCGAGGTCGAGACCGCGGCAACCCGTCACGTGACGGTGGCGCAGCACAAGTCCGTGACAATCCGGCTGGCTCGCCCCTACGACTCGACCGTCGTCGGCGCGACCGACATCGTCGACGTCCTGCCGGTGTCCGACCGAGTCATCTACATCCAGGCCAAGAAGATCGGCACCACAAACATCGCCGCCTTCGACAAAAGCAAGCGGCTGATCGCGATCGTGGATATCGAAGTGACGATCGACACCGCGAGCATCGCCGATCAAATCCGTTCCAGCACGCACGCCACCGGTATCAAGGTCAGTAGCAGCAACGGCCAGGTGATCCTGAGCGGCGTCGCGAATGACGCAACGGTTGCCGATCGCGCGATGCAGATCGCCAAGGCCGTGACGCCGACGCTACCGGTCGTCAATGCCATGAGCGTGTCGGCGGCGCAGCAGGTCATGCTCAAGGTCCGCTTCCTCGAGGCGAGCCGCACCGCCGGCCGTGATCTCGGCATCAACTGGTTTGTCGCCAATAGTGCCGGCAATCGCGGCATCAACACCGGGCTCGGTCAGCCGACGCAGGTGGGACAAAGCCCGACGGGAACCCCGGGCGGCCTTCCTCTTTTTCAGACGATTTCGACCTTCGCCGGCAGTTCGACCGGTTCGCCGTTCGGCGTCGCCTTGGCCAATCTCGTCAACAACAATACCGCAAGAATCGACGTCCTGATCACGGCCCTGGAGAACAAGGGGCTCGTCCGCCGCCTGGCTGAGCCTGACCTCGTCGCGCTTTCAGGCGACACCGCCAGCTTCCTCGCTGGTGGTGAAGTTCCCGTGCCGGTGGTCCAGGCCTCGTCCAGCGCGGTTCCGATCATCACCGTCGAGTACAAGCCGTTCGGCGTCCAACTCACTTTCGTCCCGACGGTGCTTGCCAACGGCATCATCAACCTGCGGCTTGCGCCGTCCGTCAGCGAGCTCGATTTCACCAACGCGGTGGTCGTTTCCGGCTTCACCATCCCGGCATTGACCAAGCGCGAAGCGCGCACCACCATCGAATTGCGCGACGGCCAGAGTTTCGCCATCGCGGGCCTGCTGCAATCCGAAGGCAATCGCAACGTCGCCCAGGTGCCATGGGTCGGCTCCGTCCCGGTACTCGGGGCGCTGTTTCGCAGCACGGCCTACCAGCAGAATGAGACGGACCTCGTCGTCATCGTCACCCCGCATCTGGTACAGCCGGCGGCGCCGGGCCAGCCCGTCGCCACCTCGCTCGACAACACGCTACCGGGCAACGACATCGATCTTTTCCTCGTCGGTCAGACGGAAGTGCACAAGGGCCCGCTTCATCGGCTGGTACGCCGGGGCGAGGCCGAGCCCTACGGCTACATCCTGCCGCCCGAGCCCAGATAGGAAACCACCCGATGCAGCCCCGCACATTTGTCCTCTTCGCGACCGCGGCAATGGCCGGCTTGCAAATTGCGTCCCCAGCTTGGGCGGGAAATGTCGAGTGGTACGAAATTGTTACGCCTTACCTGCAGCGGCTCGACGGGATTTCGCCCGATGCAGGCGATGCGTCGGCAACCAACACGGTCACGCACACCATCGATCCGTGGCCGCGTAACGTCGGCAACCGGCGGATTCCTGGAAATGGCGCGCGAATGTCGGGCGCCGTGGAGCGCTACCGCGACGTGCGCAAGCTGGGCGAAGCGCCGCAGCCGATTTCGCCGGTGCCGATCGGCACCAGCGGGTTCTCGAGCCCGTCGGGCGGCGGCGGCGGCGCTGGCGCGGCGACGGCGCCGAGCACCACAGCGGGACAATGATCGCAGGGTCGCATTTCGCGTGAGCGCGTCGGAGGCGGGTCGTTAGTGGGAAGGTCAGTCGGTCCATGATGTACGGCGTCGACACCTTGCGCCAGTTGCGGTGCCTTGCAATCGTTCTGGCCGCCGCAGGCCTCGCGGGTTGTCAGACCTTGGGTGAGGCTACGTCGGGCAGCGGAGAGGATGCGTTCGATGCGTCGGAGCCACTCGATCTCACCTCCATACCGACCAGCGAACCGGTCGGCCGCGGCCTTTATCATTTCAATCGCGGCGACTACGGGCTTTCCGAACACTACTTCCGTGCAGCCGTCGAAAAGTCGCCTGACAACGTCACCGCCTGGATCGGCCTTGCCGCGAGTTACGACAAGGACCGCCGCTTCGAGCTTGCCGACCGCGCCTATGCCGAGGCGATTCACATCGCCGGCGAGACCACGCAGATCCTCAACAACCAGGGCTATTCCTACATGCTGCGCGGCGACTTCAAGACCGCGCATGCCAAGTTCGAGAAGGCGCTTAAAGGCGATCCGGACAACAAGATCATCAAGAACAATCTTCGCATCCTGGAAGCGAAACTTCGGCGTCCTGCGCCGCGCGCCCGGGAATGAGTAAAAGCGATTAACCGCGCGCGTCTGTATCTGTGTCCGCGCCAGCAGATACGAGGTGCTCGTGCGAACGATTTTATCCACGGTACTGGCAGTTGCGCTCCTGCTCTGTCCGGCCGCATTCGCCGCCGACATGTCGATGTTCGTCAAGGCGCCGCCGAAGCCCGTCGCCGCGCCATGGACCGGGTTCTACGGCGGCTTCCATGTCGGCTACGGGTGGGGCGAGAAGAAGTTCATCGACAATTTCCCGGTTTTCGACGGCGAGGTCGATGCCGAGGTCAGACCGTCCGGCGCGCTCGCCGGCTTCCAGCTCGGCTACAACTACCAGATCGACTGGCTCATGCTCGGGCTCGAGGGCGATTTCAGCTGGAGCGACATCAAGAAAGACGGCTTCTCCTGCTTCACATTCGGCGACCAATTATGCTCGGCCAAGCCGCAATGGTTTGCCGATGTCTCCGGTCGTCTCGGCCTGCCTTACGGAACCTGGCTGTTCTATGCCAAGGGCGGGGCTGCCTGGGTGCAGGATCATTTCGACAACGTCGCGACCTGCTCCGGCTCGCAACCGATCGCCGTCGGCGGCGTGTCGGCCGCCTGCGGCGTGCAGTTCTTCGGTGACCAGACCCGCTTCGGCTGGCTGGTCGGCGGCGGCGTCGAAAGTTATTTCGCGCCGAACTGGTCGTGGAAGCTCGAATACAATTACATGGATTTCGGCGGCCGCTCCGTGACCTTCAAGGACGCCGGCGACAATGTCTTCACCGAGGAGATCCACCAGAGCATCCAGACGGTGAAGGCCGGCCTGAACTATCATTTCGGCGCGCCGGCGGCGCCGGTCTCCTATCCCGGCATCTTCAAGGCGGCGCCGCGCGGTGCACCGGCAAGCCAGTCCGTCGGCTTCACCGGCACCGATATATCCAAGTACAGCTACAGCGGCTGGGGCGGCGCCATCATCGCGCCTTTCGGCAATCTGGACAGCTCGGGCTTCCGGATCTTCATGCTCGGCGAAGGCGGATGGTACAAATATCCCGCCGGCGGACAGTTCATCCGCGGGACCACGACGGGCGGCGACCTGCTGGCCGGCTACGCCTTCGAGGGCGACAACTATTCATTGGGCATCTATGCCGGCGGCAATGCCGCAAACCACACGCTGTCGGCGGTCGACCAGGAAAACCCAGTCCAAGGCACGCAGTTCGGCGGCAAGGCGCGGGTCGATTTGACGATCAACCCGACGCCGGCAACGCTGATCTACGGCGAAGGCGAGTATGCGACAGCGTTCGGGACGTATTATGCCACCACCAAGCTCGGCTACGAGGTCATCAAAGGCAGCGCCATGTTCTTCGGCCCCGAAGCCTCGGTAATGGGCGACCTGCGCTACGATCAATGGCGGGTCGGCGGCCATCTGACGCAAATCAAAATCGGCAGCGTCGAAATCGCCATCTCCAGCGGCTACGCGCACGACAGTTCGGTCGGGGTCGGCGCCTACGGCCATCTCGAGATCAGCAGGCCGTTCTGACCGCAGTCGCCTTGATGCCGCCGCGATTGACGACGACTGGTTCCCGATCTCGGAGTCATCGGTTTTCCGTCAGATGAGTCATCGCTTGATCGCCTCGGCCTGTGCCGTGGCACTGGTGCTCGGCGTTTCGGCGTCGAACGGGCAGGACCGTTTCGCGCCCAACGGCGCAGTCGGCGCGCAACAGGGCTTGCTGCCGCATTATCCCGCAGGCAAAGACTGCTCGCCGATCACCTCGACATTCGCCAGCTTGAGCGACGTCGACGGATCAAGGCGCGATGAACCGCATTCCGGAATCGACGCAGGCCGGCTCGGCGAGCCGATTTATTCTCCGGCCGCCGGCGTCGTTATGGCGGCCTGGCAGGCCAATTGGGGTTGGGGCCGCGAGGGCGCACTGATCGTCCGCCACACACGCTCCGATCTCGGCCTGACGGAAGGCCCCGAATTCTATTACTCGGAATTCGATCACCTTCGTTACCGCGATATCCGCGCGCTCACGGCCGGCCAGCGCGTGGAGCGCGGCGAGCATCTGGCCAATGTCTTCAGGCCCGGCGGCAAACCGCGCTACCTGCCGGAGGTGCATTGGGAAGTGTGGTCGGTTGACGATGACGACGCGACCGTCTGGCGCAAGAACGAATTCGGACGGAACGACTGGTTCAACCAGACTGCAAGCCTCGTCGATCCCTTGTCGCTGCTGTCACTCGACGCTCCGCGCAAGGACGGCACGGCCGAAATCTCACCTTTCGAGGCCGGGCGGAACTACCGTGATTTCCGCGGCTTCACCTATATCTTGCCGTGCAAAGATAAGCGCCCGCCGTCGAGCGCAGCAAACTAACTAACCGCTCCCGGTCTGCTGGGCCGACTCCTTCGGCGTTTTTGCCAGCAACCGGTCGACACGACTTTGGATCGCCTGCTCTCGCGGCGCCAAGGGCTTTGGCGGCGCCGCGGCCGCCATCGGCTTTGAGCGCTCGGCGGGCTCGGTCGTCTCGGCGGATTTGGTCGGCGATGACGGGGCCAAACTCGCAATCGACACCGTTGCGCGCTTGGTCGGGATACCGGTCCAGCCGCTCGCGGCCGGCAGCACCTCGCCCTTCATGAGCACGGACAGCGCATCGAGCGAGGAGCCCGGCCGCATTTCGGTGCCGTACAGGACCACCGCCATATTGCCGACCGAGCAACCATTCCCGATCGTGAGATAATCCGATTTCATCACGCGATCTTCGAACAAATGCGTCTGAATGGTCGAGCCAAGATTGAGCGCGGCATCGTCGCCGATCCTGACCAGATCGAACTCCGAAAACAGCGTCGTCTCGAGAAACACCCGGCGTCCGATCTTGCACCCCATCATCCGCAAACACGGCACAATGAAGGGCGTGCCCATCAGCGGCGCCATTGCGGTTGCCGCAACCGCCTCATAGATGGCGTTGACGACGTCGTTGAGCCACACGTATGGGCTCCACAGCGGCTTCACCACGGGTTTGAATTTTCCCATCAGCAGCAGCTTGAACGCGGCGACCGCGGCGACCGTCAAAAACGACGACATGAGCACCACCGCCGGCATTACCGGCGTCAGGGCCAAAAGCGGCAGAAGATAATAGGCATAAACGATCGCGGTGCAGACCAGCACCAGATCCGCAACGACAATCGCGCCCGGAAGCATGAGCCGGATCAGTTCGATGAGCAGCCGGCCGAGCACGAGCCAGACGCCGGGATTGTAGGTATCGCGATCGCTGAAACCGCTGACTTCCTGCGTGTTCGGCAGCTCGAAACTCGGCGATCCCAGCCAACGCGTGCCGTCGCCCGTCTTCCGTGCGCCTTGCGGCGGCGTCGACATCACGCCGACCAGCGCGTTGCTGCCGATCTGGCTCGCAACCGGCACTAGCGCGCTGTTGCCGATGAAGCTACGGGCGCCGATCTTGCTGCGCCTGACCTCGACCATGCCGAGATAACTGCGATGGCCGCCGACGATGCAGCCGTCGGCGAGGAAGCTGCCGTCGCCGAGCTCGAGCAAATCGGGCATGACCGCAATGACGGTCGAGATTTCAACGCCGCGCCCGATGCTGGCGCCGAGTATCCTCAGAAACGGCGGCAGGTACAGCGTCGCGTAGATCGGCAGCACGATGTAGCGGGTGTTGGCGAGCAAATAGGCGAGGAACCAGTAGCGCACGTAATCCTTGCTGAACTGCCGGTAGATTCCCGGATTGATGCGGCCGATGGCCAGGCGCTTCACCGCCACGACCATGAACAGGTACCAGACGAACGACAGCGGCACGGCGGCGAAGGCCGCGGCGATGCCCCAATAAACGCCGTAGCGATAGAGGGCGTAGCCGGTGAGTGCCACGCCGGGAACGACGGCGAAAATCAAGATGTAGCCCATTGCGTAGATCAGCATCAGATGGATCAAGCCGTACAGGAATGCGCGCGCGGTGCCGCTGCGCACCGGCTGCACGCTGTCCTGCAGAAGGCCAAGATCGACATTGGCGCTTTCTGCCGGCGAACCGAGCATGCCGCCGTCGGCCTCGATCACGGCGCCGTCGGCAAGATGCGACATATCGGCGAGCCGCGACCGGTTCTTCATCACGCTGTCGAGGCCGAGACAGCAATGCGTGCCGACGAAGCACTCGGCGCCGATCGACACCTTGCCGAGGATCAGCCAGCCGTTTTCGACCCGGTAGCCCAGCAAGTGCGTTTCCGGCCCGATACTTGTGTCGTCGCCGATGCTCACCAGATCGAAGGCGGTGCACAGCGACGTGTCGATCGAGCAACGGCGGCCGACTTTCGCGCCCATCGCCCGGTAATAGAGATTCATCAGCGGCGTGCCGACGAAGATCCCCGACAGGCTCAGTTCCTGGAAGCGACTGACCAGCCACCAGCGGAAATAATAGGCACCCCATACCGGGTAAAACCCGGGCTTGTAGCGGCCGATAACCAGCCACTTTACCGCGATGCTCAGAAACAGCCAGGTCGGCCAGATGAGAAATCCGCCGATCGTCGCCACGGAGGTGGCATCGTAAAAGGCCATGCGCCCGTCACGTACCATCAGGATCAGAACGACGGCGCACGCCACCGGCGCCAGCACCACGGCGTAGAAAATCAGCAGGCCGACGGCCTGGAGCGCGACGCAAGCCCAGCGGAAACGGGAAGCGGGAGCGCGCACGGCCGTGCGCCCGGCATCCTTGCGCTCCGCGCCAGCACCGGCGATGACCGCCTTTACCATGGGTGCGGCCTGAAGCGCGCCGTCGAGGTGCTGCGCGAGCCGCCGCGCGGTCCGGTATTCGTACAGATCGGGCACCGAGACCGGCACGTTCGGCAGGCGCTGCCGCAGTTCGGTCACCGCCTGAGCGGCGAACAGCGAATGACCGCGCAGATCGAGAAAGAAATCGTCGTCGGCCGAAATCGGCGACAGCTGGAACACCTGTTGCCAGACCTCGATGATGGCGCGCTCGGTGCTCGTCGCCGGCTCCGCGATCTCGCGCCTGGCACGGCCGAGGACGGTCATTGGCGGCGGCAGCTGTTTTTTGTCGACCTTGCCGCTCGTCAGCTGCGGCAAGTCGTCGACGACGTCGAGATAGCGCGGCACCATATACTCGGGCAGTCGGTCGCGGAGCATGTCACCGACGCTGTCGCGGTCGAGGCTGCCGGCGGCGACGACATAGGCCGCAAGCTCCTTGAGGCTGCCGAACTCGACCATGGTGACAGCAGCGGCACGAATGCCAGCGTGCTCCATTAGCACAGCCTCGATCTCGGACAATTCGACGCGGAAGCCGCGAATCTTGATCTGGGCGTCGGCGCGACCGAGAAATTGCAGTTCGCCGTTCGGCAGCCGGCGCACGAGGTCGCGCGTCTGGTAGAGGCGCTCGCCCGGCGGCCCCGGCAGATGCGGCGGCTTGGCGATGAAACGCTCGAGGGTTAGTTCCGGGCGGTTGAGATAGCCGCGCGCGATGCCGGCGCCGCCGATAAAGAGCTCGCCGGCGTCGCCGGGTTTGACCTGCTCCAGACGCTCATTGAGAACGTAGACGGTATAGCCCGGCAGCGGTGCGCCGATCGTAACCGGCGCGCCGATCGCACATTGTGTCGCCGTGGCGACGACCGTCGCTTCGGTCGGGCCGTAGGTGTTGAGCATGCGCCGGCCGTGCGTCGCCCAGCGATGCGCGAGTTCCTGTGGACAGACATCGCCGCCAAGCACCAGCAATTTCACCGTCGGCAGGTCGCCAGGGATCGTCGACAGGAATGGCGGCACGGTCGAAAAGAACGTGATGCCCTTGGCATTGATGAATTCGGCGGCATCGTGCGCGGAGCGAGCGACCTCGCTGCTCGGAACCACCAGCGTGCCTCCGATCGACAGGGCGCCCCAGATCTCCTCGACCGAGGCGTCGAAGGCGATGGAAAAGCCCTGGTAGACGCGATCGTCCGGCGTGAGCTTGTAGACCGTGCGCAGCGACCGCACGAAGTTGACGGCGTTGCGATGCTCGATAACGACGCCCTTCGGCCGTCCGGTCGATCCGGACGTGTAGATCACGTAGCAGGCGTCGTCCGCAGCGACCGTTGGCGGCTGCAGCGGCGAAACCTCCCCCGGTTTTTCGCCGACGTCCTCGAGCAGCATCACATTGACGGTCGATTGCGGATTCAGCGTCCGCGCCAGCTCGAAATCGCAAATCACCGCCGCGACGTTTGCATCCTCGATGATGCCCTGCACGCGGGCGACCGGAAATTTCGGATCGATCGGCACGTAGCCGGCGCCGGCCTTGAGCACGCCCAACATGGCGGCGAACAGGCGTGTCGACTTTTCGGCATAGAGCGCGACGAGACTGCCGGGACCGACGCCGTGCCCCTGCAATGCCGCGGCAAAGACGCCGGCACGCCGGTCGAGCTCGGCGTAACTTAGAGTTTCGCCCGCGCACTCGATCGCCGCCCGGCCGGGACGCAGCCGCACCTGATGCTCGAAGAATTCATGCAGCAGCTGCGGCTCGTCGTTCGACGGCCGCAGACGCGCTACGCGATCTTCGACGGCAGCGATCGGGATCGCTTCAGCACTCGAGCGGCGCGGCATGGTGGCTTCCCGCCCCGTCCTCGCTGGCGAGGCTGATGATCTGCACTTCGGTGACGCCGGCATCGCCAGCCGGATGGCGGATGGCCAGCGCCGCATGGAACAGGTTATGCTGGCTCGAGACGTAGAAATTTTCGAATTGCAGCGCGCTGCCGGGCTTGGTTTGGCCTTTAAACTGCACCGGATCGAGCGTGAACTTGATCGTCTTGAAATCCATGCCGTGGCCGCTGCCGACGAGCTTGGTATAGGCCTCCTTGAGCGTCCACAGCCGCAGGAATTCGCGGATTTCCTGCGGCCGCGGCAGGCCGCCGACGCTGTCGTGCTCGTCGAGATGGGTGAAATTGCTGATCAGGCTCTCGCTGACGTTCTGATCGATGCATTCGACGTCGATGCCGACCTCGAGCGTGGTCGAGACCGCGACCAGCACCAGCTGGTCGATGTGCGAAATGCTGAAATGGACCGGCGGCAGGCCGGGCGCAACGCTCGGCCGCAGATTGCCGTCGATGACGAAGCGCCAGTCCGACGGCGCAGTCTTGTGTGCGGTGGCGCGAGACAGCGCGATCCGCAGCAACACGCGCGCGGCGATGGCGCTGCGGCGCTTGGCCGGGTCTTGGATGCGGTTGATCGCCTCCCAGTCCAACTCGCTGAGCAGCGTCAGGCTGGATTCAGCCTTCATCAGCGCATCCGGATTGGCCATCCAGACGTCGATGCGATTGCTTGGCGTCAGGTCGAGTGGCTCTGCCGCATTGGCCTCGGCGACCTTCTGCTGGACGTCCTTGCGCCAGCCCTCGACAAAGCGAGGCCTTGTTGCCGAACGGCGCTCAACGCGTCTGACGTTGCCAGCGCGGGTCGGCATGTCCTTGCCCTTACTCGACGGCGGAACTGGGCTGCCGCGTCGGCCGTCATCCGCCGTCGACATTGACGCGTTACTCGTTACTCGCCGGCCCGCTGCCGCGCCCGCAGCGCGCATGCTCCGGTTAATTGTCGTTAAGCAAAAGAGATTTGGCCTGTTTTAGGAGCCCCGGCCCAGCGCCCGGTGGCATAAACCTACCGCCCCGGTTGCGGCGACCCGCCGCAGTTAACCGTGCCGCTTAAGCGTATTTTGATGATGTCGTTGGCGCCCCACCGATAGCGCCCATAATCCAAAGAGCTACTAGAGGTAGTACAAGAATACTACCTGCCGTGGGGACAGCGTCATGGCGCAACTCGGGGTTCGCGTCGCTCTCATTCTGAGCGTGCTGCTTCTCTGTCAGGGCGCCCATGGCGCGCAGACGGAGGGCGTGTCGGTGCAGGCCGAGTACGCGGCGATGCAGGCCAACGCCCGCGCGCGCGACAATTGGAGCTCTCAACGTGCGCCGGCGGCCGTGAAACCTCACGGCGAGGCGGCACCTAGCCCGCCCAACGTGCAAGCGGCGCCGCAACACGCGCAACCCGCGCAGCCGCAACCGGCACCACCGCCTGCTCAAGCTGCACCGCTTCCGGCAGGTGCCCCCGAGACGGACCAGCTGCGTCCGCTGAACGTCGTCCGCAGCGCCCCCGACGAGCTCGGGCAAGTGCCCGATCATTACTTCTGGCTGCGCCCGGGATTGCAGGCGGCGCAGGACCCTCTCGACAACGACATCGTTTTCTTCAACGACGAGGGCCGCATCACCGGCCGCGCGACGCTGCCGGCCGGCTTCGCCATCGCCGACGTCGTCGCCACCACCAGCGCGGTGCGCCTGACCGACAAAAGCGGCCGCCGGCAAATCAGCATCGCCCGCAACATCGACGCCGCCGCCATCCGCTCGCTGCAGCCATTGCCGATCACGCCCGACACCGGCGGGCGCGCCGGTCTGCTCACGCGTCAGAGCCGCGATCTGCTGGTCTTGAACGACGAGGTGGAACGCGGCGGCAAGCCGCTCGACGTCCGCTCGCTCACCGGCGGCTTGCTGGCGCAGGCCTACGATGTCGGCAGCGGGCCCAACAACACCCGTTACGTGGTGAGCGAGGAGGTCGTGGCCGCGGCGCCGCAGCTTCAGGTGCGCGTCATCGTGCGCCGCTACGACGCCGACGGCAACCTCAGCGGCATCGTCTACGTGCCGCTCGACGACCTGGACGTCGTGCCGCATGATTTCATCGCGATCACCGACAAGGGGCTGGTTCGTGCATTGGCGTCGACCGCGAACGGCGTGACGATCCGCGAATACGAGTTCGGCGATCCGTCGCGGCTGCAACGGCCCCTGCGCCTGCGCGAGCTGACGGGCCTCGGCCGCGCCCTGCGCGAGATCGCCGTCGACAGCAAGGTGGACCGCGTTAGGCTCACGCCCTTCCACAGCGGCGGCCCGCGTTTCGCGGTGAAGGTCGCCACGCCGCCGATCGCACGCGAAGCCGTGTTGCGGAACGCGCGCGCCTTTCTCGCAATCAACTGGACGATGCAGTCCGAGAATTACGCGCGGCGCGGCATCGACAATGCCTGCGAACCGTCGCAGGGACGGTTCTGGCTGAGGCCGCACCATTTTACGAGCGACCTGGTCGGCGCCACCATCGGCCCGATGCCGTACCGCTGGGGCGGCGAGGATACGCCGCAGAGCTACCACGTGCGGATCGAGGCCGGGGCGCTCGCCGGCAACATCTGCACCTGCCGCAGTCCGGCTTTAAACTACTGCCTTTTCGCCGATTCAGCGGGCACCGATTGTTCCGGCTTCGTGTCGCGCGCGTGGGGCATCGAGAAACGCGGCACCAGCGGACTGCTCGACGTTGCCGACGAGGTCAAACGTCTCGCCGATCTCAAGCCCGGCGACGCCTTCGACTGGCCGCAGCACCACGTCCGCCTGTTCACCGGCCTGGCGCCCGGCGGCGCCACCGCCTTCACCGTGCTCGAATCGACGACCCGCTATCCATGCGAAGGGGTCTGCGAAGCGACTTACCGGCCGAGCGAACTCAACGGCTATCGGCTGATCCGCTACCGCGGCATCACCGATTGAGCGGAGGGACGCGATGAAACGCAGTTACATTCTGCTGGTCGCCCTGGCGGCCGCGGCGCTGGCGCCTTTCGCGCGCGAACGCGCCGGCGCGATTTCGCGCGAGGAGGACGTGATCGAGGACTTGCGCGGCGTGCTCAACGCGCCGTCGACCTACCCACCGAACAACGCCGCCCCCAGGCCTGGCGGCCGGACGTCGGCGCCGCACGAATTCGATACCGGTCCGCCGGAAACGCGGGCGCCCGACCTTGTATCGATCAGGATTTATCCTTGGGTCGTCGCCCTGGTCGAGGGCGGCAGACCGCCGCAGGAAGGCTATATCTGCGCCGGTGTACTGGTGGCGCCGGCCTGGGTGCTCACCGCTGCGCATTGCACCTTTGCCTGGCAGCGGCGCTGGCCAATCGATCCTGAAATCTATGTGCTGACCGGGGCGCAACGGCTGGCCGAACCGGCGGGGAAATACGCCGTGACGCAAGTGGTGCCGTATCCGGAGTTCAATCCGCGCACACTGAGGAACGACATCGCGCTCATCAGGATCGACACCCGGGGCGAGCGCCCGGGTCCGCCGATTTCGCTTGACGGTCCGCCAATTACCGAACAGGCCGGCGGGCTCGCCCACATCCTGGGCTGGGGGGTTACCAATGCCCTGTTGCTCGAGCAGCATGCGCCTGCGGCCCTGCAACTCCTCCAGACCGTAGTGCGTGATATTCGAATCTGTTTCAGCGAGACCGGTTTTCCAGAGTTGCGCGACAGCAACGCGTTCTGCGCCAGCTCGCTCTATCTGTTCCATGACACCTGCTACCGCTTCGGCGGCGCCCCGATCTCCATGCGCGACCCCAAGGGCGGGCGCTATCTTGCCGGCCTGGTGGCATGGCCTACAACCTGCCCGCCCGCATCCGGCAAGCAAAACCTTTATCTCGACGTGCAGCCTTACGTGCCCTGGATCAAGAGCACGATCGAGGCCAATGGGGGCGGCTCATGACGGCTTGGCCGCTTCGACTGAGCGCGGCGATAACGGCGGTTGTCGTGGCCGCATACGCCGCCGCGCGCGCCGATGACAATGTCGTACGCTCCCTGCCGCTGGTATTTCAGCTCTATAAGAACAAGGTCGAGCGATTGAGGTCCGGCGAGGTACCGCGAACATTCACCGGCACGGCGAGCGTCGCACAGGCCCGGGCATTGCCTTCGATGGTATCGATCGGCATCGCCGGCGTGGCCCCCCAGCTCGGGCATTTTTGCGGCGGCATCATCGTCGCGCCGACCTGGGTTTTGACCGCTGCACATTGCGTCGGCACCGCGGACTGGACGAACGGCAGGGCATCGATCGCGACGATCGATCCGGGTCAGCTGCAAATTCTGTCGGGCACCAATGTGCTGTTCCGCGGCGGTAAGGTGACGCCGGTGATGAGGATCGTACCCCATCCGGATCGCCGCCTGATCGCACCGGGCGTGCCGGAAAACGATCTGGCGCTGTTGCAGGTTGCCGCACCATTTGGCGAGCCGCCGCTCGCCGCCATTGCTACCGAGGCACAAGCCGGAACTTTGCTTGGGCCTGGCGAAAAGCCGGTCATTCTCGGCTGGGGCACCGCAAGCTTTGCCGCCGACACTGCGATCTCGAACAACCTGCTCTTCGCGTATATCGATACCGTCGACCGTGCGGCGTGCAACAAGGTCTACAATGGCCTCGTGACAGACAACATGTTCTGCGCCGGCATCGGCGTGGCCGACGCCTGCCAGGGCGACAGCGGCGGTCCGGTAATCGGTTTCGTCAACGACGGGCCGGTGCTGCTCGGCATCACCAGTTGGGGGGCCGGCTGCGCGCAGAAGCAATATCCCGGGGTCTACGTCAATGTCGCCAAGTACCGCGCCTGGATCGAAGAGACGATCGGCGCTCCCCGGTCGTAGCGGCATGCGCCGCGCACTGCGTGTGGCGGCGGTGGCAGCCGCCGCGATGCTGTGCGGCGCGCACACGCTGCATGCGCAATTCTATCAGCCGCTCGGGCCGCGCCTGCTGTACCCTCGCGCCGCCGACGACATCCCGCTGGTCATGCGCGACGCGGTGCGCAGCGTCGCGCTCGGCACACGGCTGATCGACCCGGGCCCGCGGATCATCGGCGGGCACCCGACGCCGAACGGCGTCTATCCGTGGATGGCCTCGGTCGGGTTGAAAGGCGTCGCACCGCGCGCCGGGCATTTCTGCGGCGGCTCGTTCGTCGCCGCCGACTGGGTGCTGACCGCCGCTCATTGCGTCAAGAGCGGCACGGCGAGCGCGGTCGCGCCGAACACGATCCAGGTCTACGGCGGCAGCAACCGGCTCGCCGGCAATGGCACCGTCTATCCGGTCGACCGCATCGTCGTGCACGAGAAATACGACGGCAACACCAACGACAATGACGTCGCGCTGCTGCATCTCGGCGCCACATTTCCCGGGCCGCTGTTGCGCCTGTTGACGGCGGCCGATGCCGACCGGCTCGCCGATGTCGGTGCGCTCGCCATTGCGATCGGCTGGGGTCTCACCGGAGAGGGCCTGGAAGTATCTGATGTACTGCGCCACGTCACCGCGCAGATCGTCGCCAACAAAGTCTGCAACAGCCTGGCCGCCTACAGCGGCGCCGTCACCGATACCATGGTGTGCGCCGGCTTCGCCGAAGGCGGCCATGAGTCTTGTCAGGGCGACAATGGCGGGCCGCTGGTGGTTGTCGACGGCCATGGCGGCTATTTCCAGGCCGGCATCGTCAGCTGGGGTGAAGGCTGCGCCCGGGCGCTCAAGTTCGGTGTCTATACCCGCGTCTCGATGATCCAGCCTTGGGTGGCCGATCATATCGGCGCGCAGCGCACACCGGTTGCCACAGGTCCGCCCGTGCCGAACTCGGCGGCTGCGCCTGTCACCACCGCCGCGCAGCCGGCGCCCCAGGACGGACAGAAATTGGCGACGCGGCAGCGCTCCGGCCCGGCGCAAACGCGCGGTGCGCAGACCGCCGCGAACGGGCCCGCGCCGCTCCAGGAGCTCGGGCCTGTCACGCTTTATCCGCGCCGCGGCGCCGCCGCCGAGGGCGCCGAGCCGCTGGTGGTTCGCGACGCCAGGCAGTTCCTCGCCACGCGCACACGCCTGCTCGATCCCAAGCCGCGCATCATGGGCGGCGAGCCGGCGCAGGCCGGCGCCTATCCCTGGATCGCCTCGCTGGTGGTGAAAGGCTCCGACACGCGCGACGGCCATTTCTGCGGCGGCGCCTTCATCGCGGCGGACTGGGTGGTGACGGCGGCGCATTGTCTGCACGGCGAATCCGCCGGCAGGATCGAGGTGCATGGCGGCAGCAACCAGCTGTCGAGCGGGGGCTCGATCTATCCGGCCGACCGCATCATCGTGCACGAGAACTACGACAACGGCACGCAGGAGAACGACGTCGCGCTGGTCCATCTCGCCGCACGGTTCAGCGGCCCGACCAGCCGCCTGCTGACCGCGGCCGACGCCGACCGCTACGCCGCGGCCGGCAGCACCGCCATCGCCATCGGCTGGGGGCTCACCGCCGAGGGCACCGAGGTGTCCAATATCCTGCGGCAGGTGCCGCTGCAGATCGTGTCGAACGCGGCCTGCAACGGCCCGGCCGCCTATGGCGCCGGCATCACCGACGGCATGCTGTGCGCGGGCTTTGCCGCCGGCGGCAAGGATGCCTGTCAGGGCGACAGCGGCGGCCCGCTGGTCGTCTCCGACCGGGCGGGCGGCTATTTCCAGGCCGGCATCGTCAGCTGGGGCGAGGGCTGCGGGCGTCCGAATAAGTTCGGCGTCTATACCCGCGTGTCGAAGTACCAGGCCTGGATCGCCGACAAGATCGGCAGCCGCAGCGCTGTGCCGGTCGCGGAGAAGACCAACAGCCGCGCGCGCACGGCGGTCGCCGACACCAAGCCCGCTGCGCCAAGCGCCTTGGCGCAGTCAATTCCGCTGCCGCCGCCGCGGCCCGGGAATATCGCCCGGACGCGCGCGCCGACCGCCGCGCCGCCGGAGCCGGCGCGCAAGGCGCATACCACTCGCGACGCCCGGCTTGCCGCGCGGCAGTCGCGGCCGACCTATCGGTCGCTGCCGGCCTGGGCGGACGAGATCCGCCGGAACTTCGTGGTGCGAACGCCGCCGGAGTAATCGGGATCGGACCGGCGCCTCAGGACCGGTCCGGCAGCCGCCCGGCCGGCGCGCTCTTTGAGCCGGCTTTCTTGACCCCGGCCTCGGGGAAAATCCACATCGCCACCACCATGAACACCGCCGTGACCATGACATAGGTGGAGAAGTCCGGACGGATCGGCGAGCCGCGCCAATAGGCGAGAATGGCGGCGACGATCAGAAA
>DASRDF010000101.1:0-82130 GCA_035652735.1 Pseudolabrys sp. | reverse complement strand
CATTTCTTCGGCGTAGCCCGACGGCGGCACCACCGTCACCAGCGTCATGTCGGCGCGACCGACGACGCGGATGCCTTGCGGCAGCGCGATCTCATCGAGGTGCTTGGAATGACCGATGTCGAGATCGCTGATGTCGACGTCGATCGCTTCGGGAATAGCGTCCGCCGGGCAACGTACTTCCACAGTATGCACAACGATGTTGACGGCGCCGCCGCGCTTGACGCCGGGAGAAGTATCCGCGCCTTTCACGTGCACCGGGATCTTGACGCGGATGGTAGCCCCCGCCGACACGCGCAGGAAGTCGACGTGCATCGGCAGGTCCTTGATGGCGTCGAGCTGAAAGTCTCGCGGAATGACGCGGTGCTTCTCGCCGTCGACGTCAAGCTCATAGAGCGTGGTCAGAAAGCGCCCGGCGTAGATGCGCTTCTTCAGCTCGTCGTGCTCCACGAGCACGAGCACCGGCGGCTTGTTTTCGCCGTAAATCACGCCCGGCACGCGGCCGGAATAGCGAGCTGCCCGCGCGGCCCCCTTGCCGCCTTTCGGGCGCGCCGTCGCCTTCATCTGCTGGACGGTTGCCATATCGAACCTCATCTAACAACGGAAAGGGCGGCCTTTTCGCCGCCCGCAAACGCGGCAGCCTCCAGGGGTGCCGGGGACCGCGTTGGCGGCCGGGTTATAACGGCGGCCCCGCCAAAGGGCAAGAAAGCGACCGAAATAGAATATGAGCGGCGCTTTTACGATTCGGGGGCGCCTTTGGCTTTCTTCACGGCCTTCTCCGCGACTCTCCCCTCTAGCGCCTCGATGCGCGCTTTGAGCGCCTCATTCTCCTCGCGGGCAAGCCGCGCCATATCCTTCACTGCTTCGAAGTCCTCGCGCTGCACGACATTGAACTCGCGCAGGATGCGTTCGATCTGGGCGCGGAACAGACTGTCGAACTCGCGGCGCACGCCCTGCGCGACGTCGGCGGCGTCGTTCATCAGCCGCGCCATTTCGTCGAAAAAGCGGTTGCTCGTCTGGGTCATGGATGACAAACCTCCGGCCCGTCCTCGTCCATAACAATGACGCCGCGCGCATAGGGGTGCAAGAGCGAGCGTGATATACGCCTATCCACGTTTATGTTCGGGCTTGTCGCGGCCATCCACGCCTTCTATGACCGCATAGCCCAAAGGCGTGGATGCGCGCTTAGAAGCGCGACCATGACGATCAGCCACCCCCCACGTCCGGGAGTTCAAATTTCGTGGGCGCAGCCTTCGCGTACTTGGACTTTCTGAATGCCCCTCCTCACCATCCCCTATCCGCAGTTCGATCCGGTGCTCGTGCACATCGGGCCGTTCGCCATTCGCTGGTACGCGCTCGCTTATATCGCCGGCATCCTCATCGGCTGGCTCTATGCGCGCGCCCTGATCAAGCGGGCCGCCCTGTGGGGCGGCAAAGCGCCGCTCACGGTCACCGACTTCGACGATTTCATCCTCTGGGTGACGCTCGGCATCATTATCGGCGGCCGCACCGGCTATGTGCTGTTCTACAATCTGCCGTTCTTCATCGCGCATCCGGCGGAAATCGTGCAGCTTTGGCACGGCGGCATGTCGTTCCACGGCGGCTTTATCGGCTGCGTGGTCGCGGTGTTCCTGTTCGCGCAGACGCGCGGCATTCCCGTGCTGTCGCTCGGCGACATCACCTGCGCGGTTGGGCCGGTGGGATTGTTTCTCGGCCGTCTCGCCAATTTCATCAATGACGAACTGTGGGGGCGTGCGACGGACGTGCCCTGGGCCATCGTGTTCCCCAGCGGCGGGCCGGTACCGCGGCACCCGAGCCAACTCTACGAAGCGGGATTGGAAGGGTTGGTGCTCTTGGCCGTGCTCGCCCTCTTGATCCGCGCCGGCGCGCTCAAGCGGCCGGGCTTGATTATCGGCTGCTTCGCCGCCGGCTATGCGCTGGCGCGCTCGTTTTGCGAATTTTTTCGCGAACCGGACGCACAACTCGGCTTCCTCTGGGGCGGCGCGACGATGGGACAGCTGTTGTCGATCCCTTTATTTCTCGCCGGGCTGGCGTTCATTCTTTATGCGCTGAAGCGGCCGCCGCTGCGGAGTTGACGCGGAGCACAATTTCTCCGCGGTGACAGGAGCAGGCGGGAGCGCTCATGCCGGACAACGAGGTCGCCATGGAGGAGACGACGCCGCTGGAGACGGAGATCCGCCGCCGTATCGCCGCGGCAGGGCCGATGCCGGTCGCCGAGTTCATGGCGCTCTGCCTCACACATCCGATCCACGGCTACTACGTCACACGCGATCCATTGGGCGAGCGTGGCGACTTCGTCACATCGCCGGAAATTAGCCAAATGTTCGGTGAGCTGATCGGGCTGTGGATGGCGGCGGTGTGGAAGCAGATGGGCGAGCCCGCGAATGTGCGCGTCGTCGAACTCGGCCCCGGCCGCGGCACTATGATGGCGGATGCGCTACGCGCGATCAAAGTCATGCCCGCGTTCCGCGACGCGCTGGTACTGCATCTCGTCGAGATCAGCCCGGCATTGCAGGGCGAGCAGGAAAAACGTCTCGAACAAATCCCGGTGCCGATGTTCTGGCACGCGGCACTCAGGGAGGTACCAGCTGGGCCGGCGATCATTGTCGCCAACGAATTCTTCGACGCGCTACCGGTGCACCAAGCCGTCAAGGACGCCGGGGGGTGGCACGAGCGCCAAGTCGCGATCGACGATAGCGAACGTCTTATCTTCACAGCAGCCGCGGAGGCCTTGGCGCAATTCGAGCGGCTGCTACCGGACCGGGTGCGCGCCGCGGCTGAAGGCGCAATCTTCGAGTGGCGGAGCGACGCGGTTGCGATGGAGATCGGCCGGCGGATCGCTCGCGAGGGTGGCGCGGCCCTGGTCATCGACTATGGCCACGCCCAGAGTGCACCGGGCGAGACGCTGCAGGCGGTTGGCCGCCACGTTTATGTCAGCCCCCTCGCCGCGCCAGGCACTGTCGACCTGACCGCGCATGTCGATTTCCAGGCGCTGGCGCGCGCCGTCGAGGCCATGGGCGCGATCGCCTACGGGCCCGTCGATCAGGCCGATTTCCTGCGGCGCCTCGGTATCGAAACGCGCGCGGCAAAGCTGAAAGCGAGCGCGCCGCCGGCGACCGCGGCCAAAATCGATGCGGCGTTGGCCCGCCTTACCGGCCATGGCCGCACCGGCATGGGCACGCTGTTCAAGGCCGCCGCCTACGCGCACCCGAACCTGGGCACGCCCCCGGGTTTCGGATAAACCCGATCGATGCTGCAAGCCGCCAATCTCGCCAAGCTGCCCCGGCTGCGTCATGGCTTCTTTACGCGTGCGGGCGGCGTCTCATCCGGCGTCTATGCGACGCTCAACGGCGGCATCGGTTCCAATGACGCGCCGGAAAGAGTCGCCGAGAATCGCGCGCGCATGGCGGCATCGCTGGCCGTCGCGGCGCACCGTTTCCTCACCGCGTATCAGGTCCATTCGCCCGACGTGGTGGTGGCGCAAGAGCCGTGGACTCACGAGACGCGCCCACGCGCCGATGCAATCGTGACCGGGGTACCAAACCTCGCCATAGGTGTGTCGACTGCCGACTGCGGGCCATTGCTGCTCGCCGATGCCGAAACCGGCGTCATTGGCGTCGCGCATGCGGGCTGGCGGGGTGCGCTCACGGGCGTAATCGGAGCAGCCGTCGCGGCGATGGAGAAGCTCGGCGCCAAGCGCGCGCGCATCGCGGCGGCACTGGGTCCTACCATCCGGCAGCCAAACTACGAGGTCGGTCCGGAACTCGTGGCGCGCTTTACCGCCGCCGACCCGGCCAACGCCCGCTTCTTCGCGCCGTCTGCGCGCGAAGGTCATGCCATGTTCGACCTGCCCGGCTACATTGCCGAGCGGGTGCACCGCGCCGGCGTCGATAATTTCGAGGATCTCGGGCTGTGCACCTATGCTGAGCCTGCGCGCTTCTTCAGCTACAGGCGCATGAGCAAGCTTGGCGAGCCGGACTACGGACGTCACGTCAACGCGATCGTGCTCGCCGACTGATTTTTCCACCCGTGCTCGCGCGGCTTGCTGGACAGGACGACCGCAAAACCGCTACCGTCGATGTCGGTCTCGGGGACCCAAGACAAAAGTTCGACAGGGGCCTTTATGGCGTCGTGGTTGCGTACGCGTGTTCCGCGCGCGGCAGCAGGTCGTTTCGTTTGTCCGCTGTTTGCGGCCGCGGGCCTCGTGGTGCTGGCCGGCTGCGGTCCCGACGATCAGCCCAATCTCAACGCAGCCGCGCCACGCGGCGCGACCGTGGCTTTCGAATCCATCGACGGCTTGCCGCCCGAGCAGTTCAAGAAGCTGGTCGCCAATCTCAACGAAGAGGCGCAGACGCGACGTTTAGCTGTGACGTCACGCGATAGCCCGTCGGCCTATCGCGTGCGAGGCTATTTCGCCGCCAAAATGGGCAAGGGCCAAACCACGGTGTCGTGGGTCTGGGACGTGTTCGACCGCAACGATCATCGTGCGCTGCGCATCACCGGCTCTGACTCGGCGAGGGGCGGCCAGCATCGCGCATGGACCGCCGCTGACGATGCCATGCTGCACAAAATTGCCAGCAGCAGCATGGATCAGCTTGCCGCGTTCCTGACGTCGCCGGATATTGCGCCGAGTGCCCCCGCACCGGCGCAAGTCGCCGCTATCGGCGGCAGCGATGCCTCGCCTGAGGCTGAGGGCATTTTCCGCATTTTCAAACCGCAGGCAGATCCAGTGGCGGAAACGGCCGGCGCTTCGTTGTCCGAAAGCGATGCCGTACCGCTGCCACGGCCGCGGCCAAGCACAGCGTCGGCAGTTTCGGCACGCGGGGCCTTGACGGTCGCCGCTGTCCGCCGCTGAAAACCTCGCATTCAAGGTGGCGAAATGCGGCGGGGATGAACGTCTCGCGCATATTGCCGCCTGGCGCCCGCCTTGTTATGACCACGCCGCCGCAGCGCGGCTGACACGAGGGCCACCGGGATGCCTGGCAACAATGGAGCGATCAAGCTCGTCGCCGGCAACTCAAACCCCGCACTGGCCCGAGCGATTGGCGATTATCTGCAGACCCCGCTCACCCAGGCGGTGGTGAAGCGTTTCGCCGATATGGAAATTTTCGTCGAGATCCAAGAGAACGTCCGCGGCGCCGACGTTTTCGTCATCCAGTCGACCTCGTTTCCAGCCAACGACCATTTGATGGAGCTGCTGATCATCATCGACGCGCTGCGCCGCGCGTCGGCGCGCCGCATCACCGCGGTGATCCCCTATTTCGGCTATGCCCGCCAGGACCGCAAACCTGGGCCGCGCGCGCCGATCTCGGCCAAGCTCGTCGCCAATCTGATCACGCGCGCGGGCGCTGACCGCGTGATGACGCTCGACCTACACGCCGGCCAAATCCAGGGCTTCTTCGACATACCGACGGATAATCTTTACGCCTCGCCGCTGATGGTCCGCGACATTCGCGAGCGCTTCCAGCTCGACAACGTAATGGTTGTTTCCCCCGACGTCGGCGGTGTCGCCCGCGCGCGCGGCCTCGCCAAGCGCATCAATGCGCCTCTCGCCATCGTCGACAAGCGGCGCGAGCGGCCGGGCGAATCGGAGGTCATGAACGTGATCGGCGAAGTTGCCGGCTTCACGTGCGTGCTGGTGGACGACATCGTGGACTCCGGCGGAACGTTGGTGAACGCCGCCGCAGCGCTGCTCGATCAAAAGGCAAAGGCCGTGTATGCCTATATCAGCCACGGCGTGCTCTCCAATGGCGCCGTCTCCCGCATCGCCAGGTCCAAGCTCAAGGAACTGGTCATCACCGACTCGATTCAGCCGACCAAAGACGTGCTCGCCGCGGGGAATATCCGCGTGCTGCCGATCGGTCCGCTGATCGCCGAGGCGATCGGACGGACTGCTGCGGAAGAATCGGTGTCGAGCCTGTTCGATTAGCGCCGCTCAATAACGCGAGGCGGCGACCACGTCGCGCAGAACCTTGGTCTCCGCTTCCGTTTCTTGGAGGCGCACCGCCAGCGTATCGCGAATCGACAGCATTCCTTGCACGCGGCCATCTATCATGACGGGGAGATGACGAAAGCCGTTGGTTCGCATCAGCTCCTGCGCGTCGCGGATATCCGCGTCCGGGCCGCAGCTGACCACGCGCGTGGTCATGACATCGCGGGCGCGCAAGTATTGGAGTTCGCTCAAGTCCGTCCGTGCAAACGCGCGCACGAGGTCGCGCTCGGAGATGATGCCGACCATCCGCGTTCCGAGTTCGCAGACCGGCAGCGCCCCGATGTTGTGCGCGTACATGAGCTTTGCGACAGCGTTCAGCGTATCATCCGGAAGGCAAGTGATGAGGCGTTGACGCGTTCGCTTGAGAAACTCGCCGATGGTCATGTGATGTGCTCCCGATAGGTTCGCCCCGCGTGCGGACCCGTGGCCACGGACGTAGTCGCACGCCGGCGATGATTGGAATGAGCTGGGATAACATTAGCGCCGCGGCGAGGCGGCAGGCAAACGAACGTTGCGGGCCGCTCGGCGGCAGACCGCCACGAGCAATCGGCCGCCTGTTTGCGCCGCAACAGTGACGGCCACCGCTCATCGGCGTGGAACAGGGCCGCGCCGCGGAACACCCGCCGTCGATCGCAAAAAACGCAACGCAATTATCCCCAGCAGATTGATCTTGACTCCGCTTTGGCTGTGGAGAGTCGAGTCGCGCCGGTTGCCAGCGAGTCGCAAATCACAACGTATTAGCAGCCGATGATGCCTTTGGCGGGCGGAATCGACCGAGCTATAGTCGATCGGCCCTGTGATTCGTTCCTGTCGTCAAGGGCGGTTGCTCGTATTCCCTGCGTCGATGAAGGCCCGGCTTGCCGGGCGACGGTGCCGTGCGCGTGCGGTGGCGTGCGTTTCCACTCGCTCAATCCGGCAAAGCGGAGACGTCATGTCCCTCGGCAACTATGCGGACGACCCGCGGTTAAATCCCCTCGACGTGGTGGAGCGGCTCGCCGCCGGCAACGACTGGTCCTTCGAGCGCGCGAGCGAAGACGAGATCACCATTTTGGTGACCGGGCGCTGGACCGACTATCAGCTTTCCTACACTTGGATGGGCGATATCGAGGCGTTGCACCTCGCCTGCGCTTTCGATCTGCGCATCCCTCAACGACGCTGTGCAGAAGTGCAGGCGCTGATCTCGTTGATCAACGAACGCATGTGGGTCGGCCATTTCGACCTGTGGGTGAAGGAAGGAATCGTGATGTTTCGTCACGCTTTGGTGCTGGCGGGCGGCACGGAAGCCTCGGGCCAGCAATGCCAAGCGCTGCTCGGCACCGCGCTTGACGCCTGCGAGCGCTACTTCACCGCTTTCCAGTTCGTGGTCTGGGCTGGCAAAAACGCGCGTGAGGCGCTCGACGCTGCCATGTTCGAGACCTCGGGCGAGGCGTAATCGCCTGCCCCCTTGTCATGCCCCGCAAAAGCGGGGCATCCAGTAATCTGAAAACACCGAGACGAGCCGCTACGCCCCGGTGGGGACTGATCGTTCTCCCGCGCACGATGACCTAGAGATTGCCATGGCCGCGCAAAGATCCAATCGGCGCACGCTTGCCGGATTCCCCGGCCCGCTCGTTCTGCTCGGCGCCGGGAAGATGGGCCAAGCCATGCTCGACGGTTGGTTAGCGCGCGGACTGAGCGCAAAGAAGATTGTCGTCATCGAACCGCAGCCGAGCAAGGCCGTGAAGGCGCTGGCGCGGCGCGGCCTCGTGCTGAACCCAAAACAGGCGAAACCGGCCGCAGCCATCGTCATTGCCGTGAAACCGCAGACCGCACCTGAGGCAATCCCGACTGTGCGCCCTTTCACCGGAAAAAGCACGCTGGTGGTCTCGATCATGGCAGGCCGGACGATCCGCTTTCTCGAAGGTGCGCTGCCTGGAGCGGCGATCGTGCGCGCCATGCCCAACACGCCCGCCGCCATCGGCCGCGGCATCACGGTCGCCGTTGGTAACAACAAAGTTTCGCCGAAGCAGCGCAAACAGGCGACGGATCTACTTGCCGCCATCGGCGCGGTCGAATGGGCGAGCGATGAAGGCGTGATGGACGCGGTAACCGCGGTATCCGGCTCGGGGCCCGCTTATGTCTTCCTCTTGGCCGAGGCAATGACGAAGGCTGGCATTGCCGCCGGGCTGCCCCAGGCATTGGCGGCGAAACTGACGCGCGAGACCGTCGCCGGTTCGGGCGAACTGCTGCACCGCTCCGATCTCGACGCGGCGGCATTGCGGCAGAACGTGACCTCCCCCGGCGGCACGACGGCCGCCGCATTGGAGGTGCTGATAGGGCCCGGTGGCTTCGATGAATTGCTCACAAGGGCCATCGCTGCCGCCACGCGCCGCGGGCGCGAACTGGCCGGATAGGGAACCGTCCTAGAAGGGTCGCATTTGCCACCCTAGATTTTGAGGACGCATCAAAACGGGAGGCCGTCATGGCCCGTAGGCCCAAACGCGAACGCACCCCTTCTGCTCCGCCGCCGGCGCCGCGCGGCACCTCCGATCGCGACAAGGCGATCGACGCGCTGATGGCGCTGCTCGCCGAGCGCAGCTTCGAGGACATTGGCTTGGCCGAAGTCGCTGGCCGCGCCGGCCTGAAGCTTTCGCAACTGCGCGCCGAGTTCGGCTCAACGCTCGCGATCTACGCTGCGCACATCAAAGACATTGACCGCCTGGTGCTTTCCGACGGCCAGGACATGACCGAGGAGACGCCGCGCGAGCGGCTCTTCGACGTGCTCATGCGGCGGATTGAGGCGATAGCGCCCTACAAGGACGCGGTGCGCTCAATGCTGCGCTCGGCGCGGCGCAATCCCGGCCTCGCCTTTGCACTCAACGCGATGGCAGTGCGCTCGCAGCGCTGGATGCTGGAAGCCGCCGGCATCGCCGCGCACGGCCCGCGCGGCGCACTGCGCGCGCAAGGCGCCGCCTTGCTGTTCGGCCGCGTGCTCGGCGTTTGGCTCGACGAGGACGATCCCGCGCTCGACCGCACAATGGCTGCGCTCGACCGCGGCCTCGCTGCCGCGGAACGCTGGGACGGCTTTATCGGCGATCTCTGCTGCATTCCGGCTGTAATCTGCCGCGCTCCACGCCGGCATCGCCGCTCGCGCGGGGCGGACAAAGTCGAGGCGGCATGAGCGCAATGCCACGCGGCCGGGCGCGGATCAACCGTTGAGCTGCGGGGCCGGTTTTCCGCAGCGTCCCACTTTCAACACCTTGCACTCGTCTTTCACCTTGGGGAACGTTGCGATGACCTTGACGCCGAGTTTGCCGTTCGGCTTTTTGTAAACCTCCTCGGCGTGCTCGTTGACGATGATGTCGCGGGTCTGTGGATCGATCTCGATCGGCCCGCGCGGGCCGCTATAGGTCCAGCCTTCCAGCGCCTTCACCACCTTGGCGCCGTCATCAACATTGCCATGCAATGTCTTGATGACGTGAAATATGCCGGCCATGGTATCCCAGCCCGCCGCCGACATGAAATCCGGATAAGAGTCGGGACCGTAGGCTTGGTGCCATTCCTTGACGAACTCTTTGTTTGCCGGATTGTCGTAATCGTCTGCATATGAGCCCATCACGATGAGGCCGATGGCGGCATCGCTCATGTGCGCGAGTTCGTAATCGGGAATGAGGTCCATGGGCCCGATCAGCTTGATGCCCGCCTGGCGCATTTTGAGATCGCCATAAGTCTTCATTACCGCGGCCGCATGCGCGCCGGAGGGCACAAAGACGTAAAAGCAATTCGGGTGTTCATCCTTCACGCGTTGAAAGAAGGGCGTGAAATCCGGAACCTGTGCGGGGTTGCCCATCTTTACTTGATCGACGATTTTGCCGCCCGCTTTCTCATAGGCGGTCTTGAAGGCGAGCGCGCTGTCCTGTCCCGGCGGAAAATCCGTGTAACCGATGGCCGTGGTCTTGCAGCCGAGGTCGTTGGCCGCGTAGCTACCCATCGGATAGGCCGTGTGCCACATGCTGAATGAGAAGCGTACGATGTAAGGCGAGAGATCGGTGATCCACGCGGTTCCGGCATTGGCATCGAGAGTCGGTATCTTGGCCTGAGTAATCAACGGCGCCGCCGCGATCAGCGACGGGGAGAACACAAATCCGGTCAGCATTTTCACTTGGTCGCGCGTGACCAGTTCAGTGATGTCTGTGCGCGCCTGCGCCCCTGAAGGCGGGCCTTCATCGCGCTTGACGAGTTCGACCCGGTCGTTGCCGAGATCCTTCGCGTGCAGTTTGACATAGAGATCAAACGCCTTGTCGACCTGGTTGCCCAGCGCGGCATTGACGCCGGAATAGGGCAACACCACGCCGATTTTGATGGTTTTCGCGAGCGCCGGCGGAGCAGCCAGCAATGCTGCGGCCGCAACGGCCGCTGCAATCGTGCGGGTCATGGAATTTCCTCCAAAATATCCTCGACTGCCGCCCCGCGATGCCTTGAGATCGGCTGCGGTTTTCTTGATTATGTAGGATCGCCTCGGGCCGCCGCTTGTGCGGCGAAGACCAAACCGAGTGTGCGGCGAGCCAAAGCCGCTGCGGCAAATCGAAGCGGACTAAACCGGCACTCGGACTGTCGCTCTCAAGCCGCCCATCGGGCTGTCGCCGAGCGTGATGTCGCCGCCGTGCGACCGGGCAATATCGCGGGCAATGGCAAGGCCCAGGCCGGTGCCGCCCTCGTCCTGATTGCGCGCGTCATCGAGCCTGAGGAACGGTTTGAAGACCTCTTCGCGCATATGCGGAGGAATCCCGGGCCCATCGTCGTCGACGGTGACGGTGAGCCAGCGGTGATCGCGGTGACCAGTAATGGCGATGGTGTCGGCAAAACGTGCCGCATTTGACGTGAGATTGGCGAGGCAGCGTTTGAAGGCGGCCGAGCGCACGGTAACGATCGGCGGACCGTGGAATACTACGCTGGTCGTGTGACCGTGGCGTTCGGCGTCGAGCTTGAGTTCCTCCAGGAACTCGGCCATGTCGGTCGGCGCCGCCTGTTCTCCTGTATCTCCGCGCGCGAAGGCCAGATAGGCCTCAAGCATGCGCGCCATCTCATCGATGTCCTTCTGCATCGCCTCAACCTGCGGCGTTTTCTTCTTGGTGAGCGCGAGCTCGAGCTTGAAGCGCGTGAGCACAGTCCGCAGATCGTGCGACACACCCGCGAGCATGGCTGTGCGCTGCTCCATCATGCGCTCGACACGGGTCTTCATTTCGATAAAGGCCTGCGCCGCGCGCCGCACCTCTCGCGCGCCGCGCGGACGGAAGTTCGGCACCTCGCGGCCCTTGCCGAAGCTTTCGGCGGCATCCGCCAGCCGCAGGATCGGCTTGATCTGATTGCGCAAAAAAATGATGGCAACGACGAGCAGCACCAGTGAAGTCCCAACCATCCAGATGAGGAATATCTGGGCGTTCGACGCATAAGCGGCGTTTCGCCGAGCGAAAATGCGCATGACGGCGTCGTCGAGTTGCACGCGGATTTCTACCAGTGCCGATTTGCCGACGGTATCGATCCAGAACGGCCGGCCAATCTGCTTGCGCAATTCGTTCGACAATGAGGAGTCGAGCAGCGAAAAGAACGGCTTTGGGCCGGGCGGCGGCAAGTCGCCAATCGGCAGAAAATCGACCACGAGACCCATCCGCTCCTGCGCGATGCGCCTGATGCGGGCGCGGTCGGCCTCCTGCGGATAACCGCGATAAACGTCGATCAAGGATGCGATGTCCTGCACCACAGCCGCCGAAAGACGCTGGGTGACTTCGTTCCACTGTCGCTCGACGAAAATGAACGCGAGCACCGACTGCAGAATTACCATGGGCATGATGATGATGAGCAGCGCGCGGGCATAGAGGCCCTTCGGCATGATGGTGTTGAGCCACCGGCTCATACGCCGCCAGCCGTCTCGCACTTGCCCCGCGCCCGTTCGCGCGGCACGCAGGGCCGGGACTTCGCTGACCCGC
Source organism: Pseudolabrys sp. (assembly GCA_035652735.1). Lineage (GTDB taxonomy): Bacteria > Pseudomonadota > Alphaproteobacteria > Rhizobiales > Xanthobacteraceae > Pseudolabrys. The sequence continues at coordinate 70,154 of DASRDF010000101.1, read as the reverse complement.
CGCCATTCGTCGCCGATCCGCGTGAGCGCCGAGCGAACAGCAGCGATGCTCGTGTCCAGACTGGTCATGTCGTGATCACCAGCCGATAGCCGATGCCGCGTACGGTCTGCACGTAGAGAGGATTGGCTGGATCACGCTCGATTTTTCGGCGCAGGCGGTTGACCAGTACGTCGACGGCGCGTTCGCTCACGCTTTCGCCGTTGCCGGCGAGCGCCATGCGCGAGACGGTCTCGCCGGGCGTCGCAGCGAGAATGCGCAGCATCTCGCGCTCGCGATCGGTGAGCTTGATGATCTCGTCACTCTTGCGCAGCTCCCCCCGGGTCAGATGAAAGACGAATGGCCCGAAACCGACCTGTTCAGCGGGCGGGGTCTCGGCCGGCTGTGCGCGCTTGAGGATGTTGGCAACGCGTAACGACAGCTCGCGCGGCTCGAAGGGCTTCGACATGTAGTCGTCGGCACCGATTTCGAGGCCGCGGATGCGGCTTTCAGCGCCGTCGCGTGCCGTCAGCATCAGAATGGGCACTTCGTCGTCGTCGGCCCTCATCGCCTTGGCAAAATCGAAGCCGGACTCGCCAGGCATCATCACGTCGAGGATCAGCAGGTCGAAGCTCAGGCTCCTGAGCTTGGCACGGGCTTCAGCGGCGGTTTCGGCGGTGGTGACGCGGTAGCCTTCGCTGGTAAGAAAGCGCGAGAGCAGATCCCGAATGCGCCGATCGTCGTCGACGACCAACAAGTGTGGCGCATCATCCGGGAGGATCTCCGGCAGCGCCATGCGCTAGCCCCGCTTTGCCCGATCGGCGCGCGCGATCAGCCGCAATACGCCTTCGCGATTGTCGATGTCGATCATGGCGGTGAGAAAGCGCCGGGCGGCCTCGTGCGCATTCGGACCCAGTTCACCGAATGCGCGCCTGATGCGCTCTGTTTGCAGGCCCGCGAGCTTAAGGGCCAATGCTTCGCCTTTGCCGGTGACGTACAGGAGGCGCTGGCGGCGATCCAATGCGCCCTCCTTCTGCACAACATAGCCCTGCTCGACCAGTTGCTTGAGGACACGCCCGAGGGACTGCTTGGTGATGTTGAGGATTTCGAGCAGGTCGGCAACCTTCATGCCGGGATTGCGATTGACGAAATGGAGCACGCGGTGGTGGGCGCGTCCAAAACCGAGCTTGAGCAACACCTCGTCTGGGTCCCCGACAAAGTCACGGTAGGCAAAGAACAAAAGCTCGATGATGTCCCACACTGGCTCGGCTGCTGCCGTACGCTCGGTTGACACCCGGTCGGCGACTTTGGCGGTGGCGGTTATGTCAGCCATGTTGACGTATTTTGGATTTATGTTACAAAAAGACGACGTTGCGCGAAAGGATCGTACAAAGCTGTCTTTTCGCCTTGCGCCAGACGCCGACAGCGAAATGGGTCCGATCCGGACCCATTGATACCCGGTGTCGCGGCCTGACGCAAAGTGTTGGAATAGTCGCGGAAATTGCGCCATCACGGCGGCATCCGCACGGCCCGAAGGAGAAGACGATGGCTGCGCAGTCCTACGACCGGCTTTCGGGAGTCATCTGGTACGACGGCAAGCTGGTGCCCTGGAACGAGGCCAACCTGCACGTCCTCAGCCATGGCCTGCACTATGCCAGTTGCGTGTTCGAGGGCGAGCGGGCCTATGGGGGGCGGATATTCAAGAGCACGGAGCATTCGGAGCGATTGAAGCGCTCGGCGCAGATCCTCGATTTCGACATCCCCTACTCGGTGGCCGAGATCGACGCCGCCAAGAAACTGGTGGTCGAGAAGAATGGCAAATCCGAAGCCTATGTCCGCCCGGTCGCCTGGCGCGGGTCCGAGATGATGGGCGTCTCGGCCCAGAGCAACACCATCCACCTTGCCATCGCCTCATGGGAGTGGCCGAGCTACTTCGACCCCGAGCAGCGGCTCAAAGGCATCCGGCTCGACCTCGCCGATTATCGCCGCCCCGATCCGAAGACCGCGCCCTGTCTGGCCAAAGCCGCCGGCCTCTACATGATCTGCACCGTCTCCAAGCATAAGGCGGAGCGCAAAGGCTACGCCGACGCCATGATGCTCGACTGGCAGGGCCGTGTCGCCGAATGCACCGGCGCCAACATCTTTTTTGTCAAAGACGGGAAGATCCACACGCCTATTGCCGACTGCTTCCTCGCCGGCATCACGCGCTCGACCGTTATCGCGCTTGCCCGCAAACGCGGCATCGAGGTCATCGAGCGGCGCATCATGCCGGACGAACTCACCGAAATGTCCGAGTGCTTCATCACCGGGTCAGCCGCGGAAGTCACTGCCGTGTCCGAGATCGCCCACTGGAATTTTAATCCCGGCGGCCTGACCAAACAGCTCATGGACGACTACACCGCGGAAGTGAAGCCGAAAGCGGCGGCGGCATAACGGCTCATCGCCAGCCCCGCCGGCGTTTCTCGGAAGAGCGAGTGCGCGCTTGCCTCACGCTTCCTGCCTGGGCTCCTGCGGGCGCAGCAACGTTACATAGCCGACGCCATTGAGGGCGATGAACCGGTCCATGCGCTCGTCGAGCACGCGATGCCGGCTTTTGGCGGCATGGCGCAACAGCAATTCGCCGCGATCGCCGAACATAACGAAGCCGACATGAAAATAATCGAGGTCTGGTCGATGCGTCACAAAGCCGACGATATCGCCGTCCCTGAGCTTGGCTTTGTTGGATAGAAAGACGGCGTGCGGGATGACCGTCATCACGAAGCGGCGGCGGCCGAGCTCTTTTTGCCAATAGACGGTTTTCTCGATTTCGATCGAGCCGTCCATGATCACCGGCTTGCAGATGTTGTTGGCGGTGTTGTGTTCGCCCCATTCGAAAAAATAATGGTTGCGCTGCGCCCAGCTGACGACGCCGTTCTGATAGCGAATTTCGCGGAGGACGCTTTCGAATTCCGGGATATTGCGCGCAATCGCCGCGGCGAGGACGGTCTCACAATATGTGACGCAATCGAAGCCGTCGTCGCGAACGACGAACACCTCAGGCCGGCGCGGCCCGCCGATGAGCGTATAGCCGAGATAGCGTGTGCCGCGCAGCGCCGCAGAAATGAAGGCAATACGCTCCGAAATCGCGCCATGCGCGCGCGCTTCCTCGATCAGCTTGGCGATAAGCGCTTCGCGACCCGAGCTTTTGCTAGCCGTTATCAACAGCGCAGCGGCGCCGCCAAACAGGTGCAGCAAGGCCCGTCGTGTCCTTGGCGAATCGTCCCCCATCGCCGCATCCTGACCCAGCGAAGAGCACGGTCAATCCCGGATAACCACCAAGCGATCGGCTCCTGATTCCCCCGCCCAGACCTCGCCTGGCCGGCCACTAATCTGGCGCACGTCAGCCCGCGGCTTGTTGCTCGGGAAGCTCTGAAACGCCTCGGTCACAGGATCGAAGCGGACGATCGCATTCGTGGTCCAGTCGGAGAGCCAGACCTTGTCCTTCTCATCGACATAGACCGCATAACAGCCCGAACCGCTGTTCGGCACCGCCCATACCTTCCAGGCTTTGTTGAGCGGATCGTAGCGGGCGACCTCGCCGGTATTCCAGAAGCTTACCCACAGCAGGCCCTTGGAATCGGACCAGATGCGACGCGGGCCAACGTTCGGCCTAGGGGGCGGGATCATCAGGGCGTCGCCGCTGACCGTGTCGATCTTGGCAATGTGGTCGCCGGCGAGCGAGGCGTACCACACATCGCCGCCAGGCGTGGTGGTGATGCCATAAGGTCCGACGCCCTTCGGCGCTTTCCAGGCATCGACCTTTCCGGTCGCCGGATCGACGCGGCCGTAGATGCCGTTCTGTCCGGTGAACCAGAGCACGCCTTTGCGATCGAACGTGGCGGTGTTGAGATTGGCGTCGGAGAAATTTTTCGGCAACGGATAGAGCTTAACGGCCTTGGTCGCCGGATCGACTCGCGCGATCGCATTCTGCCCGCCGTCGGTCACCCAGGCCGCGCGGTCGGGACCGACGATCACGCCGTGCGGCGCCGAATCCGTCCCCAGTGAGAATTGTTTGGTGGCGCCGGTCTTCGGATCGAGCACGCCGACGGCGCCCTGCGCTTGCGCCGTGTACCACACGGTCCCATCGGGTCCTGGTGCAACATCGTGCGGATGAGCGCCGCGCGGTACGGGAAAATAAGATATCTCGGCCGCCGCTGCCGGAAACATCAGCACGAGGAATGCGGCTGTAACGGCGAGGCGCGTCATTCTGCCGCCTGTTTGCGGCGCCAGCGCCCAGCCGCTTCATCATCTGTGCTTTTTGCTTCCACCCATGTCCTACCGCCGGCGGCCTCCACCTGTTTCCAGAACGGGGCGCGTGTTTTGAGATAGTCCATGAGAAATTCGGCGGCGGCGAAAGCCGCCTGGCGGTGCGCCGACGCGGTGATCACCACCACGATGTTTTCACCGGGCTTGATGCGGCCATACCGATGAATGACAGTGACGCCGGCGAGAGGCCACCGCTGCTTCGCTTCCTCGACATGCCGCTCGATTTCGGCCTCCGCCATTCCGGGATAGTGCTCTAGCGTGAGCGCGTCGATTCGCTCGCCGCCTTCGCTGCCGCGGCAGATACCGGTGAACGTCACCACCGCCCCGATACCGACATGCCCATGGGTGAGCTTCGCGGCCTCTTCAGCAACATCGAACGGCTCGCGCTGCAGCCGAATGGTGGAAGGTATCGTCATGCGCGTAATCTAACTCCGGTGCCGCGCACGCGGGAGGGGTGACTACCCGCCCGTCATCGGCGGGAAAAACGCGATTTCGCTGGCCGCGGCGATGGATGCACTCGCCTGCACATGCGCACGATCGATGGCAATGCGGATCACCTTCGGATTGGCGAAGGCGTGCGCATATTCTTCTCCGCGGCCGGCGAGCCAATGCATAAGGTCGGCTGCCGTGCGCACGTCCGCCGGAACGGCGATGTCTTCCTCGGGTTTGCCGACGCGCTCCCGCACCCACGCAAAATACCGCAGCTTCACGGGACTCACTCCTCGATGACGTAGCGCAGCCCGGCCCGCATATAGTCGTACCCGGTATAAAGCGTGAGGATCGCAGAAGCCCAAAGCAGAAGAATGCCGACTTCCGTCACCACCGGAACAATGCGGTCGCCGGCCGGACCGGCGATCAGAAAGCCAACGGCGACCATTTGCAGAATCGTCTTCCATTTGGCGAGCCGCGTCACCGGGACGCTGACCCGCAGTTCGGCCAGGTATTCGCGCAGCCCTGAGACCAAAATCTCCCGACAAAGAATGACGACGGCCGCAAGCAGCGACCAGCCGCGGATGATTTCCTCGGCGGCCAGCATGAGCAGAGCCGAAGCGACCAGGAGCTTATCGGCGATGGGGTCGAGCATGCGGCCGAGCGAGGACATCTGACCCCAGGTGCGGGCGAAGTAACCGTCGAGGAAATCGGTCACCCCCGCGGTGACGAAGACAATCAGGGCGAGCCAACGCAACCACAACCCGCCGCCTTCGATGCTCTGCCAATAGAGCAGCCCCACAACCACCGGCACGGCGGCAATGCGTCCATATGTCAAAATGTTCGGCAGCGCGAGCGGACGCGCCGGCAACCGCGAGGAGGTGACGGAATTCATGGCGCCCAAAGGAACACCCGCCCTGTCTGAAGGTCAACCGGCGGTCAGAGTCTTACTGGATCGGCGGTTTCGGCAGCTTAGCTTTGCCCGGCTCCATCACAAAGGTCTGATCGAGCGAATACCACTCCCCATCGACGTCAGGCGCCGGCGCCCGGCCGCTGTGGCGCACGTAATCACCGATGAGCGCGCGGGTGACGCCGAATTGCACATCGCTATCGAGCTTCTCGTCGTCATTGACATAGATCTGCGAGATCAACGTTTTGAATCCGTCTTTGAAAATCAAGAAGTGCAGGTGCGCCGGACGAAAATTGTGCCGCTTGCCGGCACGGACAAGGTCGCCCACCGGACCATCAACCGGGATCGGATAGCCCGCCGGCTTGACGCTGCGAAAGCCGAAATAACCGTCTTTGCCGGTGGTGAATTTGCCGCGGAGATTCATCGGCGCTTGCTTTGGGTCCTGCTGCTCATAGAAGCCTTCCGGCGAAGAATGCCAAACGTCGACTTCGGCTCCCTCGATTGGCGTTCCATCCTGATCTTTGACCCAGCACCTCACGAAGAGCGCGGGGCCCGGTGTCGGCGAACGTACGATCGAGCCATCGTTCTCGGTCCGCGGCGAATTCATACGCCAAAACGGGCCAAGCAGATTGGCGGTGGTCTCGGTTTGCCCCTTGTTGCCGTTGTTGAGCAAACAGATCAGCGTCGAGAAGCCGAGCGAACCGGACATCAACACCACCTCATTGTGCTTTTCGGTGGTCATCTGGCCGAGCCGCGCCAGGATTTCAGTGCCCTTTTGGAATTCCTCTTCCGTCAGGTGCACCTCGCGAGCAAATGCATGCAGGTGCTTCACCAGCGATGCAATAATCTCGCGCAAACGCGGGTCCTCAATGTCCTTGTAGGCGTCGATCACCGCCGGCGTGACGTCTTCTTGCGTACGGATGATCATTCCCTTCCTCGCTCCTCTTGTCCTGGTTCGCTTTCGAGCCTCGCACCGCGCTTACCCCTCCGCCCGGCGGCGCTTAGGATGCCCTCTGCTCGTGGAAGAACTCATATATCTTTCGCGCCGTCTCCGCATTGATTCCCGGCACTTGCGCAAGGTCGGGCAGGCTCGCACGCTCGATCGCCTTCAGCGTGCCGAAATGGCGCAGCAAAGCGCGTTTGCGCGTGGGACCAATTCCCGGAATCTCCTGCAGGCCAGCCTCGCGAATGTCTTTCTTGCGCCGCGTGCGGTGCGAGCCGACGGCAAAGCGGTGGGCCTCGTCGCGCAGCCGCTCGATGAAATACAGCAAAGGATCGCGCGGCGGCAGCTTGAACGGCGTCCGGCCAGGCATGAAGAAAGTTTCGCGGCCGGCATCACGATCCGGCCCTTTGGCAATGGCCACGATCGGCACGTCGTTCACGCCCAGAGCGCCGAGCGTTTCTTGCGCGGCAGCGAGTTGGCCCTGACCGCCATCGATGAGCAGCAGGTCAGGCCAGGGCTGCTCGTCATCCGCGTGCAGGCGGGCGCCCTGCTCCGACGCCTCGTCGGGACTCGGGCGCGGCGTCTCGGCGATGAGCCGCTTAAAGCGGCGTTGTAGCACCTCACGCATCATGCCGTAGTCGTCGCCGGGCGTCAGCTCTTCGGAGCGAATGTTGAACTTACGGTACTGATTCTTACGGAAGCCCTCGGCTCCCGCCACGATCATTGCGCCGACCGGATTGGCGCCCGCGATATGGCTGTTGTCGTAAACCTCGATGCGGCGCGGCGCGCGCGGCAGACCGAATGTTTCGGTCATGGCCGCAAGCAACTTCTGCTGTGAGGAGGTGTCCGCGAGCTTGCGCGCCAGTGCCTCGCGCGCATTGGCGAGCGCATGCATCATCAGTTCCTTGCGCTCCCCGCGTTGTGGCACCGACACCTCGACCTTATGGCCGCTTTTGGCCGTAAGCGCTTCGGCCAGCAGGTCGCGTTCCTCGAACTCGTGAGAGACGAGAATACAACGCGGTGGCGGTTTGTCGTCGTAGAACTGCGCAAGAAAGGCCGACAGGATGTCAGCCGGACCCAGCGCGCGGTCGGCCTTCGGAAAATAGGCGCGGTTGCCCCAATTCTGTCCGGTGCGGAAGAAGAAAACCTCGACGCAGGTGTAGCCGCCCGCCTGATGCGTCGCGAATACGTCCGCCTCCTCGAGCGTGCGCGGATTGATGCCTTGGTGCGACTGCACCGCCGAGAGCGCCGCGAGGCGATCGCGATAAACAGCGGCGCGCTCGAAATCCATCGCGGTCGACGCCTGGTCCATCGCATCGGCAAGCTGTCGCTGCACCGAGCGGCTGCGGCCGGAGAGAAATTCGTTGGCTTCGCGCACAAGCTGCGAATAGCCGGCAAAATCGATCTCACCGGTGCACGGCGCCGAACAGCGCTTGATTTGATAGAGCAAGCAAGGTCGCGTGCGCGCTTCGAAGTACGAATCCGAGCACGAGCGTAAGAGGAAGGCGCGCTCCAGCGCGTTGATGGTGCGGTTGACGGCCCCGGCATTGGCGAAGGGGCCGTAGTAATTCCCGGCGCGCGTGCGCGCGCCGCGGTGCTTCAGAATCTGCGGGGCCCAGTGATCGGACGTGATCAGAATATACGGAAACGACTTGTCGTCGCGCAGCAGTACGTTGAAGCGCGGTCGCAGGCGCTTGATCAGGTTCGCCTCGAGCAACAGCGCTTCGGTTTCTGTCTTGGTGGTGACGAATTCCAGGCCGACGGTGGCTGCAATCATGCGCGCGATGCGCGCGTCATAGGCTGTCGGCCGCGCGTAGTTGCTCACCCGCTTCTTGATGTTCTTGGCTTTGCCGACATAGAGCACCTCGCCGTTGCTATCGACCATGCGGTAGACGCCGGGTGCGGACGGCGCCAGTTTGGCAAAACGCGCGATCGCGGCGCGCCCGGCCTTCAGCGTTCCGATAGGCGCGCCCTCGTCGAGCTCAAGCTCGGGCAGCCCCGCGTCCTGCTCCTCATCGTCGCGGAGTTCACTGGCCGGATCGATGTCGCTCTTGGTGCCGTTCATGGCTGTCACATAATGCGGCGGGCGCCTCGCCGCGCAGCCACAGGGTTATAGTTAACCGGCGCTGAACGGCCAACGTGCCGCGCTCACCGGCGCCGTCTCGCCAGTTCAGAATCCCTTAGGGATAACGGCTGCTGATGCTTAGCTATTCATAAGCGTTTAACTTAAAAGGCCCGATAAATCCTTCACGAAAATGTCGAACTTTCGCCGGTCGCGCGGCTCGGCAACTCCATGATTGCGCATTCAAGTCGCGCAAAAAACGCCGAGCCCTGCAGGCGCAAAGCCAGGCAAGTGGAGGGTTAAGATGAAAAACACCATGCGCGCGATGACGGTCGCGTTTGTTGCGAGCGCTGCGGGGGCAGCCGCCGCAGCCGATCTTCCGCGCGGCCCGACGCCCTATTACGCACCGCCGGCGAGCTACTATAACTGGAGCGGCTTCTATGCCGGCGTGAACGCCGGCTACGAATGGGCTCACGTCACCGGCTCCTCCGTCGATCCGGCCGGCATTATGGGCGGCGGACAGGTCGGCTATAATTGGCAGAGCGGCCAGTTCGTCCTCGGCGGCGAGACCGACATTCAGGCATCCGCGGCCGACGACACCTTCGCCCCCTACAAATTCTCCAATCCGTGGTTCGGCACGCTGCGCGGCCGTGCCGGCTTCGCCATGAATAATATCTTGTTCTACGGAACTGTCGGCCTCGCCTATGGCGAGTTGTCGGGCCAGCTCAATTCGCTGCAAGAGAACAAGACCTTGGTCGGCTGGACGGGCGGCGTCGGCATGGAAGTGGGTTTCAATCCGCACTGGTCGGCTAAGGCCGAGTATCTCTACATGGATCTCGGAGACCGCAGTTACACGATCACCGGCGTGAACAACGGGCTGCAAAGCAATCTGCTGCGTTTCGGCATCAACTATCATTTCTGAGCGGCGCATCATGCGTGGCTGAAAACCCCGGGCATGTTGCCCGGGGTTTTCGTTTGCTAAACGTCACCGACTAAAAGAACGAAAAAGAAAAAAGAGTCCGCGCGTCATTTTGGAATCCGGCGCCATCGTGGCAAACGCTCGTCATCATTGCGGCGAGTGCCGCGGAAGTTCTCACGTGCTGTGTCCTTCGTGCACTAGACGCTCAGGCAATTGGCAATAATTTGCCCGTACCGTTCGGGCTGGGGGCCTGTGACGGAGGTTTGGTAATGAAGCGTGCGTTTCTGGCGGGCGTCGTTGCGCTCGCTGCTGTGAACACGGCGGCCCAGGCGGCAGATCTTGCCCGCCGTCAAGCGATGCCGACCAAGGCGCCGGCCTATGTCGAGCCGTACTACAACTGGACCGGCTTTTACCTCGGAGTGAACGGCGGCGGTGCCTTCGGCCAGTCGAGTCTGAGCAATGTGCTCGGCTCGAGCGGCGACTTCGATGTCAATGGTGGCCTGGTCGGCGGAACCATCGGCTACAATTGGCAGGTTGGCCACGTCCTTTTTGGCGTCGAAGGCGATATCGATTGGGCAAGCATCAAGGGCACCACGACCTCTCTCGTGTGCCCGAGCGTTTCGTGCGAGACGCACAACAGCTGGCTCGGTACGGCGCGCGGCCGCATTGGCTACGCGTTTAACCGGGTGCTGCCCTACATCACCGCCGGCGGCGCCTTCGGCGACGTCAAAATGACGCCCGCCGGGCTCGCAGGCGAAACCGATACCCAGGCCGGCTGGACCGCCGGCGGCGGCGTCGAGGTCGGGCTTCGCGGGCCGTGGTCCATTAAAGTCGAATATCTCTATGCGGACCTTGGCTCGATGAACTGCAGCGCCGTTAACTGCGGCATCTCCACGGATACAGACTTCCGCACCAGCATCGTGCGCGGCGGTATCAATTATCGTTTCTGATCCGATACAAACCACACGAACAAAGCCCCGGGACCTTCGTTCCGGGGCTTTTATTTTGACGGTAGAAGTTCCCGAAATACCGCCTGGAACGGTTCCGCCGCCGCGGGCGTTGAAGCGGCAATCGGGGGACGGCGCATTCGCGGCCGTCCATGTCGTTCTCAAGAGGTGCGTCATGAAAAAGGTCTTGCTCGCAAGCGTGGGCTTGCTCGCGCTCGGCGTGGCGTCGGCTTCAGCCGCGGATATAGCGCGTCCGTTACCGCAAAGGGCGCCCGTCTACGTCGAGCCGGCGTTCTCCTGGACAGGCTTTTACCTTGGCATCAACGGCGGCGGCGGATTCGGACGATCCGACTTCTCTGCGCCCTTCGCTACCGGCTCCTTCGATACGTCGGGCGGACTGGTCGGTGGAACGCTCGGCTATAATTATCAATGGAACCAGCTCGTATTCGGCGTCGAAGGCGACATCGACGCGAGCTGGATCAAGGGCAATGCCGCCTGCGGCGCCTTTAACTGCGAGACCAAGAACAGTTGGCTCGCCACCGTACGCGGTCGGCTCGGCTACGCCGCGGGACGATTCATGCCGTACGTGACCGGCGGCGCAGCGTTCGGCGACATCAAGACGTCCATCAGCCCGGCCATCGGCAGCGCCAGCGAAGATCGCGCCGGGTGGACCGTGGGCGGCGGCATCGAAGCCAATCTGAGCGGGCCGTGGAGCGCGAAGCTCGAATATCTTTATGTGGATCTCGGCCGCGGCGCGCCGATCGCCGGCTCCGACGCAAGTTTCAAGACGAATTTGGTGCGCGCCGGCATCAATTATCGGTTCTGAGGAAGCGCTTATTACAGCAACGAGAGCCCCGGCCGCCGGTCGGGGCTTTCGCGTTTAGCCGGACGGCGCGGTCGCGGCGAACGCAGGCACTTGCGCGGTGAAAGCGTCGAGATAGGCGAGTAACCGCGGATGTTGTTTTCGCCAGCCGCCGTCGAAACGGAAATCGCGATAGCCGAGCGCGCAGGCAAGCGCGATCTGTCCCACGTCCGGCGGGGTCGTGAGCCTTGGCGGCGCCGCCTCGAGCGCCTTGAGCGCGCGGTCGACCTTCCCTGCCTGACGATCCACCCAGGTTTGCACACGCTTGTCTTGTGGACGATATCGGTTCTCGTAAACGAGCAGCACACTGGCATCGAGGATACCGTCGCACAGCGCTTGCAGACGCAGCGCCGCAAAGCGCGCCGCAGCATCGGAGGGAATGATTTTGCCGCCGCCGGCGAGATGATCGAGATACTCGAGGATCACACGGGAATCGTAAAGCGCCGTGCCGTCGTCGAGAATTAGCGCCGGGATCTTGCCGAGCGGGTTTTGCACCCGGATTGAGTCGGCGGTGTCGTTGAGGTCGGTGTCGCGAACTTCGATTTTGTCGCCAAGCCCGAGTACTGCGACGGCAATTCGCACCTTGCGCACGAAAGGCGAAGCTGGCGAGGAGCGCAAGAGCATCGGGCAATGCCTCACAGTTGCGGGAAGGCCCCGCCGTATCGAGCCATAGACGAGTGTCAGGTCAACCGCTGATGACCAGGTTGACCGCCTTGGGCCCTTTGCCTTTCTTGTCAGGCTCGACATCGAAGCTGATGCGCTGGCCTTCGTTGAGCCCTTTCAATCCAGCCTGCTCCACGGCGGTGATGTGCACGAACACGTCGCGGCCGCCGTCATCGGGCTTGATGAATCCGTAGCCGCGCTCGCCATTAAAAAATTTCACCACACCGGTTTGCGCCATCGGGAAAACTCCTCTCCCCGCATTGCTTCACCGCCAGCCCCCACGGTGGCGGCTCGGCCGGACATTCGCAGTCGGGGAAAGCATCAGCCGCGGCCTTCGGCGGCTTCAGTCACTCCGCCGGCCCCCCAGTAGGAAGGCGGAACGTCACTGCCTTGCCGTGGAACTAGACACCAACTGCGTTCCGCTGGAAAGGGCTTACGAGGCGGGCGGCGACCGCTCGGCCACAAGCCAGTCCAGGGTGAAGCTGCCTTGGTCCGGCGCGGCAAGGACTTTCGCCAGTGCCGGCAGCAGGATGGCGAGTTCGTCGGCGAGCCGCCACGGCGGATTGGCGAGGATGAGGCCACAGCCGTTGAGCCGGCGGAAGTCTTTGAGCGGGCGAACGGTGAGCTCGGCGCGCAGGGTTTTAGGCAAACCAAGGCGGCGCAGGCGCTTGGCCAAGGCGTCCGGTTCACCTCGGTCTTTGATGGGATACCAAAGCATATAAATGCCGGTCGCCCATTTGCGGTGGGCAGCGGCGAGTCCTTGCGACAGCCTGCGGAAATCGCTGTCCTCCTCAAACGGCGGGTCGATCAGAAGCAGTCCGCGCCGTTCTTTCGGAGGTACATACGCCGCAAGGGCCGTCCAGCCGTCACGTTGCAGCGTCTTGATGCGCGGATCGCCGCGCAGATTGGCGGCAAGCGCTGCTGCCGTCTTCGGCTCCAATTCGCAAGCGACCAGCCGGTCGTGCGGGCGCAGCCAGGCCCGGATCAGCGCGGGTGAACCCGGATAGATAGTCAGCCGTTCGCGCGCGTTGAGGGCATTAATGACGTCCAGGTACGGGGCGAGCAGCGCCTTTGTCTCATCGGTTAGGGAAGCCCGGAGCAGACGTTCAATGCCCCCATGCCATTCGCCGCCGCGCGAGGCCTCTCGCCCCGTAAGATCGTAAAGACCCGCGCCTGCGTGAGTATCGATCACGCGATAGGCCGTCGGCTTTTGGCGCAGGTGATGCAGCACGCGCGCGAGCACGGCGTGCTTGAAGACGTCGGCGAAGTTGCCGGCGTGAAAAGCGTGGGCGTAGTTCACGCGCTCTTATGCCATCAATCCCGCTTGCCGCGGAGACCGAAGTGGCTGCGCGGCTTGACCGTCGGCAACCGCAGCGCCGGCTGCGGAGCCCGTTCGGGCAGCAGTTCTTTTGCCGGGGACGCAGGGGGCAAGGCAGAGGCCTGCGGCGTCACCCGCCAGCGCGCGATTGCGAGGAGCAGCAGCCGCACCGCGACAAAGGTCGCGGCGGCCAAGCCGGTCACATGCAAGGTCGGCGGCAGGTTTCGGTGCTGCGGAGCATCGACAAGCCGCAGGACGATATAGCCCAGTCCCATGAACCAGACGCTGAAACCGGCGTAGTCCCAAACACGATTCATCGCGCTTCCCCGCGCCTGACGCGCGCGAAAGATTGCCAATGTTTCTGAATGGAATCTTGCACCAATTCTCGACAGGTGCGGACCGATCCTCTGCCCGGTGAAACGGACTGTTAGCAGCCGCTTAATGCGCGCGCAGAAACAAGTCCATACGCGAGCCTGGATTCAGGCGATCGCGTTATTTGCTATTCTCTTTGTACGGCCGGCATGACGATCTTTTCGCGGTTACACGCCCGGCTCGCCACGTCGGCGCATTCGTGAAAGGTGAATTCCTTCGTCATGCACAAGCGCACTCCGCTAAGCCGCGTTGCATCGCAGATCACCGCCATGCTTGCGCGCGACAGTCCCGGATTGGCTTTGACGAATTCTGCCGCCACCTCATCCGGCGTCACGGTGAGCGGCTCGGCTGGTGCGAGATAAGCGGGCGGGATTTTCACCGCCGCGCGCGCCTTCTGCATAGCTGCAAAATAGGCGTCGGGCTTCAGCCCCGAACAAGTGCCATGACGATCCCACTCGCGAAAGATCAGCCGCGGGCTGGGAATGATGCCGAGCGCGGTACCCACGATGCTACGGTCGAGCCGCGGCGCCGGCACTTGGCAGTATGAGGGAAACCCTTTTTCGTATTCGGGCCAAAGCCCGTGCACGATGAAGGCAAAGGGCCGGCCGCTGCATTGTGGATCGGACCGGCTATCGGCACCGCGCTTCTTGGCGGTTTCGCAAAAGCTCGGCGACCAGGACAAAGCTAAGACGTAGAAGTCGAACTGACCGGGTATGTTTTGCCTCCGCTCCTGGGCGAAGGCGACGACGGCAAGAACGAACAGAAAAGTCGCGGCGATCGCGGCCGACCGCACCGCTTGGCACATACGGGCACTGAGCATCGTTTCCCCCAACGCGCTGATGTTTTTGTCGTAAGCAGAACAAAACGGAAATCGCCTCTCTTTGACGGTTCCCGATCATCCTACCTATGGAACATGAACATATCAAGAACAAAATGGCGACAAACGTGGTCTCACTCGCCTGAATGAGTGTCGCCTAGCGGACGGGAGACGGGATTTCTTCTTTGGAACCAATTCGCTGCTGGCGAGTTAAGGTGCGCACACGTGTCAAAAGACATAAAGGTCGCGAATGACCCCGGGGGACGAGTATCGCGTCAAGGCAGCCGAGCTGAGGGCCAAGGCGGCACACGAACGCGATCCGGCAATCAGGGCAGATTTCGACAATCTGGCGTCCGCCTTCCTTCGTTTGGCGGCGTTGGCCGAACGCAACAACTTGAACGACATCTCATACGAAACGCCGACGCCCAAATCCGGCGACATCATCCCCGGGGCGAAATAAAGCTCGAAGTTCTTGGAAGTTGCTGAGCGCGCCCTTTTAGGGCAGCGCCATCTTGCAGCGTGGGTTGTATGCCCAGTTGCGGTCGAGCCCAACCACGCACCATTCCACTCCCGGCGCCAATCCGATGATGGCCGTGTCCTCGCCGATCCAGAAGTTCACCACGTGCTCACGACCATCGGTCACGGTCGCAACCGCCCGGCAGAAGCGCCGAGGCACCGTATTGGGCGCCCACGTATTCCGGATTTCATGGACTTTGTCGAAGCTGACGATCTTGAGGTCCGAATTCCAGAAGCGTTCTTCTTTAATGGCGAATTGGTGGGCAATGGTGTCGAGCGCGGCCTCGCAGGGCGGCAGAACATTGCTGTAATCAGGCCCCCACATAAAGAAGGATTTCTCAAGCCAGCCTGCGGCCTTAGCCGGTGTCGCCGCCGCCAAGCCGACGACGGCCACGGCAAGCGCGGCTATGAGCAAACGCGACAGACGCATGGGATGCGCTCCAACCTAGGTTCCCACACTAGCACAGCTTTTCGCCAGCGGGAGCCGATTCGTACACAAGATTCCGCACTGCAAGACTCGCCGCATACACGGCGACTCGGGCATGACTTCGCCCGCAATCGGGCCTGGGCCGCTGTTCGCGTGTATTGGCTGCGCGCGAGACGGCTCTCTTAAGGGCCCGAAGCAGGAGGAGTAAGGCTGCCCACGGCGGCTCGCGTGGCCGGGCCTAAGTTGCCGCGTACGGCCAGTGTTGCTTTGTATGAGCGACCGTTGCGAATGGGCCGCTTGTTCTTGCGTGCCACGGCGCTGGTTGCCGGTGTAACCGCCGGCAGCCGCGCCGCAAGTTTTTTGCCGGATATTGCCGCGTCTTCTTTCCGCTTACGCGTTGCGCCAATCCCCCAGCACGGCTTGTACGACCGCAAGCGCTGCCACCGCCGCGGTATCCGCGCGCAGAATGCGTGGGCCCAGCGCGATACGCACGACGTTGGCGCGCTCGAGCAGCGCGGCGCGCTCATCTTCGGAAAAGCCGCCCTCCGGCCCGACGAGGACGGACAGCGGTTTGCCCGCAGGGGCGGCGCTCAGTGCCATGATCGGGTCCTGCACCTCGGCGCGCTCGTCGCAAAAAATCAGCAGGCGCGCGTCGTCGTTAGCGATTTTGGCGAATGCGACCGGCTCGGCGATTTCCGGCACCGCGAGCACCCCGCATTGCTCGGAGGCTTCAATTGCATTGGCGCGCATCCGCGCCAAGTTGACGCGCGCGACTTGCGTGTGCCGCGTGAGCACCGGCTGGATCAGCGAAGCTCCCATCTCCACCGCTTTTTGCACCAGGTAGTCCAGCCGAGCGTGCTTGAGCGGAGCGAACAGGAAGTGAAGATCGGAAGCGGCGGGCTGCGCGCGCAGACGCTCGACGATTGCAGCGGCGGCGCCACGCTTTGCCTCGCCCAATCGTGCCCGCCATTCGCCATCGCGGCCATTGAACAACAGCACGTCGTCGCCGCGCTTGAGCCGCAGCACGTTGAAGAGATAATTCGCTTGGCCACGGTCCAGCGTGACCTCGGCGGCCGCAGCCAGGTCGGCCGCGACAAAAAGGCGTGGCGTGCGGAAATCGTGCGCGGGCATGGCCTGCGCCGGTTTACTTGAGCCGCCCGTCGCTGGCGAGGGCCGGATTTGACCGCCTTTGCCGCCGTCCCGACGCAATCGGCGGGTTGGTATCGATCCGGGATGACGCGCTATATAATGGAATCGCGCCTTTTCAGAGGATCCGCCATGAACCTGCGCCGGGCATCGCTCATCGCCGCGCTCTTGCTGCCCTCCGCGCTGCCGGCATGGGCGCAAATGCAGCCGGCTCCGGCGGGTCCCGATCCGTTCGATCGCCCGGCGACTCCGAGCCCGTTCGATCAGCCTCCCGCTGCCAATCCATTCGGGTCCCCGCGGCAGCAGGAGCCGCCCTGCATGCCGCAATTCGTCAAACTGCGCGACCGCGCCGAGAAGCTCGCCGGCGAGGTGATGACGGCGCAAAAGAAGAAAGTGCCCCTGCCGGAAGCCTGTAAACTGTTGACCGAATTCGCCGCCTCGCAGGAGGTGTTATTGAAATTTGCCAAGGCCAACCAATCCTCGTGTGGCATTCCTCCGCAGCTGATCCAGCAGATCAGCCTTGGCCACGCCAACGTCAGCAAGGCGCGCACCAATGTCTGCCGCATGGCGGCGCAGCCGCAACGGCCGGCCGGCCCGTCCTTAAGTGACGCGCTGAGCGGCCCGATCCCCGATGCGAGCAACATCAAGACCGGCCGCGGCACCTACGATACCCTGACCGGCACCCCGCTCGGCGCAAAATGAGCGGCAACGCCGGACGCGTGGCCGATGCGACCGGCAACTGGGTCGACGGCCTCGCCCCGGCGATCACCCGTCCCTATCTGCGCCTCGCCCGCCTCGACCGCCCAATCGGCTCCTGGCTGCTGCTGATACCATGCTGGTGGTCGGTCGGGCTTGCCGGGCTGCGCTCCGACCACTTCCCGAGCGCCTGGCACATTGTGCTGTTCTTTATCGGCGCCTTCGCCATGCGCGGCGCCGGCTGCACCTGGAACGATCTGGTCGACCGCGACCTCGACGCGCGTGTGGAACGTACCCGCTCCCGACCGATTCCATCGGGGCAAGTCACCGCCGCGCAGGCAAGCGTCTTCCTGATCGCGCAAGCGCTGGTCGGTCTCGTGGTGCTGCTGCAGTTCAACCGCTTCACCGTGATCTGCGGCTTTGCTTCGCTTTTGGTGGTCGTCATCTATCCGTTCATGAAGCGCATCACCTACTGGCCGCAGATCGTCCTTGGGCTCGCCTTTTCCTGGGGCGCGCTGATGGGTTGGCCCGCTGCGTTCGGCCGCCTCGATTGGCCGCCGCTCATTCTCTATGCCGGCTCCATCTGCTGGGTGATCGGATATGACACGATCTACGCACATCAAGACCGCGAGGACGATCTGCTGATCGGTATCAAGTCCACCGCGCTGCTGTTTCGCGAAAATACGGCGCCGATGCTCGCCGGCTTCTACGCCGCGGCTGTGGTGCTCATCGGCGTCGCCGGCGTCGTCGCCGGCGGCGGCGCCATCTTCATCGCCGGACTGCTCGTCTTTGCGTTGCACCTCGGCTGGCAGGTGCTGCGGCTCGACATCAACGATCCGGCGCATCTGTTGATGCTGTTCAAATCGAACCGCGACGCGGGGCTCATCCTCTTCCTCGCCATGTTGCTCGACGCGGTGTTCTGACGCGGGCCCGCGCCGTGCTGCCGGGCTCCGCCCGCTTAATAATGAGATATGCAGACAACCGGCCATGCTTCCATCCCGCATTCTCGTTTCCGGCGCCGGCATCGCCGGATTGACCTTCGCCATCGAGCTCAAGCGGCACGGCTTCGAGCCCGTAGTCATAGAGCGCGAACCAGGCCTGCGACGCGAAGGTTACATGATGGATTTTTTCGGCACCGGCTGGGATGTGGCGAGTCGCATGGGCCTTGCCGAGCGCTTGCGCGCGGTGCGCTATCCGATCGAGACCGGTGAATTCATCGACGCGGCGGGAGAGGCTTACGCGCATTTTCCGGTCGAGCGGCTGCGCGCTGCGCTCGACAACAAATATGTGTATCTGCGCCGGCCCGATCTCGAACGTATCCTCGCCGAGCGGGCGCGGGAGGTTGGTGTCGAAATCCGCTACGGGCAGTCGCTCGCTGCTCTCGAGGATCGGGGTGCTGCCGTGCTGGCGCGCTTCGTGCGCGGCGGCGAAGAGACGTTCGCGCTCGCGGTTGGCGCCGACGGCATGCACTCGCGCGTGCGCGACCTCGTCTTCGGCGCGCAAGGTCACTTCGCACGCTTTCTCGGACTTTATGTCGCGGCTTTTCACTTGCCGAGCCGCGGCTTTTCCATTGGTAGAAAGCTTGAACTCTATGAGGAGGCCGACCGCGCGGTGTTCCTCTATCCGCTGAGTGCGACGCAGCTCGATGCCACACTCGTTTTCCGCCATGCCGAAATGACGATTCCGCACGACAACCGCATCGGCGTGCTGCGCGACATCTACCGCGACAGCGGCTGGATCGTGCAAGACGTCATCACCGCCTATACCGGCGATGAGCCTATCTATTTCGACAGCGTCACGCAGATCGTGATGCCGCAGTGGCACAAGGGCCGGATCGCGTTGATCGGCGACGCCTGCGGCTGCCTCACTCTGCTCGCTGGGCAGGGCTCGCACATGGCCATGGCTGGAGGTTATGTGCTGGCGCAAGAGCTTGCGCGTCAGCCGAATCACAAGGCGGCTTTTGCCGCCTACCAGAAGTTCCTCAAGCCCGCGGTGGACAAACGACAGCGTGACGCGCGTCGTTTCGTCCGAATCGTGGTGCCGACCGCGCGGTCGCGGCCGTGGCTCAGGCGGCTGTTCATCCGCATGTTCTTCAGCGCGCTGGCGCTGCGTTACGGATTGGCGTTCTTCGGCTCAAGAAGCGTACTCGCCGGCTACGATTGACCCGATCAATGGACCGTTAGCCGCTCTTCGCCGGGCAAATGCACCGAGCGACCGCCGAGATAAGACGGCGTGGCGAGCGGGGGGCTTGGCTTGTTGGCCTCTTCATCTGTGACGTAGCCATCCGCACCGGGAACGGCAGGAGCGCTCGCCTCATGCCGACCGATCGAGCCGGTATACGCAGGCCCGCGTCGCTGCGCGGCATAGTGGGCGCGCACGCGGGCTGCGACCACTTCGCCCGGAATTGCCTCCGGCCGGCACGGCCGGTAGCCGGGGCGGCGGCGCATGAGGTCCACATGGATGTGGTCATAGTGATAGATGTTGTAGCCAGGCGCTAACACCGTGGTGAAGGTCTCGCAGGCGTAAAGCTGCACGTCGTGCAGAAAGCCCTGCTCTTCCGGTGAGCCGTGCCAACCGTTCTTGACCGTGATCTTACGACCGTCGGCCAGCGTGAAGGCGGCAATGTCGAGCGCGTTGCCGAAGGAATGTTCGGAGACGCCGTCGCCGCCGACCATGCCACGGCAGGAATAGCCGCCGATCTGGTGGATTTCGCTCACGGGCGAGCCGAACCAGTGCAGTGCCGCCGGTTGCACGCCCTCGCTCACCCAGCGGTCGAGCGCGGACACGAGCGGACAGGCGAGCGTCGCAGCCGGCTGCAAGGCGGCCGGCGTCACCACCGTCGAGAGGTTCGGCGTTCGCGACGGCCCGAGCCGCGGCGGCTCGCGCGCTGGCGTCTGATAAGACTGCGGCGCATTGTAGCTTCGCCGCTCCGGCGCGCCGGCGCTGCCGCCGGCCGGCACCACCGCGTCGTCCGGAATGTCGTCGGGCCGTGCACGCGACGACGGACGTTGCGGATAGGCCTGCGGCGCGTTGCGCGGCGGCACGTATTGCGGAGCGGACTGGTAGGGCGGCGCCGAATCGTACCGCGCCGGGGCTTGCTCGCTGCCGGGAGTGAGCGGCATTGGCGCCTGCGCCGGTTCATCACGCTCGTGGCTGATGTCGATGCCGGGCGGACCGGGCACCCAGCGCAGAATCTCCCCGTGGGCCGGCGCATTCGGGCTCGGTGCGACCCGCGCCGGCGGGTCGCTGGGCTGGCTCGGCGGCCAGTTCGGCATGCCGGATGCCGCATTGGGGATCGAACCCGGCGGGCGCAGATCGTCGGCGTAGCTCATCGCCGGGCTGTCCTCGGCGAGGGCGGAGACGCGCAGCGGGAAATCCATGCCGCACATCCCCGGCCCCTCGATCGGATCGATCTGGACTACACCGATCTTCACCGCGCCGGACTTTATGCAGGTCTCTTCCGCTTCATGGCGCCAAGCGGCACGTTCGCCCTGCAGCAGATAATTGCCACCGCAGCCGGCAACAGCCAGCAGCGCAACGGCGGCAGCGATGGCGAGAATCGGTCCGCGCCTCATCGGCGCGAAAATGCGAGCAATGTCTTTAACGAGGCTTCAACGCTGCCCCGCCAGGAATTCGTTAGGCCTAAAAAAGTCTTTCAGTGCCTGTGCCCCAGAGCAGCCACGGCCGGAGCCACAACGGCCAAGCCAGCCCATGCAATATTGCTGGAGCTGAATGGAGTCCCAGCGAAATCACTCTGATTTGGGGCTCAAAGCGCGGTCCGACCGCCGGCGCAATTTGAGTTTTCTTAGGTTTTGCACCGTTGTCAGCGGCGCCGCCGCCGTTTTGCCGCGCCAGATCAATCCCTTGTGTCGTCATTCGTGGACTGCATGGCACGAGGCGAAAATTTCGTCCGCGGAACAGGCAACCGGCTAGGGCGGACGGCGTTGTATGCTAGCTTCAAATCACACCAACCAGGGAGGCTGCCGTGGCCCTTCCGTTGCGACTCGAAGTGCTGGCAGTGTGCGCCGTATTCGCGTTCGTTGGCGCAATTTTGCTGGGAGCATTCTGAGTTCAAGAAGGCGACGACACGCCGGAACAAAGACCGGCACGAGCTAACCGGCACCGGAGAGCGACGCGCTCTCCGGTGCCGCGCTTTTAGGCCCCTGCTTTCTTGTATTTGCCCACCAGCGCCTATGCGGCCTATGCTGTTCCATCGTGCGCAATAACAGCGCCCTGATCCAGCCTCAATTCTCCGTCAGCGACGCCATTTCGGTGTAACTAAACCGGGCCACAAAGGAGCATCGAGACTGTATGACAAATTCCGAACAGGAATCCCGGCCCGTCTCATCGGACGTCAGCGAGCTGTTCGACTCCGCCGAGCTCGCCAAGGCGCTCGAGACCGAAGACTTCAAGCTTTTTCTCGATCACCTTCCCATCGCAATCATCGTGTCCAAGGCACTGGGCGGCAAGCAAGGCATCGTATTCGCGAACAAAGCTTACGAAGAGTTGAGTGGGCAGCCGGCGTCAGCGCTCATTGGACGCGGTTGGGGGGTCTTGAATGCATTTCGCGACGAAGACGACCCGCACATCACCATGGCGCAAGCATTGTGCGACCGCGACGACTATCTTGGGACCTTTCAGTTGGGCCCGCCGCAGTCGCTCTTGGTCGAAGCCTATGCCAGCACGATCGAGAAAGAGGACGCCGTCGAAAACTATCGCGTCGTCGCCATTATCGACGTCACCGCGCGCGAACGGGCGCAGCGCGAGGAGTTCGCGCGGCAATTGCGCGACAAGGACATGCTGCTGAAGGAGATTCAGCATCGCGTCAAAAACAATTTGCAGCTCATTACGACGTTGATCCGCTTCGATGCCAGGAACAAACGCAAGGGCGAGGTCAATCTCGATCGTCTTGCCGGACGCATTGAATCGCTGCAGATCCTCTATCGGGACTTGGTCAGCGACCCCGCATCGGGCGAAGTCATCGATCTCGGCCACTATTTGAGCGAGATCGCCTCGGCGGTGATGCGCACCTACGCCGTCGAGGGGATGCGGCTCGATCTCAAAGTCGACCATTCGCCTGTATCGATCAACGTCGCCATGCCTGTTGGCCTGCTGGTCAATGAGTTGCTCACCAACTCGTTCAAGCATGCGTTCGTCGGCCGCGACACCGGCACGCTTACAGTTCGTTGTCTGCACGAGGCCGAGAACAGCTATCGCATCGTCGTGGCAGACGACGGCATCGGCCTCCCCGAAGGCACCACCTGGCCGCGCGAAGGCAAGCTCGGCGCTCTTATTCTTCAATGCCTGCGCGAAAACGCTGGAACGGAGCTCAGCATCGAGACCGCGCCGGGCAAAGGCACCCGCGTGATCATTGTGTTGACGCACAAACCACGCCTGAAAAGGCCGAACTAGGCGATCCGACGTTACACGCCCTCTGTCTACCTAAGCGACGCGATGAATCTTAGGCCGCCACGATGCTGGGCGCAGCAGCGACGTCATAGTTGAGAATCGGCGCCAGCCAACGCTCGGCTTCCGCAATGTTCCAGCCCTTGCGGCGCGCATAATCCTCGACCTGGTCGCGCTCGATTTTGCCGACGCCGAAATAGGCGCTCTGCGGATGGCTGAAATAAAGCCCGCACACCGCAGCGCCGGGCCACATGGCAAAGCTTTCGGTAAGCTTGACGCCAATGCGCTCCGCTTTGAGTAGGCGGAACACCGTGCCCTTCTCGGTGTGGTCCGGCTGCGCCGGATAACCGGGGGCCGGGCGGATGCCGCGGTACTGCTCGGCAATGAGCTGCTCACCCGATAGGTTTTCGTCCGGCGCGTAAGCCCAGAATTCCTTGCGCACGCGCTGGTGCAGTCGCTCGGCAAAAGCCTCAGCAAGGCGGTCGGCAAGCGCTTTGACCAGAATGGCCGAATAATCGTCATTGGCGCGCTTGAAACGCTCGGCGATCACGTCCTCGCCGATGCCGGCGGTAACGGCAAAAGCGCCGATGTAATCCTCGCCTTCCGGCGCGATGAAGTCGGCGAGCGCAATGTTGTTGCGGCCCTCGCGCTTGGCGAGCTGCTGCCGCAATGTGTGCAGCACCGCGATCTGCATCCCGTCCGCGTCGAACACGAGAATGTCGTCGCCCTTGGCCTGCGCCGGCCAGAAGCCGAGCACGGCGTTGGCTTTGAACCAGTGTTCGGCGACGATCTTGTCGAGCATGTCGCGCGCATCCTCGTACAGAGCGCGCGCCGATGGCCCGAACTTGGCATCATCGAGGATCGCCGGAAACTTGCCGCTCAGCTCCCAGGTAGCGAAGAATGGTGTCCAGTCGATGTAATCGACGAGCTCGGCAACGGAGTAGTCGTTCAGCACTTTTGTGCCGAGGAATGTCGGTCGCGGCGCCCCGTAGCTGCTCCAGTCGATCTTGAGCGCATTGGCGCGTGCCGCGGCGAGCGGCAGCCGCGCCTTGTCCTCCTGAGCGCGGGCATGCGCCTGGGCAATGCGGGCATATTCGCCGCGCAACTCGGCAATGTAGGGCGCGCGCCCCTCCGGCGACAGCAGCGACTGCGCAACGCCGACGGCACGGCTGGCGTCGTTCACGTAGACAGTCTGTCCGCGCTTGTAGTTGGGATGAATTTTTACTGCCGTGTGCGTGCGGCTGGTGGTGGCGCCGCCAATCATCAGCGGCACCTCGAAGCCCTGGCGCTCCATCTCGGCGGCTACGTGGCACATCTCGTCGAGCGATGGCGTAATCAGGCCGGACAGGCCGACGATGTCGGCTTTCTCGGCGCGCGCGGTTTCCAAGATCTTCGTCGCCGGCACCATGACGCCAAGGTCGATCACCTCGTAATTATTGCACTGGAGCACGACGCCGACGATGTTCTTGCCGATGTCGTGCACGTCCCCTTTGACCGTCGCCATGACGATCTTGCCGTTCGAGGCATTATGTGCCCGGCCGTCCTTTTCCGCTTCCATGTAGGGCATGAGATAGGCGACCGCCTGCTTCATCACCCGCGCCGATTTCACCACCTGCGGCAGGAACATACGGCCAGAGCCGAACAGGTCGCCGACGATGTTCATACCGTCCATCAGCGGACCTTCGATGACATCGAGCGGGCGCTTGGCGTTGCACCGCGCTTCCTCTATGTCGGCTTCGACGAAATCGGTGATGCCGTGCACCAGCGCATGCGCCAGCCGCTTCTCCACCGGGTTGTTGCGCCAACCGAGATCGGCCTCTTTGCTCTCTTGGCCCTTGCCGTGAAATTTTTTTGCCAGATCGAGCAGGCGCTCGGCGGCGTCGGGCCGGCGGTTGAGCACGACATCCTCGCAAGCCTCTCGCAATTCGGGATCGAGGTCGTCATAGACCGCCATCTGCCCGGCATTGACGATGCCCATATCCATGCCGGCCTTGATTGCATGATAGAGAAACACTGAGTGCATCGCCTGCCGCACCGGCTCGTTGCCGCGGAACGAGAACGACAGGTTCGACACGCCGCCGGAGATGTGGACGAGCGGCAGGTCGCGCCGAATTGCGCGCGCTGCTTCGATAAAGGCCACGCCGTAGCTGTTGTGCTCCTCCATACCGGTGGCAATGGCGAAGATGTTCGGATCGAAGATGATGTCCTCGGCTGGGAAGCCGACCTTCTGCGTCAGGATGTCATAGGCCCGTTTCGCGATCGCGCACTTGCGCGCTAACGTATCGGCTTGGCCCTGCTCGTCGAAGGCCATCACCACCACGGCGGCGCCGTAGCGGCGCACAGTCTTGGCGTGCGCGATGAACGCCGCCTCGCCCTCCTTGAGCGAGATGGAGTTCACCACTGCCTTGCCCTGCAGGCATTTTAAGCCGGCCTCGATCACCGAGAATTTGGATGAGTCGACCATCACCGGCACGCGCGCGATGTCGGGCTCCGCGGCGATGAGGTTAAGAAAGGTCACCATCGCCTTCTCGGAATCGAGAAGCCCCTCGTCCATATTGACGTCGATAACTTGCGCGCCGTTTTCCACCTGCTCGCGCGCAATGGAGAGCGCCGCTGCGTAGTCGCCGGCAGTGATCAGCTTGCGGAATTTGGCGGAGCCGGTGACATTGGTGCGTTCTCCGACGTTGACGAAGGGAATTTCTGGCGTCAGCGCGAACGCCTCAAGTCCCGACAGCCGCAATTGCTTCGGCACCTCGGGAATTTTGCGCGGCGGCTTCCCGGCAACCGCTTTAGCAATGGCGGCGATGTGCTCGGGTGTCGTGCCGCAGCAGCCGCCGACCACATTGACCAAGCCGCCGTCGGCGAATTCGCTCAGCAGTTCCGCCATATATTCGGGGCTCTCATCGTAGTAGCCGAATTCGTTGGGCAATCCCGCATTCGGATAGGCGCAGACAAACGTGTCGGCGACGCGCCCGATCTCTTCGATATGCGCGCGCATCTCCTTGGCGCCGAGGGCGCAATTCAGCCCGATGGTGATCGGATTGGCATGGCGCACCGAGGTCCAGAAGGCCGCCGGCGTCTGTCCAGACAGAAGCCGGCCAGAGCGGTCGGTGATGGTGCCGGAAATCATGATGGGCACATCGAGGCCGCGCTCCTCGCACAACTCCGCGATCGCATAGATCGCCGCCTTGGCGTTGAGCGTGTCGAAGATCGTCTCGATCAGCAGCAGGTCGGCACCGCCGTCGATGAGGCCCCGCGCCTGCTCGCCATAGGCCGCGCGCAACTGCTCGAAGGTGATGGCACGGAATCCGGGATTGGACACATCCGGTGAGATCGAGGCGGTGCGGTTGGTCGGCCCGATAGCACCGGCCACGAAGCGGCGCTTGCCATCTTCTTTCTCAGCAGCCGCAGCCGCTTCGCGCGCAACCTTGGCGCCCGCGACATTGAGTTCGTAGGCAATGCCCTCCATGCCATAGTCGGCCTGGGCGATCGCGGTTGAGGAGAAGGTGTTGGTCGAGACGATATCCGCCCCGGCGCGGAAATACGCGAGGTGGATGTCGCGCACTGCGTGCGGGCGCGACAAATTGAGCAGATCGTTGTTACCGCGCACTTCGCGATTCCAGGCATCGAAGCGCGCGCCGCGATACCCTTCCTCGTCGAGCTTGAGCGCCTGGATCATCGTGCCCATAGCGCCGTCGAGCACGAGGATGCGATGCCTGAGCGCTGCTGCAAACACGTCGCGAGTTGCCGCCATCACGCGACCTCCTGCACAGCCGGCCGCAGGCCGAGCAAATGACAGATGGCGAAGACGAGATCGGCGCGGTTCATTGTGTAGAAATGAAAATTGGTGACGCCGCGGTCGACGAGATCGCAGACCTGCTCGGCCGCCACCGCTGCGGCGATGAGCTTGCGCGTCGCGGGGTCGTCGTCGAGGCCGCGGAAACGCTCGGCGAGCCAATCGGGGATTGAAGCACCGGCGCGTGCTGCAAAGTTCTTCGCCGCCTTGAAATTCTGCACGGGCAGGATGCCGGGCACGATCGGAATATCGATGCCGTGCGCCCGCACGCGATCGAGATAACGGAAATAGAGGTCGTTTTCGAAGAAGAACTGGGTGATCGCTCGGCCCGCCCCGGCATCGACTTTTGCTTTGAGCATATCGATGTCTGCCTCAACTGTCGGGCTATCTGGATGCTTCTCCGGATAGGCCGAGACGGAAATCTCGAAATCGCCGATACGCTTGATGCCGGCGGTGAGATCGGCGGCATTGCGATAGCCACCCGGATGAGGAGCGTAGGTCGTGCCTGGCCCGCCGATCGAATCGCCGCGCAATGCCACGATATGGCGCACGCCCGCGGCCCAGTAGTTGCGTACGATCGCGTCAATCTCCTCGCGCGTTGCCGCAACGCAGGTCAGATGGGCGGCAGGCGTCAAATTGGTCTCCGCCAGGATGCGCTTGACCGTCGCGTGCGTGCGCTCGCGCGTCGACCCACCGGCACCGTACGTGACGGAGACAAACGTCGGCGCGAGCGGTTTCAGGCGCTCGATTGACTCCCACAGAATCTTCTCCATCTCTTCCGTCTGCGGCGGGAAGAATTCAAACGACGCCGAGATGAGCTGGCCTTCGCCTCTGGCGAACCGGCTGAGACGCAGCGGGCCGTGCATTACGCGACCTCCCGCGACGGCGGGACCGCCATCAACGCGCGCGTGTCGCGCGCGAGCCAAAGCGAGACCGCGATCTTCACGTCGGAACCGCGCTCGGGCGCCAGACGCTTGTGCATCATTGGCTCGAGACCGGATGCCGCCATCCACTGCGTCACAGTTTCGGCTGCAAAACCGAGGCGGCGGTGCGCGAATTGCTCGCGGAGGAATTCTTGTTCGTGCGGCGCGAAGTCGACGACTAGGAGCCGACCGCCGGGGCGCAGTACGCGCGCCGACTCCCGAATAGCGCGGGCACCGTCATCGAGGAAATGCAACACCTGGTGCAGCAGGACGACATCGAACGAGTCGTTCGCCAACGGCAGGTCGTAGATGTCGCCTTGGCGCACGCTGCAATGCTTGAGGCCGGCGCGCTCCAGCCGGTCGCGCGCGAGCAGCAGCATGTCGAGCGAGAGGTCGAGCCCCAGGCCGCGTTCGATCTCGCCGCCGAACAGTTCGAGCATGCGGCCGGTGCCGGTGCCGAGATCGAGCAGCGAGCGAAACGGCTTGTCGGCAAGCGCCGCCTTGATGGCAGTCTCCACCGCCTCGTCGGCGACGTGCAGCTTGCGGATGCGATCCCACTCGGCGGCATGGGCGCGGAAATAGGCTTGCGCGGCGGCGGCGCGCGCGGCCCGCACCGAGGCAAGCCGCGCGCGGTCGCGCGTGATGGTCTGGTCCGCGGGATCGAGACGTTCCAGCAGCGCGCGGGCAACTGCCGCGCCGCCGCCGCTCTCCGCCAGGCGAAAAAAAGCCCAGGTACCCTCGCGGAAGCGCGCGACCAGACCCGCTTCGGCGAGCAGCTTGAGATGACGCGAGATGCGTGGTTGCGACTGGCGAAGAATGTCGGTGAGATCGGACACGGTGAGTTCGGCCTCCGCCAGCAGCGCCAGGATGCGCAGACGCGTCTCCTCGCCCGCAGCCTTCAGGGCGCCGTTCAAGGCATCGAAACGCAGGCGATCCGGACTCATGGGGCTTCCAACGCAGGCGCCATGGGCATGTTCCCACTACATAAGGATATCTTTATACGTTGAAACGGCTGGCGGCAAGCCCTTCAGGGCTCTTGGGGTACAAAGGTCCGCGCCCCTAGATCAGCGGCAGGAGGAGTGATGGTGAAGGATTTTGGCATCTGGGAAGGCGAAGTGACGACGGAGTTACCGGAGCGGCCGGACGCCAGCGTCTATTTCATCGGCCACATCCGCTCGCCATGGAAAGAGCGAAAGGACTGCCCGAAGAACGCGCGCGAATCCGACACAGTCTGCACCGTTGAGGTCGGCCCGCGCTGGCAGGCGGCGCTCAAGGATGTCCAGACCTGCAGTCATCTGGTCCTGCTCTATTGGATGGACAAAGCGCCGCGCGAGATCGTGCTACAGGTGCCTAGCCATTACGGTGTACAGCGCGGCACGTTTGCGTTGCGCTCGCCGGCGCGCCCCAATCCGATTGCCATGAGCGTCGTGAAATTGCTCAAGGTCGAAGGCAACACATTGTCAGTCATTGGCCTCGACTGTCTGGACGGCACGCCGCTGCTGGACATCAAGCCGTACTTTGCCTCGACCGACAGCGTGCCAGATGCGGTGGTCGGCTGGCATAGGCGCGACCAGAACGGCTGACGGTAGCCGGCGCCGCGTAACGCTTTGGGGCATCTCAGGTTCCCACCGCTCCCCTATTTTTGACTGGGAACCATTGCGGCCACCCCGCGATTTTCCGCAACGAATTCGGGAATTCGCGAGGGTATCATGTGCAAAACCGGTGTTACCGCGCTAGCCGCGCTGATGGCGGCTGCCGCCGCACTATCGTCGCCCGCACGTGCGCAACAACTGCCAACTGAATTCCTGCGTTCGCCGCAAGCGACGCAGGCATATCCTTACGCCGAGCCGCAGCAGCCTGCGGTCGAGCCATCAATGCCGGACGAGCAAACTGAAAACGCGGAGCTGGCGCCACGCCTGCAGCGCCAGGTGGTGGACTATCCAACGCGTGAGGCGCCGGGCACCATCGTCATCGATACGCCGCACACCTACCTTTACTACGTGCTCGGCGATGGCAAAGCCATCCGTTACGGCATCGGCGTCGGACGCCAAGGCTTCACCTGGTCGGGCGTGAAGTCGATCGTGCGCAAGACCGAGTGGCCAGACTGGTATCCGCCGCCGGAGATGATCGCGCGGCAACCTTACCTGCCCCGCATGATGGCCGGCGGTCCCGGCAATCCGCTGGGCGCCCGCGCCATGTATATTGGCGGCACCGAATATCGCATCCACGGCACCAACGATCCCACGACCATCGGCAAATTCGTGTCCTCGGGCTGCATCCGCATGACCAACGACAACGCCATCGACCTTTACAATCGCGTCAAAATCGGCGCCAAGGTTGTCGTCTTGCCGATGCACGGCGCGCCGACCATCGAAGCAAAGGCCTCCGACTGGCGCGGCAAGGCGCAGGCCGCCATTGCTGCCGCCCCGGCCGATTCCGCGCGCGTGACCTGGAACGGCGCGCGGCCGAGCAGCCTTTACTAGAGCTGTTGCCCTCCATGTCGGCCCGGCCAAGCGCCGGGCCGATTTCTTTGCGGCGGGCGCTATTTCGCCTTGGCCCGCCGCGTCATCCGGCCGCGATTGACTCCCAGGCCCGTTCACGGAACGCTGCTATCAGGGGACGCAGCGCGCCTGCGATAAGAACCGTCCGGGGAGGAGACCATGGCTGATCAATCGACCGTTCCGGTTTCAAGGCTGCTGAACGAACGCGGTCTGACGTCGTTCCACATCGTCCTGATGGCCTGGACGATCCTCCTCGCCGTCATCGACGGCTATGACATCACAGCGATTGCCGTCGCCTCACCGCATCTGGTCCGAGAGTGGCATTTGGCTAGTCGCGGCGCGCTCGCTCCGGTCTTGAGCGCAAGCCTGATCGGCATCCTGTTCGGCTCGGCATTGTTCGGTTGGATCGGCGATCGCTACGGGCGCAAGGCGGCGCTGATCGGTTCGAACCTCCTGTTCGGCGTGTTCACCTGGATCGCCGCTTACGCCACCAACCTCGACCAGATGTTCTGGCTGCGGCTGGTGGCCGGGCTCGGCATCGGCGGCGTCATCCCCAATATGATCGCCATTAACGTCGAATCCGCGCCGCGTCGACTGCGCGCGACGCTCGGCTTGATCGCCGCCGGCTGTGTGCCGATCGGCGGGGCCGTTCCGGGCGTCGTAGCCGCGTTATGGGCGCCGACGCATGGCTGGCAGATTCTGTTTATCGTCGGCGGCGTGGTGCCGATCGTGGTGGCGCTCGCTGCGATCTTCGGTATGTCGGAATCGATCAAATACATGGCGCTGCACGAAAGCCAACGCGCGCGCATGGAAAAGCTCATCAAGACCATTCGCCCGGATTTCGTTATTCCGCCGAACGCGAAATTTATCATCGAAGACGAGCGGCAATTTCCGGGATTCAACCCGGTCTATCTGTTTCGCGATGGCCTGGCGCTGATCACGCCGCTGCTCTGGTTGCTGTTTGCGCTCAACCTGATGGGCTTCTTCTTTCTGCTGAGCTGGACGCCGACCCTGCTCACCGCGGCCAAGCTGCCGGTGGCGATCGCCGGTCTGGCCGTCTCCAGTCTGCAGGTCGGCGGCACGGTCGGCGCACTGGTGCTTTGCCGCTGGTTCGAGCGGCAAACCTTCTTCGCCATCTCCATCGTATTCCTGATCTCGGTGCCGATCGTGGCCGTCATCGGCTATGCCGGCCTTGTGTCGGTGCCGCTGCTGCTGGTAGCGGCGTTCTTTGCGGGCTTCTGCGTGCTCGGTGTACAGACGGGCATAAATGTTGCCGGTGCCATGGTTTATCCGACCTCGCTGCGGGCCAACGGCTCCGGTTGGCAGCTGGGCATGGGCCGCATCGGTTCGATCGTCGGACCGCTGCTGGGCGGATTGTTCGTCGGTCTTCCGGTGGAGCACCTGTATGTCTGGTCGTCGCTGCCATTCCTCGCCGGCGCGGTGGTTTGCTTCATTATTCATCGTCTTAACACCGCGCGCGTGAAGGAGCGGCCATATTTACGCGATGAGAATGCCTACGCGGCCGCCGAATAGGCCGCCTTCGTCCGCGTTCGCCGGCCATCGGCTGCAAAACGGCATCATCGAACGTACATTCGTGTCGACGGCGCGCGGGCGGCGCTGACCAGTATTACGCGCGCACAAAAAACAAATCCTTCCGCGTCTACACACGATAAAATCGGTGCAGCGCGCGTTGACAAAAAATCATTGAATGTGACGATGAATTTAATCGCCGATTGAATAAACGGCGAGCGCGGGGAGTGAACCACATGAGGCAGGCAACTGTTGCGCAGCGCGCAGCGCTGCGCGTTGGAGTTTGTGCGTCCGCAATCCTTCTCACCCTGATGGCCGGACGAGTCGCTAAAGCAGACTCGGATGACGAGGCCAAAATCAAAGCGCTACAGGCCAAGATCGACCAACTCGAACGAACCGTCGACAAGCTGGTCCAGGCGCAGAAGGTTAGCGGCGCCGAGGCAAAGGCCGCAAAAAAACAAGCCAGCCAAGCGGAAGCCACCGCGAAAGCAAGCCAAGCGCAGGCAACGCAGGCGCAGGCAAAGGCCACCGATGCGCAAGCAAAAGCGCTCGCGGGAGACCCGGACGGTCATCACCGCTTCTTGGAGAGAAAGCCCGGCAAGGCGCTGACCTTCTATACGCTGGACGGCGAGATAACAGCTTACGGTCAATTCGACGTATCCGTCGACGCAACGACCAAGAACGCCGGCTCGCTGGCGTTGAATGGTGCAACGCCTCCCGTCGGTAATTTCGGTTGGATGCCGGCGATCTCGACGAATATCTCATATCTCGGCGTGCGTGGCTTCGAACGAATTCCCTATGCCGGGGCCAACTTTGTGTACCAGTTCGAGGCCGGCATCGACATTTCGGCGACGCCCGGGTTGAAGCAGAGCAACAGCAACTGGAGCGACTCTGTAAATGGCGCCTTGTTCAGCCGGAATAGTTATATCGGCTTCGCGTCTCCGGCATGGGGCGCCGTGAAAATCGGCAAAACAGATGCGCCCTACAAGAACTCCACCGCCATGTTCAATCCGTTTTCCGGCATGATCGGCGATTATTCGGTCATTATGGGCAACACCGGGGGTGACAACCGTGTCGAGTTCGGTACGCGGCTATCGCATGCGATTTGGTATGAATCGCCGACCTGGAACGGCCTCAATTTCAACGTGTTGGTGTCGCCGGGCCAGAACCGCGCCAACAACGACGATAACCTCGCTTCCGGCGAATCCGATTGCACCGGCGGCAACGATCCGACCAGCGGCGGAAATCCACTTGTTACCTGCAGTGACGGCAGCTTCGGCACTGCGGTAAGCGCGAACGTGGCATACACGGGCGGACCGCTTTACGTAACGGCGGCTTACGAGCTCCATCAAAAGGTCAATCGTCAGAGCGACATCGCCGGCGCCTATGGCGCTGTGCCCGTCCTCGGTCCGCAAAACTGCCAAACGGCA
The DNA here is from genome assembly GCA_035652735.1 of Pseudolabrys sp. Taxonomy (GTDB): domain Bacteria; phylum Pseudomonadota; class Alphaproteobacteria; order Rhizobiales; family Xanthobacteraceae; genus Pseudolabrys. The sequence continues at coordinate 37,260 of DASRDF010000101.1, read as the reverse complement.
GGCTTGCCGACGCCGACCGCGGTCCAACTGTGCATGGATGACGTGGCCAACGAATGGGCCTGGAAAGTCGGCGTGATGTATTCGTTCCCGACCGGCACCAAAATTGGCGGCATCTACGAAAGCATGCATCGCGATGTGCCGGCGGATCTCGCGTTCCAAAACGAGCGGACGCGTAACGGCACCTGGTTGGTCATCGAGCAAAAGGTCACGGAAACTGATGAGCTCGATTTCGGATGGGCCCACGCGTTCAAGGCACAAGGCGATCCCGGCCAGCACAATACCGCGACCATCCCGTATGACGGAGGTCTGGCCTTTTATGCGCCTAACGACAATCAGGCCAACATGACGACCGCGGCCTGGAAGCACATGTGGTCGGAAAATCTGCAAACCTACATCACCGGCGCGGCTACCTTTAATGGGCCGAGCGCCCACTACGATCTCGGCGCCGGCGGCCGCAGTGTCACAACCGATTGCCACGACGCGTTCAATGCATCGGGCGGGATTGCCAGCGCCCCGCACTGTTATGCAGGCGCCCTTCTGGTGGGGGTGTCCACCGGCGTGAAGTGGCGATTCTAGTCTCGGATCTTTGACTGGCTAACGAACTCCGTCGCAACCTGCGAAGGCCGCACTCTCCTCCAAGGTGCGGCCTTCGTTTTGTGGCGCGTGCAGCCCGCTCGGCTGATTGCCGCGCGCCAGCAGAGTTTCACCTCTGAACAGTGGTTGTCTCACGGATGCGTTGGCAGGCGTCGGTACGCGAGGAGCTCGCGAGCGAACTTGAGTGGCATTGAAGCCGACGAAAATGGTGGGTGCGACAGGGATCGAACCTGTGACCCCTACCATGTCAAGGTAGTGCTCTTCCGCTGAGCTACGCACCCGTCCGGGGGATGATCTATCGGCTCCCCTCAGGGCAGGCAAGCGGCTTAAGCCGCCAGCATTTTCTGTACTTCGTTGACCAGTTCGCGCAAATGCACAGGCTTCGACAGCACCTTCGCGTGCTTGGGCGCGGTCGAGTCCGCATTGAGCGCCACGGCGGCAAAGCCGGTGATGAACATGATTTTGATATCGGGGTCGAGTTCGGCGGCGCGGCGCGCCAGTTCGATCCCGTCCATTTCCGGCATGACGATGTCGGTCAGCAGCAACTCGAACGGTTCCTCGCGCAGGCGCTGATAAGCGGAAAGGCCGTTGTCGTACGAGGTGACTTCAAAGCCGGCGTTTTGCAGCGCCTTGACCAAAAAGCGCCGCATATCGGTGTCGTCTTCGGCCAGCAGGATCTTCGACATACTCGCTACGCCCCGTCCCGGCCGCCGCCCCGCTCCGGGCCGGCCTCAGCCCACCCCATAAGCCTTATGCCGGGTAAATATCGGGTGAACCGAAAGCTTTGCTTGGCTTTAGTCCTCAATGCGTGGGACAATATTACCTATAGACCGATGCTGGACGTCAAATCACCTCCCCTCCGCCGGGCCCTTCGATGAGTGAAATCCGCGACGAGCTCGATCCGCCTTATGAGGTTCGCGAGCCGGCCCAAGTCCAGGGGCCGGTTCTGTTCAACTCGCCGCATTCCGGCTCGACCTATCCGCGCGCTTTCCTTGCCGCCTCGCGGCTCGATATTGGCGCCCTGCGCCGTTCCGAAGATAGCTTTGTGAACGAGCTGATTTCCGGCGTGGTTGCCTGCGGCTTTCCGTTGATGCACGCGCATTTCCCGCGCTGCTTCGTCGACGTGAACCGAGAACCCTATGAACTCGACCCCCGCATGTTCGAGGGGCGTCTGCCCTCGTTCGCCAATACCCGCTCGATGCGCGTCGCCGGGGGCCTCGGCACCGTCGCACGGGTAGTGGGCGACGCCCAGGAAATCTATGACCAACGCATCCCCGTCGACGATGCCCTGCGCCGGATCGAGAGTCTCTACAAACCCTATCACCGCTCGCTGCGGCGTCTGTTCACGAAGCTGCACCGCGACTTCGGCGCGGCGGTGCTGGTCGACTGCCACTCGATGCCCTCCACGGCCGGTCATAAAGATGAGCGGTCACGGCCCGAATTCGTGCTGGGCGATCGCTACGGCACCAGTTGCGTCGGTGCGGTTTCGGAAACTGTGGAACAGACGCTGCGCTCGCTCGGCTACACTGTCAGCCGCAACAAGCCCTATGCGGGCGGCTTCATCACTGAGCATTACGGCAACCCTGCCGCCGGGCTGCATGCTATCCAGCTCGAGATCAATCGCGCGCTTTACATGGACGAGCGTCGCTACGAGCGCTCGCCCAATTTCGCCCGGCTGGCGGCGGATCTGGAAACCTTGGCACGGCGGCTTGGTGAAATCCCCCTCGAGGAACTTCGACCCTACCGCGCCGCTGCGGAATAATCGGCCTCAAGCGCCCATGCCCGGCGGAACACCACAATGATTGCAGAAGATTTGAAGAAAAAAGGGCCGCTCGCGGGTGCAAGCGGCCCAAGTCTAGGGAGGAAACGCCCAAGGAGGGCAGCGGCAGCTCTCGCTACCGCATTGCAATAAATTGCACCGCGGCGCACAAAAATCAAGGCTAGCGGAGACTTTTTCCATGCAATTCTGCATGGGTGGAAGCCGGAATTGTTGAGCAAATTGAGGCCTTTGACCGCAAGCTGTGGCCCGGATGTCACGCACTGTATCGGTCGCCGAGAGCCTTGCAGGCCCTGCAGGCAGTTGCCGCCCTTCCCGCTCTCCGATTAGGTCAAAAGCGCAAGCAGCAGGCGGGCACAATGACGGCCATCGACTTCGCCAGCTTTGTCGATCAGCTCGCCGCGGTGTCGGGCGAAACCATCCTGCCTTTCTTCCGCACAGCCCTCGCGGTCGAGAACAAGAAAACCGGCGGCTTCGATCCGGTCACCGCCGCCGACCGTGCCGCCGAAAGCGCAATGCGCGCGCTCATCCGCCAGACCTTTCCCAGCCACGGCATTCTCGGCGAGGAATACGGCAGCGAGCGCACCGACGCGGAATATGTCTGGGTGCTCGATCCGATCGACGGCACGAAATCCTTCATCGCGGGTATGCCGGCTTGGGGCACGCTGATCGGCCTGATGCGCTTCGGCGAACCGGTGTTCGGCATGATGCACCAGCCCTTCATTGGCGAACGGTTTTCCGGCGATGGCGGCGCCGCTCACTACCGCGGCCGCGGCGGCACGCGCGAGCTGCGCGTGCGGGGATGCGAAACTCTCGCAGAGGCGCTGCTGTTCACCACCAGTCCACTGCTGATGAACGAGACGGATCGGGAGATTTTCCGGCACGTCGAAGACAAAGTCAGGCTCTCGCGCTACGGCGGTGACTGCTACGCCTACTGCATGCTGGCAGCGGGCTTGATCGATTTGGTGATCGAAACCGAGATCAAGCCGCACGATATCGTGCCGCTCATTCCTATAATCACCGGTGCCGGCGGCGTGGTGACCACATGGGAGAACGGCCCTGCGCAGCAAGGTGGCCGCATCGTGGTCGCCGGCGACAGCCGCGTGCACAAGGCGGCGCTCGCAATGCTGGACCAGAGCTCGGCATGAAGCGCCTGCTCATTGCAGCGGCGGGGCTTGGACTCGCGCTCACCGTCGCCATCATCGGTTATGAAGGATTCGGCGCCGTCACACGCGCTTTCACCGCCGTCGGCTTCGGCCTCACCGGCGTTACGGCGCTACGAGCCGTCGAGCTCTCCGGCGCCGGTTTGAGCTGGTGGATGGTTTTTCCCCGCAGGCACAAGCCGACACTGCGGGTCTGCGTCTGGGTGCGTCTCATTCGCGAAGCCATCAACACGTTATTGCCCGTGGCGCAGGTCGGCGGTGAAATCGTCGGTGCGCGCCTCCTCGCCCTGTTCGGCGTGCCGCCTGCGCTTGCCGGCGCCAGCCTCCTCGTGGACATCCTGATGCAGGCTTTTTCGCTGTTCCTTTTCGTCATTGTAGGCCTCGGGGTGCTCGCCACCTACGGCGCGGATGACGCGCTGGTGGAGTCTATCATGGCGGGTACCTGCCTTATGGGGGCGGCGCTCCTTGCATTTTTTCTCGCGCAGCGTTTCGGCGGCGCGCGCCTCATCGACCGCTTCCTGATGGCGATGGCCGACAGGACGGGCTGGAGTTCGCTCGCCGACCTCGCCAGCCTTCATGACGAGCTGGCGCGCATTTATGCGAACGTCCCTCGGTTTGTCACAGCCGTGCTCGCGCACCTCTGCTTCTGGTTCGTTGGCGCGCTGGAGGTGCTGCTGGCGCTCAACTTGATGGGTTACGACATTTCGTACGTCGATGCCGTGGTCATCGAGAGCCTTGCTCAAGCCGTTCGCGCGGCAGGCTTTCTTGTCCCGGCGGCGCTGGGCGTACAGGAGGCCGGCTATATCGCGGTCTGCGCCGTGTTCGGCATCCCACCGGCGGAGGCCGTCGCGCTGTCGCTGGTCAAGCGCGTACCCGAAATCGTGCTTGGCCCGCCGTTTCTCTTTGCCTGGCACGCCCACGAGGCAAAGGCACTGCTCGGCCGGAGCGAGGCATCGTAATCAAAACCGCAGCAGCCAGGGCAACTCCTCGGCGACAGCGTGAATCGAGCCGGCATTACCTTTGCGGATCACTGCCTTTGCTGCCCCCGCCAAATCGCCGGCCCGCAGCGAGCGCGCCGCATCGTGGGCCGACACGGCGATGTGCTGCATCGTACTCGCATCGCGATAACAGTCGATCATGCAGCGCGTGCAGTTGTCGCGGACGAGCTTGCTGTCATCGAAGTCGTAGATCGAACACAGCGGCTTGTCCCAGAAGTGGCAGCGCCAGAGCCGCAGCCGCCAGTCGAGATAGAAATAGCGATAGCCCCCCAAGCAGGGAAATTTCTGCGGCTCGTTGCGCACGAAGCGCTGCATCTCCTCCAGCGACTGCGTGGGGTTGACGACGTGGATGCGCGATTTGATCGCTTTTACTCTATCGAACAGGGCGACCAGTTCGTCGCTGCTGAAATCGACAATGCCGGAGTCGCGATACCCGAGAAAACTCGAATTAAGTTTGGTCAAGGGGTAGGAAAACGTGACGGACGTGAAGCCCAGGTCGTCGAGGAAATCGGGTAAGGCTTCGATGTCGAGCAGACGGCTCAAGGTCACCGATGCCGTCGCGATCATGCCCAGCGCTCCGATTGCGCGATTGGCCTCACGGATCTTATCGCAGACACCCGGTAATCCTCGATTGTCCTCGTGTGCCTGCGCATTCGCCGCATCGATCGAAATCACGAAACTCGAGAGGCCGGCGGCGGCGTAATCGCGGATGCGAGCCGGTCTGAACAAGCCGGCATTGCTGACCAGCATTACTTTCATCTGCTGGCGCGCCGCGTAGGCGATAATGTCGGCGAGATCGGGGTGCAGCGTCGGCTCACCGCCCGTCAGCACGAGGTAACGGACGCCCTGACGATAGAGGATATCGATGGCGTCAAACGCGCCATCCCGCTCGACGAATTCCCAACGGTCCTTCGGCAGCGCGTCGCGCGCAAAACTACAGAAGGCGCAGTTGGCGTTGCAGGCATTGTTGAGCGCAAACTCACAGCGGCCGGGACCGCCGGAGGACAAAACGAGCTTCAACGTGTCCCAAGCGCGCGAATGCCGCGGCTCCGCACCATAGGCGGACCGATGCGACAATGGCGGCAACTGCTCCTGCACAGGCAGACGCTAGCGCAAATAGCGCTAAACGTAACGGGCGGCTTTCAAAATCTCGGCGTGCCCGGCACGAAGGCATCGAATGCCGCCCAGAACTGCACCCGATAGTGATCCTGTTCCTGGAGGATCTCGTGCCGGCTGCCGGCAAGAATAAGATGGCGGCCGGCGAGCAAGTTCATGCCGAACTCCTCGATTGCCGGCGTCGACACGACCTCGTCGCGACCGGCCGCCACCATCAAAATAGGCTGGCGAATGCGGCCGGCATAACCCGGCGCGATGAAGTCCTTCATCTGCCGGGTGGCAGCATCTACCCAGGCAATTGTCGGCGAGCCGAGGCCCAGCGCAGGCTCTTCCTCCAATACGGCGGCGTTACGCGCAAAACGCACTGGATCGGAGGTGAGCACGTTGCCGATGAAGGGTTCTGTGCCGCTGATGTGGTCGCCGCCGGTCGGTACGTAGGCAGAACCTCGCCCAAGGAACCGCATAAGACGCGCAATAGGGCCGGCAACTGCCGTCAGTCCTCGCGCCGGCAGTGCAATCAAAGGTGCAGATAGCACCACGCGTTCGAACCAGCGGCTGCCGCTATGGCAGGCCCGGATTGCCACGGCCCCGCCCATTGAATGTCCCAGCGCGAAAATCGGCGGCGGACAATCGGGCAACACCACCTGTTCCATGATCGCGCCAAGGTCGACCTCGTATTGCGAGAAGTCGCGCACATAACCCTTGTGACGGTCGGAGAGCGCACGATCCGACAAGCCCTGGCCGCGCCAATCGAAAGTGGCCACGGCAAAACCCCGCGCGCGTAGGTCGCGCACAGTTTCAAAGTATTTTTCGATGAATTCGGCACGGCCCTGCAACACCACTACGGTGCCCTTCCGCCCCGGCGGCGGCGCAAAACGCGCAAAGCGCAAGCTGACCCCGTCGGGGGTCTTGATACTGCCGGCCACCGCGTTATCGGGCACCGGATTGGCAGGAATGGAGACCAGTTTCATAGACAGCCGAGGCGGCCGGAGCGCGTGGCCCGGGCCTTATAGCAGGCCGCGGCAGGTCCTCAATGCCGCACAAAAATCTCGTCTTTCCAATGGTTTGGTGCCCCTTGCAGGCCTACGGGGCGGGTCCCATATCTTTTTTGCGCAGGCCTACCGGCTGCGCACGGGCATACGGTCCGGCCCTTGTGGCGGATCAGCCCGCATGTCGCTCAACAAGGAGGATATGCCATGCGAACTTTCGATCTTGCTCCCCTTTACCGCTCCACCATCGGCTTCGACCGGCTGTTTTCGATGCTGGACGGCTTCGAGTCGTCCCCGGGCTACCCGCCCTACAACATCGAGCGCACCGGCGAGAACGACTATCGCATCACCGTGGCGGTGGCGGGTTTCGGCGAGAACGAACTCTCGATCGAAACGAAAGAAAACACCCTGATTATCAAGGGCGAGAAGCAGACCAAGGAAGATGAAAAGAGCGGCGAAGTACTCTATCAGGGCATTGCCGCGCGCGCCTTTGAGCGCGTCTTCCAGCTCGCCGATCACGTCCAGGTCAAGAGCGCGGCCCTCGAGAATGGCTTGCTGCACGTCGACCTGGTGCGCGAGGTCCCCGAGGCAATGAAGCCCCGTCGGATCCCGATCGGTAACGGCAAGGCCGCTCCGCAAGTTATTGATACCAAAGTCGCGGCCTAAGGCGCTTCAACCGAAGCAGGAAACGCCCCGGTTCGTCCGGGGCGTTTTTTGTTGTTGCATGAGTGCTTCGAGCGGTGCGGCATCGAGGTGGGAACATAATGCAAGCGAATGGCTTATTTGCAGCGTATGTATGCGTCTAAAGACAACGGTCTGGCTGTTTCAGCGATCATCTACATTCTGGCGACTATGTTGGGTGCCGCGCTATTCATTGGCGTGCCCCTTTATCTCGCGGCTCGCCCGACCGTGGTTGTCAACCCGCCCACACAGAACTTTGCCAAGGCAATCGATCGCAAGCTGATCCGCGAATCCGACCATTCGAGTTTTCCTGTCGCCAGATTAAAGCACGACGACATCGCGGCCGCCGCAGCGGGCGATACGGACGTCGCTGTCGCGCAGAAAGCCGACCGTAATCGCTCGCGAACTGGCGCCGTCACTCACGCGCACGAGACCCGCCGGCGGCAGAGCACAGCTTATGCGGAGAAGACACAGCCCTGGCGGCGCGCGACTTATCCGAATTTCGCGCCGCTCTGACCGCTCGCACGTCCTAGTCGCGTGTCGGCGCCGAATCGTCGGCGGGCGGCGCGAATTTTTCGGCCGGCTTCGGTGTTTCGCTGAACCGAGACGTCGGATGGATCGGAGTCAAACTGGCCGCGGCCGGCGGCGCACTTAGCACATTTCGCGGCGGCAAGACTGGGCGCTTCCGCTCGACTCCGGTCTGCGGCTTCGGGAAGCGCTCGCGGCGGTGCCTTACATGCGGCATCATCCGCCGAGTCGGCGGCGCTTCACCGCTATCCATACTAGGCGCAGCAAGCTCGTCGTCGCCGATATCGGCCCCGCCGCTCCGCCCTTCCGCCGGCGGCACATGGATGATGCGCGGCGCCGAATCATAACGCGGGATGACCAGCGGAGAGACCGAGACGATATCGCCGAGCTGCGCATCGGCGACGACGCGCATTTGCAGGCCGCGTGAGTCGACCGCGTGCAGCACGTAATACGGTCCGCGGCGGAGCGCCTGTGTGGTCGGCTGCAAACCGAACGAGCGGACTGCGTTGAGAATAGTCTCGGGCGGCAAAACGTGCGCTGCCGTAGTTGGATCACCTCGATAAAGGCCGTCGGCCATCACCACGGTCGCCGTCGCTGCAAAGGCAGCAACAGCCGTTGCAATCATCAGCCGTGTCTTCACGTCAGCTGCGCCGGGCCAGTTTGAGGAAATGATCGAGCGACAGTACGCCGGGCCCGTTGGAAATGAGGACCAGCAAGATTGCGCCCCAATAGATGTCGGTGCTCCACAGCGCTTCCGGCATCACATAGAAATGGAAGAACGCGGTCATCAGCAATAAACAGACTGCCGCAAAACGAGTGCCCAAACCGATCAGCAACATCACGGGCAGAATGAATTCGCCGTAGCTGACCAGATAGGCGGCGAGCACCGGTGGAATCGGCAATGTGGTGTAGTGCAAAAAGTCCGCTACGGTTTCCGGCCGCACTTGCGCGGGCAGCACGGCGGAGAAATCGAAGCCGTAGACGCTATAAGCGACGTGCGGACCGTCAATCCGCGTCTGCCCTTCGATGAAGAACATCCGCGCCATCAGCAGCCGCAGACCGAACGCCACAAAAGCGTAAGGGATCAGCGAACAGACGGCGACAAAGCCCTCGATAACCGCGCCGGTCAGCGAGCGCGAGCGGCGGGCGTTGAGCGCGGCCCGCTCGGCGATCGCTTTGCTGGTCGCAAGCGCCGCCTGCACCGCGGGCGATGGCTGCGGTAGATAGGCCGGCGGCGTCACCGCTGCCAGACGGTCGGCCAGCCGCGACATGGCGGCCGCACCGGCGCTTTGCTGGGCAGCTTGAGGAATCGCAGCTATGTCGGTCATCGCCCTCTCCGTCCGAACTTTTCCGGACGATAGCCAATGCAGCCTTTGCCGCGACGTTTTCCATTTCCCACGGTTAAACGGTTAACTTCGGGGCCTCGTCGGCGTTAGCCTTGGTGGCAATGGTATTGCGGCTACCCGGCGCGAAGCAGCGGTCCACGCCGGCGAGGCGCGCCGGCGGCGCAAGAAAAGGTCTGGTTCCGTCGATTCCGGCGTGGACCAACCTTGTATGGCGAGGCAAAATTTGGCATTGTGCATTAGGACAGTAGTACTGTCCTAATGGCTGGCGACTACCGGGCCGGCCCTCAATAGCGGGGCTTGCATCGATGGCGCCCAACAGGAGCAGCCACGGCCCCGTGGCAGCCGGCAAGGCTGCTCTTCTCGGGATCGATTTACGCGGATCGCCGCAGCGCTAACGCGCAGCGGACGCGGACAGTGCGCCGAAGGCGGGGCAAGATGGACGAACGTGCAACGAGACGGCGATTGGCGAAAGCGGCGCAACGACGCGACGCCGCCCGTGCGCGCGCGGCCGCCGATCCAGGAGTGCCGCCCGCGCAAGGACTGTACGACCCCAAGCTCGACAAGGATTCCTGCGGCGTCGGCTTCATCGCCGATATTAAAGGCCGCAAGTCGCACCAGATTATCGAAGATGGATTGAAGATCCTCTGCAACCTCGAACATCGCGGTGCGGTCGGCGCCGACCCGCGCATGGGCGACGGCGCCGGCATCCTGGTGCAAATCCCCCACAAGTTCTTTGCCAAGAAAGCGAGCGAACTCGGCTTCGCGCTGCCGGCGCCGGGCGAATATGCAATCGGCCAGCTGTTTATGCCAACGGATGCCAATTGGCGGCAAATCATTCGCGACATCTACTCGGAGGTCATCGCGCGCGAAGGCCTTACGCTCATCGGCTGGCGCGACGTGCCGACCGACAATTCGACGCTCGGCGAGTCCGTCAAGCCGACGGAGCCGGTGCACATGCAGGTGTTCATCGGGCGCGGCAAGAGGAAGCTCAGCGAAGGTGAATTCGAACGTCGGCTCTATATTTTGCGCAAGTCGATCTCGAACGCGATCTATCGGCGGCGCGAGCGGCGCACCGCGGGCTATTATCCGGTGTCGATCTCTTGCCGTACGCTGATCTACAAGGGGATGTTTCTCGCCGACCAGCTCGAAACATATTATCCCGATCTGCATGATCCGGATTTCGAGAGCGCGCTTGCGCTGGTGCACCAACGATTTTCGACCAACACATTTCCGACTTGGTCGCTTGCGCACCCGTACCGCTACATAGCGCACAACGGCGAAATCAATACGCTGCGCGGCAACACCAACTGGATGGCCGCGCGGCAGGCCTCCGTCGCATCCCCGCTCTTCGGCAAGGACATCAACAAGCTTTGGCCGATTTCTTATGAGGGGCAGTCGGACACTGCGTGCTTCGACAATGCACTCGAATTCCTGGTGCAAGGCGGGTACTCGCTCGCCCATGCCATGATGATGATGATTCCGGAGGCATGGGCCGGCAATCCGCTGATGGACGATGAGCGACGCGCCTTTTACGAATACAATGCCGCACTGATGGAGCCGTGGGACGGCCCGGCGGCGATCGCCTTCACCAACGGCCGGCAAATCGGTGCAACGCTCGACCGCAACGGCCTGCGTCCAGCGCGCTATCTGCTGACCAGCGATGACCGCATCGTCATGGCGTCGGAGATGGGCGTTCTGCCGATCCCGGAAAATAAGATCGTGAAAAAGTGGCGACTGCAGCCGGGCAAGATGCTGCTCGTCGACCTCGATCAAGGACGGCTTATTCCTGACGACGAATTGAAAGCGGAACTGGCCCGCAGTCATCCTTACAAAGAGTGGCTGGCTAATACCCAGATCGTTTTGGAAGACCTTCCCGGCACCGCCAATGAGGCACCGATCTCCAATTTATCGCTACTCGATCGACAGCAGATGTTCGGCTACACGCAGGAAGATTTGAAGTTCCTGATGATACCTATGGCGACGACCGGCGAAGAAGCGGTCGGCTCGATGGGCAACGACACGCCCATTTCCGCGTTGTCCGACAAGCCGAAGTCGCTATTTACTTATTTCAAGCAGAATTTCGCCCAGGTCACCAATCCTCCGATCGACCCGATCAGGGAGGAATTGGTGATGAGCCTCGTCTCCATCATCGGGCCGCGGCCGAATTTGTTCGATCTCGAAGGCACCTCGAAGGTGAAGCGGCTGGAGGTGCGCCAGCCGATCCTCACCAATGACGATTTGGAGAAGATTCGCGCTATCTCGACCATGAGCGGCGATCACTTCAAATCGCACACCTTTGACATCACCTACCCGGCCGAACATGGGCCTGCTGGCCTCGGTTGGGCGCTTGATGAACTGTGCGAGCGTGCCGAAGAGGAGGTGCGCCAAGGCTGCAACATCATCATTCTGTCGGACCGTAAAGCGAGCGCTGACCGCGTGCCGATACCGGTGCTGCTCGCCTGCGCCGCCGTCCATCATCACCTGATCCGCAAGGGTCTGCGCACCTCCGTCGGCCTGGTGCTCGAAACCGGCGAGCCAAGGGAGGTGCACCATTTTGCTTGTCTCGCCGGCTACGGCGCCGAGGCGATCAATCCCTATCTCGCTTTTGAGACGTTGGTGGCTGCCAATGAAGAGCTGCCGCAGAAACTCGGCGAAAAGGAAGTTCTGAAACGCTACATCAAGGCGATAGATAAAGGGCTGCTCAAGGTGATGTCCAAAATGGGCATCTCCACTTATCAGTCCTACTGCGGTGCGCAGATCTTCGACGCGGTCGGCCTCCGCGAGGACTTCGTCGACCGGTATTTTACCGGCACGCACACGCGCATCGAGGGAGTCGGCCTCGCCGAAATCGCCGAAGAAACCGTGCGGCGTCACCGCGACGCATTCTCCGATGCGCCGATCTACAAGGCGATGCTCGACGTCGGCGGCGACTATGCCGTGCGCGTGCGCGGTGAGGATCATGTGTGGACCGCAGAAACCGTGAGAAGTCTACAGCACGCGGTGCGCGGCAACTCGCAAGATCACTACCGCGCCTTCGCCAAGATCGTGAACGAACAGAACGAGCGCCTGCTCACCATTCGCGGTCTTTTCCGTCTCAAAAGCGCCGAACAGGACGGACGCAAGCCAGTGGCGCTTGACGACGTCGAGCCGGCCAAAAACATCGTGCGCCGTTTTTCCACCGGCGCCATGTCGTTCGGCTCTATCTCCCGCGAGGCGCACACGACGCTCGCCATCGCCATGAACCGCATTGGCGGAAAATCGAATACAGGTGAAGGCGGAGAAGAGGCGGATCGTTTCAAGCCACTACCGAACGGCGATTCGATGCGTTCGGCGATCAAGCAGGTGGCTTCGGGTCGTTTCGGCGTGACTACGGAATATCTTGTCAACTCCGACGTCATGCAGATCAAAATGGCGCAGGGTGCCAAGCCTGGCGAAGGTGGACAGTTGCCGGGGCACAAGGTCGACAAGATCATTGCCAAAGTGCGGCATTCGACGCCCGGAGTAGGCCTGATCTCGCCGCCCCCGCACCACGACATTTACTCGATCGAAGACCTGGCCCAACTGATCTTCGATCTCAAAAACGTCAATCCCGCCGGCGACGTCTCGGTGAAGCTCGTCTCCGAAGTCGGCGTCGGTACCGTTGCCGCCGGAGTTTCGAAAGCGCGCGCCGATCACGTCACCATTGCCGGATTTGAAGGCGGCACTGGCGCAAGCCCCCTCACCTCGATCAAGCATGCAGGTTCGCCCTGGGAGATCGGCTTGGCTGAGACGCACCAGACGCTGGTGGCCAATCGGCTGCGCGGCCGCATTGCTGTGCAAGTTGACGGCGGCATCCGCACCGGCCGTGACGTCGTGGTTGGCGCGCTGCTCGGGGCCGATGAATTCGGTTTTGCCACCGCGCCTTTGATCGCAGCGGGCTGCATCATGATGCGCAAGTGCCACCTCAACACGTGTCCGGTCGGGGTTGCGACCCAGGACCCGGTGCTGCGCAAGCGTTTCAGGGGACAACCGGAGCACGTCATCAACTTTTTCTTTTTCGTCGCCGAGGAAGTGCGCGAGATCATGGCGACCCTCGGCTTCCGCACTTTCGATGAGATGATTGGGCAGATGCAGATGCTCGATCAGCGCAGGCTGGTGGAACACTGGAAGGCGAAAGGGCTCGATTTCTCCAAGCTCTTCACCAAGCCGCAGGCTGAAGCAGGCACGGCGATCTACAATTGCGAGGAGCAAGACCACAAAATCCACGACATCCTCGATCGCAAGCTGATCGCGCAATCGCAAGCCGCGCTCGACCGCGGCGCGCCGCTGCGGCTGCAAGCGGCAATCCGCAATACCGATCGTGCGGTCGGCGGCATGCTGTCGGGCGAGGTCGCCAAGCGCTACGGACACGAGGGTCTGCCGGACGGAACCATTCATGTGCGCTTCACCGGCACCGCCGGACAAAGCTTCGGCGCCTGGCTCGCGCGCGGCATCACCTTCGAACTCGAGGGAGACGCCAACGACTATGTCGGCAAGGGCCTTTCCGGCGGACGCCTGATCATCCGGCCGCCGGCGGACAGCGCCATCGTGCCGGAAGAATCGATCATCGTCGGCAATACCGTCCTGTACGGCGCTATTGAGGGCGAATGCTATTTCCGCGGCGTCGCCGGCGAGCGATTTGCCGTACGCAACTCCGGCGCCATCGCCGTGATCGAAGGGGCCGGCGACCATTGCTGCGAATATATGACCGGCGGCGTGGTGGTCGTGCTCGGTTATACCGGCCGCAACTTTGCAGCCGGCATGTCCGGCGGCATCGCCTACGTTCTCGATGAAGACAGCTCCTTCAAGACCCGCTGCAACATGGCGATGGTCGAGCTCGAGCCGGTTATCGAAGAGGAAGAGGTATCCGAGCAGGAATATGGCCATTACAACGATCTCGAGAGCCACGGCCGCGTCGAAATCATGTCGGACCTGACCAACAATGACGCCGAGCGGCTGCACCTGCTGATCTCGAAGCACGCGCGCTACACGGGCTCCAAGCGCGCAGCCGCAATTCTCGCCGAGTGGAAACGCTATCGCCCGCTGTTCAAGAAAGTGATGCCCGTCGAATACCGCCGTGCGCTCGCGGAAATGGCGAAGGAAAAGGCCACGACGATGCAGGCCGCGGAGTAGCATGGGCAAAGTCACGGGTTTTCTCGAAATCGAGCGCGAGGATCGCGACTACGAGCCGGTCGAGCAGCGCATCAAGCATTGGCACGAGTTTGTGCTACCGCTGCCCGAAACGGAGCTGCGCGACCAGGCGGCGCGTTGCATGGATTGCGGCGTGCCGTATTGCCACGGCACGAGCCGCATTACCGGGGCGCCGACCGGCTGCCCTGTCAACAATCAGATCCCGGATTGGAACGACCTCGTCTATCGCGGTCGCTGGGACGAGGCCGCGCGCAATTTGCACTCGACAAACAATTTCCCCGAAGTGACCGGACGCATCTGTCCGGCGCCGTGCGAAGCCTCCTGCACGCTCAACATCGACGAGAACCCGGTCACCATCAAAACCATCGAATGCGAGATCGCGGATCGCGCCATCGCGCAAGGTCTCAAGCCCGAAGTGCCCGCACACAAGACGGGGAAAAAAGTCGCAATCGTCGGCTCAGGACCGGCGGGCCTCGCCTGCGCCCAGCAACTCGCCCGCGCCGGTCACGACGTGCACATCTATGAGCGCTGGGCGAAGGCCGGCGGCCTGCTGCGCTACGGCATTCCCGACTTCAAGATGGAGAAGATCCACGTCGACCGCCGCGTCGCGCAGATGGCCGCGGAAGGCGTGCAATTCCATTACGGCGCCGACGTCGGCGTGAATGTGCCGGTCGAGCGGCTGCTTGACGAGCACGATGCGGTCGTATTGGCGGGAGGCGCCGAGAAGCCGCGCGACCTGCCGATCCCGGGGCGCGATCTCAAAGGCATCCATTTCGCGATGGATTTCCTGCCGCAGCAGAACCGGCGCGTGTCCGGCGAGCCGCTGCTGCAAGGCGAACCGATCCTGGCGACCGGCAAGAGAGTCGTGGTGATCGGCGGCGGTGACACCGGCTCCGACTGCATCGGCACCTCGATCCGGCAGGGCGCCGTCTCGGTCACCAATTTCGAGATCATGCCGCAGCCGCCCGAGCGCGAGAACAAGATGCTGACCTGGCCGGATTGGCCGCTGAAGCTGCGCATCTCATCGAGCCACGAGGAAGGCGCCAAACGCGAATTTGCCGTGCTCACCCAGAAGTTTTCCGGTGCGAACGGAGCGGTGAAGAAGTTGCATTGCATCCAGGTCGACTCCGCGCTTCAGCCGGTGCCGGGCAGCGAATTCGCCATCGAGGCCGATTTGGTGTTGCTTGCCATGGGGTTTGTGCATCCGGTGCACGAGGGCATGATCAAGACCCTCGGCATCGAGCTCGACCAGCGCGGCAACGTCAAAGCCGACACATCGGCTTATGCAACCTCGATCCCGAAAGTATTCGCCGCCGGCGACATGCGCCGGGGCCAGTCCCTCGTGGTGTGGGCAATCCGCGAAGGCCGGCAGTGCGCGCACGCGGTCGACAAGTTCCTGATGGGCGCGACGACACTGCCGCGCTGACGGTCAGCGCAACCAGCCGAACGGATTGCGCAGCGGAAAGATCGAGTGCTTGCGCGGCGGCGGTGGATGATGCGCCGGCTTTGCCGGTACATTCGCGGGGGGCGCAGGCTGGCCGTTCTCTGCTGCCGTTTGCTCGGGCTTGCCGGCGGATTTGGACTGCGGCTTGCTCTCGCCTTTGGCTCCGCTCTTTGTTTCGCCGTCCCCGCTCTTCGGCTGGCTCTGCTTGACATCCGGCTGCGGCTCGGTGCGCGCCAGCGCCGCCGCGGCAGCAGGCGCGGCGCCGCTCGCCTCGCTGCCCTGCCAGTTGAAATTGTCGGCGCGTCCCGGCGGCGCGTTGACCGGCTCGCCCTTGATGAGAACATCGGCGGCGGTGGCGTCGCCGTAAGCCGGGCGTGACCCGGCGCCGCCCAGTAGTTGGTCGGCGTTGCCGCCGATCGTGGTCAAGGGAACCACCGGGCCAGCCACCGGCCGCGCCGCCGATTTTCCGGCGCTGGGCGGCACTGCAATCGGCGCATTGGGCAGCGCGACCGGCGCGCGGTTGCTCATATAGCGGCGAATTTCGCGCTCGACATAGTGAGCGAGCTTGCGCGCGCCATATTTGGTGAAGAACACACCGTCGGCCGAGCGCAAGCGCCGCATCTGACCTTCGTAATCGGGCCCGTAGCTGGAGAACTTGCCGGCGTCGTCGACGAAACCGTCCCACACGTCGATGTAGTTGATGCCGGCACGCTCGGCTCGTGCACGGTAGAGCTCATTGAGATAGACGGCGTCCGCCGTCGATTTGGTGCCGCGGATCGACGGCAAGCCGACCCAGAACACCGGCACTCCCTTGCTCTTCAGCGCGGCGATGGTCTCGTCGATCCGCCGCGAGTAGATGGCCGCCCATTGATCACTACGGAATTCGACAACGCCACTGGCCTTCTTGCCCTTAGGCTCCGGCGCCAAAATGTCCTGCTTGCCGTTTTGGTCCTCGCCCGGCTTGCCGTCCGGCGCTTGCTTGCTGGCATCCTTGTTCTCGGCGGAATTGTCCGCCTTCTGCTTTTCGGCTTCCTTGGCAAGATCTTTCTCGCGGATATTTTCGCGGTCGGTGACCCCGATCATCATCACCACATAATTGGCCTTCTCCTTGGTGAGAATGTCGCGTGCGACGTGCCACCAATCGAGGTCGCCCTTAGTGTCGTACCGCAGCAGGCCGGAGTGATACTTGGCCTGGCGGTCGATGGCGACCTCCGGCTGATCGGAAAACGCATCTTCGAGTCCATAGGCCAGCCAGTCGGCCATCCCATCGCCCATGACCACGATGGTGGACGTGGGCGTCACGTTCTTATCGGCCTTATGCGGCGGCGGGGCGCGATCGGTGCGCTGCCCGCCTTCCGAAGGCTCATACGGACGCTCGTAGCGGCGTTGAGTGGGATTGCCGAAGAGATCGTGGAAGAAGCCGCCCTGCTGTCGCTGTCGGCGCAAGAACGGATAGCGATCGTCGCCGAAGAACTGCGCATGCGCCGGCACCGTGCTCGCAAGCTCGATGCCGAGCAGGCCCGCGCAGTCGGCAAGCGCGAGAATCGCCGCTCCGATCGCCCAACGCGAAAGCCGTCGTGTGCTCAACATTCGCCCAAGGCCTCAACGGCAGGTGTGCCGCCGCCCATGGGTCAATAGACCGCAAAAAATGTCAACCCGAAGGACCGCCCGTTAACCTTCAGCGCGCGCGCAATTGATCGAGCAGCGTCACCGAGGCAAAACCGTCAGGTATTTTGCCGTTTTTTGCCTGGAACTCACGGATTGCCATCCTGGTCTTGATGCCGAAATGACCGTCCGGCTCGCCCACGTCGTAACCTCTGCTGCTCAGAAGCTGCTGCAGTTCAAGTCGTTCGTCGCGCGACAGCACCCGCTCGTAGCGAGGCCAAGTTTGCGCGAACGGCCCGGCCCCGCGCAGGCGGTCGGCGAGATGTCCGATCGCGAGGGCGTAGGCCTCGGCGGGGTTGTAACGCATGATGACCCGAAAATTGTGCAGCATGAGAAAGCCCGGACCCTGCACGCCGGCGGGTATCAGCAAAAAAGCCTCGTCGCTCGGGCGGGGAAACGGCAGGCCATGCGGCCGCGCGATCCCATAGCGCTGCCATTGGCTTATCGGCATGGCGCGGCGGCGGTCGGCAAGCATGAAATTGAAGGTCGCCGGCACCACGACCTCGTAGCCCCAGGTCTGCCCGGGTGCCCAGCCATCCATTTTTAAATTGTTTGCGGTCGAAGCGATGATGTCAGGCACCGAATCCACGACATCGCGGCGCCCGTCGCGGTCAAAATCCACGGCGTAGCGCTCGAAGGCGGTCGGCATGAACTGGGTGGGTCCAAATGCACCGGCCCATGAACCGACCAGGCGATCGGGGCGAATATCGTTGTGCTGCAGGATCTCCAACGTCGCGAGGAATTCGTCGCGGAAATAGTCCTGGCGGCGGCCGATACAGGCAAGCGTCGCGGTCGAGCGGATCACCGGCCGGCTGCCGCCTTGCGTGCCGTAGTTGCTTTCCACGCCCCAAATAGCCGTAATGATGTGGCGATCCACGCCGTAGACGCGTTCGGCGGCATCGAAGACGGCGCGATACTTGGCGAGCAACTCCCGGCCCTTGGCGATGCGCTCTTCGGTGACAAGCGTGTCGAGATAATCCCAGACCGCTTTGGTGAACTCGGGCTGATGGTCCAGCAGATCCATGATCTGCAAATCGGGTGTGAGGGAGGCGGTGTAGTGCACGAACGTCTCGCGCGAGACGCGGCGCCGCGCAGCCAGCGGCCACAGCCGATCGAGGCATCGATGAAAATTCTCCGCTGCGGCGCGGATCGCCTCTGCGCTCATGCGCGGGTCGCCGGAGCCGCCACCTTGCCCGCTCCAAGCCGCTGTCGCGGGCCTGGATGGCGGGGAGATCGTGCCGGTAACGAACTCCACGCGGCTCGATTGGGCCGCCGCAACCCCGCCGGCTGCGGTTACCAGAATCGCGGCAAGAGAGAGTGACTTTTTCATGCGGATCGTATCCCCTCACCTGCCCGTGGCGCAGGCTGCCCCGTTTGGGTTGCAGGGACGTTAATATGAAGATTATCAGAGTCACATCTGGACCGACGGCGTCAGCCGTGCTTTTCCTGCAGCGAACGGGCTGATCCGCCGACCGATGACGCGCATTCGCAAAGCCATATTCCCTGTCGCCGGCCTTGGAACCCGCTTCTTGCCGGCCACCAAGGCGATGCCGAAAGAAATGCTGCCGGTTGTCGATCGGCCCCTCATTCAGCACGTGGTCGACGAAGCACGGCAGGCGGGCATTGAACACTTCATCTTCGTCACCGGACGCAATAAGAGCGTGATCGAGGATCATTTCGACCGGCAATTCGAGCTGGAGCTCACGCTCACCGAGCGCGGCAAGAAAAACGAACTGACCCTGCTCTCGGGCGACCTGCCGGAAGCGGGCACCGCGAGCTTTACCCGTCAGCAGTCGCCGCTCGGTCTCGGCCACGCTGTTTGGTGCGCGCGCGAGTTGGTCGGTCGCGAGCCTTTCGCACTCCTGCTTCCCGACGTGCTCGTCCAACATCCACGCGGCTGTCTGGCACAGATGATCGATGTCGCCAAAGAGCTCGACGGCAAAGTCAATATCGTCGCCGTTGAAGAAGTCCCGGCCGACCGCGTGCACATGTACGGCGTGGTCGGGGTCGGGGCGGGCAAAGGTAAGGCCTTCCAAATTACTGCCATGGTAGAAAAGCCGAAGCGGGCGGAAGCGCCCTCCAATCTCTCCATAACCGGACGCTACATCCTGCAACCTGAAATTTTCGACATTCTGGAGAAACAGGCCGCCGGTACCGGCGGCGAAATTCAACTCACCGACGCGATGGTAGCCCTTGCGCGCACGCAGCCATTTTACGGCCTCAAATTCGAGGGCCGCAGCTTCGACTGCGGCTCGAAAATCGGCTTTCTTGCCGCTAACGTCGCTTATGCTCTCGAGCGGCCCGACATCGCACCGGAATTCCGGCACGAACTGAAGACGCTGCTTGGCGACAGGTAAGCTACTTCTGCCAGCGCAGCGTCAGCAGCATCGTAGTGGCATTGTAGTCATTGCCGGACAGGTTTGAGCGCAGCCAATCCTGCCGTACCTCGCCTTTGACTTGCCATGAGCGATCGAATTTGTAGGTCAGGCCGCCGGCAACAGAGAAGCGTTTGTCCTCGCGCGACAATCCCACATAGTCGTCAAAGCCGAAGCCGACTTTCACGGTGCCGACAAGCCAGCGCCGGAAAGCATGATCGACTTGCAGACCGACGTCGCGGTAGAGCGCGCCGGACGCGCCGGGCACGGTAACTTCCCCGACCGTCGACGAACCGGTGAGTTTCACAGTGGTGAGGGCCGTCGCCGTCCACACGAGCGAGGCATCTCCGATGAGACCGGCGACGTCTTGCAAGCGCGGGTCCTGATATACGCGCCGGGTATAGCCCAGCGCGATCTCGCCGGTCAGCAGCTTGGACATCTCGAAGGTGGTGCCGGCCTTGCCGGTCACGCCGGTGGAATCGCGTTGAAAGCCAAAAAAATCGGTATTGAGGTCGTGCACGCGCTTATCGGTCTCGAATTCGACGAAGGGCATCATGCCGGGCAGCATCTCGTAGCCGCCGCGCAGCCTGCCGCCGTATTGATCGTAATTGCGATCGCCGTTGCTCACCGTGGTGCCGTCGGTGAGCAGAGAGTTCTGATAGACTATGCGTTCGGCCTCACCTTTGACCGAGAGATCGAACCGATTGAACTTCTGGCCGAGCCCGATGGCCCCGCCGAAGTCGGTGTAGATCGGAAGCTTGGCGAGTCCCGCTTGCAGGTTCGGGCTGTTCGGATTGTCGGTCGACACCAGCAAATGACTGTCGAGGTCGATACGCGTTGCGTGCATCACGTCAACACGACCGGTAACCTTGCCGTCGAAATATGGCCGGTTCAACGATGGAGTCTGGTCCGGACTGTACCAATTGTAGCTGCCGCGCAGATCGGCCTTCAGCTCGTGCCGCGACCAGTCCGACTGCGCCTTCAGTTCCGGCGCGACGCTGTAGACCGCCGCACCTTTGGCATTCTGCAATTGTCCGGGATTGGTGTTGTAGCCGGCCGATGCTTCGACCGCGGGAAAGAAATCAAAGGTGCCGGCACGAATGCCAAGCGGGGCATAGGGATCGTCCTCGACGGATTTCTTGTGCTTCTTCGGTTTTGCAATTGGCTCGACCGGTTCGACTGGCGGCGCGCCCGGTGCTGCTTGGGCGAATGCCGCGTTCTCGTCACCCTGCAATGGCGGGGGCGGAACTTGGTATGGCGAAACCGGCGGCGAGGCTTGCTGCGTTCCCGCACTCGCCGGCACCGCGCTTGGCGCGACCAAAGGCTGCGCAGCTGAGTCCGTTTTCTTTTTCGACCTTGTTTTCTTGCGCGCGTTAGTGGCATCGAAGCCGGTCGCGCCCGCGCCCGATGGAGGAGGCACAAAAGTCGTCGGCTGATCGGATTGCGCGCGCGGCGCCGGCGGCTTTTTTTCGAAGCGTGGCGGGTTGAACGGGTTCGTTTCAGCTTGCGGCGCGAAAGGATCGGGATTGACCATCGCGGTCTGGGCGCGCGCCGTGCCGGCGAGCGCGACGCAGGCGGCCATTAGGAGACCGCGCCTCGCGCCCAAGCTCCAAAGCTTCAACCGCAGCACGTCCGCTTTCGCTCCATAAGCCGTCGCGCCGGGCGCGCCCATGGGCGAGCGCCCGCAGAAACGGCGGGAAGTGGTTAACGGACGTTAAAGGCGCATGGTTAACGAGGCGTTGCCGCCGCCGGCGCGCCGCAGATCGAGGCTAAATCCAGCCCTTCAGTTCACGGGTGAGGACGTCCCGGATGACCGCCATGCCGCCCGGCCCGTCGTTGAGACACGGAATCGCGGCAAAGTTCTCCCCGCCGGCATGACGAAAAATTTCGGCGTTCTCGATGCCGATCTCCTCCAGGGTTTCCAGGCAATCGGCGGCAAAACCGGGTGTGACCACCGCAAGATTTTTCACCCCCTGCTTTGCAAGCCGTTTCACCGTGGCGTCGGTATAAGGTTTTATCCATTCCGCCCGGCCAAATCGCGATTGAAATGTCATGAGGAGCTGTTCTTCGCCCATGTTCAATTTTTGCCGCAGCAGGCGCGTCGTCTCGGCGCATTGCGAGGCGTAAGGATCGCCCTTGCTGATGTAATCTTCCGGCATGCCGTGATAGGACGCCACAATAACGTCCGGCTCGAACTTGAGTTTGGCCAACTCGGCGTTGATCGAATTCGCCAGCGCCTCGATGTAGACGGGCTCGGCATAATAAGGCGCAGCAACCCGCAAGCTCGGCTGAAAACGCATTTTCATCAGCGCGCGGAACGCCTCGTCGCAAACCGTCGCGGTGGTGGCGGCCGCATATTGCGGGTAGAGCGGCACGAGCAGAATGCGGTCGCAATTCTGCTCGGCGAGCGCCTCCAGGCGGGCGGCGATCGATGGGCTACCGTAGCGCATGGCCCAGTCGACCCGGATGCGTTTGTCGATCTTGTCGGCGATCTCTTCCAGCTTATCAGATTGCGAGCGCGTGATCGTTTTCAGCGGCGACTCGTTCCGCTGTTTGTTCCAAATCTTCCGGTAGTCGCGGCCTTTGCGGCGGGGGCGAACGGTCAAAATGATCCAGTTGAGGACCAGCCACCACTTGATCCGGTTCTCTTCGATGACGCGGCGGTCCGAGAGAAATTCCTTGAGGTAGCGCCGCATCGACCGGTAATCGGTCGCGTCAGGCGTGCCGAGATTGACCAGAAGCACGCCGATGCGACGCGGCGGAATTTGCGGGCGCTCGGGCGACAAATGGCGCGCTTTGCTCATGCCGGCAAAGAGCGGCAAACGGCCGGCGCGGTCAAGTCGCAAGCGTCCAAGCCCTCACTGCGGCGCGAAAGAGGTGGATGGCCGGGATAGGCAGCGAAGCGAGGCTGCGCTGCGGACCGGTATGCCCGGCCATGAGCTTACCCGATCGGCCGCTCGTCGGCGATCACCTTGCCGTCATTCGGTAAAGTACCCGGCGGCACCAGTTTCACGGCGCCTTTGAGCTTGGTAACCGACTGCAGCGTCGCGGCGACGGCGCTTTCCAGCGAGTCATCAGGCGAGGCGCATTCGGCGACCAAAGTCATCGCGTCTTGTTCGTTGTCGCGTGTAACGACAAGACGCAGCCGCTTGAGCGCGGGGTGGCGTGCCGCAACCTCGGCAATCTGCCGGGGATGAACGAACATGCCTTTGACCTTGGCCGTTTGGTCGGCGCGCCCCATCCACCCCTTGATGCGGATATTGGTGCGACCGCAGGGCGAGCGGCCGGGAAGAATGGCGGACAGATCGCCGGTGGCAAGGCGGATCATCGGATAGTCCGGACTAAACGACGTGACCACCACTTCGCCCACCTCGCCGTGCGGCACGGGATCGCCGGTGCCGGGGCGCACGATCTCGACGATCACGCTCTCGTTGACGATCATGCCCTCTCGCGCCTCGCTCTCGTAGGCAATCACGCCGACCTCGGCGACGGCATAGCATTGCAGCACGGCGACGCCGCGGCGCTCAAGTTCGTCGCGCAGGCTTGCTGGCAGAGCCGCGCCCGAGACCAAAGCGCGCTTGAGAGAGGAAGCGTCCTTGCCCGCCTTTGACGCGGTATCGAGGAGAATTTTCAGGAAGTCCGGCGTGCCGACATAGCCGACAGGCTTGTAGTGCGCGATCGCATCCAGTTGCTGCTCGGTATTGCCGACGCCGCCGGGAATGACCGCACAGCCGAGCGCATGCGCGCCCGCCTCGACAATGTAGGCGCCGGGCGTCAGGTGATAGGAAAACGAATTGTGCACGATGTCGCCGGTGCGGAAGCCCGCGGCGAACAGCGCCCGCGCGCAATGGCCGATGTCCTTGCTCCAGCCTTGCGGCTCGAAAATCGGACCCGGCGACATCTGCAGGCGCTTGGCTTTGCCGGGTGGCGTGACATTGAAGCCGCCGAACGGCGGGCGCGCTCTCTGCAAAGCGGCGACATCGGATTTGCGCAGGACCGGCAGCTTGGAAAGCGCCGCACGCGATGTGATCGATCTCGGATCGACGCCATCGAGGTGCGCGGCCCAGCCGGGCGCAGTCATGGCGTGCGCCACGATGTCGGCGAGCAGCGCAAGCTGTTCGCGCTCGCGCTGCGCCGGGTCACGCGTTTCGAGCGCGTCGTAGTGATCGGCCATCAGGCCAGCCACCGTTTCCTGCGGCGGTAGTGCTTGCCTTCGCGGAACGACTTGCGCTTACCCTCGGCGATGCCGAGGTAAAATTCCTTGACGTCCTCGTTCTCGGCCAGCGATTTGGCGGCGCCGTCCATGACCACGCGGCCGTTCTCCAGGATATAGCCGTAGCGCGCGAACTTGAGCGCCATATGCGTGTTCTGCTCGGCGAGCAGGAAGGAGACGCCCTCCTTCTCGTTGAGGTCTTTGACGATGCCGAAGATCTCCTCGACGATCTGCGGCGCCAGCCCCATCGACGGCTCGTCGAGCAGGATCATCTTCGGCCGCGACATCAGCGCGCGGCCGACCGCGCACATCTGCTGCTCGCCGCCGGAGGTGTAGCCGGCCATCGCGTCCTTGCGCTCGGCCAGCCGCGGAAAGTACGAATAGACGAGCTCGAGGTCCTTGCGCACGGCGGCGCGGCCGTCGCGACGGGTGAAGGCGCCGGTGAGCAGATTCTCCTCGACCGTGAGATGCGCGAAGCACTGGCGCCCCTCCATCACCTGGATGCAGCCGCGCCGCACCAGCTCGTTGGGCGAGAGGTCCTGCACCTCGGCGCCATCGAACACGATCGAGCCCTTGGTGACGTCGCCGCGCTCGGCGTGCAGCAGATTGGAGATCGCCTTCAGGGTGGTCGTCTTGCCGGCGCCGTTGGCGCCGAGCAGCGCCACGATGCCGCCGCGCGGCACCTCGAGCGACACGCCCTTGAGCACCAGGATGACGTGGTCGTAGATGACCTCGATATTGTTGACCGAAAGGATCTTCGCCGCCGGAGCGGCGGCCGTCGTTTCGGTCTGCGTGACAGCGGACATCAAGGATTCCAGGAGCCTCTCCCCGCCGCAGGGCGGGGAGAGGTCGATCTCACGAGCGTCTTACGAGGACTTGTCGCAAGCCTCGGTGCGCTTCGGCCAGCCGGCATTCTTGCTGACATAGTCGGCGGCCGCTTGATCGATCAGCGGCATCACTTTGTCCTTCATGGGCTCGATCCAGTCGGAGACCTTCACCCATTTGGCGCCGTCCCACTGTTGCACGTAAGCGGCGGCGTGACCGTTGTGGTCGGCGCAGCTCACCGACACCGGCGCAGCGAAGTCCGGCAGCCCGATCGACTTCCAATGGGCAGGCGTGATTTGCAGCGTTTCCAGACCGCGGCGCATTTCGTCGCCGGTGATGTCCTTCTTTCCGGTGAGGCTCTGCGCGTTGCGAATGGCTTCTGCGATCACGGCGGCGTTCATGACACCGCGATTGTAGAAGTTCTCGCCCACCGTCTTCGGATCGGTGACACTGCCTTTGCCGATGACGTACTTCTTGATGTCCTGGATGGCCGGGAAGTTGTCGCCCACCGCATTGAAGTTGAGCGACAGATAGCCTTTGGCGCCGGCGCCGGCGGGACGCGCGTCGTCCTCGCTGCCCGACCACCAGATGCCGATGAAGTGATCCATCGGGAAACCGGTTTTGGCGGCTTCCTGCACCGCCGTCGGGTTCATCGCACCCCAGCCCCACATAATCATGTAGTTCGGGCGATCGCGGCGGACGCTGAGCCAAAGGCTCGACTGGTTCTGCATCTGTGCCGGCGGCACGGGGTATTCCTTGACGGTGAAGCCGTAGTCCTTGGCCAGGCTATGCAGCAGCGGCAGCGGCTCGCGACCGTAACCGCCATCGAAGAAGATGTAGCCGATGGTCTTGCCCTTGAGCTTGTCGAGGCCGCCTTCCTTGCCGCCGATGTAGCGGATGATGATGGACAGGCCGTCCCAATAAGACGACGGCGGATTGAAGATCCAGGGGAAGTCATTGCCGACCGCCGAGGCGGACAGACCGTAAGCCATCGACAGGATCGGGATGTGGTCCACCGCCGCCTTCGGAATCAGCGCCAGCGTGATGCCGGTCGAATAGGGCGTGATCACCGCGGGGTGCTTGCCCTTGACCGATTCATAGCATTCGACGCCCTTCTCGTTCTTGTACCCGGTCTCGCACTCCTCGATCGCGATCTTCGAGCCGCCGATACCGCCGTCCCGGGCGTTCAGCATGGCGAAATAATCATGCATTCCGTTGGCGATCGGGATGCCGGAATTGGCGAACGGCCCGGTGCGATAGGTGAACAGCGGCACGAATGTTTCGGCCGAGGCCTGCGAGATCAGGGCCGAGCCCCCGATCAGGCTCGCAACGGCCGTGCCGAGCACGATGTGTTTCAAACGCATCTTGTTTCTCCCTTCTGCGCCGGCGGTTTGGACCTCCGGCTTTCATGTCCCCCTCGGTGCCGAGGGTACCCCCCGCTCCGCGCCTTGGCGCCGGCAGGGGCATTGGCGCAAGTGTGCCCTTTCAATAGGGGAAAGGCCACACCCTCAATTTCTGCTTGCCGATCTGCCAGAGCCGGGCGAGCCCGCTAGGTTCGGCGATCAAGAACAAAATGATGAGGGTTCCCAAGGTGATAAAGTTGATCTGTTCGAGCGTGGCGGAGGTCACGCCGATGCCAAAGCTTTCCTTGGTCATGCGCATGACAATCGGCAGCCCGTAAATCAGGGTGGCGCCGAAGAAGGAGCCGAGCAGACTGCCGAGCCCGCCGATAATGATCATGAACAGCACCAGGAATGACTGGTTGATGCTGAAGCTCTCGGACTCGGCATTGCCCAGGTAGAGAAAGACCAGCATCGCGCCGGCGACGCCGCAATAGAACGACGACACCGCAAAAGCGAGCAGCTTGGTTTGATAAGGCTTGATGCCGATCAACTCGGCGGCGATATCCATATCGCGGATCGCCATCCAGGCACGGCCAATGCGGCCGCGGATCAGGTTGGACGCCGCCCAGGTCATCACCGTCACGATTGCGAGAACGACAAGATAGCGCGTGGTGACCGTTGCCGTGGGTCCGGTAATCGGAATGCCGAACACCAGCCGCTCCGGCACTTCGATCGAGGCGGAAACGTTGTAGTTATACAGCCAGGGTACGCGAATGTAGCACCAGGAGAGGAAAAACTGCGCGGCGAGCGTCGCGACCGTGAGATAGAAACCTTTGATGCGCAGACTAGGTAAGCCGAACACAATGCCGGCGGCTGCGGCGAGAAAGCCAGAGCCGATGATCAGCACAATAATACTGATGCCGGGGAAGAAGGTGGTCAGCTTGTAGCAGCCATAGGCGCCGACACCCATGAAGGCGCCAGTGCCGAGCGACAACAGCCCGGTATAGCCGGTGAGCAAATTGAGGCCGATTGCGGCGAGTGAGTAGATCAGAATCGGCGTGAGAAACGAATCGATCATGAACGGCGATGCGGTCAACGGCACCACGACGAATGCGACGAGCAGAATGAGGATGATTCCGATCTGGTCTTGCCGGATCGGAAATAGCGCCTGGTCGGCGCGGTAGCTGGTCTTGAACTGTCCGGCTTCGCGGTAAAGCATAGCTCAGATCCGTTCGATAATGCGCTCGCCGAACAGGCCCTGCGGCCTGAACAGCAAGAAGATCAAGGCGATGACATAGGCGAACCAGTCCTCGATGCCGCTGCCGAACAGCGGACCCCAATAGAATTCGCCGATTTTCTCGCCGACACCGATGATGACGCCGCCGATGATGGCGCCGGGAATAGACGTGAAGCCACCGAGGATCAGCACGGGCAACGCCTTCAGCGCGATAATCTCGAGAGCGAAGGACACATTCGAGCGCGCGCCCCACATAATTCCCGTGGCCAACGCGACGACGCCGGCGGCGAACCACACCACGACCCAGATGTATTCGAGCGAGATGCCGACGGAGAGCGCGGCGCGGTGGCTGTCTGCCACGGCGCGCAGGGCGCGGCCGATGCGCGTCTTCTGGAAGAAGATGCCGAGACCGACAACCATGGCCGAGGCGATGATGGCGGCCGCGATATCGATCTTCTGCATCTGCACGAAGCCGCCGAGCATCTTGATTTGGTAGGCGCCGCTCGGCAGCAGCAGCTTGTCGGAGATCATAACTTTGGGGTCGCCGCCAAAAATCAATTCGCCGGAACCGATCAGGATATAGGTCAGCCCGAAGGTCGCCATGAACAAGATGATTTCCGGCTGATTGACGAGCGGACGCAACACCAGCCGCTCAATGGCGATCGCCAGCAGCAGCATCACGCCGACGGTGAGCGCGAGCGCCAGAAACGCGGGCACACCATGCTCGTAGAGGCCGACGAGCGTCAACGCCGCGAACACCACCATGATGCCTTGCGCGAAATTGAACACCCCGGACGCTTTGAAGATCAGCACAAAGCCGAGCGCGATCAGCGCGTAGAGGACGCCGGCCACCAGCCCTTCCCACAGCGTCTGCGCGAACAAATCGGGCGCGCTGCCCATCTGCACAAAGGGGTCCACGAAGATCATGTAGAGCATGTGCATGACACGATCCTCAGTGCGCGACGCCGAGATAGGCATCGATGACCGCCTGGTCGCTCTTGACTTGGGCCGGCGTGCCGTCGGCGATCCTGACGCCGTGGTCGAGCACCACGACGCGATCTGAAAGGTCCATCACAACGCCCATGTCGTGCTCGATCAGCGCGATCGTCGTGCCGTAGTGATCGTTCACATCGAGGATGAAGCGCGACATGTCCTCTTTCTCTTCGAGATTCATGCCGGCCATCGGCTCATCGAGCAGCAGGAGATCGGGTTCCATCGCCAGTGCGCGGCCAAGTTCGACGCGCTTTTGCAGGCCATAGGGCAGTCGGCCGACCGGCGTGCGGCGAATTTCCTGGATTTTGAGGAAGTCGATGATCTCCTCGACGCGGCGTCGGTGCTCGACCTCCTCCTCCAGCGCCGGTCCGTGGCGCAGCAACTGCCAGAAAAAGCCGCGGTGCATCTTGAGCGAGCGGCCGGCCATGATGTTGTCGAGCGCGGTCATGCCGCGGAACAAGGCGACGTTCTGAAAAGTGCGGGCGATCCCGCCGTAGGCCGCTTCATAGGGCCGCATTTTTGCGCGGGTCATGCCCTTGAAGGTAATGCGGCCCTGCTGCGGGTGATAAAAGCCGTTGATGATATTGAGCATCGACGTCTTGCCGGCGCCGTTCGGCCCGATGATCGCGCGAATTTCCCCCTTGCGGATATCGAACGAGACGTCGCTCACCGCTTTGACGCCGCCAAAGGACAGCGACACATTCTCCACCGAGAGCAGCACCTCGCCGACGGCGACGTCCGGGCCGCTCGGCGCTCTCATGCGACGGCTCCGCGCTTCTTATCCTTGCTCATGCCGCCTTCCCCATTGCTGGCGACGCCGGCTCGATCTTCATATCGCGGATTTTGACCCGCGCCTTGATCACCCCTTTGCGACCATCCTCGAAGGTGACCTCGGTGGCGATGTCGGCTTCCGGAGCGCCGCCGTACAGCGCCTTGATCAGGGGCGCGTAGCGCTCGGCGATGAAGCCGCGGCGGACCTTCTGCGTACGTGTAAGCTCGCCGTCGTCAGCGTCGAGTTCCTTGTGCAGGATGAGGAAACGCTTGATCTGTGCGCCCGCCATCATCTTGTCGGCGGCCAGCGACTTGTTCACTTCCGCGACGTGCTTCTCGATCATGTCGTAGACGAGCGGATGCTGCGCGAGCTCCTGATAGGAGGCGTACACAACGTTATTGCGTTCGGCCCAGCTACCGACCGCGGTTAGATCGATGTTGAGCATCACCGCGACGAAATCGCGCTTGTCGCCGTACGCGACCGCCTCGCGGATGTTCGGATAGAACTTGAGCTTGTTTTCGATGTATTTTGGCGGGAACAGCGTGCCGTTATTGAGCCTGCCGACGTCCTTGGCGCGGTCGATGATCTTGAGGTGGCCGGTCTTCTCGTCGAAGAACCCGGCATCGCCGGTCTTGACGTAGCCGTCTGGCGTCATCACCTCGGCCGTCTTCTGTTCGTCCTTGAAGTAGCCCTCGAACATGCCGGGCGATTTGAACAATACCTCGCCGTCTTCGGCGATGCGGATATCGACATTTGGAAACACCGGCCCCACCGTATCGGCGTAGATTTGGCCGTCGGGCTGCGCGGTCAGATAAAGGAAGGCTTCGGTCTGACCGTAGAGCTGCTTCAAGTTCAGGCCGATCGAGCGATAGAAAGCAAAGAGGTCAGGACCGATCGCCTCGCCCGCCGTGTAGGCCACGCGGACTTTCGAGAAACCAAGCACATTTTTGAGCGGGCCATAGACGAGCAGCTCGCCGAGCCAATAAAGCAGCCTGCCGAAGATCGGCACCGGCTCTTTGTTGAGAATGCGTTCGCCGTACTTGCGCGCGACGTCGATGAAGAAGTGGAACATCTTGCGCTTGAGGAAGCCCGCATCCTCCATGCGGATGGTCACGCGGGTGAGCAGCAATTCGAGCGTGCGCGGCGGCGCGAAATAGAATGTCGGTCCGATTTCGCGCAAATCCTGCATCGCCGTGTCGCTGTTTTCCGGGCAGGCCGTGCAGAAGCCGGCGACAAGGCCTTGCGCATAGTTCAGGTAGTGGTCGCCGACCCAGGCGAGCGGCAGGTAGGCGAGCGCGACGTCCTTCTCGGTGAGCTTGTCGAATCTCACCGAGTCGGAGGCGGCGACGATCGAGCGTTCGCCGGTCAGCACGACGCCTTTCGAAACCCCCGTCGTGCCCGACGTATAGAGGATGATGGAAGGGTCTGAGCCCTTGCCGCCTTCTATTTCAGCGTCGAGCCACGCGGCAACCTCGGGATCGGCGAGCGCTTTGCGGCCTTCCTCGATCACATCGTCAATCGGATGCAGGTGCGTGTGGTCGTAATCGCGCAAGCCACGCCGCTCGTCGTAGATCATCTCCTGCAGTTTCGGCAGGCGATCCATGACGGCGAGAATTTTATCGACCTGCTCCTGGTCCTCGACGACGGCGAAACGCACCTCTGCATGAGACAGCACGTAAGCGAGCTCGTCGGCGACGGCATCGGCATAGACCGGGACCGGCACCGCGCCAAGCATCTGCACCGCCATGACGGACCAATAAAGTTTGGGGCGGTTGGCGCCGACGATAGCGACGGTTTCGCCGCGCTTGATGCCGAGACGATTGAGGCCGACCGCATAGGCGCGGACCAAGTCGAGCACTTCGGCCCAGGTCCACGTCTGCCAAATCCCCAGGTCCTTGTGCCGCATCGCCGGCCGCGCCCCGAACAAACGGGCGTTGCGGACCAAAAGCTTGGGGAACGTGTCCGCCGCGGCGGCGGCATCGGCTGCCACAACCTGTCCTCCCAACTGGCGCCGCCCTCTGGTGCGGCGCACACCCTCGGCCGCTTTCGACGCGGTCTCTTATTGCTGTTCTCGATATGAAAAAACACCGCCAAAGGGCGGTCAAGCCTAGGAGGGACTGGAAAATGGTCGCAAACAGCCGCGCTGGCTATTCAGCGGCTTTAAGCAAAGGAGCGTCTCCGCTTGCGAATTGCTCGAGCAGCGCCGCTTCTTCGGCCTTGGCCGCCGCCAGATGGCGCAGCTTGACCGGCCCGAAGCCGCGGATTTTCTCCGGCAAGGCCGCAAGTGCGACAGCGATCTGGTGATTGAACGGTGTCAGTTCGGCCATGATCCTGACGAGCAAAGCCTCGTAGTCGCGGACCAATTGCCGCTCGGCGCGGCGCTCTTTAGTGAAGCCGAACGGGTCGAACGGCGTGCCGCGCAGGAATTTGAAGGTTTTCAGCGTGCGGAAGAGCGGCAGAATCCAGGGGCCGAACGACATTTTCCGCGGCTCGCCGGTCGTCTTGTCTTTGCGGGCAAGAAGCGGCGGCGCGAGGTGGAATTCGAAACGGAGATCGTCGCCGTCGAATGACGATTTGACGCGGTCGAGGAAGCTCGTGTCGGCGTAGAGGCGCGCCACCTCGTACTCGTCCTTGTAGGCCATCAGCTTGAACAGATAGCGGGCGACCGCTTCGGCGACCCCGCATTGGCCGGGCACCTTCTCGGCTTCCGCCTGGCGGACCTTTTCGACCCAATGGCGGTAGCGCTGCGCATAGCGCGCATTTTGATAGGCGGTGAGGAATTCGACGCGGCGAGAGACCGTTTCGTCGAAGGATTCCGACAAGCGCAGCGAGTCGTTACGCATCTCCGGCTGCGGCTTGGCCAGCGCCTCGAGTTTGGCGGGGTCGATTGCGGCCCGGCGGCCGTAACGGAAGGCGGCGATGTTCATCGGCACCGCCTCGCCGTTCATCTCGATCGCCTTCTCGATCGCCTCCGCCGGCAGCGGCAAGGCGCCGAGCTGATAGGCATAGCCGAGCATGAACATGTTGGCGCCGATGGACTGGCCGAGCAGCGCGGTGGCAAGCCGCCCGGCGTCGACGAAGCGGGTCTGCTCGCGGCCGGCATGGCCCGCAATGGTGCGCTTGAGGCGCTCGGTCGGCAGCGAGAAGTCGGCGTTGCGGGTGAAGTCGCCCGGCAGGAACTCGGCGGTGTTGACCACGACCTTGGTGTGGCCGTGTTTGATCGCGCCCAGCACCTTCTTGGTGCCGACGACGACGATGTCGCCGCCGATGACGAGGTCGGCACCGCCGGCGGCAACACGGATGGCATGGATGTCGCCGACATCATCGGCAACACGAATATGGCTGTACACCGCCCCCCCTTTTTGGGCGAGGCCGGCCATATCGATGATGCCGGCGCCCTTGTTGGCGAGGTTGGCGGCCATGCCGATGACGGCGCCAACGGTGACGATGCCGGTGCCGCCGACGCCGGTCACGATGATGCTGTAGGGATGATTGATGCGCGGTATGACCGGTTCCGGCAGCGCCGGCCAGTCGGCGGGCTCGGCGATGGCGTCGGCCTTCTTGAGTTTGGCCCCGTGCACCGTCACGAAAGACGGGCAGAAGCCCTTCACGCAGGAATAGTCCTTGTTGCAGCTCGACTGGTCGATGGTGCGCTTGCGCCCCCACTCGGTCATCAGCGGCTGCACCGAGACGCAATTCGACTTGACGCCGCAATCGCCGCACCCCTCGCACACCAGATCGTTGATCACCACGCGCTTGAGCGGATCGGGGAAGGCGCCGCGCTTGCGCCGGCGGCGCTTCTCCGCGGCGCAGGTCTGGTCGTAGATGAGCACCGTGACGCCGGGAATCGCCGCCAATTCGCGCTGCACCGCGTCTAGCGCGTCGCGGTGATGCACCGTCAGCCCGCGCGGCCAGTCGGTGTCCTTGGGATATTTCCACGGCTCGTCGGTGACGACGACGACGCGCTTGGCGCCCTCGGCGGCGACCTGACGGGCGATCTGCGGCACGGTCAAGCCGCCATCGTTCGCCTGCCCGCCGGTCATGGCGACCGCATCGTTGAACAGGATCTTGTAGGTCATGGTCACGCCGGAGGCGATCGCGGCGCGGATGGCGAGATAGCCGGAATGGTTGTAGGTGCCGTCGCCGAGGTTCTGGAACACGTGCTCGCGCTGGCTGAACGGCGCTTCGCCGATCCAGTTGGCCCCCTCGCCGCCCATTTGCGTAAATCCGAGCGTCTGCCGCTCCATCCACTGCGCCATGTAGTGGCAGCCGATGCCGGCATAGGCGCGCGAGCCTTCCGGCACGCGCGTCGAGGTGTTGTGCGGGCAGCCCGAGCAGAAATACGGGATGCGCTGGGCGACATCGGCCGTCTCGGCGAGCGCCTTCTGCGCTTCCTTCAGCCGCGCCACATTGGCGGCCAGTTCCTCATTGGCGCCGTAGCGCAGCAGCCGCTCGCCGATGCAGATGGCGACATCGTTGGAATCGAGCGCGCCTTTCACCGGGAACAGCCAGTTGCCCTGCTCGTCCTTCTTGCCGATGCACACCGGCTGATTGGCGGTGCCGTAAAGCTCCTCGCGCACCTGCACTTCGATCAGCGAGCGCTTCTCCTCGACGACGATGATGAGGTCGAGCCCTTTTGCGAAATCGGCCAGTTCCTGCCGCGAGATCGGCCACGGGCAGGCAATCTTGAACAGCCGCAGACCTAGGTCGTTGCACTTGATCTCGTCGATGCCGAGCTCGTCGAAAGCCTGGCGCACGTCGAGATAGGCCTTGCCGGTGGTAATGATGCCGATCTTGGGATTGCGGCCGCCGGAGGTGACGATCTTGTTGAGCTTGTTGGCATGCACGAAAGCGAGCATGGCGTCGCGCTTGAAATCGTGCAGCCGCGCTTCCTGGCCGAGAATGGTGTCGACGAGACGGATATTGAGGCCGCCTTCCGGCATCCTGAAATCGTCCGGCGTCACGATGGTCACGCGCTCGAGCCGGCCGTCGACAACGCCGGTCGACTCCACCGTCTCGTGCATGCATTTGAGCGCCACCCAGGCGCCGGTAAAGCGCGACATCGCCCAGCCGTATTGCGCGTAGTCGATGATCTCCTGCACGCCGGCCGGGTTGAGGATCGGCATCATCACGTCGACGAAATGGAATTCGGATTGGTGCGCGGTGGTGGAGGATTCCGCGGTGTGGTCGTCACCCATCAGCGCGATGACGCCGCCGTGCTTCGCGGTGCCGGCGAAATTGGCGTGGCGGAACACATCGCCCGAGCGGTCGACGCCCGGGCCCTTGCCGTACCACATGCCGAACACGCCATCGAACTTGCCCTCGCCGCGCAGCTCGGCCTGCTGCGAGCCCCAGAGCGCGGTCGCGGCGAGCTCTTCGTTGATGCCGGGCTGGAATTTGACGTCGCTTGCCGCGAGGAATTTGCCGGCGCGCATCATCTGCTGGTCGAGGCCGCCGAGCGGGGAACCGCGATAGCCGGTGACGTAGCCGGCGGTGTTCAAGCCGGCGCGGCGGTCGCGCTCCTTTTGCATCAACAATGCGCGGATCAGCGCCTGATAGCCGGTGACAAGGACGCGCTCCTGCGCGAGGTCGTATTTGTCGTCGAGGGTGACGGAGCGGAGGGTCATTGCGAAGGCCTTGAGGAGCCCATCCGGGCGCGGGCTTCCTCCGTATATAAGTCAGAAGGCTGCGCTTAGAAACAGTTTCCCGGCGAATGCGGCGAGATTGCTTCGAGCCGCCAGACCTGTTTCGCCGAGGCGGCGCGGCTGGCAATGAAATTTCCACGCGCGCCCGACCCGTGCATTTTGGCGCAACGCAGCAGCGGCGGGGGGCGCATTTGCCTCGCGCCACCCTGCAGACTGGCCTGGACTCTTAAGCCAACGCCTTCTCCAACTCTGGCTTCCAGGCTTCGCTTTCATTCGGCGCTTGGATCAAAATTCGAAACCGCATGGCATCGGGCCGGTCGGCAAACAGCTCCACTTCTCCGGCCTCCTTGCCTTCGGTGTAGGCCCGCTCCAATAGCTCGAAAAATTTTTCCTTGAATTTGGTGTCGGCGCTGCCTTCAAGGTGCCTTCCTTTGGTCTCCAGTACCAGCAGTTTCGCAACGTCGCGCTCCGCGTCGAGATGCACCAAGAAATCTGGATAGACCTTGTTTCGCATCCAGCCCTGTAGACCCCATTCGTGCCGGGCCGCAATGCGCCACCACCATTTCACGGCGTCTCGCTCGTCGAGATAGAGAGCTACATCCTTTTCGAAGCCATTGACCTGTTTTTTGAACGCAGTCTCATACAAGGACCGTTGCAAAGGCGTTCCGAGATCGCGCAGCAACGGCGCCTTGTCATCTCCCGAGGCGACGTGAATTTTGTAAACTTCCTCGAATTTGAAATTGAGATCGTCCAGCGGCGCCGCCAACAACTTGAAAACGATATCGCCACTCTTCACTTTGGCGCGGAATACCGCCTCGGCAGCCGCCTCCAATTGTCCTTGCAAATCGTCGATCATGTGATCGACCAGCGTAAGCCGTGAATTGACGATTTTCGTCTCATCCGCACGCTTGCGCAACTTCGCCAGCGTTTCGTCAAGAATGCGTGCGCCCTGCCACGGGTTCGGCACCACATCGAGCATGCGCCGGATCAATGCCGCGCGGTCGAGCACGACACTATCGAGCGCCTGCGAAGCAGGCACAGTCGAGCCAGGGTCGAATTTCTCCCCGGACGCAATATCGACTTCGACTGTCTGCCGAGAGGCCACGTCGTAATCGGCGAAACTGAATTCGTCCGCGTGGCGATAGCTGAACCTGTCGAAGTCGATACAGCCGAGCACGTCGGCTTCATAATCCAATTCGCGATATTTTTTCTTCCCGTCCCGGTGCAGAACCTTCGGCACCATGATCTGTTTGCCGCGAAAAGTTGTCCGGCGCTTCACCTCAATTTCCTCAAGCTGACCTCGCGCACTCCCTCCATTGATGATCTCGCTGCCAAGGTCACTCATGCCTTCCGCTTCAAGCCCTTTCTTGATACGTTTGACGGCCTCCGCAACCGCCACATCGGCACAGAACACGTGTGCCTGATCGAGCGCGTCCACATGCGTGAGCGCGGCCTGCGGCTGTCGCAGCACGCGGCCGATCATCTGGGTCAGCGCAGTTTTCGCCGTGCCGCTGCTCAGGATTGCCAGCACATAGGCAAATGGACAGTCCCAGCCCTCGCGTAGCGCGTCCTTGGTGATGATGACGCGCACCGGGCACAGTTCCGAGAGAAGATCATCGTCCTTCAGTTCCTTGACTTCCGCCGTCTGCCGTCGCACCGCCTCGGGCCGGACGCCTGCCTTTTGCGTCAGGAATTCGGCTGCATCCTCGGCATGCACAAAGCCGCCGCCGCGCTGGTCCTTGCCGGTGCGGTCCACGCGCACCAGGAGGATTGGCCGGATGTAGCGCCCGCTCTCGGTCTGAAATTTTCGCGCCTGCCTTTCCAACTCATTGAGACGGTCGACCGCATGCCGTAGCGTCACTTTCCAGCCGGCCTTCTTTTCCACCTCAAGCCGGATCGGCAGCTTGATCATTTCTTCGTCCTTGAGGGCGCGGCCAGAGACATTGACGAGAATGTTCGACAGATTGCGGTCGGGCGTTGCGGAAAGCTCCAGTAGGAATCGTGGGTTGAGGCCGGCGAGCGTATCGCGCGCCGTCTTGGGATAGGCCCGGTGGCCCTCATCGAGCACGATGATGGGTCGAATGATGCGCAGCGTATTGCCGAGGCTCTGCTTGATCCAGACGGCGTTTCCGCCGCCAAGCGCCGCTTCGACAATATCCGCCTGCTCCAGGTTGGGTACTTCTTTC
Source organism: Pseudolabrys sp. (assembly GCA_035652735.1). Classification (GTDB taxonomy): domain Bacteria; phylum Pseudomonadota; class Alphaproteobacteria; order Rhizobiales; family Xanthobacteraceae; genus Pseudolabrys. The sequence goes on along the minus strand of DASRDF010000101.1, from coordinate 201 downwards.
AACAGCGCGGCGCGCGACGGCGGATCGTCCTGCGGGAAGAAGCTGATGTAGTGGCCGGAGTCGCGGAACACTTTGAGCGTTTCCTTGTCTTGCCGCCCGGTCGATTGCAGCATCAGGAGCAGGACGCAAAGCCTTTGTTCGACGTCCTGTTTGGTGAAGCCGTCAAGCTTTTCCAGCACCTTCACACGGCCGCCACTGGCG
>DASRDF010000100.1:0-10639 GCA_035652735.1 Pseudolabrys sp. | reverse complement strand
TGGCAGACAATCTCAAGGACAAGCGGCCGCAGGACGCGAGCCGGATCAGCACGGGTGAAGATTGGGAAGTCCGTTATTGGACGAAAGAGCTTGGCGTTTCGGCCGATGAATTGAAGCGGCTGGTGCGCGAGCACGGCAACTCGGTAAACGCGGTGCGGCGGGCGCTGGGCAAATAATTTGCGCGGAGCGACGGAAGGGGCGCCTCCGGATTCGCTCTGCGAAATCTCTTTCGGCTGGCGCAGAATCCGATCAGGCTGAATTGGCGTCTCAACTCCGCTCGTCCCCGCGCGGGAATGAGCACCATTCTCCGCTCATCCCTGCGAAAGCAGGGATCCAGGACCCAACGATCGCGCGTGCCGCGCGACCCTGGACCCCCGCTTGCGCGGGGGTGAGCGGGGAGAGGAGCGGTCGCGCATTCTTCGCTCATGCCTGCGCCTGCGCGAGGTTGCCGCCGGGTGAGACCGTGCTCCAAGCCGAACGGACTTCACATTAGACCTCCGTCTCGACGGTGGTCTGTTGGCCGCACTGGGCACAAGCGTAGGTCTTCACCTCGCGCAGCGGCGCCGATTTCAAGTAGCGGCTGACCAGAGTCATCGGCGCGTTGCGGCACTCGCAGCGCGGCGGCTCCTCGTGACACTTCTGCCCGTCGGGCCCATCCATAAACTCGGTATAAAAAATTTGTGCTGCAATGCAATGCCGCATCGGCTACCGCCGGCTCGCGCGCGGCGCAAACCAAAGCCCCGCCTTGCCGCCGCAGGTCTCCCGTGCACATAATTGTGCGGGGGAAAGGGATGGCCTTCGGGCCGCCGCCATGGCCGAGATCGTCGACCTCCTTCAAGAGGCCGCCTTCGATCCGGAAACGGTCGAGGTGCTCTGCGCGGCCTATGAGAAGGCGCGCGCCTCGCTGCACGACCGCGGCCAGCCGCAAATCGTCCGTGAGATCATCGCTCAACGCATCATCGCCGCGGCCAAACGCGGCGAGCGGAACCCCGATGCCTTGTGCGCGGCGGGACTCGCGGGGCTCAGCGGCTCGACCGCAGCTCGCGGATAAGGCGGCATTGTAGGCCGGGCCAAGGCGCGCACCGCGCAAGCCCTGCCCGCGTAGGCGGCAGTGTGCAGTTGCCTTCCACCGCTCATGCCCGCGTAAGCGGGCATCCAGGGTCGATGTCTCGGCGCCCTCACGCACTCGCTCTGGACCCCCGCTTGCGCGGGGGTGAGCGGAGGAGGATCTTGCCATTATCACCTGATGGGCTGGGGTAGGCGCGCGCACCGCCACGGGTGCGGCTTTTTCATCACAGCGGCAGAAATATGCTCTCAAAACCAAAGATTTAGTGTGGATTTGCGGTTGCCCGCGCAGGCTGCGGCGAGCTAATTTTCAGCCCGGAGACGTTTAGGCGTCGTTTATGGGTTGGGGTGCCGCGTGCACGGGTGGAGAGCGCGCGCTTGGTTGTTGGCCACGGCATCGGCCAGCGCGCTGCTGATCGGCGGCGGCGCGCCGCCGGCTTACGCGGCCGCCTGCACCAACACCATTGGCGCCACATTCGACAATCCCAACGGGCAGACGGTCGCCAATGTCTGCGTCCACAACACCAGCTTCACCGGCAACATCACCAACGAAGGCACGATAAGCCCGTCGGGCATCGCCTTCGTCAACGGCACCATCACCGGATTCCTCCATAGCAGCGGCGTCATCAATGGCGGCATCGCGCTCGACGCTGCGAGCCAGATCGCCACCGCGACGCAGACGGCCATCATCGTCTCCAACGCGAATTTCAGCGGCGGCCTCAGCAATGCCGGCACGATTGCGGGCGGCGCCACCAGGACCGCGATCTTCATCGATAACGTTCCGACCTTCAGCGGCGGCGTCTCCAACAGCGGCACCATCACCGCGGGTTTTGCCGGCATCAATGTCAGCGGCGGCGCGCAGTTCGACAACGGCATCACCAACAGCGGCACCGTCAGCGGCGGCTTGAGTGGCATTCACCTCTTCCATATCTCGACCTTCTCCGGCGGCATCGGCAATTCCGGCACGATCAATGCCGGCGCCACCAGCGGCATTTTCGTTTCCGCCGTCAGCACCTTTCTCGGCGGCATTACCAACAGCGGCACGATCACCGCGCCGCATCACGGCATCGACGTCGAAGGCGGCGCGCAGTTCAGCGGCGGCATCAATAACTCGGGGACGATCAACGCCCATTCCGGCATCGTCGTCACCAACACCGGCACATTCTCCGGCGGCATCACCAATAGCGGCACGATCAACGCCGGGTTCGAGGGCATCGTGGTCAACCTCGGCACCGGCGCCCAATTCAATGGCAGCGTTGTCAACGCCGCGGGCGGCACCATCTCCACCGGCGCTTTCGGCATCGAGATGTTCGGTTTCGCCTCGTTCACCGGCGGCGTCACCAATGCCGGGACGATCAGCGGCACCGGGCCGGGCCTCGAAATCGACAACATTGTCCAGTTCGGCACGCCGGGCGGCGGTGGGGTCACCAATAGCGGCCTCATCAACCTGACCACGGGCGACGCGATCTCGATCGCCCACATCACGACGTTCTACGGCGGCGTTTCCAATTCCGGCACCATCTCGGTTGCGGCCGCACCCGGCATTGTCGTGTCCAACATCGCGCAATTCGGTACCGCGGCCGCGCCTGGCGGCATCACGAATACCGGCGACATCATCACCGGCGGCAGCGCGGGCATATCTGTCGCCAATGTCGGGACCTTCGCGGGCAGTATCGTCAATTCCGGCAACGGCACCACTACCGGCGTGATCGTCGGGCGCACGGCCGGCATTGCCGTCTTCAGCGTCGCGCAATTCGGCAGCAATTCGGCCGGCGGCGGCATCGTCAACTCCGGCGGCATCTACGCGGTGACCGCCGGCATTGAGGCTACCACCGTCGGCACCTTCCTCGGCGGCATCACCAATAGCGGTACGATCTCGGTCATCGGCTCGCCATTCGAGCCGGCGGCCGGCATCCTCGTCGAGGGCGTGGGGACGTTCAGCGGCGGCATCGTCAATGCCGCAGGCGCCTCGATTACCAACCAGAGCGGCGCGGGCATCTTTGTCGGCCCTACCACGACCGGCTTCCTGCAGACCGGCAGCTTCTCCGGCGGCATCAGCAATGCCGGCATCATCTCCGCGCTCGGCAACCCGAGCCTCGCCAATGCCATTTGGCTCAACGGCGTCTCCCTCTTCTCCGGCAATATCGTCAACAGCGGCACCATTTCCGCCGCCGGCAACGGCATCGCAATCCAGAACGTCAGCACGTTCAGCGGCAATATCGTCAACGCCGCCGGCGGGCTCATTCAGGCCTCCGGCGCCGGCATCGACATCTGTAGCTGCGTGAGCACGTTCGCCGGCGGCATCACCAATGCCGGCACGATCAGCGCGGCAGCGGGCATCGTCGTATCGGGCGTCGCGCAGTTCGGCACCAGCAGCGCGGGCGGCATCACCAATAGCGGCAAGATCGCAGCGTTCAGCGGAACCGGTATTGCCGTCGGCGGCGTGTCGGTTTTCAGCGGCGGTATCGTCAATGCCGCCGGCGGCACGATCACGGCGGCCGGTCCCGGCATAGCCGTCCTCTTCGATGGCACCTTCCTCGGCGGCATCACCAACAGCGGCCGCATCATCGCTCCCGTCAATGGCATCGCCGTCGACGCCGTCTCGCAATTCAGCGGCGGCATCAGCAATGCCGGGACGATCGAGGCCAACCTGGCCATCGTCGTGGACGCGATCAGCACCTTCGCCGGCGGGGTCACCAATAGCGGCACTATCACCGCAATGGGAACCGGCATCCAACTCGGCGGCGACTCGCAATTCAGCGGCGGCATCGGCAATACCGGGACGATCGGCGCCCGGACCGCCATCCGCGTCGTCAACACCAGCACGGTCTCCGGCGGTATCGTCAACGGCGGCAGCATTAACGCCAGCCGGTTCGGCATTCTGATCAACGGCGTCGCTCAGTTCGGCGGCGGCATCACCAATGCCGGCACAATCACTGCCGGCAGCCACGGCATCCAGGTCAGCGACGCCACGTCTTTCTTCGGCGGCATCGTCAACAGCGGCACCCTCGCCGCGCGATCGGCCGTCATCGTCTCCAGCAGCGGCGTGGCGCTGTCGACCTTCGCCGGCGGCATCACCAACAACGGGGTGATCTCGGGACTGAACACCAACATCACCATCGCCAAGGTGTCGAATTTCTCCGGCGGCATCGTCAACAACGGCACGATCAGTTCGGGCGCGGGCAACGGCGTCATCATCGTCACCGTCTCGACCTTCGCCGGCGGCATCACCAATGCAGGCACGATCGCCGCCGGCCTGGACGGCATCTTTATCTCCACCACCCCGACGATCAGCGGCAACATCAGCAATTCCGGCACCATCACGGCAGGCGGCACCGCCATCGTGATCGGCAGCGGCGCGGCCATGGCCGCCGGCTCGCACATCGTGAATAGCGGCGTGCTGTCGGCGCCGACCACCGCGATCGACGTGCTCAATGCCGCCGGGCCGACCACCATCGATCAGGTCGCCGGCACGATTAACGGCGACATCCGGCTCTCCGCCAACGCCGACGTGCTCAATGTTTTCGGCGGCACCATCAACGGCCGCATTCTCGGGGCGGCCGGCGCCGGCGACACGATCAATTTCCAACTCGGCGCCGGCAACACCTTCACCTATGCGGCGCCCTTCGGCTTCTCCAACATCAACCTGGTCGATATCGTCTCCGGCACCGTGGTGCTCAACGGCGCCAATAGCGCGACGACCGTGGACGTGGACAACGGCGGCACGCTCGCCGGCACCGGCACGCTCACGACACCGCTCGACCTTGCAATCAACGCCGGCGGCACGCTCGCGCCCGGCGTGCCCGGCAGCATCGGCACGTTCACTGTCGTCGGCAACCTCACCTTCGCCGCCAACAGCAACTATGCGGTGACCATCGCACCCGGCGCCGGCAACAATTCCAAGACCGCGGTAGTCACCGGCACGGCGACGCTCAACGGTGGCACGGTGATCGTCACGCCGCGGCTCGGCACCTACAGCGCCACGGTCTATCAGATCCTGACCACGCCGGGTCCCGGCGCCTTGACCGGCACCTTCGCCGGCTTGACCGTCAACGGCGGCTTTAGCGGCACCATGACGCTCGATTACGCGACCGATCCGGGGGATGTCGATCTCGACGTCAGCGGCACGTCGCTCTTGGTCGCCCCGCCGGGCGCCGGGCAGAACCAGCAGAATGTCGTCAACGCCATCAACAATGCGCTGCTCGGCGGCGTTACCCCGCCGCCCGGGTTCCAGAATCTGGCCAATTTCTCTGGTCCCACGCTGCTCGCCGCGCTGAGCCAGCTCGACGGCGAGCAGGCGACCGGCGCGGAAAAGAGCGCGTTCCAGCTGATGAGCGAATTTGTCGATCTGTTGCTCAACCCGTTCGCCGGCGGCCGCGCCCCCACCACGACCGGAGGGGCCAGCGGCTTTGCCCCGGAGCAGCAAGGCGGTCTGCCGCCCGAGGTCGCGCAAGCCTATGCCGCGGTGCTGAAGGCGCCGGCGGCGCCGGCGATGCCAACCTTCGCGCAGCGTTGGAGCGCCTGGGGCTCGGGCTACGGCGGCTACAACAGGACCAGCGGCGATCCGATCGTCGGCTCAACCGATGTCACTGCGCGCACTTATGGCTATGCGGCAGGCATGGACTATCGCTACTCCCCCGACACCACCCTCGGCTTCGCCCTCGGCGGCGGCGGCACCAATTGGGGCCTGGCGCAAGGGCTCGGCGGCGGCCGCAGCGACGCCTTCCAGGCCGGTGTCTACGGCAAGAGCTATTTCGGCCAGGCTTATCTCGCCGGGGCGCTCGCCTTCGCCAATCACTGGTTCAGCACCAGCCGCACGGCGCTCGGCGACCAGCTCACCGCAAGCTTCCAGGGGCAGAGCTATGCCGCGCGTTTCGAGGGCGGCTACCGCTTCGCGCTGTGGCCGACCACCGGCATCACGCCTTACGCCGCCGTGCAGACGCAGCTCTTCCACACGCCGGCCTACGGCGAGACCGACGTGAGCGGCCTGGGATTCGCGCTCAACTACAATTCGGTGAACGCCACCGACACCCGCAGCGAGCTCGGTGCGCGCTTGGATTCCCTGCAATCGTTCGGCGACAAGCCGCTCATTCTGCGCGGGCGCCTCGCCTGGGCGCACGATTGGACCAACAACACGGCCCTCACCGCCGCCTTCCAGACGCTCCCGGGTTCGAGCTTCATCGTCAACGGGGCCAAAGCGCCGGCAGATTCGGCGCTGACCTCGGCGAGCGCGGAAGTCATGCTGGCGCCGAACTGGTCGTTGCTGGCCAAATTCGACGGCGAGTTCGCCGACGGCTCCCAGACCTATGCCGGCACCGGAACGTTACGATACCGGTGGTGAGGCACAGCGGCGCAGCTTCGACCCACAACGAAAAAGCCCCGGGCAGGCCCGGGGCTTTTGGTGTCGAGGCGTCCGCCGCTCAGAAGCGGTAGTTGACGCCGGCGCGCACCAGATTGGCCTTGAAGCTCACGTCATCCGGCGCGGTCACGCCGCAGGTGGTGCCGCAGTCGAATTTGCCGAGATCGGCATAGAGATATTCGACCTTGACGCTCCAGTTGGAGCGGAATGCGTATTCGACGCCGAGCCCCGCGGTCCACCCGATTTGGGTCTTGCTCACCGAGCCGCCGACTGGATTTTCCGCTTTGATGTCGCCGAAGGCGGCGCCGCCAGTAATGTAAGGCAGCCAGTTGTTCCAGCCGGCATAACCGATGCGCGCGCGCGCGGTGCCGAGCCAATTGTTTTTCGTCGTGCAGGAGCCGATACCGCAGGCGGCGTCGCCGGACATGCCGGACCAGTCGATGTCGCCCTCGAGACCCCACACCCAGTGGCCGGTCTGGAGGTTGTAGCCGATGGTGCCGCCCGCCAGTCCGCCTTTTGGATCCATGCTGATGGCGGGGCTGTCCCAATTCGATTTGCCGAAGCCATAGCCGCCGTTGATGCCGACGTAGAAGCCGCTCCAGGTCGCATAGACCGGCGCGACGAGTCCGGGCTGGGCTTTGTACGGGGGCGGAAGGTCGGCGGCGTTCGCGGCAAACGGCGCCACCAGCACGGCGGTGATACCGGCGAGGATAATTCTGCTCTTCATTGATCGGCCCTTTGGCATGTCATGGTTGCAAGCGGGCGATCAGCGTTCGATCCACCCGGGTTCGGCGACGCACGCGGCTACAAGACGTCGGATGCGAAAGCCGCAGCCGACGCAGACGCCGCTATCAGAGCGCGCGAATCATTAAAGCCCGGTTAACCATGAAAAGGCCCGCCCGCTGCGGGGTTAAGGGCCCCCGACACTCCCCTCGCCCGCAGGTTCTCATCGAACAGAAGCTTCATTTTGCAGTGACGATACGACGCTCGCGGTCGGCGGCATAGGCAAGGCAGGCTCGGATATCTTCTGCGCTCAGCTCCGGATACTCGGAGAGGATTTGCCGCTCCGACATGCCCGCAGCGAGCCAGCCCAGCACACCGCTCACGGCGATGCGCAAATTGCGCACGCAAGCGCGTCCCCTGCGCTTTCCCGGTTCAATCGTGATGAGTGCTGGTAGTTCATAGTTGCAGCATATTAATTCAGGGTATTGTCGTCATCCATGCGCCGAGGGCCGCAGGTCCCACAAGCCCCAAGCCCCCTTCGATCGACACGCGCGACGAGGGCGCGGTTCGCTCACGCGGTTTCGAAAGCTGCTTGCGCTTCGGAAAAGCCATTGAGTGGCCGTTTTTTCCACTCCTCTTCGCGGACAAACATTGCCCGATAGGTCACACCCCCATCGCGCGCGGTCGCGTCAGCCACCCAATCCTTGAGCCTCTCCCATTTGGGTGGATCGTCCAAATCTTCCCGGCCCTTTGTCTCCACAATCCAGATTTCCTGCGGCGACTTCTTGACGATAAAATCGGGAAAATAATTCGAGATTGATCCATCTGCATTACGATACTCGATAAACAAGCTCGGATTCATTTGCCGACTGTTCTTGGCGAAAGACATGATGTCGGGACACCCGTCGAGGAAGCCGGCAAACTCCAGTTCGAAATGGCCGTCGCCGGTAACCTTGTTGAAAATCGATTTTTTTGCCGCCAGATATGCCTGCTGCTTGACTGCATAAGGCCGCGCCTGGCTCAGCCTGATCCGGTCGCGAATTTGCGTCGTGCCGCGGTCAACAACGGTCAAATCGTTGATCGCCTTTTTGAACGTCTCAATGATGGTGCGTGTCGCCTCGATCTCGGAGAGATTGCGCAAGATGTTGAGGTCTTCAAGATTCACCGGATTCTCGAACAGCCGATCCTGAATGAAGGTCTTAATCTTGCCGAACAGAACATCCTGGCCCCCGACCAACCGCAAATCACGCATGATCGTGCGCGCAAAATAGCCGACCACGTTCTGATAGGTAGGCGTGAACTCCGCATCCATCCTGGTGACGTGACTGCGCTCTCCGGTATCGAGATCAGTAAAGATGATCTCGCGCTGCTGTTCCTGCGTGAATTGCTTCACGGCGATTCGTTTGTTGGCAAACGACGTAGGATCGAGCGCAGCGAGATTCTTGTATTCCCGCTCAATTCGTGCCGTTAGGCGCGGCAATTCGATATCTAAAGCCGCGAGGTCTTTCGACTTGTTGTCCTTGTCGATCTCGATCACCATCGGTCCGGCAGGCGTTGAGCGCTCACCCATCGGCCGATACTCCAAATCGACCCCTTCGCTCTTGATACTCTCGACAAAATCAATGAACGCCTGAGTGCCCACCACCGAGACCTTTTCGTTGATGTTTTCGCCGCGGAACATACGGCGCAGGCCGCGCCCCAATGTCTGCTCGGGAAGAATTTTTGCTTTGCTGGTATAGGGACGCAATCCGACAATGGTCGTGACGTTTCTCACGTCCCAGCCTTCGCGCAGCACCATCACAGAAACGACGGCCTTGTGCTTGTTGTCCCAGTTATCAATCGTCTTGCTCTGCTCGCGCAGCAAATTGAGTTCTTCATTGCTCTTGCCGGACGATGCTTCGGAAATTTCTCCATTGTTCTTGGTGTGAATCACCAGCACTGAACCATCAAGCTCGCCATAGCGCGCCTCCAGATGCTTGGCGACTTCGTCGCAATTTCTTGTGTCGTCCGTCATGACAAAAAGGACGGCCTTCTTCTCCATTTTGGAAAGCTCGTCGAATGATTTTTTCCATTCGAGATAGCCGAGGTGGAGATAGTTGGCGTAACGTTCGGTAAACTTGCTCGATTGGTGCTCGGTCAGCTTCGCGCGCGACGCCTCATCCGGCAGCACCGGGGTCTTCACTACGTCCTGCCGAATGGCCTCGACCAGCGGATAGTCGCTGATCGTCTGCACAAAAATAGAACCGTCGTTGTGGCGCGGCGTTGCCGTCAGGTCGAATTGCGCCGACAGATCGGAGCCCTTTTGGCGAAGCCGCATGGTGATGTCCTGAATGGACTGAAACCAGGCCATGCTCGGGTCGTGGATATGGTGTGCCTCGTCATTGAGAATCAGGAGATCACTGACGTCGCGGATGATGACTCCAAGGTCGACGCTGGAGTCCGTCGTCTTAGTGACTGGCTTCTTGCCAAGGAAATAATCGGTCGTGTCCTGATCATCGAATGACGGCTCGTTGTTGCTCTCATAGACCCTGTGGATGTTGGTCAGAAACAGATTGCCTTTGTCAGGCACAAAGCCGATCTCATCCTGAATGTGGACTGTCAGTTGAAAATCACTGTCCCAGCTCTGTCCTTCCCAGCCATCGGGCGGCAGCAGCGGATCGTCGCGAAAAATCCGGGCGCCGTCGAAGTCCGTGCGCAGCCGGTCGAGCACGATGATATTCGGAGCAATGAGGAGGAAGTTCGTCGAAAGCGGCGACTCGGGTTCGTAGAGCTTGTGGAAATAGCTCCAGGTCATGAGCAGGCTCATGACCTTGGTTTTGCCCGCGCCTGTGGCGAGCTTCATCACATAGCGCGCCCAGTCTTCCGGAAAGACCTGCCGTGCGAGCGCCTGTGAAGAGTCGTATTTGGTGATCAGCGCATAAGGCTCGCGCGCCTGCTCAACCTCATAGAGCCAGATCGCAGATTCAACCGCCTCACGCTGCGCGAAATGCCAGCGGAACGGCGCCATGGTGCCGTCCGCCTGCGGCACCAGATGTTCTTCGCTGAACCACCAGCGCAGGAGCGCGCGCGTGGTACCAGAGGCCCCGGCATAACCGCTGTCACGCCACGCCTTCACGCCGCGCCGCACCTTTTCGACCAATGGGGGAATCAGTTTCGCGCGGCCGATATCACCCAGCAGTTCGTCGCCAGGATACCAGCGCACCGCCGGATCGAGGATGACGTAAGGATCGGCGGGAAACTGCTCGCTCAGCGGCATCGGGCACCGCCATGCTTGAATTTTACTTCCCCCGGCGTATGTTCAACCCCTGCTGGCTGGAGCGCGGATATGAAGATCAAAGTCGTGGTGCACGAGGCGGAGGAGGGCGGCTTTTGGGCCGAGGTGCCCGCCATTCCGGGCTGCGCCACGCAAGGCGATACGATGGACGAGTTGATGCGTAACCTGCACGAGGCGATCGAAGGTTGCCTCGCCGTCGATGTCGCCGCGCCCAAGCC
>DASRDF010000099.1:0-25975 GCA_035652735.1 Pseudolabrys sp. | reverse complement strand
CCCTTTGAGCCGCCCTGGCGATCGGGCAGCCCGCGCGCCCTGCGAAGGCGCGCGCCCCGCGGTGGCGGGGCTGCGCCTCCCGGCGCTCCATCCGTCGAGCCGCGAACACGGCTCGGCTGCGGCGCCATTGTCGGGCGCCGGTCTTTTGCCCGGCCCGTGCGCCGCTCGAGATGACGCACAAAAGCAAAGCAGGACACTTTGTCTCTATATTCCTATAGGATTTTTGTCAAGAGGGCCGGGACCGTTCCCGCTCGGGCATCCGCGCGGTGACTCTCCTTGGAATGCGCGGGTCAAGCGCGCATGACACCGCGTGGGTCGCTCACCGCACGCAGGGAATTCCGTTACAGTCGCTGCATGAGCGAATCCGCCGACGCCGAGTTCTATGCCGCGCTGCCGGTCTTCTCCGATTTCACCCAGGTAACCGACGATGCGCGGTTTACGCCGCTGCCGCCGGATTGGGTGGTCGGCGTCGCCGACGTGGTGGGCTCGACCAAGGCCATCGCCGAGAACCGCTACAAGACGGTGAACATGGCAGGTGCCGCGGTCATCGTCGCCATCACCAACGCGCTCAAAGGCCGCGACTTTCCATTCGTATTCGGCGGCGACGGCGCGAGCTTCGCGGTGTCGGCGGCGCATGCTGCGCCGGCGCGGCAGGCGCTCGCCGAGACCGCGACCTGGGTGCGCGAGGACCTCGATCTTCGCTTACGCATCGGCGTGGTGCCGGTCGCCGCCATCCGCAAGGCAGGGTTCGACGTGCGCGTCGCCCGCTACGCGCCGTCGCCGCACATAACGATTGCGATGTTCTCCGGCGGCGGCCTCGCCTGGGCCGACGCGGCAATGAAACGCGGCGACATCGCCGTGCGGGAGGCTGCGCCCGGCGCGCACCCGGATTTGTCGGGCCTATCCTGCCGCTACGAGCTGATACCCTCGCAGCGCGGGCAGGTCCTGTCGCTGGTGGTGGCGCCGGGACCGAAGGCGACACAAGAAAACTTTCGTGCCGCCGTGCAGGCGATCGCGCATATCGTGGAGAAGACGCCGGACGCCTCACGTCCGCTGCCGGGGACGGGGCTGAAATTCAAGTGGCCCCCGGCCGGCGTCGATCTGGAAGCGCGCGCCGCGCGCAAGGCGGGCGAATCGATTCGCGTGCGCAAGCTCAAGGTGCTCGCCTATACCTTCTTCGGTTTCCTGGTGCTGCGCTCGGGCGTCCGCATCGGCCGCTTCAGCCCGCGCCGATACGAGCGCGAGCTGATCGACAATTCCGACTTCCGCAAGTTCGACGATTCATTGCGTATGGTGCTCGATTGCACGCCGGACCTCGCGCGCGAGATCGAGGACTATTTGCAGGCGGCGGCTGCCGACGGCATCGTGCGCTTCGGCACGCACAGACAGGCCGCGGCGATGATGACCTGTTTTGCGCCCAATCCCGCCAATCCCAACCACGTGCATTTCATCGACGGCGCCGACGGCGGCTATGCGACGGCAGCGAGTGCGATGAAGGACGCCTCCGTCATGACCGCGTAGGCGCGCGTCTAGTGCACGCACAGCAGCATGTTTGGCTAATTGCAAAGCATCGATTGCTAGGTCCCCGCTTGCGTGAGGACAAACGGCGATGCGCTACTCCGCCGCGGTACGCGCTCCGCCCGTGCCGAATCGGCGCTCGATGTAATCGATCACCATCTGCTTGAAGTCGGCGCTCAAGGTCGGGCCGCGCAAGGTCGCGGCCTTCTTGCCATCGATGAACACAGGCGCCGTCGGCTGCTCGCCGGTGCCCGGCAGCGAAATGCCGATATCGGCGTGCTTTGACTCGCCCGGGCCGTTGACGATGCATCCCATCACCGCCACGTTGAGCGTCTCCACGCCCGGATAGCGCGTCTTCCACTCCGGCATCGAGTCGCGGATGAAGCCCTGGATGTCGGCGGCGAGCTCCTGGAACGTGGTCGAGGTGGTGCGGCCGCAGCCGGGACAGGCCGCAACCAGCGGCACGAAAGTGCGCAGGCCCATGGTCTGCAATAGCTCCTGCGCCACCTGCACTTCCCGCGTTCGATCGCCGCCCGGCTCGGGCGTGAGCGAGATGCGAATGGTGTCGCCGATGCCCTGCTGCAGCAGCACGCCGAGCGCCGCCGACGAGGCGACGACACCCTTGGTGCCCATGCCGGCTTCGGTGAGGCCGAGATGCAGGGCGTAGTCGGAGCGGCGCGCCAGCTCGGTGTATACCGCGATCAAGTCCTGCACGGCGGAGACCTTCGCCGAGAGGATGATGCGGTTCTTCGGCAGGCCGATCTCTTCTGCGCGCTTGGCCGACAGCAGCGCCGACTGCACCATGGCCTCGTGCGTCACTTGGCGCGCGTCGCGCGGCTTGGCCGACTTGGCGTTCTCGTCCATGAGCCGCGTGAGCAATTCCTGATCGAGCGAGCCCCAATTGGCGCCGATGCGCACCGGCTTGCCGTGTTGAATCGCAAACTCGACAATGGCGGAGAACTGCTTATCCTTCTTGTCCTTGAAGCCGACATTGCCGGGATTGATGCGGTATTTATCGAGCGCCTCGGCGCAGGCCGGGTGTTCGGCGAGCAATTTGTGCCCGATGTAATGAAAGTCGCCGACGATCGGCACAGAGACGTTCATCTGCGCCAGGCGATCCTTGATGTGCGGCACGGCAGCGGCCGCCTCGTCACGGTCCACCGTGATGCGCACCAGCTCGGAGCCCGCACGCGCCAGCGCCGCCACCTGCCGCGCCGTCGCCTCGACGTCGGCGGTATCGGTGTTGGTCATCGATTGCACGACAATCGGCGCGCCGCCGCCGACCGTGACGCCGCCGACATCCACCCCGACCGTTTTGTGACGAACCATGTCCATCCGAATGTTCCGGCAACCAGCACCGGCGATGAAAGTTCCCCTCTCACCTGACAGACAAATATGACAGGGTCAACGCGGACGAAAGAGCCCAATTTTTCGCTATTTCGCCCGGTTCACCAAGATCAGGCCGCCGGCGACCAGCGCTACCGCCACGGCAAAAGCGGGTGTCAGCGGCTCGTCCAGCAGCAGGTGCCCGGCGGCAACGCCGAATAGCGGTGTCAGGAAGGTGAAGGCGGAAAGCCGGTTGGCGGAATAGCGCACCACCAGCGCGAACCAGACGACGAAGGTGACGCTCACCACCCATACTGTCTGGTAGGCGAGCGCGAGCAGCGCCGTCGCCGACGGCACGCGTCCAAGGTGCTCGCCGGCGAGGAGCGCCGCAATCGCCAGCATCGGCGCCGAGACGACGAGCTGGTAGAGCATCACCTTTTCCGAGGAGACGCGGTTGAGCCGGCTCGCCTTGATGGTCAGCGTGGTCGCCGCCCACAACAGCGCAGCGCCGACCATCATCAGGTCGCCGACAATCTGCCGCGGATCGAGCGCCGGCGTCGGCACGCCGAAGGCGACCAGCATGCCGCCGAAGGAGAGCGCCAGCCCCGCCCATTGCGCCGCGCTAAATTTGTCCGCCGGCAGCAACAGCCGGGCGCCGAGCACGACGAAAAACGGCGCGAGATAGATAAACAGCACCGCGCGCGTCGCAGTGGTGAACACGAGCCCCTGATAGATCAAGAGGAACTCGCCGCCGAACAACAGTCCGCAGACGATTCCGGCGAGCAAGGTGCCGTCGCGCGCGAACAGATTCTGCCCGCGCGCAATCGCCCAGGTGCCGACGATGAAGGTGGCGGCAACGGAGCGCACGGCCGCCTGGATGAGCGGCGGGATGTCGTGGATGGCGAATTTCACCGAGACCTGGTTGAGACCCCAGGACAGGCAGAGCACGACGACGAGCGCCGCCGCCCAGGCGTCGAGCCGGCGCGTGTGATGATGCAATGCGGGCGTAGATGACATGACGGTCCGACGGGGCGAGGCGCCGGTCTTATCGCGCGGAGACGACAGCGGCAACCGAAGAGCGCAGCGCGGGCACGCTCGTCCGTGGAAGCGCCACTGGAAGCGCCTTCCAACCTGCGCTCTAGCCTTTCGCCAGATTGCGGAAGGTCACCGAATAGCGCAGCCGGTCGAGCGGCGGGATGCTGTGCTCCCACTGCGTGCGCGCAGGCCCGCTCAGCAAATATGCGGAGCGCGACGCGGCGACGAAAGACATGCGCTCCCAACCGGTGCCCTCTTTGCGCCGCAGCCGGAACGTGCACTCGGCGAGCAACGAGATGCCAACGATCTCGCCGAACATCGCCTTGTCCTTGTGCCAGCCGATGCCGGCGCCCGGCGCGTATTCGGTCACCAGCGCTTGGCGGAATTCGTCCTCGGGCAAGCGCGCGAACTGCGCCGCCTTCCGCCGCAAGGGCAGCAATTCAGGCGGAATCGGCGCGACCGGCACTGCGCGCTGCGCCTGGTAGTCGTAGCGCCAGCCGAAGGAGACAATGCGGCGATTGCCGAGGAATCCCTCTGCAAATTCGAACGGCTTGAGCGGCAGCGTCTCGATGAAGGCGACAAGCTTGCGCTCCTCATCCGGCGCGACGAGATCGGGCTGGTAGCGCATGCCCGCGGGCAAACGCGGCGGCGCATCGAACAGGTTGAGTTGCGATCGGGCCATGGCTGAACGCCTGTGCGTCCAGCTTAGGTAGTGCGGTCACGCCGCTTGGCAATGCGCGCAGATACCGGAGATTTCGATGACCGGCGTCTTCGGCGTGAAGCCCGCAGCGCGCGAGGCGGACTTGATGGTGTCGGCGACCGCCGCGCTCGCCGCCTCGCCCACGGCGCCGCATTTTTCGCAAATGAGGAACACAACCGGATCGCCGCTTGCATGCTCGTGCACGCAGGCGATGAAGGCGTTGCGGCTCTCGATGCGGTGCACGAGGCCCTGCGCGCGCAAAAAATCGAGCGCGCGATAGATGGTAACCGGTGCGAGCCGCTGCCCGCGCACCGACAGGCGGTCGATCAACTCGTAGGCGCCGAGCGGGGCGTGGCTGGTGAGCAGCGCCTCGAGCACGCGCCGGCGCATCGGCGTCAGCCGCTCGTGGCGCTCAACGCAAATGGCCTCCGCATGCGCGATGGCGTCGCTGGCGCAGCGCTCATGATCGTGGTTGGGCGCGGGAAAAACCGCCTGCAGGTTTGCTTTCGTCGCCAAGCGCTTTGCCTTTCGAGCCCGGACTGTAACGCGACTATGGTCTAACCGCGAAAACTTGCCCGTCACCTATATATTGCGTCGCAGCAAGAATGGGAGCAGGTTCCGCCCCGTTTTCGCAAGGATCAGACGAGGCTCGCGATGTTGAAAGGCAAGACCGCGCTTATTACCGGCTCGACGTCCGGCATCGGGCTGGCGATTGCCCGTGCCATAGCCAAGGACGGCGCCAATGTGATGCTCAACGGCTTCGGCCAAACGGCAGCGATCGAAAAGGAGCGCGCCGGCCTGGAGAAGGAGTTCGGCGTGAAGGCGCGCTACAACGGCGCCGACATGACCAAGCCTGCGGAGATCGCCGCGATGATTGCGGCGACGGAGAAGGAGTTCGGCTCGCTCGACGTATTGGTCAACAACGCCGGCATCCAGCACGTCGCCAATATCGAGGATTTCCCCATCGAGAAATGGGACGCGATCATCGCGATCAATCTCTCGTCCTCGTTCCACACCATACGTGCCGCCGTGCCCGGGATGAAGAAACGTAAATGGGGGCGCATCGTCAACATCGCGTCCGCACACGGGCTGGTCGCCAGCGTGCAGAAGGTCGCCTATGTGGCGGCGAAGCACGGGCTCGTTGGACTGACCAAGGTCGTGGCGATGGAGACGGCAAACGATGGCATCACCTGCAACGCCATCTGTCCCGGCTGGGTGCTGACGCCTCTGGTCGCACAGCAGATCGAGGCGCGCGCCAAGGCCGCGGGGCAAACCTTCGACGAGGCCAAGCGCATTCTCGTTGCCGAGAAGCAGCCGATGCTCGAATACACCTCCCCGGAGAACATCGGCGCGCTCGCCGTGTTTCTGGCAAGCGATGCGGCCGCAACCATCACCGGCTCGGCCTATTCCATCGACGGCGGGTGGACGGCGCAGTGAACTTTCTTTCCCGCGCCTTTGGCCGAACCAAGTCGGATAGGCCGGCAGCCAAGCGCATCAATCTGGCGCTGCAAGGCGGCGGCGCGCACGGCGCCTTCACCTGGGGCGTGCTCGATCACCTTTTGGACGACGGCAGGCTTGGCATCGAAGGCATTTCCGGCACCTCCGCCGGCGCGGTGAACGCGGTGATGCTGGCCGACGGCTTGCGCCGGGGCGGGGCCGAGGAGGCGCGCAAGCGGCTCGCCGATTTCTGGCGGGCGGCGAGCCTGGGTGGCGACCTGCCGCCGCTGCAACGCGCGGTCATTGGCCGGCTGTTCTCGCTATTGCCGTCGGAAGGCTCGCCGGCGCTCGATTGGCTCACCGCCTGGTCGCGCTACCTCTCGCCTTACGATTTCAATCCGCTCAACATCAACCCGCTGAAGGAGCTGATCGAGCGCTTCGTCGATTTCCAGGGTCTGCGCGCCGATGCCCGGCCGATCTTCATCGCGGCCACCAATGTGCAGTCCGGACAATTGCACGTCTTCCCGCACGCGCAGATTTCCGCCGAGGCGGTGATGGCCTCGGCCTGCCTGCCCGCCGTGTTCCGCGCGGTCGAGATCGACGGCGCGCATTACTGGGACGGCGGTTATGTCGCCAATCCGCCGCTCTACCCGTTCTTCCGCGCCACGCCGGCGGAGGACGTGCTGATCGTGCAGATCAATCCGCTGATGCGGCGCAAAGTGCCGACCTCGACGCGCGAGATCATGGCGCGCGTCAATGAGATCACCTTCAACGCGCCGCTGATGGCCGAGCTGCGGGTCATCGACTTCATCAACCGGCAGATCGATGCGGGACGGATTCCGCGCGGCAGCGGGTCCGACGAATACCGCAGGCTGCGCGTACACCGCATTGTCCTCGAAGGCCTCGGCGAACGCCTGTCCTCCGCGGCACGGCTGCGCAACGACTACGACTCGTTCCAGTTGCTGCGCAAGTTGGGTCAGCGGGCGGCGCGCCGGTTTCTCGATGCGCATTTCGACGATATCGGGATCAGGAGCAGCATCGAATTGACTGCAGAGGCTTCTGCGGAACCCGGGTAGTCCCTGCCGACAACTCAATCCTCAAAGAATTTTTTGCGGTGCATTGCTATATTTCGTTGATGAACGCCCTGACCGCAGAAATCGGCAATACGCGCCTCGATATCGTCGTCGCCGACATTACCACGCTCGCTGTGGATGCGATCGTCAACGCCGCCAATCGCTCGCTGCTCGGCGGCGGTGGCGTCGACGGCGCCATTCATCGTGCCGCGGGTCCGGAACTGCTTGCGGAATGCCGGACGCTCAATGGCTGCGAGACCGGCAGCGCAAAAATCACGCGCGGTTACCGGCTGAAAGCGCGCCACGTGATTCATGCCGTCGGGCCGGTGTGGAGCGGCGGCGGCAAAGGCGAAGAAGAACTGCTCGCCTCCTGTTATCGCACCGCGCTCGATCTCGCAGCCGAGCGCCGGCTCACATCCATTGCTTTTCCGGCGATCTCCACCGGCGTTTACCGCTTCCCGCCCGACCGCGCCGCGCGCGTTGCGGTCGGGACCGTGGCGGCGGAGATCGCGGCGCAGCCGCGCGGCATTACACGCGTGGTGTTCTGCTGTTTTGCGCCGGAGAGCGCGGAGCGTCACAAAGAGGCGTTTGCGGAGTTGGGGTTGGTGTAATCAATCCCGTCGTCACGCGAAAGCGGAGCTGCTGGATTCCCACTTGCGCGGTAATGAAGCTCTTTGTGGGGACGCGTTCGCCGCCCGCTAGACCTTCGGCTCCGCATCCAGCCGCACCACCCAGTTCTCCAGGCCCGCTTTCGCCGCCGGGTAGAGCTTGAGCACCTCGGGATCGTGGCCCGGCACCATGTGATGCCGCGACGATGCGAGCTTGAGCAGCGTCTTGTAGCCCTCGAGCGTGTCGGCGACGCTGTAGGTGATGGGGAAGACCCGGCCCTCGTCGATATGCGAATAGAGATGACACGAGTCGGAGGCGATCACGACATAGCCGCGCCTGGTCTTCACCCTCACGCATTGCAGGCCCTTCGAATGGCCGCCGATCTTGTGCACGGTGATGCCCGGTGCGATCTGGTCGACACCGTCGTGAAAATCGACGCGATAGGCGAACACCTTCTTCACCATCGCATGCACGTCGGCCTCGCTGAAGGGAATGCGCAGCATCGGGTGGCACATGCAGCGTCCCGTGCAGTAGGCCATCTCGGTGTCCTGCACGTGATAGCGCGCGTTCGGGAACAGATCGTAGTTGCCGGCGTGGTCCCAGTGCATGTGGGTGGCGATCACGTGATCGACTTTGTCCGGCGCCACGCCGAGCGCCTTCAACCCCTCGGCGATCGGATGAACGATCTGGCGGCCGCGCTCCTTGGCGGCTGTTTCGTCGAAACCGGTGTCGCAGACGAACACGCCGTGCGGACCATTGATTACCCAAACGTAGTACGCAATCGATGTCATCTCGTCGTGCGGATCGCCGAAGATGTAATTCTCCGCGCGCTTGCGCGCGTGCGTGGCGTAGCAGACGGCATAGACCTCATGAATGTCGTCGCTCATGACGCTCTCCCCACCGTGACGCCGGCGCGGCGCTCGATCATTTTCACGATCGACGTGAAATCCGAATCGCCCCCGAATTCGGAATTGGTGATCTCCCACTGATCGAGCACCGCACGCATGACCTGGTCGGGACAGTCGAGCGCCTGCGCCTCCTCGGCGCACAGCCTGACGTCCTTGAGCATCAGGCCGGTGGCGAAGCCATAGTTGAATGTGCGCGGCAGGATCGACTGTGGGAATTTCTGCTCCGACGCCGTGGTGCGGCCGGAGCCGGCATTGATGACGTCGATCATCACCTTCGCATCGAGCCCCGCTTTCACGCCCATGGCGACCGCTTCCGCGGTTGCCGCCATGGCCGTGGCGGAGAGAAAATTGTTGGCGAGCTTCATGGTCTGCGCCATTCCCGGCTTCTCGCCGATGACAAACACCCGTCCGAAGACGGCGAGCGCGTCCTTGACGATGTCCACCTCGGCCTTCGGTCCCGATACCATGACCGCGAGCGTGCCCTTTGTCGCGCCGCCGACGCCGCCCGACACTGGGCTGTCGATCTGCACGATGTTCTTTTTGGCAAGCGTGTGGAAAATTTCGGCGGCGACGCGCGAGCCGGTGGTGGAGAGATCGATAAAGCGCCTGATGCGCTTGCCGTGAATGATGCCGCCGTCGCCGAGCGCGACTTTCTGCGAGATGGCGAGCGATGGCAGGCTTGCCATGACGGTCTCGACGCGGTCGGCCACGTCCTGCGGCGAGGAGGCGAGCTGCGCCCCGAGCGCCACGAAGGGCGCTACCGCGTCGTTGCGCGTGTCGTAGACCACGAGCCTGTGCCCGGCCTCGATCAGGCGCCTCGCCATCGGCGCACCCATATTGCCCAGCCCGATGAAGCCGATGTCCATGTGCATTTTACCCCTTGTTGCTTGTGCTTTTCGACTTTGCCCGAGCGCGCGGCGCCCGTCATCCAGACCTATTGACCGTTATTATAAGTATGCTTATTATATCCCTGCTGACCAAGGAACTCTAATGCCGCAACAGCCCGTCACCCGCGAGATCGCGGTCACCATCATGGACGTCGCCCGCATGCTGCGCACCTATGCGGACCAGCGTGCGCGTCAGTTCGGCATCTCCCGCGCGCAGTGGGTGGTGCTGATCCGTCTCGACCGCTCGGAAGGCCTCAAGCAGTCCGAGCTCGCCGAAATTCTCGATCTGACGCCGATCTCACTCACGCGCCTGCTCGACCGCCTCGCCGAGAACGGTCTGATCGAGCGCCGCGCCGATCCGAACGACCGCCGCGCCAACCGGCTCTACCTCACGCCGGCCGCGCGCCCGCTGATCGAACAGCTCACCAAGCTCGGCAACGAGATAATGGAGATCGTGCTCGACGGCTTCGATGCCAAGGCCAACGAGCGGCTGCTGCGCGACCTCACCCACATCAAAGACAACCTGCGCGCCGTCATCGGCCGCAATGCCAACGAGCAACAGAGTGCCAAAGCGTCATGAGTGAGAAAGCCCTGAAAATCGTTCCGCCGCCGGAGCCCGACGCCGAGGCCAAACAAGAAGCAAAAACGCGGCCGGGCGAACAGCACGGAGCGGAAGCGCCGGTAAGGCGCCGGCGCCGCAAGGTCGACCGCAAGCGCTTGCGCATGGTTCTGCTGATCGTGCTGCCGGCGATCGCGCTCGTGCTCGGCGGCGCCTATTGGCTCATGGGCGGCCGTTACATCTCCACCGACAACGCCTATGTCGGCGCACAGAAGGTCCTCATCACGCCGGACATCTCCGGCAAGATTGCGCATATCGCGGTGGTCGAAGGCCAGCACGTCAAGGCCGGCGACGAGTTGTTCACGCTCGACCCGCAGCCTTACCGGTTGGCGCTCGACGGAGCCAAGGCCAAGCTCGATGCCGCGCGCAGCGACTACGACAAGCTCAAAACCAACCTAAAATCGCTGACAACGCTGGCCGACCTCGCCAAAAAGAACGTCGAACTCAAGCAGCATGACGTCGACCGCAAGACCGCGCTGATGAATTCGCAAGCAGGCTCGCGCGCCGACGTCGACACGGCGACCTCTGCGCTGGTTACCGCGAAACTGCAGGAGCAATTCACCGAGCAGCAGCGCGACTCGACGCTCAACCAGCTCCTCGGCAACCCCGACCTGCCGCTCGCCGAATTTCCCGAATACGCGCAGGCGAAGGCCGCGCTCGACGACGCCCAACGCAATCTCGACCACACCGTCGTGCGCGCGCCGATGTCCGGCACAGCGACACAAGTGGACAGCATTCAGCTTGGCCGCTTCGTGGCGGCGGGAACGCCGGTGTTCAGCATCATCGATGACGAGAACCCGTGGGTCGATGCCAACCCGAAGGAGACCGACATCACTTATTTGCGTGTTGGTCAGAAGGCGACGCTCGACGTCGACAGTTTCCCCGATCATACCTTCACCGGTCATGTCGTATCCGTGAGTCCCGGCACCGGCGCGCAGTTCTCCATTCTGCCGCCGCAAAACGCCACCGGGAACTGGGTCAAAGTGGTGCAGCGCGTGCCCGTGCGCATCGCCTTCGACAAGGACGAGGACACCCGCCTGTTGCGCGCCGGCATGAGCGTGAATGTCGAAATCGACACCGGCCACGGCCGCATCCCGTTCTTCTCGGCCACAGCCAAGGAGCAGAAATAGTCGGGCATTCATTTTCCGGATGTAGCGCCGCCGCAATGGATAAGGCCGAACGTAAATGAGTCCGCGCTTCGCATCGTTGCAGCCGAAGACATTGCGCATGCTGGTGACAGTGTGCGCGATGACGGCGACCATCATGCAGGCCTTGGACACGACCATTGCCAATGTGGCGCTGCCTTACATGCAAGGCTCACTGTCGGCCTCGCTCGACCAGATCAATTGGGTGCTCACTTCGTACATCGTGGCTTCAGCCATTATGACGGCGCCGATGGGCTGGCTCGCCGATCGCTTCGGCCGCAAGAAGCTGTTTATCGTTTGTGTCGGCGGCTTCACTGTCGCGTCATTGCTCTGCGCGCTGGCGCAGAACATCGACCAGATCGTGCTGTTCCGCCTGCTGCAAGGCATGGCCGGCGCGGCGCTGGTGCCGCTGTCGCAATCGGTACTGCTCGACGCCTACACGCCCGAAGAGCGCGGCGGCGCGATGGCAATCTGGGGCGTCGGCGTGATGCTCGGACCGATCATGGGACCGACGCTCGGCGCCTGGCTCACCGATAATTACTCGTGGCACTGGGTGTTTCTGATCAATCTGCCGATCGGCGTGATCACCGTGATCGGCTTGCTGCTGTTCATGGAGGAGACCGAACAGCACGCCCACCTGCGCTTCGATTGGTTCGGGTTTCTTGCGCTCGCCGTCGGCATCGGCTCGCTGCAATTGCTGCTCGACCGCGGCGAGCAGGTCGGCTGGTTCGAGGCCAACGAAATCTGGATCGAGATGATCGTGTCGATCGTGGGTTTCTATTATTTCTTCGCGCATTCGCTCACCACCAATGAGCCCTTCGTGCGCTTCGAGATGTTCAAGGACCGCAATTTCGTTTCCGGCTGTGTGTTCATGGTGGTCATCGGCGTCGTGCTGTTCGGCACCATGGCGCTGGTGACCCCGTTCATGCAGAACCTGCTCGGCTACCCGATCCAGACCGCGGGCTTTCTGCTCGGCTCGCGCGGCGTCGGCACGCTGCTGACCATGATGGCGGCGCCGCGGCTGATGAAGCTGTTGGAGACGCGCTATCTCATCCTGTGCGGCCTGCTGCTGACCGGCGGTACGCTCTATTACTTCACCGGCTTCTCCCTCGACACGACGCAGGGAATGATCGTCGTCACCAGCATCATCCAGGGCATCGGGCTTGGCCTGCTGTTCGTGCCGATCAGCACGGCAGCCTTCTCGACGCTGCCGCACCATTTGCGCACCGGCGGCACCGCCATTCTTACTTTGGTGCGCAATATCGGCTCGTCCATCGGCATCTCCATGGTGATCGCCAACCTCACCAACGAGACCAACTACATGCACGCGCGGCTGGCGGCGCAGGTGACCCCGTTCAACGACGCGCTGCAGATGCCGGATGTGCACCGCATCCTCGACATGGCGACGGACACCGGCCGCGCGATGATGGACTTCATCATCACGCAGCAGGCAACGATGATCGCCTATCTCAACGACTTCAAACTGCTGATGATCCTGACCCTGGCGATGATTCCGCTGGTGCTCATCATCCGCGGCACAAACCGCCCGCCGACCGAGGAGGACCTCGAAGAAGCGGCGGTGCTGGAATAGCCGCTAGCTTTTGCTCGCGGTCTTGATCTCGTTGAATTTGGCCAGAGCGCGCTCGAAGTTTCTGTTGAACAGCCACATCGCGTCGAGAATTTCGCGGAAGGTCGCGGACTTTCTTGTCCGGTCGGAGCGGCCGAAGGCGAAGATGCTGTTGTTGCGCAGATAGCCCATGATCCGCGCCTCGGAGATGCGATACCCGGCCAGATCGCCGGAGCGCAGCGCCGCCCGCGTCGGCGTCGGAATGATCTGGATGAGCTCAAAGAACTTCATTTGATCGACCGGATCGGGCAGGATTTTCACGATCTCGGGGATCTGCCGAAAGAGATCGGCATGCGCGCCCATCAAACCATCGCGCACCGCGGTCCAATGATTGAAGCGATGGTCGCGCTTGCCGACGCGCGCTTCTTCCTTGTCGTCGCGCGCGTTGACTGCGGGATCGAGTGCGGCGACTTGTTTCTTGACGGCTTCCCATTTTTTCTTGCCGCTGCGATCTTCGGAAATGCCGGTTTGCAGGCTGCCCTTGTATTTGTTCGAGCGCGCATTGCCGATGTTCTGATGGCCTCCGGTTTCGGCGAAGAAGATACCAAGGCCGATGCGGCCGGCGGCGTCGACATCTGCGCCCTTAAGACCTTTGAGGCGAGCGATGACGCGTGCCAACGCAACGACGTCCTCAAAAGGCGTTTGCGAGTCCTGTGCGCCGGCGGGCGGGGCCTCCATGATGTCGAAGAGCCTTCTGTATTCCTCCAGCAGCGGCTCGGTGTCGGCGTCGAAATAGGCCGGAGGAATGCCGAATTTGTTGGGCCGTCCGATTCTGGAGGGAATTGCGTCGGTGAGATCCTTGTAGGCGCTCATCATGTTGACGCGCGCGAGGTAGAGCGCCTGTCCGGGCAGGTCGGGCAGTTGCTTATGCGCATCGATCTGCGCGCGCCGCTCCTTGAGAATTGCCTTAAATGCCTCCAGAGCCTCGGCGTAAGCCTTGAGCGCCTCTTCCGCCTGCGCTTTGCTGCGTTTGCCGGTCTCACCGTTAGCGGCCATCGTCGGCAGCGCAAGGCAGGC
This sequence comes from Pseudolabrys sp., assembly GCA_035652735.1. Lineage (GTDB taxonomy): Bacteria > Pseudomonadota > Alphaproteobacteria > Rhizobiales > Xanthobacteraceae > Pseudolabrys. Next base: position 12,074 of record DASRDF010000099.1, on the reverse strand, counting down.
GCTCAGGAGCGCGCCGGCCGCGGCACGTCTGGTCAGCATCATGACGAATGGAACTCCTTGCGGATCATATCCGTATGCTCGCCCAGCGCCGGGATGGAACCGTAGCTGCGCTCTATATTCCCCCAGCGCGCGGCCGGTGCCGGGATGGTGGCCGGGCCGCTCGGTGTGCCCACGGAAATGCGGCGCAGATGTGGATGCTTGCCGAGCAGGGCCGGATCGTTGACGCGGGCGAAAGCAATGTCCGCGGCGGCGAGCTTCTGCATCAGCGGCTCGACATCGTGTGCGGCAAACACCGCCGCCACCTTGGCATTGGTCTCGTCGCGATGCGCCAGCCGGCTCGGCACGGTGGCGAACTTCTCGTCGCTGCCGAGCGACGCATCGCGCAGGATTTTCTCCGCCAAGACGCGCCATTCGCGGTCGTTCTGGATAGCGATGAGAATATCGGCACCGTCGCGCGTCTTGAACACGCCGTAGGGCACGATGGTCGGATGCGCAAGGCCGATGCGCTGAAACGGCCGGCCCCATTCCTGATTGAGCAGCGGAATGGTCATCCATTCCGCCATGGCATCGAACATCGAGATGGAAATCTCTGCGCCCTCGCCGGTCTTGCCGCGCGCGATCAGCGCTTCGAGGATGGCCTCGTAGGCTTCCAGCCCCGCCGCAATGTCCACGATCGACACGCCGACACGCGCCGGCGCCTCCGGCCCACCGGTCACCGAGGAGACGCCGGATTCCGCCTGGATGAGCAAATCGTAGGCCTTGCGCTGCGCGTAGGGCCCACTCTCGCCATAGCCGGAAATCGAGCAGCAGATCAGCCGCGGATATTCTTTGCGCAGCCGCTTGAAGGCGAAGCCGAGCCTGGCAAGCGCGCCAGGCTTGAGGTTCTGCACGAACACGTCGGCGCTCGCGAGCATGCGCTCGAGTAGCGCCTTGTCTTCGTCTCTCGTGAGATCGAGCACGACGGACTGCTTGCCGCGGTTGAGCCACACGAAATGCGCGCTCTCGCCGTGCACGATGTAGTCGTAGTGACGGGCGAAGTCGCCTTCCGGCCTCTCGACCTTGATGACGCGCGCGCCAGCATCGGCGAGCCGGCAGGTGCATTGCGGCGCCGCCACCGCTTGCTCGATGGAGACGACGAGGAGGCCTGCTAATGGAAGGGACATTACCGCTTCTCTGCTTTTCCCACGCGCAGTGCAGCGCGTAGCGGTGCGCTGCAGACCCGGGATCGTTCCAGACTCCGAACTTATAGCGGTCCCGGATCAGCGGTGCACCGCGTCCGGGACACGAGTCATCAATAAGACCGGGGCAATCCGAGCACATGCTCGGCGAGATACGACAGGATCATGTTGGTCGAGATTGGCGCCACTTGGTAGAGCCGCGTTTCGCGGAACTTGCGCTCGATGTCGTACTCCTCGGCGAAGCCGAAGCCGCCATGCGTCTGCACACACATGTCCGCGGCGGCCCACGAGGCATCGGCTGCCAGCAGCTTGGCCATGTTGGCCTCCGGCCCAACCTCGCCGCCTCCTTCGTATTTGCGCGCGGCTTCGTGCACCATCAGTTCGGCGCCGCGCATCTGCACGTAGGCGCGCGCAATGGGAAACTGCACGCCCTGGTTCTGCCCGATGGGTCGGCCGAACAGCACCCGTTCCTTGGCGTAGGTCGTGGCCTTGTTGATGAACCATTTGGCGTCGCCGATGCATTCCGCCGCGATCAAAATGCGCTCGGCGTTCATGCCGGACAGGATGTAGCGGAAGCCATGGCCCTCTTCGCCGATCAAATTCTCCGCCGGCACCCGCAGGTCGTCGAAAAATATCTGCGTCGTGCCATGATTCATCATCGTGCGGATCGGCGTGATGGTCATGTTCTTGCTGGCCGCCAGATGCATGTCGACGATGAAGACGGAAAGACCGTCCGTGCGCTTCTTCACCTGCTCGCGCGGGGTGGTGCGCGCGAGCAGCAGCATCAGGTCGGAATGCTCGGCCCGCGAAGTCCAGATCTTCTGACCGTTGATGACGTAGTGATCGTTGCCCTCGTGGCGCGCAGTGGTGCGCAGCGACAGCGTGTCGGTGCCCGAGGTGGGCTCGGTGACGCCAAAGGCCTGCAGACGCAGCTCGCCGCTTGCGATCTTCGGCAAATAACGCTGCTTCTGCGCGTCGCTGCCATGCCGCAGGATGGTCCCCATCGTGTACATCTGCGCGTGACAGGCGGCGCCGTTGCAGCCCGCAGCGTGCACTTCCTCCAAGAGGGCGGCGGCCGCGCTCAGGCCCAGACCGCTGCCGCCATATTCTTCGGGGATGAGAGCGGCGAGATAACCGGCCTCGGTGAGTGCGGCGACGAATTCGGTCGGATAGGCGCGCTCGCGGTCGAGCGCGCGCCAGTATTCTCCCGGGAATTTGGCACAGAGCGCGCGCACGCCCTCGCGGATATCGGCGTGGTTTTCCTGCGATGTCGACTTGGTCATCCAGGTGCTCTCAGGCTACCTACCCCGGATGCGGTGCAGCACAAATGATGCGCCGCAGACCCGGGACCGCTACAGCCTCTAGCGGTCCCGGCTCTGCGGCGCAACGCTTCGCGTTGCTCCGCGCCCGGGACAAGGGCTATCCAATATCAGCGCGTCCGTTGTTGATCGCGACCACGCCGCGCTCGACCACGCGGGCGCGGAAGCTCGCGACCTCGCCGTCCCGCCAGATTTCGGTGCGGATGGTCTCGCCGGGATAGACCGGCGCCGAAAAGCGGCCAGCCATGCCGGTCAATCGCGCCGGGTCGTAGCCGCACAGCGACTTGAGCAGAGCGTGACCGGCGACGCCAAAGGTAGCAAGCCCGTGCAGGATTGGTCGCGGGAAACCTGCCGCCTTGGCGAATTCGGGATCCGCATGCAGCGGGTTGATGTCGCCGGAGAGCCGGTAGATCAGCGCCATTTCCGGGCGCGTCGGCAGATCGCAGACGATATCGGGGGCGCGCTCGGGCAGTGCATGTGGCGGCGGCGCATCTTTCTTCGGTCCGCCGAAGCCGCCGTCGGCGCGGCAAAACGTGGTCTGCGTCAGCGTCGCGAGCAATTCGCCGCTCGCTTTGTCGGTGACCTTGCGCTCGGAATAGACCAGCGCGCCCTTGCCCTCGCCCTTGTCGATCACCTCGACGATGCGCGTCTTGCCGATAACGTGACCTTCGGTCATGACCGGCTTGTGCAGCGTGAAGGCCTGCTCGCCGTGCACCACCTTGTTCCAGGTGACGCCGCTTTGCGGATGGCGCAGCCAGTAGGGCGTGTAGCCCTGCACCAGCGCGAAGGTCGGCAGCGCTTTGAGATTTTTCTCATAGACGAAGGCGAGCTCGTCCTCGTCGGTCGGATCCTGGCCGAGCCCAAGGCCGAGCGCGTAGAGGATGCAGTCCTTGGGGCCGTACGCGTGTTCGACCGCGGGAATGTCGAGCGCGAGAAGCTGGTCGTAGACGATGGGCATTCGTCAGCGCGCCCCCGCAAACAGCCGTTCGGCGACCCGGAAGCGCCGATCGAGACGATGCAAATGACCGCTATGTCGGTTGGTTCTGGTTTCCCGCTCGCGCAGGAACGCAGGGAGCGTGGGAAGCAACATGGCGATCAAATCGGGTCCCACGCGAACACGTCGCCGGAGCGCTCGAGCGGGGTGAGCGACGGGCCGAAGGCGCCTTTGAGCTGCTCGGCGATGCGCTCGGGCGTCCAGCCGTCGGAGCGATGGATGACGCGAATGGGGCGCGGCTGGTTGAACAGATAAATTTCGTTATTGCGCACCGCGAAGACCTGCCCCGAAATTCCGCTGGCCTGATCGGACCCGAGATAGACCGCGAGGGGTGCCACTTTGTCGGGTGTCATTTGTGCGAGGCGCTCAACGCGGCGCTTTTCCTCTGCCGTTTGTGCCGGAATGGACTCGATCATGCGGGTAAAAGCGAACGGCGCGATGCAGTTCGAGCGCACGCCGAAGCGGGCCATATCGAGCGCGATGCCGCGCGACAGACCCATGATGCCGAGCTTCGCCGCCATGTAATTGGCTTGGCCGAAATTGCCGATGAGCCCCGAGGTCGATGTCATGTGCACATAGGAGCCCGAACCCTGCTCGCGGAAATGCGCGGCGCAGGCCCGGCTCATATTAAATGAGCCATGCAAGTGTACGGCGATGACCTCCGACCAATCGGAATGGCTCATCTTGTGGAAGATCACGTCGCGCAGAATGCCAGCATTGTTGACCAGGATGTCGACACGGCCGAAGGCATCGAGCGCACTCTTCACGATCGTTTCTGCATTCTTGGGTTCGGTGATCGACAGCGTCGAGGCAATCGCCTCACCGCCCGCTCGCTCGATCGCGGTGACGGTCTCCTGCGCCGGGCCTTCGTCGCTGCCGGAACCGGTTAGGCTTGCGCCAATATCGCAAACGACGACGCGCGCGCCCTCTTTGGCCATCATCTCGGCGATGGCACGGCCAATCCCGCGGCCGCCTCCGGTCACAATGGCGACTTTGCCTGCGACAATTCCGGTCACGAACTAATCCCCCGGTTGCTGAAACGGCGCTCTTTTGCGGCGCTGTAGCCCAAATTCTTTTAACTACGATTCCGGCAATCTTGCATGCGGCCTAAACGCGTGTCGAGGGTTGCCCTCTGTTCATTGGCAACAATCGCTGCGCGTTCCCGGTAGCGCAGTTTTTACGCATTTTTCGCCTGCGCATTTTACGGCGCCTTATTGCGGAGCGTGCTCAATCGCGAGCGTTGGAAATCTTGGCCGGGGGGCCAAATGTCAATCAACAATTGCTCTGCACTGTTCCCGCGAATGGCATCGGCCGTGCGATTTGCGTGCGTCCGACTGGCGGTGATTGTCGCCGCCGCTGTGAGCATCGGCAGCAACGCAACCGCCGAACCGGCGAGGCCGCTCGAACTCACCGCTCCTTGCTTTGTCGGTTCCGCCTCATCTGACATCTTCGATCAGTCGCCAACACCCTTTGCTGGCCGCTTCGAATATCCGCAAAGCTCATGGATGCGGGATGTCATCGACCGCGCATTCGACCGCGACATCGTGCAGCCGATTGTCAACGCAAGCCTGCAAGGCATGCAGACCATCGTCGCCGCCGGCGCAGCCATCCTCGGCGCCGCGTCAACGTACAATCCCGCCGATCCCAGTGGGGCGGATTCGGACCCCAAGGAAACGGCATCCGGCGAGCTCTACGATGCGGAGGACTGGACCGCCGCGATTCGCACGGACTTGCGTGCGCAGTTCGGCGGTGTCCACTTCGGCAAGAATTATCGTCCCGCTTTCGCGCTGGTGCAGAGCGACGACAAAGAAGCGATCGTCAGAATCAACGACGTGGGCCCGTTGAAGCCCGGCCGCGTTATCGACCTCAACGAACGGGCGATGCGCTATTTCGATCCGGCGCTTCGGCGCGGGGTGCTCGACAATGTCAAAATCACGCCGTTGGCGGGACAGGAATGGACCGTCGGGCCGGTGGCGGAGACGCCGATCGGTTTCGCTCGCCGCGGCGGCAGCGAGGAGCGTTTGGCCCAGGCGGCCGACTAGCCTCTTCCCCACACCTCCTCCGCCACCTCGACGATCGTGCGCAGCTTGGCCCATTGCTCTTCCTCGGCGAGGAGGTTGCCCTCCTCGGTCGAGGCGAAGCCGCATTGCGGCGACAGGCATAACTGATCGAGCGAGATATATTTCGTCGCTTCCTCGATGCGGCGTTTGATCTCGTCCTTGCTTTCCAGCCGTCCGCTTTTCGTGGTTACGAGACCGAGCACCACCTGGCGATCCTTCGGCACCATTTTCAACGGCGCAAAACTGCCGGCGCGCTCGGTGTCGTATTCCATGAAATAGCCGTGCACCTTGATGCGGTTGAACAGCACCTCCTGCTCAGCCTCGTAGCCGCCCGAACCCATGAAGGTCGATTTATAATTGCCGCGGCACATGTGCATGGTGATGGTCATATCGGAGGGAATGTCTGACATCGCCATGTTGATCAGATCGCCGTAGAGCGGCCCAAGCGCGTCGGGGTCGTCGCCGCGGCCTTGCATCTGCTGGCGGTATTTCGGATCGCAGAGCATGGCGATGAACACTTCATCGAGCTGCAGATAGCGGCAGCCGGCGTCGGCGAAGGCGCGCACAGCTTTCCTGTAGGCCTGACCGAGGTCGGCGAAGAAGTTGTCATTGTTCGGATAAATCCTGCGGTCGATCGGTGTGGGATTTGGCCGGCCATAGGCGGCCGATGGCGCAGGGATCGTGATCTTCGGAGTGCACTTGGTATGCGCGGCGACGAACTTGAAATGCTCGATCATCGGATGGCCGGAGAAGCCCACCTTGCCGGTGACCTTCAATCCTTCGTTGCGCGTATTGACGCCGGCGAAAGCAATGCCGGTGTCCATCACGTGCTTTTCGATCCCGTCAAGACCCCAGAGGAAATCCAAGTGCCACCAGGAGCGGCGGAACTCGCCGTCGGTGATCGACTGCAGGCCGGTCTCCTCCTGCTTCTTGATGACGCGCCCAATCTCACGATCTTCGATCGCCTTGAGCTCGGCGGCACCGATGGCGCCTTTGGCGCGCTCCTCGCGCGCCTTTTTCAGCGCGGCAGGCCGCAGCAGGCTGCCAACGTGATCGGCGCGGAACGGCGGTTTGCTGCGTTGTGACATCGCGGTTCTCACTTTGTGCTGCCCTGCGCCAGCGAGGGCATCATTTACCCCAGACTTCCTCCGCCACCTCGACGATCATCTTCAGCTTCGCCCACTGCTCATCTTCGGCGAGGATATTGCCCTCCTCGGTGGAGGCAAAGCCGCATTGCGGCGAAAGACAAAGCTGCGCGAGGTCAATGAACTTAGCGGCCTCTTCGATTCGGCGCTTGAGCTCATCTTTGTTCTCCAGCCGGCCCGATTTCGAGGTGACGAGTCCGAGCACGACGGTTTTGCCTTTCGGTACCAGCCGCAGCGGCTCGAAACCGCCGGCCCGCTCGGTGTCATATTCCATGAAATAGCCGTTGACATTGATGTCGTTGAATAGAACGTCCGCGACGGGCTCGTAGCCACCGGAAGCAACAAAGGTCGACTGAAAATTGCCGCGGCAGAGATGCATGGTGATCGTCATATCGGCTGCGGCCCCGGAGATCGCGGCGTTGATCACAGCGGCATAGATTTTCGGTAGTCGCTCGGGATCGTCGCCGCGATTAGCGACCTGCTCGCGCAGTTTCGGATCGCACAAATAAGCGAAATTGACCTCGTCAAGCTGCAGATAGCGGCAGCCGGCATCCGCAAATGCACGCACGGCTTGTGCGTAGGTGCGGCCGAGATCGCGATAGAAGTCGGCCATGTCCGGATAGATCGCTTGCGGCACCGCGTCGCGGCCGTAGCGGAAATGCAGCGACGACGGCGAGGGAATCGTCATCTTCGGAACCACGCGCGTGCGCTCTTTGACGAATTCGAAGTGCTCGAGCATCGGATGCGTGGTGAACGATCCGAGCCTGCCGATAACGCGCAGCATCATTGGTTTCGGATTCGGCCCCTGAAACTTGATTTTGCGCTCGCCGAGATAGGCCTCGACACCCGGCAGGCCGCCAAGGAAGTCGTAGTTCCAGAAGGCGCGCCGAAATTCGCCGTCGGTCACCGCCTGCAGCCCGATGTCTTCCTGGCGCTTGATGATCTTTTCGATCTCGCGGTCTTCGACCGCCTTCAGCGCCGCGGCGTCTATCTCGCCTCTCTCGCGCTTGGCCCGCGCCGCTTTGAGCGGGGCGGTGCGCAACAGCGAGCCGACGTGATCGGCGCGGAAGGGGGGCGCACTCCTTTGACTCATATTTTTGTCCTCCGCTCGTCCTCGCGAAAGCGGGGATCCAGGGCGAAAAACACTGGATTCCCGCGTGCGCGGGAATGAGCGGAGTTTGTTGCTAGCTCCATATTTCCTGCGCCAATTCCACGATCATGCGCAGCTTCGCCCACTGCTCCTCCTCAGCCAGCACATTGCCTTCCTCCGTCGAGGCGAAGCCGCATTGCGGCGACAGACAAAGTTGATCGAGCGGCACGTATTTTGCCGCCTCCTCGATACGGCGCTTGATATCCTCCTTGCGCTCGAGGCGGCCGCTTTTCGACGTCACCAGGCCGAGCACGATCCGGCGCTCGCCCTTGGGAAAGAAGCGCAGCGGCTCGAAGCCGCCGGCGCGGTCGCTGTCATATTCGAGGAAATAGCCGTCGAAGTTCGTATTGCCGAGCAGGTGTTCAGCGACAAATTCGTAGCCGCCCGAGGCGATGAAGGTGGAACGAAAATTGCCGCGGCACGAATGCATGGTGATGGCCATGTCGGCGGGCTTGTCTTTCAGCGCCTCGTTGGTGAGGCGGGCGTAAATCGCGGGCAGCGCGTCGGGATCGTCGCCGCGGCGGCGCGAGGCCTCACGCTCGTTCGGGTCGCATATCATCGCCCAGGCGGTGTCATCGAGCTGCAGATAGCGGCAACCGGCGTCATAGAACGCACGGATCGCCTTCCGCCAAGCAGCGGCAACATCGGCGAAGAATTCGTCGTAGCCGGGGTACGCCTCCTTGCTGATCATTTGCCGTCCCTGGCGGAAGTGAAACGTCGACGGCGCGGGGATGCACATTTTCGGCGTCACTTTGCAGACGCTCTTAAGGAACTTGAAATGCTCGAGCTGCGGATGGCCGGCAAAATCGATCTTGCCGGCGATCTTGACCGCTTCCGATTTGGTCTCGACGCCGTGGAATTTGATCGGCGGCGCGGTGATCTTCTCGACTCCCTTTAGGCCCCAAAAAAAGTCGAAATGCCACCAGGAGCGGCGGAATTCGCCGTCGGTGGCGAGCTTGAGCCCGACCTGCTCTTGTCTCCTGACAATCCTCTCGATCTCGCGGTCTTCCACTGCTTTCAGCGCGGCCGCATCAATTTCAGCCCGGGCATGCTTGGCGCGCGCCTCTTTCAACGACGCGGGGCGCAGCAGCGAGCCAACGTGATCGGCGCGAAAGGGAGGTTTAGTCCGTGGGGTCATATTGGGCCTCGTGTCCTGGAGCGTTGCAGCGCGTAAGCGGTGCACCGCCGATCCGGGACCGCACGAAATTAGAAGGTCCCGGATGTGCAGCACCACTTCGTGCTGCGCTGCGCCCGGGACGCGCAGTGCTCAATTCCCCCACACCTCGTTCGCCAGCTCGACGACCAGCTTAAGCTTCGCCCATTGCTCGTCTTCCGCCAGCACATTGCCTTCCTCGGTAGAGGCGAAGCCGCACTGCGGCGACAAGCAAAGCTGGTCCAGCGCCACGTATTTTGTCGCCTCTTCGATGCGCCGCTTGATGTCCTCGCGCGGCTCCAGGCGGCCCTGCTTCGAGGTGATGAGCCCGAGCACCACAATTTTGTTGCCTTTCGGCAAGAAGCGCAGCGGCTCGAAACCGCCGGCACGATCGGTGTCGTATTCGAGAAAATAGCCGTCATAAGTACATTTGCCGAGCAGGCTTTCCGCCACCGGTTCATAGCCGCCGGACGAAATAAACGTCGAGCGGAAATTGCCGCGGCAGACATGCGTGGTGATCGTCATGTCCGCGGGCTTGGCTGTCAGGGCCTTATTGATGCACTTCGTATAGGTGTCCTGCAGATGATCGACGTCGAGGCCGCGGTCGCGCGCCTTCTTCAATTCCTCCTGCGAGCACAGATAGGCCCAGGCGGTGTCGTCGAACTGCAGATAGCGGCAGCCGGCATCGTAGAAAGCGCGGATCGCTTTCTGATAGGCCACAGCGAGATCGTCGAAAATGGCGTCGCGGCTTGCATAGGCGCTTTTGCTCACTGCGTTAGGCTCGAGACGGAAATGGAACGTCGACGGCGCCGGAATGCACATTTTCGGCGTCACCTTGGTGTGCGCCTTCAAGAACTTGAAATGCTCGAGCATCGGGTGATTGGAAAATCCGATCTTGCCTGTGACACGAATCGAACGCGGCTTGGTCTGCACGCCTTGGAACTGGATGCCGTGGTCGAGTTCGTAGATCTCGACATTGTCGAGCATGCTGTAGAAATCGAAATGCCACCAGGACCGGCGAAACTCGCCGTCCGTCGCGAGCTTGAGCCCGATTTCTTCCTGCCGCCTAATGATTTTGATGATTTCGGCGTCTTCGACCTTGGTAAGCTCGGCCTGCCCGATCTCCCCCTTCTCGCGCTTGGCGCGCGCTTCCTTAATGGCGGCGGTGCGCAGAATCGAGCCGACGTGATCGGCGCGAAACGGCGGCTTGTTTCGTTGCGACATCCCGTATCCTCCCGCGATTCCTCCGCGCCTGAGCGGGCGCGAGATCAGTTGCTGTGAGCCATAGCACGGCCGCAGCCGTGTTTTCCATGCGCGGCCTCGCAGGCGTAGCGCGCGGTCGCGATCGCGCCGCCGAAGGAGAAATAATGGGCGGCGACGTCGCCCAGGTCGGCGGCAGCAGCAAGCGTGGCGATGAGGCGATCAGGACCGATATGGCCGACGAGCGAGGCCGCCGTGCCGGAAACCAGGCCGCGCAGCGAAGCGGCGACGCCGCAGCGTTTCGCATAGCGAAACAGCGCCGGTACGCTGGTCGGGCCGGCCATGCCGATTTTCACCGGCCGGGTTATGCCGCAGGCGCGTAATTGTGTCAGCCACGTGAGCACGCGCTCGGGCGAAAAGGAGAACTGGCTGACAAGGTGGACGCGCAAATCCTGGGCCGCCGCGGCCGCAATTTTTTCGTCAAGTGAGGCTTCGAGCCTCGCTGGCGCAATGCGCGGATGGCCTTCCGGATAGGCGGCGATGCCGATCTCCTCGATGCCGGCGGCGCGCAGCCCCCCTTTCAGAATCACGGCTAGCGCGTCGGGAAAGGGCCCCGCTGCGTCCGCATCGCCGCCGATCACCAGCAGGCGCTTCACCTCCGCTTCGCCGCACAGACGCGCGATGAGGTCACGCAGATCAGCGGCGCTACGGAAGCGGCGCGCGGCGACGTGCACCACCGGTTCGAGTCCCGATTTGCGCAGCGAAGCCGCGGCGGCGACGACCTCCGGCAGCGTGATCGTCGGCACCGCCGAGAAATAGATCGGCGTCGCCGGCGGCAGGATGTCGGCGAGCGCAGCGATTTCCTCCGCACTCGGCCGCGTGGCCTCGATGGAGAAGCGCTGAGCGAAATCGGTGGGCATCACCCACCCGCTCCTCCCCGCAAGCGGGGAAATCCAGCATGCCAAATTGCCGAGGCCGGTCCCGATCGCTGGGTTCCCGCTTGCACGGGAGCGAACGGAAAGTAGTGCGGATCAGGCATCGCTTCCTCACTCGCGGCGGCGCGAGATGACGAAGCTCTCGTCGTAGAACCACAGGCCGCCGTTTTTCTGCAGCACCTCGCGCGTGGCGTCGATATAGCGGCGGTCGCTGTTGACGTCGGACAGGCGGTCGTCCTCGATCTGCGCCACATAAATCGCGGCGTTCCAGGCGGCGAGCAGCGTCGAGGTGCCGATAGAGGAGGAAATCTCCGACGGCAGCGTGTGCATGTCGTAGCGGAACAACGAGCGCTGATCGGAGTAGGCGTTGAAATTCAGATCGCGCCCCGCGGGCCCGAGCTCGTGCTTGACGGCCTTGAGCAGATCATGGCGGCTGTGCGTGAAGGGATTGTCGTTGGGCCACACCTTGCGAATGATCTCCATGCCTGGATCGTGGCCGTAGGAATGGATGGCGATGAGCCGCCCGCCAGGGCCGAGCGCGCGGGCGAGCGGGGCGAGCACGCGCTTGGCCTTGAACTCGAGCGAGGCACGCGCGCGGTAAGGCTGCGAGGCGATGACGAGGTCGTAATCGGCGACCGTGCCGCCCGGTTTTGGAATGACCTGATCGAGCAGGAATTTGTGGTCGGCGCGGTAAAGCACGAGGACCACCGGTCGCTCATAGATGGGATTTCCGCTTTTTAGCGACACGCGCGCCTTCCAGGTTTCGCCGAGGAACGGCTCGAGCGCGGTGATTTGCTGCTCGAAGGCATGCCCGGTGACGCCTTCGAGGGGCACTTCCTTCCATACCATGCTGGAGGCGGCGCTTACCGACTTCACGGTAAGCCACGGCGCTTCGGCATAAGCGAGATTGGTGAGGACGACCACGGTCGAGGGGTGTTCG
>DASRDF010000098.1:0-6159 GCA_035652735.1 Pseudolabrys sp. | reverse complement strand
GGGAATGACAGAGATCTGCTCCTGCCGGCACAGTGTCGCATAGCCGGTTTCGAATTCGTTGCGGTCGGATAGATTATAGAGCGGCTGCAAGGTCTCGTAGCGCGGCAGGCCGAGCGTCTTGCTGGCGGCAAGTGACGCCTTCAGCCGCGCCGGGCTGATGTTCGACGCGCCGATTGCGCGCACCTTGCCTTGCGCGATAAGCTGCGCATAGGCCGCCATCGTCTCCTCCGGCGGGGTGACCTCGTCGTCGAAGTGAGTCTGATAAAGATCAATGCGGTCCGTCTGCAGCCTCGCCAGCGAGGCCTCGCATTCGCGCAGGATGTAGTCCTTGCGCAGGTTGCGGCCCTCGCCCAGCCCCATGTCCTCGCCGACTTTGCTGGCCAGCATCACGCGGTCGCGTTTGCCGCTCTTTTTCAGCCAGTTGCCGATGATCGTTTCGGACTCGCCGCCTTTGTGTCCCGGCACCCAGCGCGAGTAGGTATCGGCGGTGTCGATGGCGTTGAAACCGGCATCGATGAAGGCGTCGAGAATCGCGTGGGAGGTTTTCTCGTCGGCGGTCCAGCCGAACACATTGCCGCCCAGCATCAGCGGGGCGATGCGCAAGTCGGAGCGGCCTAGCTGACGCAATTCCATTGCGGGTTCATATCCCGGCATTATGCGCGCGACCCGCCCGTGCATCCACGATGAGGGCACGCTGAGTGTTCAGTGTGGAGAGCCGAGCGGCTACCGCAAGCTCGCGTTGATCTTGTCGAGCGCCGCCTGACCGGGGCAGAGTTCTTTTTCAGATAGCTTGTTAAGCGGCGCCTCGACCGTGCGCAAATGTGCGTGCAGGTCCTCCGGCTCCTCGTCCACGTAGAGCAATCCAGTGACGATCTGCCCCTTCGCGGCGTGGTGCTGAAGAAAACTAAGCGCCGCGGTGCGGTCGTGGACATCATAATCGGCGGCGATCTTGCGCAGGGCGAGGCGCGAGCCGTCGTGCTGCTCGACCAGCTCCACCGTGCCCGGCTCGTATTTGATCTCAATCGGCATCTGCGTCGAGATAAAATCGAGCCGATTCACCGCCTCGTTGTGCTCGCGCACGAAATCGAAGCTTTTCGTCGAACCGGCGTGATTATTGAACGCGACACAAGGGCTGATCACATCGATGAAAGCCGCGCCTTTATGCGCAATGGCTGCCGAGATGATCGGCACGAGTTGCTGCTTGTCGCCGGAGAAGGAGCGCGCGACGAACGAGGCGCCGAGCTGCAATGCCATCGCCACCAGGTCGATCGAATTGTCGGTGTTCATCATGCCGCGCTTCGATTTCGAGCCGCGGTCCGCGGTGGCGGAGAACTGGCCTTTCGTCAGGCCATAGACGCCATTGTTTTCGACGATATAGACCATGTTGACGCCGCGGCGCAGACAGTGCGCGAACTGGCCGAGGCCGATCGAGGCCGAGTCGCCGTCACCCGACACGCCGAGATAAATAAGATCGCGGTTGGCGAGATTGGCCCCGGTCAGCACGGAGGGCATGCGGCCGTGCACCGAATTGAATCCGTGGGAATTTCCGAGAAAGTAAGTCGGGGTCTTCGACGAGCAGCCGATGCCGGAGATCTTGGCGACGCGATGCGGCTCGATGGCAAGTTCAAAGCAGGCCTGGATGATCGCGGCGGTAATCGAATCGTGACCGCAGCCGGCGCATAGCGTCGACACCGCGCCTTCGTAGTCGCGGTGCGTATAGCCGAGCGCGTTCTTAGGCAGCTGCGGGTGGTGAAACTTGGGCTTGGCGAGGTAGGTCATTGGATTTGCCTCTGACTCGTGTCCCGGACGGGCTGCAGCGTGCAACGCTGCGGCGCAGAGCCGGGACCGTCACGGTCACTAAGGCCCCGGGTCTGCAGCGCACCACTTCGTGCTGCGCTGCGCGCGGGGAAAGTGGAAAGCGCTTTCACGATGCCACCTTCAGCGGCTTCACCTTGAGCTTGTCGAGATGATCCCCGATCGCTCTGGCGATGAAGCGCGCAGTGATCGGCGTGCCGTCGTAGTGGTTAATCGGCACCAGACGGACGGGATCGATGCCGCATTCGTTGACGATCAACGAGCGCAGCTGCGCGTCGCGATTCTGCTCGACCACAAAAGTGAAGTCGTGGTCGGCCACGAAGCTTGCCACCGAGGAGTGGAATGGAAACGCGCGCACACGCAGCCGGTCGACGCTGTGTCCGCGGGATTCGATCATGTGGATGGCCTCATCCATGGCCGGCGATGTCGAGCCGTAGTAGATGACGCCGTACTTGGTCGGTTTGGGTGCGGCAGCGATCAACGGGCGGGGCACCAGGTCCTTGGCCGTTTCGAATTTGCGCAGCAGCCGCTGCATGTTGTCGACGTAGGCGCCGCCTTCCTCGGTGTATTTGGCGTACCGATCGCGCGACGTGCCGCGAGTGAAAAACGAACCTTTGCTCGGGTGCGTACCCGGATAGGTACGATAAGGAATGCCGTCGCCGTCGACGTCGAGGTAGCGGCCGAACTCCTTGCCCGCATCGAGCTCTTCCGCTGTCATTACCTTGCCGCGGTCGTATTTGCGGGAATCGTCCCACGCGAATGGTTTGCACAGCCGATGGTTCATGCCGATGTCGAGGTCGAGCATGACAAAGACCGGCGTCTGCAGCCGGTCGGCGAGATCGAAGGACAGCGCACCCATCTCAAAGGCCTCGTAGGGGTCCTCCGGGAACAGCAGGACATGTTTGGTGTCGCCATGGGAGGCATAGGCGCAGGAAATCACATCGCATTGCTGGGTGCGTGTCGGCATGCCGGTCGAAGGGCCGGCGCGCTGCACGTTAAAAATCACAGCCGGAATTTCGGCAAAATAGGCAAGTCCGATGAACTCCTGCATCAGGGAGATGCCGGGACCCGAGGTGGCCGTGAAGGCACGGGCGCCGTTCCAGCCGGCGCCGATCACCATGCCGATCGACGCAAGCTCGTCCTCGGCCTGGATGATGGCGTACTTGGCCTGCTTCGTCTGTGGGTCGACGCGCAGCTTGGCGCAATGGCGCGTGAAGGCGTCGGCAAGCGACGAAGAAGGCGTGATCGGATACCAGGCGCAGACGGTCGCGCCGCCATAGACCGCGCCGAGGGCGGCGGCCGAATTGCCCTCGATGAAGATGCGGTCGCCAACCTTGTCGGCCTTGCGCACCCGTAGGCCGATCGGAGAGTTCAGGTTCAGCGTGGCGTAGTCGCGCCCGAGGTGGAGCGCATGAATATTGGGCTGGATGAGTTTTTCTTTGCCTTTGTACTGTTCGCCGATCAGCTGTTCGACCACCTGCACGTCCATGTCGAACAGCGCCGTGAGTACGCCGATATAAATGATGTTCTTGAAAAGCTGCCGCTGGCGCGGATCGGTGTATTCGCGATTGCAGATGGCGGTCAGTGGCACGCCGATGACCGTGATGTCCTCGCGAAATTTCGAGGCCGGCAGCGGCTTGGTCGAATCGTAGAGCAGATATCCTCCCGGCTCGATACCGGCGATGTCCTTGTCGAACGTCTGCGGATTCATGGCCACCATAAAATCGGTGCCGCCGCGTGCGCCCAGATGGCCGGCTTCGGAGACGCGCACTTCGTACCACGTCGGCAGGCCTTGGATGTTCGAGGGGAAGATATTGCGCGGCGCGACCGGCACTCCCATGCGCAGGATAGCGCGGGCGAACATCTCGTTGGCGCTCGCCGAGCCCGAGCCATTGACGTTGGCGAAGCGGACGACGAAGTCGTTTATGCGGCTGATCGGGTTGGCGGTCGGCATTTCGAACCTGCGTAAGTCATGTCGAGCAAGAATTTCTGCATATCCCACGCGCCGGTCGGGCAGCGCTCAGCGCACAGGCCGCAGTGCAGACACACGTCCTCGTCTTTCACCATTACGCGGCCGGTCTTCAGGCCGTCCTGCACGTAGAGATCCTGGGAGATGTTCTTCGACGGCGCGTTGAGCCGCGTGCGCAGCTCGGCTTCCTCGCCGTTCTGCGTGAAGGTGATGCAGTCCATTGGGCAGATGTCGACACAGGCGTCGCATTCGATGCAAAGCTGGCTGGTGAACACCGTCTGCACGTCGCAATTCAAGCAGCGGTGCGCCTCCTTGACCGCGAGTTGCACGTCGAAACCGAGCTCGACTTCTGCCTTGATGTCTTTCAGCGCCACGATCTTGTCGCGATGCGGCACCTTGTAGCGCTTATCGAGCGCGATATCGTTGTCGTAAGACCATTCGTGAATGCCCATTTTCTGGCTGATGAGCGACACAGCCGGGGCGGGGCGGTCGGCGATATCCTCGCCGTTGAGCAGCTTGTCGATCGAGACCGCGGCCTCGTGGCCGTGCGCCACCGCCCAAATGATGTTCTTGGGTCCGAAGGCGGCGTCGCCGCCGAAGAACACCTTCGGATGCGTCGAGGCCATGGTCTTTTCATCGACCTTCGGCATGTCCCAGTCGTTGAATTCGATCCCGATGTCGCGCTCGATCCATGGGAAGGCGTTCTCCTGACCGACCGCGACCAGCACGTTGTCGCAGGGGAAATGCTGATCCGGCTCACCCGCGGGCACCAGCTTGCGCCGGCCTTTGGCGTCGTATTCCGCCTTCACCTTTTCGAAGGTAACGCCGGTGAGCCTGCCGTTGTCGTGCGTGAATTGCTTGGGCACGAGGTAATTGTGGATCGGGATGCCCTCGTGCATGGCGTCTTCTTTTTCCCACGGCGAGGCCTTCATCTCTTCGAAGCCCGAGCGCACCACTACGTCGACCTGCTCGCCGCCGAGACGGCGCGCGGAGCGGCAGCAGTCCATCGCGGTGTTGCCGCCGCCGAGCACGACGACGCGCCTGCCGATGGAATTGACGTGGCCGAAGGAGATCGAGGAGAGCCAGTCGATCCCGATGTGAATGTTCTTGGCCGCTTCCTGGCGGCCCGGAATGTCGAGGTCGCGCCCGCGCGGCGCGCCGCTGCCGACGAAAATCGCGTCCCAGCCCTCCGCGAGCAACGCCTTCATGCTGTCGATGCGTTTGCCGGGGCGGAATTCGACACCCAGATCGAGGATATAGCCGCACTCCTCGTCGATGACGCTGTCCGGCAGGCGGAATTTGGGGATCTGGGTGCGGATCATGCCGCCAGCTTTTGTGTCGCGGTCAAATACCACACAGGTGTAGCCGAGTGGGGCGAGGTCGCGCGCGACGGTCAGGGAGGCGGGACCGCCGCCGACGAGGGCAATCCGCTTGCCGTTCTTACGTGCCGCGGGTTTGGGCAACCGCGCCTTGATGTTGTCTTTGTAGTCGGCAGCGACGCGTTTCAGGCGGCAGATGGCGACCGGCTCGTTTTCGACCCGGGTCCGCCGGCAGGCCGGCTCGCAGGGACGGTCGCAGGTGCGCCCGAGGATGCCGGGGAACACGTTGGACTGCCAATTGATCATATATGCGTCCGAATAGCGCCCGTGGGCGATCAATCGGATGTATTCGGGCACCGGCGTGTGGGCCGGGCAGGCGTATTGGCAGTCCACGACCTTGTGGAAATAGCCAGGCGCAGAAATGTCGGTGGTTTTCATTCACTCCTCGAAACGCACACCGTCACGGAAACATAAACGGTATCGCGTCACACAGCCTGCACGGCTGGCCTTCTCCCGGCGCGGCTTTTTGTCCGGTTTCGAATCCGGCGCGGATCATATGGGTAAGAACCCGTCAGCGCCACTCCTCCTTCCGTCGCAGGTGAAGGCATCAACCATAAGTGTTCACAAGCTTTTTCGTACTTGGAAAACGGCGGCAGCGTGGCAGAGCAAAAAACGCGGTTCTGCTGTTGCGGCGCACAATATCCGGAGAGTCCGCGGAGTCACCATTGCAGGCGCGCATCCGCGCCCCCACTCGGGGGGCGCGGTGCGCAGCCTCTGTCCAGATATTATGCCGCTAGTAATCGCGGCAATAGCGGCGCCATTCCCAACGGCCGTGCACGCGGACGCGATGCCGGTAGCAGCGCGGGTATTCGTAGTACGGATACGGATATTCGGCGTAGTACGGGTAGTCCTCACCATAGAACCCGAACGGGGCAAAGGCGAAACCGTAGCCATAATGGTGGTGATGATGGTGGCCGCGGCCCTGCCACTGATAGGCGTAATTACCCGTCGGGCCGTTGCCATAGGTGTTCGTGCTGAGCTGACCGTGCGTATGGG
>DASRDF010000097.1:0-7051 GCA_035652735.1 Pseudolabrys sp. | reverse complement strand
TTGTCGGTGAGACGGAAAGCTCGGGCATTGCAAATACGCGCTTGACCCGGCGGAGCGGCGCCGGGCCGCTATTGGTGTGGCAAACTTATTAACGTTGAGTTTCCTTGCCGCAGCGGCAAGCCATTGTATGGAAAAAGGAATTGGCGACCCCGGCTGGATTCGAACCAGCGACCCTCAGCTTAGAAGGCTGATGCTCTATCCGGCTGAGCTACGGGGTCGGCACCGCCCCGATTTACTCGCAGCGCGCGGTGAATGAAAGGTGCGTGCGCCTGCCGCCATGGCTAACCTGTGGCTGTCGAGGAATTCGTATGAGAATTGCCGACTTGACCTGCGCGGAATTGACCGCGCTCTACCGCCGCCGTGCGCTTTCCCCGGTCGAGGTCGCGCGCGACTGCTTGGCGCGAATTGAGGCCAACGCGCGCTTCAATGCCTTCATGCCCATTATGGCCGAGCCGGTGCTCGCGGCGGCGTCGGCCTCGGAGTCGCGCTGGCGGGAGAGCGCGCCGCTCGGTCCCATCGACGGCGTGCCGGCAACCGTCAAGGACAACATCTGGCTCGAGGGCTATCCGACGCGGCGCGGCTCGCGCACAAGCGACGAAGCGCCGGCGAGCGCGGATTCGCCCGCGCCGGCACGGCTGCGAGAGCAGGGCGCAGTCATCCTCGGCAAGACATGCCTGCCGGAGCACGGTTGGATCGGCGTCTGCCATTCGCCGCTCACCGGCATCACGCGCAACCCGTGGAACGAGGAGCGCACGCCCGGCGGTTCGACCGGTGGCGGCGCGGTCGCCGCGCTGCTCAGTTTGGGCCTCCTGCATCTCGGCACCGATGGTGCCGGTTCGCTGCGGATTCCCGCCGCCTTCACCGGCGTCGTCGGGGTGAAGCCGAGCTATGGCCAGGTGCCGACCTATCCGCCTTCCGCGCTCAATGTGCTGGCGCATCAGGGTCCGATCGCGCGGCGGGTCGAAGACGCCGCGTTGATGTTGTCGGTGATTGCCGCGCCGGATGCGCGCGATATGAGCGCGTGGAATTCAGCGCCGCCGGATTTCACCGCCGGGCTGCAGCAGGGCGTCAAAGGTTTGCGCATTGCGTTGTCGATGGGGCTCGGCCAGGCCATTGCGCTCGACGCAGACATCGAGGTCGCCGTCGGCAAGGTGGCAAAGCTGCTCGAAGAGGAGGGAGCGATCGTCGAAGACGCCGATCCGCCGCTGGCGCGGGCGCCGGACATGATTCGTGCCATGTGGTGGCCTGTGATGAATGCGCTGGCGCAGGCGGTGCCGCCGCAACGCCGTGCCGAGATGGACCCGGGGCTGCTCGACATTGCCGAGCGCGGCAAGCGCTTCAGCGCGCAGGACTACATCGCCGCCTACAATGCGCGCACTGAACTGCACGCGGCGATGCTGGAATTTCATAAACGCTACGATCTCTTGCTGACGCCAACCATGCCGATCACTGCATTGAAGACAGGCTTGGTCGTGCCGGAGGACGGCCGCTTCGGCGACGACTGGATCAATTGGTCGCCGTACACTTATCCGTTTAATCTCACCCAGCAGCCGGCATGCTCGGTGCCGTGCGGGCTCTCGCGTGACGGCCTGCCGATGGCTGCGCAGATCGTCGGCCCCATGCGGGCGGACGCCCTGGTGCTGCGGGCGGCGTGGACCGTCGAGCGCGCGCTGCCCATGCCGCCCCGGCCCCAATAGGAAACACTCTCGTTTTCAGCGTCTTACCGGCATGTACCTCTATCTAATGTGAATTATGAGGATAATTGCCGAAGACTTTTGTTTGACATGAAATACGTCCTGTGGGAGCCGCGCTAAAGCATCTCGCCATGCCCTCGACACCATGGCGGCATGTACTGATAGTCAGACGTGCCGCACTCAAGGAAGAGCGACGCGCCTTTCGGGAGGTCTCCAATGCTGCAGTTTGTTCGCGCCGGCTTTACCGCCGCGGTGCTGGCCTTTGCGCTGTTTCCGGCAATGGCTGCGGACAAGGCGTTTCAGCGCAGCGATCTCGACGAGGCTGCGATCAAGCTCGAGGCGCAGATCAAGCAGGATGCCGGGACGGTTACGACGCCGGTCGCCGGTCTGCGGCAGCAGGCGGATGCCGCCTTCCAGAAGCGCGATTTCCGCACCGGCATGCTCGTGCTCGGGCAACTGGTTACGGCGGCGCCGAACGACGCGGCGAACTGGCTGCGGCTCGCCAGCGCCATTCGCCAAATCGTGCCCCGCGATGCGCGCGAAAAAGCGCTGTTGCTCGATCGCGCCTCGACCGCCGCCTACATCGCTTATCAACGGACTACCGACCGCAAAGTCGAAGCCGATAGTCTGGCGCTGCTCGGCAGGATACTGGCTGAGCGGCAGGTTTGGCGGCCGGCACTCGACGCCATGCACTTGTCTCTGAGCTTGCGCGAGACGGCGGATCTGCGCAGCGATTACGAGCAAATGCGCGTCGAGCATGGCTTTCGTCTGCTCGACTATTCGGTGGATTCCGATGCCGTTTCGCCGCGCGCTTGTTTCCAGTTTTCCGAGAGCCTGCCCGGCCGCGGGACAGATTTTTCGCCATTTGTTGTGGTTGCCGGTCAGGACAAGCCGGCAATCTCGCTGAATGAGAAGCAGCTTTGCGTCGAAGGCCTGAAACATGGCGAGCGCTATCAGATCACGCTGCGCGCCGGACTTCCGTCGACGGTGCATGAGACGCTGACGAAGTCGGCCGACTACACGGTCTTTGTCCGCGACCGCAAACCGTTCGTGCGCTTCTCCGGCAAAGCCTATGTGCTGCCGAAAACCGGCCAACGCGGCATCCCCGTGCTCAGCGTCAATACCCGTGCAGTCGAGATCGCTGTCTACCGCGTCGGTGACCGCAATCTGATCGACACGCTGCTGGGGTACGAATTTCAGCGGAATTTGTACGACTATCAGGCCAAAGCACTGGCCGACCGCAGTGGGGCCAAAATTTGGACCGGTGAACTCGCTGTTGAGTCGAAGCTCAACACGGAAGTCACGACCGCATTTCCCGTCGAGAAGGCGCTGGGCAGCCTTGGTCCCGGCGTCTACGTGATGACAGCGGCGCCGAAAGAGGCCTTGGCGAAGGACGATGACGTCGCCACGCAATGGTTCGTCGTTTCCGATCTCGGCCTCTCCGCCTACACGACCCCCGACGGTATCGACGTTTTCGTGCATTCGCTCGCCAGCGCGGAGCCGAGCGCGTCGGTTTCCGTACGCCTCATCGCGCGCAACAATGAAGTGTTGGCGACGGGACAGACCGACGGCAACGGACGTTTGCACTTCGCCGCGGGGCTTGCGCGCGGAGAGGGCGGCCTCGCGCCGGCCGCGATCGTCGCCAGCGTCAAAGGCGATTACTCATTCCTCAGCTTGAAGGCTCCCGCTTTCGATCTTTCCGACCGCGGCGTCAGCGGACGTGAGCAGCCGGCCGGACTTGACGCATTTGTTTTTACCGAGCGCGGCGTTTACCGCACGGGCGAGACCGTTCACGTCACCACGTTGTTGCGCGATGGACATGGCGTGGCGGCGCCGCAACTGCCGCTGACCCTGGTGATGCAGCGGCCCGACGGTGTCGAATATCGGCGCGTCCTGATGCAGGACGGCGGTCTCGGCGGCCGCGCCTGGGACGTGCCGATTGTCTCCTCGGCCACGAGCGGCACCTGGCGCGTGGCTGCGTACACGGACCCGAAGCGTCCGCCCATCGGCGAGGTCACTTTCCTGGTCGAGGACTATGTGCCCGACCGGCTCGAATTCACTCTCACTACGCAGGCAAAAACAATTTCGTCGTCCTCGCCCGCCGAGGTCTCCGTCGACGGCCATTTCCTCTATGGTGCGCCGGCGTCCAATCTCGAACTCAGCGGCTCTGTCGTCATCGCGGCTGCGAAGGAGCGCGACGGATTTCCCGGCTACGTCTTCGGGATAAGCGATGAGATGGTAACGGCACAACGTTTGGAGTTGACCGGTCTGCCGCAGACCGACGCCGCTGGAAGAGCAACGTTTCCGATCGAGCTCGACAAGCTCGCGCCGTCGACCCGGCCGCTGGAGGCTCGGGTCGCCATTAGCATGGCCGAGTCCGGCGGCCGGGCGGTCGAGCGCAAATTGACGCTTCCGGTCAAACCCGACGCGGTAATGATCGGCGTCAAACCAAATTTCTCCAGCCGATCGCTCGAAGATGGAGGCAAGGCCGATTTTGACGTGGTGATGGTTGGGCCCGACGGCAGCAGGCAGGCGGCCAAGGATTTGCACTACGAGCTGCTGAAAATCACCTCGACCTATCAATGGTACCGGCAGAACGGCCACTGGGAATACGAACCGGTGAAGCGCACGGAGCGGGTGGTCGACGGCAGGCTCGATGTTGCCGCGGACAGCACGGGGCGGCTGTCATTGCCGGTTAAATGGGGTCGCTATCGCCTCGAAGTGTCCTCCGGCGACCTTGTCACGTCGCTCAACTTTGACGCCGGCTTCTACGCCGAGTCGCGCTCCGACACGCCGGACCTGCTCGAAATCGCGCTCGACAAGCCGGACTACAAACCGGGCGAGACGATGAACGTCGCGGTGACGGCGCGCAACGCCGGCAATCTGACCCTCAATGTCTTCACCGATCGCCTTGTTGCCAGCCAATCGCAGGACGTAAAAGCAGGCGCGGCGCGCGTGCGCCTGACCGTCGGCAAAGACTGGGGCACGGGCGCTTATCTCGTCGCGACCTTGCGTCGACCGCTCGACGCATCGGCGCAACGCATGCCGGGGCGCGCGATCGGTGTACAGTGGTTCAGCATCGAACGCACCGCACATATATTGCCGGTAGCGTTGACGTTGCCGCCGACGGTGCGGCCGAATTCCAAGCTCACGGTGCCGATCAAACTCGCAGGTCTTGCTGCCGGCGAAGAGGCGCGCGTGGTCGTCGCCGCCGTCGATGTCGGCATTCTCAACCTCACCAATTACAAGCCGCCCGCGCCCGATGACTATTACCTAGGGCAACGTCGGCTCACCGCCGAAATCCGCGATCTGTACGGGCAGCTCATCGATGGCATGCAGGGCGCAGTCGGGCAATACCGCTCCGGCGGCGACGCCGGCGCCGAACTCAGCGGTTCTCCGCCGACGCAGGCGCCGCTCGCCCTCTTCTCGGGCATTGTGAAGGTTGCCGCCGACGGAACGGCGCAGGTGAGCTTCGACATACCGGCATTCGCCGGCACTGTGCGGGTGATGGCGGTCGCTTGGAGCAAGGACAAGGTCGGGAAGGCCAGCGGCGATGTGATTGTGCGCGACCCTGTGGTGCTGACCGCGACGTTGCCGCGCTTTCTGCGCACGGGCGATCGTGGCGCCATCCAGCTCGAACTCGACAACGTAGAAGGATCAGCCGGCGATTACGCTATCGTCGTCAATGCGGAAGGTGCCGCCACAATCGAGTCCGGCAAGCAGACGCTCAAACTCGAGGCCAAACAACGCGCCCGTCTGTCGCTACCGGTGACGGCCTCGGTGGCCGGCGCCAGCAGCATCGATGTGAGCGTCAGCGGCCCGAACGGATTTGCCTTGGACCGCGTCTATTCGCTCGATGTCCGGCCGGCGACGCAGACGCTTGTCCGCCGCACCGTGCGGGCGCTTGCGCCGGGCGAGACGCTGACTCTGAACAAGGACATGTTCGCCGATTTTGTGCCGGGTACCGGCAGGGCGGCACTGTCTGTGGCAATTTCGACCTCGCTCGACGCGGCCGCTTTGCTTAATGCGCTCGATCACTACCCCTTTACGTGCTCCGAGCAGACCACGAGCGTCGCTATGGCGATGCTCTATGTGAAGGATTTTGGCGCTGAAGCGCGTATATCGGTGTCCGGCGACATCAATCAGCGTCTGCAAGATTCGATCGCACGGCTGTTGTCGCGTGAAGATGCCAACGGCTCGTTCGGTCTATGGGGCGTCGGTGGCCAGGACGTCTGGCTCGATGCTTATGTTACTGATTTTCTCACGCGCGCGCGGGAGCACGGGTTGCAAGTGCCGCAGACAGCTTTCCAGCTGGCGCTCGACCACTTGCGCAATTACGCGGCCAATGCGGGCGATCCTGACAAGAATGAGGGTGGCGATCTCGCCTATGCCCTTTACGTGCTCGCGCGCAACGGCATCGCGCCGCTCGGCGACCTGCGCTACCTTGCCGATGTCAAGCTCGGCAATATCAAAACGCCGCTCGCCAAAGCGCAGATCGCCGCAGCGCTTGCAATGCTCGGTGACAAAACGCGTGCCGAGCGCGTGTTTGCGGCGGCGCTTGGCGCACTTCCCACGCAGCCGCAGATCGAGCGCGGTCGTGAAGACTTCGGTTCGCCGTTGCGCGACTCCGCGGCCCTGGTGACGCTCGCCTCCGAAGGCGGGGCGCTGCCGCGCACCATCGACGATGCGGTTGCCCGCGTCGACGCAGCCCGCGCGTTGTCAGCCGAAACCTCGACACAAGAGGACGCCTGGCTGGTGCTGGCGGCGCGCTCGCTCGCCAAGAAACTCAATGCTATCTCGATCAGCGTCAACGGCGACAAGCGGCAAGGCACGCTGTATCGCAGCCTCAATCCCGATCAATTGGAAGCCGCGCTCCAGGTCACCAACACCGGTACGGACACCGTTCAGGCGGTGGTCTCCGTATCTGGCTCGCCGACAACGCCTGAGCCCGCTGCGGACCGCGGGTTCAAGATCGAGCGTGCTTACTACACGCTTGGCGGAAAACCGGCGGACATCACGACAGCGAAGCAGAACCAGCGCTTCGCCGTCGTTCTCAAGGTGACCGAGCCGCAGCCACAGTTCGGTCGCGTCATGGTCGCCGATTACCTGCCGGCCGGCTTCGAAATCGACAATCCGCGTCTGGTCTCTTCCGGCGACACCGGTACGCTGCCGTGGATTACCGACGCTGTCGAACCGGCAAGCACAGAGTTCCGCGACGACCGTTTCACCGCGGCTTTTGACCGCAGCTCGGATTCGCCGCCGGTGTTTACAGTTGCCTATGTGGTGCGCGCAGTGACGCCGGGGACGTACGTGCTGCCGCAGGCGAAGGTGGAAGACATGTATCGGCCGGATCGCTT
>DASRDF010000096.1:0-10813 GCA_035652735.1 Pseudolabrys sp. | reverse complement strand
ACGCGGAAGAAGCGCACATTGTCGTAAAAGCCGTTTTTCACCAGATTGTAGAAGCGATCGGCGCCGCGCGGCGCCCAGGCGCGCGTCACCTGGATGACAAAAGCGCCTTTGGTAGTATCGAACCGCGCCTTGTAGCTCGCCGGCGCCTGCGCATTGAGCGCAGCCGGATCGGCGAGATTGGGCGACTGCGCCAGCGCCGGTGCTGCCAAAACAAGCGCGCATGCCAGCGCCAGGATCGATCGTCGGATCATTCGTTCTCCTCGGGATGTCGTCGCGACGCTCTAACGCGCGAACTTCTTTTTCAGGCGCGCCGCGATCGCAGCCGGCACGAATTGCGAAACGTCTCCACCCATGCCCGCGATCTGGCGCACCAATGTGGCGGTGATCGGGCGCACATCCGCGGATGCCGGCAGGAATACCGTCTGCACCTTAGGCGCCATGGCCGCATTCATACCCGCCATCTGCATCTCGTAGTCAAAATCGGTGGCGTCCCGTAGGCCGCGGATCAGCACGGTTGCCCCATGTTTGCGTGCGATTTCGACGACGAGAGTGTCGAAGGTGACGCAGACCAATTTGCACTTTTCACGCCGCACGACCGGCGCGCAGGTCTGCTCGAGCATCGCCAGCCGCTCCTCGGCGGAAAACAGCGGCGCCTTGCCCGGATGCACGCCGATCGCCAGCACCAAAGTCTCCACGAGCCGCGCGGCTTGCCGCACCACATCGATATGGCCGTTGGTGACGGGATCGAACGATCCGGCATAGAGGGCGGTTCGCGCCATGCGCGCGGGTCTACCCTGCCCCCGGTTCCCCGGCAAGACGGTGCTTACCGGCCGATATGCGACGCGATAGGCTTTCAGCGATTGGGACACGTGGGCGTCCCGCGTGACGATGACGGGAGGATTTCATGCGCCGCGCCTATTTGGCGGCCGCTCTCACTCTGCTGAGTGCTGCAGCTTTTGCCGAAACCTACCCCGCTCATCCGATCAAGATCATCGTGCCGACGCCGCCCGGCGGCCCGGTCGACGTGATAGCGCGCCTGGTCGCCAACGGCTTGCCGGCCGAACTCGGGCAGAGCGTGTTCATCGAGAACAAGCCCGGCGCCGGCAATACCATCGGCTCCAAGCTCGCGGCCGCGGCAGACCCCGACGGCTACACGCTGATGGTCTCGGCCGCCAGCGGTCTGATCATGAGCCCGATGATCATCAAGAACGCGGGCTACGACGCCACAAGCTTCGCGCCGGTGGCGCTGCTGGCGGAAACCCCGCAGGTGCTGGTGATCAATCCGCAGCTTCCGTTCAAGTCGCTGGCCGAACTGGTCGCCTACGCCAAGGCGCATCCCGGCAAGCTCAACTACTCGACCGGCGGCATCGGCACGCTGCCGCATCTTAATGCCGAGCTGTTCAAGCGCGAGAGCGGCACCGACATCGTGCACGTGCCGTATAAGGGCGGCGGACCCGCATTGGTCGGCGTCGTCGCCGGCGAGGTGCAGCTGACATTCGACACTCTAGCAACCTCGCTGCAGCTCATCCGCACAGGCAAACTGCGGGCGCTCGCCATCGTCGGGCCCCAGCGCGCGCCGGAATTGCCCGACGTGCCGGCCATGCCGGAGCTCGGCTATCCGGCGCTGACCAGCGGCGCCTGGACGGCGATGTTGGCACCCAAGGCAACGCCGCCCGAGGTGATCCTCAAGCTGAACAACGCGGTGAACACGGCGCTGCAGGCCGATGCGATGAAAACTGCGCTTGCCAAGCTCGGCGCGCAGCCGCGCGGCGGCACGCCGCAGCAGCTTGCCGACTACATGGCACGCGAAACCGCGAAATGGAAACCGATCGTGGCGGCGCTCAAGCTGTCGGCGCAGTAGCGCTAGACTGGCCGGCGCTGCAGCGATAACCAGAGGCCGCCGCCGATCAGCACCGCGCCCGAGACGCGGCCAAGCCACAGGTTATGCCGCGGCTTCATCAGCCACGCGCGGCCGAGGCCGGCCGCAACGGCCCAAGCGGCATCGCAACAGCCGGCGAGCACCACCGTTACCGCGCACATCACGATGAGCTGCCGTGTGGCCGGCAGCGCGGGGTCGATGAACTGCGGCAGGAACGCGGTGAAGAACGCGATCGTTTTCGGATTGCTGATGGCGACAACGAAACCGCGCCAGGCCTGCACATGCGCGCGCGGCAGCGCCTTGCCGGTGCGCCCGGCGCCTCGCCAAACCTGAACGCCTAGCCACACGAGATAGGCCGCGCCCGCCCAGCGCAGATAATCAAAGACTTCGGCCGAGGTCCGCAGAATCCAGTTTACTCCGAGCGCGATGCAGGCGAGCAGCGCGGCGTTGCCGAGGGTAGTGCCGATCACTGTCTGCAGCGCCGCGCGTATCCCGCGGCTCGCGCCGGTCGCGATCACCAAGGTGACGATGGGCCCCGGCACGATGACCAGGATCGCGGTGATCAGCAGAAAAGCGGAGAACAGATGCCAGTTCATGCAGCGCGGCCAGCGTGTCCTCGTGCGCCAAAGCAGACGGTCCAGTAATCCCTGTCTATCCGATACCAGCAAGGCTGGAGTTGTTGGATGCCTGCCTTCGCGGGCATGTCGGCAACCGCTAATCCTCGTCCGCTTCCTCGCTCAGCCGCTCCACCGACACCACGCGCTCGTCTTCGGCTGTGTTGAGCACGATCACTCCTTGGGTAGAACGGCCTGCGATGCGAATGCCGGAGACCGGCGTGCGGATAAGCTTGCCCTGGTCGGTGACCAGCATTACCTGGTCGGCTTCTTCCACCGGGAACGAGCCGACCAGACGGCCGGTCTTTTGCGTCACCGACATGGCCACGATGCCTTTGCCGCCGCGACCGGTGGTGCGGTACTCGTAGGACGAAGAACGCTTGCCGTAGCCGCGCTCCGACACCGTGAGCACGAACTGCTCGGCCGCCGACAACTCGACGTAGCGCTGCTCGCCCAATTCAATGGCGCCGACCGCCTCCTCGGCTTCGGCACCGGCCTCTTCCTCCGCCGTGCCGCGGCGCACCGCGCTGGCGCGCTTGTGATAGGCGGCGCGCTCTTCGGCGGTGACCTCAACGTGGCGCAGAATCGACATGGAGATGACGTGGTCGTCCTTGGCGAGCGCGATGCCGCGCACGCCGTCGGAGGTGCGGCCGGAGAACACGCGCACCTCCGGCACCGGAAAGCGGATGCAATGGCCGCCGGCGGTGGTCAGCAGCACGTCGTCCTTCTCGGTGCAGATGGTCACATCTACGATCGCGTCGCCTTCGCCGAGCTTCATGGCGATGATGCCGGAAGGCCTGATCTTCTCGAAATCCGACAGCTTGTTGCGCCGGACATTGCCGCTCTTGGTGGCGAACATGACGTCGAGCTGTCCCCAGGTCTTCTCGTCCTCGGGCAGCGGCATGATCGAGGTGATGGTTTCGCCGGGGTCGAGCGGCAAAATGTTGATGAGCGCCTTGCCCTTGGCCTGCGGCGCCGATAGCGGCAGACGCCAGACCTTTTCCTTGTAGACCTGACCCGACGAGGAGAAGAACAACACCGGCGTATGCGTCGACGCGACGAACAGCCGCGAAACGAAATCTTCCTCGCGTACCTGCATGCCGCCGCGGCCTTTGCCGCCGCGTTTCTGCGCACGATAGGTCGAGAGCGGCACGCGCTTGACGTAACCAAGATGGGACACGGTAACCACCATGTCCTCGCGCTGGATCAGGTCCTCTTCCTCGACCTCGCCCTCTTCCTCGGTGATCTCGGTGCGGCGCGGCGTGGCGAAGTCCTTCTTAATCGCGGCCAGCTCGGTTTTGATGATCGCCTGGATGCGTGCGCGCGAACGCAGGATGTCGAGATAGTCGGAAATCTCCGCGGCGAGCTTATCGAGCTCCTCCTTGATTTCGTCGCGGCCGAGGGCGGTCAAGCGCTGCAGGCGCAGATCGAGGATGGCCCTCGCCTGCTCGGCTGACAGCTTGGTCGTACCCTTGGCCGAAACCTTGTGCCGCGGATCGTCGATCAGCGTCACCATGGCGGCGACGTCCTTCGCCGGCCAATCGCGCGCCATCAACGCATCGCGCGCCTCGTTGGCGTCCTTCGACGCCCGGATGAGCTTGATGACTTCGTCGATATTGGCGACGGCGATGGCGAGACCGACCAGGACATGCGCGCGGTCGCGCGCCTTGCCGAGCAGATACTTGGTGCGCCGCGACACCACCTCTTCGCGGAAGGCGACGAAGGCGGTGAGCAGGTCCTTCAGCGTCATCACCAGCGGGCGGCCGCCGTCGAGCGCCACCATATTGGCGCCGAACGAGGACTGCAGCGGCGTGAAGCGATAAAGCTGATTGAGCACCACGTCGCGTTCGGCATCGCGCTTGAGTTCGACCACCACGCGATAGCCGTCGCGATCCGACTCGTCGCGCAGATCGGCGACGCCGTCGATCTTCTTCTCGCGCACTAGTTCGGCGATGCGCTCGACCATCGCAGCCTTGTTCACCTGGTACGGGATCTCGGTGATGACGATCGCCTCGCGTTCCTTGCGGATGGTTTCGAACGTCACCTTGCCGCGCATCACAATCGAGCCGCGGCCGCCGGTATAGGCGCTGCGGATGCCGGAACGGCCAAGAATGATGCCGCCCGTGGGAAAATCGGGACCAGGCACGATCTTGATGAGATCGTCGATGCCGAGCGCCGGATTGTCGATCAGCGCAACGCACGCATCGATGACTTCGCCAAGATTGTGCGGCGGAATGTTCGTCGCCATGCCGACGGCGATGCCGCCGGCGCCATTGACCAATAGGTTGGGGAAGCGTGCCGGCAGAACCACGGGTTCGCGCTCGGCGCCGTCGTAGTTGTCCTGGAAATTGACGGTGTCCTTATCGATGTCGTCGAGCAGCGCCATTGCCGGGCGCGCCAGCCGGCATTCGGTGTAGCGCATCGCCGCCGGCGGATCGCCGTCGACCGAACCGAAATTGCCCTGGCCGTCGATCAGCATCAGGCGCATGGAGAAGTCCTGCGCCATGCGCACCAGCGCGTCGTAGATCGCCTGGTCGCCGTGCGGGTGATATTTGCCCATCACGTCGCCGACCACGCGCGAGGATTTCACGTATTTCTTGTCCGGCGTGTGCCCTTGTTCGTGCATCGAATAGAGGATGCGGCGGTGCACCGGTTTCAAACCATCGCGCACGTCGGGCAGCGCGCGCGAGACGATCACGCTCATGGCGTAATCGAGATAACTGCGCTTCATCTCCTCGGTGATGGAGACCGGGCGCACGTCGGACGGTGTCCCGTCCCCCGTTTTGGGAGTTTCGGTGTCGGCCAAGGAGCGTGTCCTGAGCGGATTGTGCTTGCGGCTTCTCTAACCGATTCACTGCCGCAAGACCACCCAAAACGACATCCGTTCCACGGCAATTTATCAAGCCGGGCCAATAACTTACCATAGGATTTTCAGCCGCCAGAGCGCGCCTTTTTATCTGCCTTGGCACGGCCATTTTTCACGCAAGCGCAGCCGTCTGATCCGCGCTAGCATCCGCGCCCCGCATGCCGCTCGAATATCTCGTCTCCGCCTTCGTCACTTTGTTCGTGACCGTCGACCCGATCGGCCTGGTGCCGAGCTTTCTTGCCGTCACGCACGATTTGCCGCTGCAGGCGCGGCGCAATGTGGCCTTGCGCGCTTCGCTGATTGCTGCGGCCATTCTTGCCGGCTCGGCATTTGTGGGCGATTGGCTGCTGCACGCGCTGGCGATCACATTGCCCGCGTTCCGCATCGCCGGCGGCCTGCTGCTCTTTTCAATCGCGTCCGAAATGGTGTTTGGGATGCGCGTCGCACGGCAATCGCAGCAGGCGGAGGAAGCGATCGAGGAGCGGGTGCGCAACGTCGCCGCCTTCCCGCTCGCCATTCCGCTGATGGCGGGCCCTGGCGCTATCACCGCCACCGTACTGCTCGCCAGCCGCGCCGAAGCGGCGCCGCCGCGGCTGGCGCTGCTCATCGCCGTGATCCTCGCGATTATCGCTATCTGCCTTGCGGTGTTTACCGTCGCAGCGCGCATCGCGCGCTTCATCGGCACCACCGGCAATGTCGTGCTGTCGCGCCTACTCGGCGTGCTCCTGGCGGCGCTCGCCGTGCAATTCGTCATCGACGGCGTGCGCGCAGCGATCGGCTGAACTGTCGGCGCCGGGAACCCTCGGGGCATGAAGCCGTTGCCGCGGCGTGAAGACGCTACAATTCATCGCCCTCGTGCTGTCCGCCGTGGCGCTGATACCGCTTGGCGCGCATCTCTTCGCTCTGCCCAACAAGCTGCACCTTGCGGTGACGGACTACTTCGTCGTGCAAAACATCTACCGAGGCTGGGCGCTGTTTGGCTTTGTGCTGTTCGCCAACCTGTTCGCGCTCGCGGCGCTGGCGACTGTCGTGCGCATGCAGACCGTGCCGTTCGCGCTCGTGCTGCTGAGCTTCTGCTGCCAGGTCGCGAGTCTCGCGGTGTTTTTCACTTTCGTTTTCCCCGCCAATCAAGCAACCGACAACTGGACGGCAATTCCCGGCAACTGGGAACTGCTGCGGCAGAATTGGGAATACGGACACGCCGCTAGCGCGGCGCTCAGCTTTATCGGCTTTTGCACGCTGGCCGGCGCAGTGCTGATAACGCAGCAACACACGACCGCATAAAATCGGCGTCAATTCGCGGAGGCGGGCGCCGCAGCTTTACCATTCGGCAAGCGGCGGCGCCTATCGAGGGTGCGGGGCGGCATTCGATTCGAGGAGGCCAGCATGGCCGTTTCTGCCGTCGCCGCGGGCGGTTCGCAGCAAAGCAATCCTTACGCCGAAGCCCGCCAAGCGTTCAGCCAGTTGAGCAGCGCGATTCAATCCGGCGACCTCGCCGACGCGCAGCAGGCTTATGCGACGCTGGCTAGTTCGCCGCTCGCGCAGGGCAATGGACCATTTGCGCAAGCCATCCAGCAAATCGGACAGGATTTGCAGTCGGGCGATTTGACCGACGCGCAGAAGACGCTCGCTTCGTTGCAGCAGGCGCACGGCCGCCACCATCACCACCACGGCGGCGCCAAGCCGGCCGATGCATCGACCGACCAAAGTCAATCGAGCACGTCGAGCCAGTCGACCACGACGGCAAGCGTCGATGATAGCAGCGGCACCACGCTGAACATCACCGCTTAGCGCGAGGTCGTTAGAACGGGATCTCGTCGTCCATGTCGTCGCGCTTGCCGGCCCCTGCGCCAGCCATCGCCGGCCTGCGCGCCGCAGTGGGTCCGGGCGAGCCGAAGTCGTCGCCGGCCGGAGTACCGCCGCCCGCGCGATCGAGCATCGTAAGCTGCGAGTTGAACCCCTGCAGCACGACTTCGGTCGAGTAGCGGTCCTGACCGTCCTTGTCCTGCCATTTGCGCGTCTGCAGCGCGCCTTCGAGGTAAACCTTCGAACCTTTCTTGAGATATTGCTCGGCGACTTTGGCGAGCCCTTCGCTGAAGATGACCACGCGATGCCATTCGGTCTTTTCCCGCCGCTCGCCGGTGGCTTTGTCGCGCCATGTGTCGGACGTGGCCACCCGCAAATTGACGATCGGCCGCCCATCCTGCGTGCGGCGCACTTCCGGATCGGCGCCAAGATTGCCGACCAGGATCACTTTGTTGACGCTACCTGCCATGATGTTCTCCGCGTGACGGCCGTTCTCGTCGCTGATGCGGCAATGCCGTAGCCGTCTTTTGCAGGCGGACCCGCCGCAAGGCCCGCCTTGTGCATGAACCGTTCACCCTAGGCTGCCTCGGGGGGGCGGCAAGCCAACTTCGCTCTTAATCCACAGGGCGCGCATTGTGCCCGTTCGCGTACGGCACAATTGTGTTCCTTATTTGTTCTAGCTCATGCAGAGCTGGTACGCAACTGATTCGTTTAGGAAAATCAGTTTTTTTGTTGCGTAAAGGCCACAGTTCGAATCATCCACAAGATATAGACCTCGCCGGCAGTAGCAGTTTGTTTCGGCCGAAATCACAGGAGGTCACACGATGAAGCGTTTCACCTTTTTGGCGTGCGCCGGCTTTTTGGCCGCCGCGATGGCAGCGCCATCGCTGGCCGCCGATTTGCCGCGCCCCGCCTACAAGGCGCCTGTCTACGTCGCGCCATTCAGTTGGACCGGTTTCTACGTCGGCATCAACGGCGGCTATGGCTGGGGCACATCGGATTGGACGTTCACCGGCACGGGCGTCTCCACCGGCAACTTCGATATCAAGGGCGGGCTGGTCGGCGGCACCCTCGGGTACAATTTGCAGACCGGCAATTGGGTCTGGGGCATCGAGGGGGACTTTGACGCCAGCTGGATCAAGGGCACCGACACCACGACCTGTGTCGCCCCCGGCTGCGAAACCAGGAACCGGTGGCTGGCGACCCTTCGCGGCCGTGTCGGCTACGCCTTCGATCACTGGCTGCCCTATATCACCGGCGGCGGTGCCTTCGGCGATGTGAAGATGACCACGCCGGCGGCCACGTCCGAAACCGACACGCAAGCGGGATGGACAGCCGGCGCCGGCGTCGAATGGGCCTTTCTCGGCAATTGGTCGGCCAAGCTCGAATACCTCTACGTCGATCTGGGCAAGGCCAATTGCAGTGCCGCGACCTGCGGCGTCTCCACCGATGTCGATTTCAAGACGAACGTGGTCCGCGCGGGCGTAAACTATCGCTTCTGATCTGCAGCGGGGTGCCCGCTGCGCCACCGGTGCGGCAATCCGAACGCGGGGCCGGCCTTCTGGCCGGCCCTTTTTTGTCTGCGGTATGATTTCGATGCGCAATTCCGATCGCTGACCCCAGCCTATCGGCCTGGCGCCATGGCCTTGAGCCGCGCGCGGTATTCATGGGTTTTGTCGGCGTCCGGAAGTTTGCGCACGGCGGCCACGGTTGCCGCATCGAGCGGCGGCATCGGCTTGGGCGCCAGCGCCGCGTTGCCGAAGGCACCGCGCACATAGTTCACCACCGCGGCGATCTCATCGTCCTTGAGCACATCGCCGAGCGGCGGCATGGCGCCGTCGATCTGCTGCTCCTTCACCGCGATCTTGCCGCTCATGCCGAACAGCACCACGCGCGCCGGAAAATCGCGCGCGAGGAAGAGGTCGGGATTGCCGGCGAGCGGCGGAAAACTGCCGGGCACGCCTTTGCCGTCGATCTGATGGCAGGCTACGCATTGCACGTTGAACACGGCACGGCCGTCGGGCGGCTGCGCCTGCGCCGCAGCACCCGAGAACGCGGCCGCGGCGAGAATGGCACTCACGCGCATCGAATAATCATGCACCGCTGACGCCGCGCATCCCTGGTCCCCTCTCCAGCTCTATTCCCGGTTCTTTCTTAGCGGTCGCGCCGGCAAAACGGCAGCGCGTTATTTTTATGAGGAAACGGAATAGCGGCCGTCCAGCGTCCGCGCCGGCGTTATCCCCACGGGAACCGGCGCCGCCGCCCAGGGGCTGGCGAAATGCCGCCGTTCTCACTACGTTCCATCCGGTAATGAGCGACAATCCCGGCAAAAAGGGCGATGACGCGCGCGCGATTTCCATTCGCGGCGCGCGCGAACATAACCTCAAGAATATCGACGTGACCATCCCGCGCGACCAGCTGGTGGTGTTTACCGGGCTGTCCGGTTCGGGCAAATCCTCGCTCGCCTTCGACACGATTTATGCCGAAGGCCAGCGGCGCTATGTGGAGTCGCTTTCCGCCTATGCGCGCCAGTTCCTGGAGATGATGCAGAAGCCGGACGTCGACCAGATCGACGGCCTCTCGCCCGCCATCTCCATCGAGCAGAAGACCACCTCGAAGAACCCGCGCTCGACCGTCGGCACTGTCACCGAAATCTACGACTACATGCGGCTATTGTGGGCGCGCGTCGGCATCCCCTACTCGCCCGCCACCGGCCTGCCGATCGAGAGCCAGACGGTCAGCCAGATGGTCGACCGCGTGCTGGCGCTGCCGGAAGGCACGCGCATCTACGTGCTGGCGCCGGTCGTGCGCGGGCGCAAGGGCGAATACAAGAAGGAGCTGGCCGAGTTCCTGCGCAAGGGCTACCAGCGCGTGAAGATCGACGGCGCGTTTTATGAGATTGCCGAAGCGCCGGCGCTGGACAAGAAGTTCACGCACGACATCGACGTCGTGGTCGACCGCCTGGTGGTGAAGAGCGACATCGCCACGCGGCTCGCGGATTCGCTGGAGCAATGCCTCAAGCTCGCGGACGGGCTGGCCGTTGTTGAACTGGCGGACACGAAAGCCACCGGCGCCGCGGCGAACCGCGGCCGCAATGCCAATGCCGAACGGCTGATCTTTTCCGAGAAGTTCGCCTGCCCGGTCTCCGGCTTCACCATTCCGGAGATCGAGCCGCGGCTGTTCTCGTTCAACAATCCGTTCGGCGCCTGCCCGGAATGCGGCGGGCTCGGGGTCGAGCAGCACATCGACGCCGATCTCGTCATCCCCGACCGCGACGCCTCGCTGCGCAAAGGCGCCATCGCGCCCTGGGCAAAATCCTCCTCGCCCTATTACATCCAGACGCTCACGGCATTGGCCAAGCACTACCGCTTCTCGCTCGACGCCAAATGGAAGGAGCTGCCGAAGAAAACGCAGGACGCCATCCTCTACGGCTCCGGCGAGGACGACATCAAGTTCGTCTACGACGACGGCCTGCGCGGCTACACGACGAAGAAGCCGTTCGAGGGCGTCATCACCAATCTCGAGCGCCGCTTCCGCGAGACGGAAAGCGACTGGGCGCGCGAGGACCTGCAGAAATATTTCACCGACGTGCCGTGCAAGGCCTGCCGCGGCGCGCGGCTGAAACCCGAGGCGCTGTGCGTGAAGGTG
>DASRDF010000095.1:0-29023 GCA_035652735.1 Pseudolabrys sp. | reverse complement strand
CTGAGCCCGGTCGCAGCGCGTATGCCGCGTGTGGTGCGCGAATTTGAGATTTTGCGCGTATCTGCAACTCTGTTTGGCAAAGATTCAACTCAGAATGCGGAAACCGCACGAAAAGAGGTGCTGCGTTGGGCGCAGAATCGTAGCGGGGGTCGCCTGCCTGCAGAAGCATGGCAGTTCGAAAATTTCGAATATTTCTCCGGTGGTAGAAACAGCGTCGGCGTACGTTTGCAAAATGAGCATTCCGACATTTGGGCCATCCGCGCGGACGATCCTGACAAGAACGTAGCTGGTCGCACTTGGACGACTGAGGTCACGGTAGGCCTAATGGTGGGCCAAGCCCCGCGATTCAGCGCGCGCTTGTTGGCAAGCACTCATGAGGTTGAATTAGATATCGAGCCACATACGCCAGGGCTGGTACAGCAGGTGGCCGAGAGTTGCGCGCTGTCCCGCGGACCTCAACAGATAAGCCCAGAACCATGGCTTATCGAGACAGAAAAGGATGCACTTCAGCTAGTAGAAATACTCATTGATCCCTATCGTAAATTGCCAATTTTCGTGTTGACTGTTCCTGAGGGCTCCAGCGACCCGAACAAGCCGCTTATTGATGCTGAAGCTCTTGCGCGAGCGACGTTAGGTAACGGTTTCGTTGTCATTCTTCCCGCGGCGCACAGCTGGGTTCTCACTGACCACTTTGGCAAACAGAGATCTGTCTTTGGTGGGGGAGCAAGAACTTATCTGCCGGGCTTTGCGCCAGATTCGAATCCATATGCGCATCGTTTGGTGATCGGCGATCATCTCTCAACGGCTGATGGAGCCGCGCAATGCATGCGGTGGATGCGCTCCCTCGCCGCTACGGAAAGCGTTCGTAGAATTCTGCTAGGTCGGGACGTGCTGGCATTTGCTGCGATTCGAAATGCGAGCCTGCAGATTCGACAGCAACAATTGATGAAGGAGGGCGCGAGCGAGTCTGAGCAGCTCGTAGCCGCGAACGCGCGAATCGAAGCGCTGGAGAAAGAAGTTTCAGATCAGAAAGCTTCGCTCGAGTACTTCGATAGCGAACACAAACGAGCTGAAGAACGGGCCGAGACGGCCGAGGAGCAATCCCGTGCATCCGCTTTTCGTGTGCAGCAACTTATCGAGCAAATAAAGGCAGCCGGGAGCTCGGTCGATTCAAATATTGAATTGCCCAAATCATGGCAGGAGTTTGGAAATTGGGCAGATGTCAACTTGGCGGGACGCGTCGTTCTAGCACCGCAGGCGCGCCGTCAGGTACGCTCGCCCGAATTTGCGGATGTCGCGGTGGCGGCTCGCTGTCTGTTGTGGCTCGCCACTGCTTGCCGCGAGCGTCGCATGAAGGGTGGTGAAGGCAGCCTTCGTGAAGAAATTGTCGAAGATGGAATTCGCAACGCTCACTGCGGAGCAGATCAATTCGATCTGGATTGGCAAGGACAAAGGCAAACTGCGGACTGGCACATCAAGAACGGCGGCAATACGCGAGACCCAAAGCGGTGCTTGCGGATATATTATTTTTGGCATGAGCCGACACAACAAATTGTCGTGGCGGAGATGCCAGCTCATCGACGAACGGCCGCGACATAGGATCAGGCTCACACCATCTCGCTACTATCCACCACGCGCTTTTCGCCGGCCTTGTCGAAGGCAATTGTGAGCTTGTTACGCCGCCGCTTCGGCTTTGGCGCGGAACGGCACGGCGGCAATAACGGCGTCCACAGCGTCTTCCTGAAATTCCGCGTCGGCGCGCAGCTCGTCGATGGTGCGGGGGGCGGGGAAGCGCTTGCTGCCGTCGCGACCTTCCCAATCCTCGGCCGCGAATTCTAGGGCCTCGGCCGCCAGCCCATCGCCTCGTCGATCGAGTCGCCGGCCGCAATGACGCCCGGCACGTCGGGAAACGACAGGCCGTAGCTGCTGTCGGCTTCCTTGTGGATCAGCGCGATGTAATGTGGCATAAGCTCTCAGATTAAAGCGAAATCTCCCGCGACATGATCTCGTCGAAGCCATAGCGGCTGGTTTCGGGGAATTTGCCTTTCTCCAGGCCAGTCTCTTTCGCGGCGTCGATGCGCGCCTTGCGATATCCGCGTGCCAACGCCTCACCGATCCGCGGCTTCAGGCCTGGATTGTCCGACAAGACATCGTCGATTTCCGCACGCTGGGCCTCGATGGAGAGCACCCAACTCCGCGAGCGCATCGTCGGCTGGTGATCCCACTTCAGGATGTGCGTCAGCAGCACGCGCAGCGCGCTTTCCAGCTTGTTGAATTGTTCCCGCCCCAAGGATTCGATCTCCTCCGCGACGTTTTCACGGTCGACGGCGTCCCAGCGGCCTTCGCGGACGAAGCGGGCCTGCTCCATCAGCCAGGAATAGAAATCGCGCATGTATTCGGCGCGCGCCGGCGCCTCGGGCGCGAGCCCGACGTGATTGCCGTTGCCGTTCCGCTGTCCTGCCATCGGTTCACCTCGCGGCGGAGTATAGCAGAGGTTGCCGTTCTGGTCTTTGAATTGCCAAAGTCCGTCATGCCCGGCCTTGTGCCGGGCATCCCGCTTAGGCTGGCACGGCCATGCCATCCTAAGCGGGATGGCCGGGTCAAGCCCGGCCATGACAGGGAGGGCTCACACCCT
This sequence comes from Pseudolabrys sp., assembly GCA_035652735.1. Taxonomy (GTDB): domain Bacteria; phylum Pseudomonadota; class Alphaproteobacteria; order Rhizobiales; family Xanthobacteraceae; genus Pseudolabrys. Next base: position 26,388 of record DASRDF010000095.1, on the reverse strand, counting down.
CTCCACAAAACTATCGACCACGCGCTTTTCGCCGGCCTTGTCGAAGGCGATCGTCAGCTTGTTGCCGTCGACGGCGGTGACGTTGCCGTTGCCGAATTTCTGGTGAAACACCCGCTCGCCCACGGCGAAGGAGGAGGTGGTGCCAGTCGATTTGGCGATCAGTTCGCCTTCGATGACGAGGGGCGCGCGCTTCTTTGACGAAGCACCCCCCTCCCTGACCCTCCCCCGCAAGGGGGGAGGGGACGATGTGGCACGGCCGCGCGCATTATCATCGTCCGCTTGCCCGCCGGAGCCGTCTTCGGCGGAGGCCGGGCCCTCGTCTTTATCGACGTCATCGTAGACGCCATCGGGGACGTAACGGGGTTGGCCGTTTTCGCTGAAACCGCCGCGCCCCTTGCGCCCCTGCGCGCGCTGCCAGCCGGGCGTGGTGTAGTTCGAGCCGAAGGCGCCCATCTCGTCGAAGCGGCTCGGCCCGTAGCCCGACATGCCGAAGCCGCCGGCGCCGCCCGCCGCCTCCGTCACCTCGACATGCTCGGCCGGCAGCTCGTCGAGGAAGCGCGACGGCACCGTCGAGGTCCACATCCCATGGATGCGCCGGTTGGTGGCGAAATAGATCCGGGCGCGCTTCCTCGCCCGCGTCAGCCCGACATGGGCGAGGCGGCGCTCCTCCTCGAGGCCGGCCTTGCCGCTCTCGTCGAGCGAGCGCTGGTGCGGAAATAAGCCTTCCTCCCAGCCGGGCAGGAACACGGTGTCGAATTCCAGACCTTTGGCCGAGTGCAGCGTCATGATGTTGACGGCCTCGACGCCTTCGCCGCTCTCGCGGTCCATCACCAGCGAGATGTGCTCGAGGAAGCCTTGCAGGTTCTCGAATTCCTCCATCGAGCGCACCAGCTCTTTCAGGTTTTCCAGGCGCCCGGCGGCGTCGGCGGAGCGGTCCTTCTGCCACATCTCGGTGTAGCCGCTCTCGTCGAGCACGATCTCGGCCAATTCCGTGTGCGCCATGCGGTCGCGCATGTCGCGCCAGCGCGCGAAACCCGCCATCAGCTCGCGCAAGGCGGCGCGCTGCTTCGGCTTCATCTCGTCGGTTGCGGAGACGATGCTGGCGGCCTCCGTCAGCGGGATCTTCTTCTTGCGGGCGAAGTCGTGCAGCATTTGCAGCGCGGCGTCGCCGAGGCCGCGCTTGGGCACATTGACGATGCGCTCGAAGGCGAGATCGTCGGCCGGCTGGGCGATGACGCGCAGATAGGCCAGCGCATCGCGGATTTCGGCGCGCTCGTAGAAGCGCGGCCCGCCGATGACGCGGTAGGGCAGGCCGAGCTGGATGAAGCGGTCCTCGAATTCGCGCATCTGGAACGAGGCGCGCACCAGAATGGCGATCTCGTCGAGCGGGTGGTCCTCGCCGCGGTCGCGGGCGTCGCGCTGATAGCCCTCGATGGTGTCGCCGATCTCGCGCGCCTCCTGCTCGGAGTCCCAGCAGGCGGTGACGCGGACCTTCTCGCCGAGCACGTCCTCGGTGCGCAGCGTCTTGCCGAGCCGGCCCTCGTTGTGCGCGATCAGGTGCGAGGCCGCGGCGAGGATGTGCCCGGTGCTGCGGTAATTGCGCTCCAGTCTTATGACCTTGGCGCCCGGGAAGTCATGATCGAATCTCAGAATGTTATCGACCTCGGCGCCGCGCCAGCCATAGATCGACTGATCGTCATCGCCGACGCAGCAGATGTTTTTTCTTTCTTGCTTTCCCTCTCCCCTGGGGGGAGAGGGTGCCCGAGCGGCGTCAGCCGCGAGGGCGGGTGAGGGGCCAAGTGACTCTCGAGAGTCAGTTTCCCCCTCACCCGACTCGCTTCGCTCGCCACCCTCTCCCCCCAGGGGAGAGGGTTGCGCTGTGCCGCGCGGCAGACTCGGCGGGACTCCCTCTCCCCCCAGGGGAGAGGGTAACGCCGTGCCGTGCGGCGCGCTCACTTCACCCTCTCCCCTTGTGGGAGAGGGTGCCCGAGCGGAGGCGAAGCCGAGCGAGGGCGGGTGAGGGGTCGGACTTGCCGGCGAGTCGAAGCTGTCTTCGAGGCTGAACCCCTCACCCGGCTCGCCTTCGCTTCGCTCAGGCGATCCACCCTCTCCCACAAGGGGAGAGGGTTGCGCGGCGGCTTGCGGCACACTCATCGGCTGCGACAACAGCTTCAGCCACAGATACTGCGCGACATTGGTGTCCTGATATTCGTCGACCAGGATGAACTTGAAGCGGCTCTGGTACTGCCGCAGCACGTCCGGGTGCTGGCGGAACAGGCGGATGTTCTCCAGCAGCAGGTCGCCGAAGTCGGCGGCGTTGAGCGTCTTCAGCCGCTCCTGATAGGCGATGTAGAGCTTCTTGCCCTTGCCGTTGGCGAAGCTCGCCGCTTCGCCGGCCGGCACCCGGTCGGGGGTCAAGCCGCGGTTCTTCCAGCCGTCGAGGATCATGGCGAAGACGCGCGCCGGCCAGCGCTTGTCGTCGAGCTTCTCCGCCTCGAACAGCTGCTTGATCAGGCGGATCTGGTCGTCGACGTCGAGGATGGTGAAGCTGTTCTTGAGGCCGACCAGCTCGGCGTGGCGGCGCAGGATCTTGACGCCGATGGAGTGGAACGTGCCCATCCACGGCATGCCCTCGACCACCTGGCCGACCATCTCGCCGACGCGGTCCTTCATCTCGCGCGCCGCCTTGTTGGTGAAGGTGACGGCGAGGATTTCGCCGGGCCGGGCGCGGCCGAGGTTGAGGATGTGTGCAATGCGTGTTGTGAGGACACGGGTCTTGCCGGTCCCCGCCCCCGCCAGCACCAGCACGGGCCCATCGAGCGTCTCCACCGCCTGGCGCTGCTCGGGGTTCAGGTCGGCGAGGTAGGGCGCCGCGCGCGCGCCCATGGCCCGCGCCGCGATCCCGCCAGGGGCGGGGCCGGCACTGGTCGCGGCTGGAACGCGTCGCTTGGGTTCGGCCATCGATTCTCTCTTCCACGGCCAATGTGGCACCCGTGGGCCGTAATTTCGAGGTCTGTGGGCGGCCTTGTCGCCCGAAGTCCCCGCCTTTAGCGTGGTTTTTCAGGCTTTTCACAAACAGGCGGGGAGAATTCCGTGCGACTCAAAGACAAAGTGGCGATCATCACCGGCTCGGGCCGCGGCATCGGCCGCGACATCGCGCTCGCCTATGCCAGGGAGGGCGCCAGGGTCGTCATCAACGACGTCGATGCGGCGACCGCCGAGGCGACCGCGAAGGAGGCCGGCGGCATGGCCGTCGTCGCCGACGTCGCCAAGCCGGCCGACATCGCCCGCATGGTCGATACGGTCATCAAGGACCGTGGACGGATCGATATTCTCGTCAACAACGCCATGAAGATCGTGCCGGGAAAACTGGAACAGCTTCCCGAAGCGGCCTGGGACACGACGATGAACATCGGGCTCAAGGGCTCGTTCATGATGAGCCAGGCCTGCGCCAGGCACATGATCGCGCAGAAATCCGGCGTCATCGTCAACATCGCCTCGATCGCCGGGCTGTTTCCCTACAACTGGGCCGGCGCCTACAGCGTGGTGAAGGCGGGATTGATCATGCTGACCAAATTGCAGGCCATGGAGTGGGCGCCCTACGGCATCCGCGCCAATGCCATCACGCCGGGTTACATCCGCACGCCCGGCACCGAGGCGATGTATGCCGATCCGGAGATCTACGAGGGCCGCCGCAAGGGCGTGCCGATGGGCCGCGTCGGCTCCGGCGAGGACATCGCCGGGCCGGCGGTGTTCCTCGCCTGCGACGAGTCCCGCTACACCACCGGCAGCGTGGTCGGCGCCGACGGCGGCCAGGCGGTCGGTTACTTCCTCACTGTGCCGGGGCGGCGGTTTTCGGGCGGCCGCATCGACTAGCGCGGTATTATGGTGCAAACGCCACAGGCTAAGTAAATGGCTCGTGGCGCTTATTGGCTGGCCGCGCTTGGCGGTAGCAATCGCCATCTGCGCCTGTGTGTTTGCTAATTATTCTCAGGCCGAGGCATCGCACAGCGGGGTTATAGGGGTCTCTAGTAACGACAATCTCATTACAAAATTCGGTACGATGCGGGGGACTTCTCTCGAAAATATCGTCGTACTCGGTCCATCCCCAAATAAAAATTCTAACGAATCCCATCCTTGCCGCATCCAGCAATTCAACAGGAATTTCTATCAGATCGTTGGTGACAACACCGCCCGCAGGAATGAATGTAGCGCTGTGCTCCTCCGCCATTTCGGGCAACATCAGATCAGGAAACGTAAAATCTTCTGGCAACGCGCCAGGGAAATGATCCCAACTTACGTGGCTGTAAAGATGCTTGGCGCGAGTGTTCCCGCCGTTTTTCCATTTCGGAGTTATTGTCCAGCCAGTGAGGTGGCCGTTGTTACCGGAAGGAACGATGTCAAAGTCCGAAAAAACAAATGCTCTTTCAATATCAGTGAGGGCCGCTTTGGCGATTTTAACAGAATCTCTCGTCGCAACCCACAGGCCGATCGTGGAGAGACTGAGAACGCCAGTAAAGGCAACCAGCCACAACGTAAAATACGCTACTGGGTCGCAACGGGTCTTTTCCCAGAATCCATAATTTTTACTCTCCTGTTCGGAGCATTGGTGGGTGGCATTATCGCTGTGTGGGTCATAATAGAGGGGAAGTCCGACAAAAATCCAAAGTGAGAGCGACCTCCAACTAAATTTCTTCCAGCGCTACGCCATCCAATTGTGCTTCAGGAAGGCGGTTGCCCGCTCACCCCACTCCTTTTCGTTGGAAACCATTGGCTACCTATCGCTTGCGCCATAATACCGGACTAGCGCCGCGCCGCGTCAGTACGACGGCTTCTTCCAGATGTCGCGCTTCTGCATCAGCGCCACCTGCTTGTCGATGACGTCGCGCTTGTAGTCGGCGTGCTTGGGCGGGATCTTCTTCAGGTAGCGGTTCTTCGGATAGATCGGCTTCTCGTAGATGATCTGGGCCAGCTCGGCCCGGATGTCCTTCATCCAGTTGGTGACCTGCGCCGAGGCGCGATGATGGCGCAGCGCCTCGATGTTGATGACGCCGGCGACGAAGGTCGAACCGTTGGTGTCGCGCTGCTTGCCGACCAGCTGGCCCTTGTAGTCGACGATCATCGACTGGCCGCCGCCGGCGTCGATGCCCACCGGGTGATCGGCGTCGAGGTGATAGCTGCCGATGTTCGGCGCCACGATATACATGTTGTTTTCGAGCGCGCGGGCGCGGTTGGAAATTTCGAACACGTCGTTTTCGGTGAACGGCGCCGGCATTGAGGCCCGGTACACCACCTCGGCGCCGTTCATGGCGAGGCCGCGGCCGTTCTCCGGGTAATTGCCTTCCATCGCCATCATGATGCCGAGCCGGCCGATCTTGGTGTCGGCGACCGGCCAGAACGCGTCGAGCGTGCGGCCGTATTTCTCGATCCACCAGTCGTAGATGTCGTGCGGCGACACCGAGCGCTCGACCGGCAGCAGCGCCGAAATCTTGTAGTGCTTGAGGATGATCTTGCCGTCCGGGTCGACGATGAAGCCGACGTTGAAGAAGCGGTCCTTCCAGTCTTTGTGGCGCGCCTTGGCCTGCGCCATGATGAAGACGTTCCACTGCCGCGCCAGCTTGCCGATCTCGTCGGTCTCGGGCCCCGGGATGTCGATGCAGCAGGTATTGGCATAGTCGGCGTGATCGACGTCCAGCACCTCGTCGTTGAAGCCCATCAGCGCGCCCTCGGGGATGGCGAGCAGGCGCACCGGAATGTCGAGGTTGGACAGCCAGAAGGCCGCCTTGGTCAGGCCCTTGAGGTGCTCGATATTGTGCTTGATCTCCTCGCGCCGGCGAATGCCCCAGAAGCTCGGGATCAGGCCAACGGCGTTATATGGCTCGATCATAGGTGGTTCCCCCTCATTGGATTCGCGTCATTCCGGGGCCGAGCGCAGCGGGGAGCCCGGAATCCGTCCTCCGCAGCGCTGCGGATTATGGCTTCCGCGCCCCGCCCTTCGGGCCGTCTCGGAATGACAAACTAAGGATCATGCGGCCACGCTCGGCAGCCCCGCGAGCGCCATGGCCAGTTCCTTCTCGTCGTAGTTCTGGTCGACGAGCTTGCCTTCGAAGTAGTTGATGTAGGCCTGCATGTCGAAATGGCCGTGGCCGGACAGATTGAAGACGATGGTCTCGGCCTTGCCCTCCTTCTTGCAGCGCATCGCCTCGTCGATGGCGCAGCGCACGGCGTGGGTGGCTTCCGGCGCCGGCACGATGCCTTCGCAGCGCGCGAATTCGACGCCGGCCTCGAAGCAGGTCTTCTGGTGGTAGGCGCGCGCCTCGATCAGGCCGAGCTCCTTGACGTGCGACACCAGCGGCGACATGCCGTGATAGCGCAGGCCGCCGGCGTGGAATCCGGGCGGGATGAAGGTCGAGCCGAGCGTGTGCATCTTCACCAGCGGCGTCAGATGCGCGGTGTCGCCGAAGTCGTAGGCGTACTTGCCGCGCGTCAGCGACGGGCAGGCCGCGGGCTCGACCGCGATGACGCGCCGCTTGCGGCCGCCGCGCAGTTGCAGGCCAAGGAACGGAAACGCCAGGCCCGCGAAGTTCGAGCCGCCGCCGGCGCAGCCGATGACGATGTCGGCGTCGTCGCCGGCCATGGCCAGCTGCTCGATGGCCTCCTGGCCGATCACCGTCTGGTGCAGCAGCACGTGGTTGAGCACCGAGCCGAGCGAATATTTCACCGCCGGGTCCTTGGCGGCCATTTCCACCGCCTCCGAAATGGCGATGCCGAGCGAGCCGGGGCTGTCGGGGTGCTGCTTGAGGATGGCGCGGCCGGAGTCGGTCTCTTTCGACGGCGAGGCGATGCAGCGCGCGCCGTAGGTCTCCATCAGCGCGCGGCGGTACGGCTTCTGATCGTAGGACACGCGCACCTGGAACACCGTGACCTCGATGCCGAACAGCGCGCCGGCGAAGGCGAGCGAGGAGCCCCACTGGCCGGCGCCGGTCTCGGTGCTCAGCCGTTTGACGCCGGCCTGCTGGTTGTACCAGGCCTGCGCCACCGCGGTGTTCGGCTTGTGCGAGCCGGCCGGCGAGACGCCTTCGTACTTGAAGTAGATTTTGGCGGGGGTGCCGAGCTTCTGTTCGAGGCGGCGGGCGCGGATCAGCGGCGACGGCCGCCACATCCGGTAGACGTCGCGGATCGGCTCGGGAATATCGATGTAGCGCTCCGCCGACACCTCCTGCATGATCAGCGCCATCGGGAACAGCGGTTCGAGGTCGGCGGGGCCGATCGGCTGTTTCGTTCCCGGATGCAGGACGGGCGGCGGGGGCTTCGGAAGATCGGCTGCCAGGTTGTACCAAGCCTTCGGGATACGGGTTTCGTCCAAGACGAATTTGACCTGGTCACTCACGCAACTCTCCCTGACAACGTCGCACGCGCCGGAAACATACATGAGCGTGCCAAAGTTGTGAACATGACGCCGCGCCGCGGGCGCTGGCGACGGCGCCGCGGCCGCAAGCGACAGGGCTTCACAAAGCCGATATTCCACTTAGAATTCGCCGCTTCGCGGCGTAGAGCCACGGTGGCCGCCGGTCCCGTGCCGAACACAACGCGCCGTGTGGGGGAGTGAAAACATGTACCGAGTATTTTCGCCGCGCGCCGCTGCGGCAACGGCCGCTGTGGCATTTATGGCATTTGTGGCCTTTATTGCCGCCGGCCATGGCGCCGCCCCAGACAAAATCCGCATCGGACTCATCTACACGCTGTCGGGGCCGCCGAGTGTGCTCGGCCAGCAGTCGAAGAATGCCTTCGAGCTTGCGGTCAAGGACCTCGGCGGCAAGATGGGCGGCAAGGATGTGGAACTGTTCGTCGCCGATGACGGGCTCAAGCCCGACGTCGCGATTCAGAAAGTCCAGGAACTGCTCGAGCGCGACAAGGTCGACATCGTGGTCGGCCCGATCTTCTCCAATATCCTTCAAGCAATTCACAAGCCGGTCATGGATGCTGGCAAGGTACTGATCAGCACCAATGCCGGAGCATCGTCGTTTGCCGGCGCGGCCTGCAATGCCAGATTTTTCGTCACGTCCTACCAGAACGACCAGATCTTCCAGACGCTGGGCAAGGCGGCGAACGACAAAGGCTACAAGCGCGTTTACGCCCTGGTGCCGAACTATCAGGCCGGCAAGGACGCGCTCGCTGGCTTCAAGAGCACATACAAGGGCACGATCGTCGAGGAATCGCTGGTCCCGCTCAACAGCCTCGATTTCCAGGCGGACTTGTCCAAACTCAACGCCAACAAGCCCGACGCGTTGTTCACTTTCATGCCCGGCGGCCTCGGCATCAGCCTGATCAAGCAGCTCACCCAGGCGGGCCTGAAGGGGAAATTTCCGATCATCTCGGCCTTCACCGCCGACGAGGCGACGCTGCCGGTGCTGGGCGAAGCCGCCGATGGCATCTTCGGCGCCCTGACCTGGGCGCCGAACACCGACAATCCGCAGAACAAAAAGTTCGTCGCAGCGTATGAGGCGGCCTACCACGCAATCCCCGCCTCCTATGCGATGCAGGCCTATGACGCCGCCATGCTGATCGACAGCGCGGTGCGCGCAACCAAGGGCAACGTGTCGGACAGCAAGGCCTTGAGCGCCGCGCTCAAGAAGGCGGACTTCAAGTCGCTGCGCGGTTCGTTCAAATTCAACGTCAACGGCTATCCGATCCAGGATTTCTATTTGACCAAGGTCGTCAAGCGCGCGGACGGAAAATATCAAACCTCGATTGTCGAGAAGGTGATTGCCGATAACGCCGATCCTTACGCCAAGGATTGTAAGCAGTGAGGGTCAATCGCTCGGCGTGAGGTAGCAGGCGGTCAGCGCTTTTGTTTTTGCGGCATGGCGATGCGGCGCCCGACCCCGTCGGGCAGCGGCAGGCGCGCGTGCGCGGCCTTCATCGCTTCCAGCCGTTGCAGGACGTCCTCGGGAAACGGCGCCACCTTCTTGGCGCCCATGTCGACGTGGAGCGTCATGTTCTCCGACGTGGCCGAAACCCAGCCTTGCTCGGCGTGCTTCAGCGTCTCGAAATAATGGATGCGCTTCTCGTCATAGTCGAGCAGCTGAAACTCCACTTGCACCGGATTGCCTTCGTGGATCTCGCGCAGATAGCGCACATGCACTTCCGCGGTGAAGGTCGAATGGTTGGTTCGCTTGAGATAGTCGAGCCCGATGCCGAGCATTTCGTAGGTCTCGTCCACCGCGCGGTCGAACAGCACGTTGTAATAGGCCATGTTGAGGTGCCCGTTGTAGTCGATCCAGGCCGGCTCGACCCGCATGACCGAGGAGACAAAGGGGGCGGGGAATTCCGTCACGGCCTGGCTAGGGCGCCAGTCCCCGCGAAAGCGGGCACGCAGGGCAAAAAGAACTGGATTCCCGCTTGCGCGGAATGAGCGGAGCGTTTGGTCATGCGCTGATCGGATAGACGGCCTTTTCGCCGCTTAACACGCGGGCGACATCGGAGGCGCATTTGCTCTGCAATTCCTCCAGCGCCTCGATCGAATAGAATGCCGTGTGCGGCGAGACGATCACATTGTCGCGGCCGAGCAGGGGAGAATCCTTGGCCAGCGGCTCTGCTGCCACCACGTCGAGTCCGGCGCCGCCGAGCTGGCCGCTGTCGAGCGCGGCGACCAAAGCCGCCTCGTCGATCAGCGGCCCGCGCGCGGTGTTGACGATGTAGGCGCCCCTTTTCATCTTGGCGAAGGTGGTCGCGTTCATCAGGCCGCGCGTCTGCGGCGTCAGCGGTGCATGCACCGAGACGTAATCGGAAGTCTTTAGCAAGGTGTCGAAATCGACGCTCTCGACGCCGGCTGCCTTGAACAGCTCGGTCTTGGCGAAGGGGTCGAAGGCGATCACTTTCATGCCGAAGGCCTTTGCCTTCGGTGCAACCAGCCGCGGAATGTTGCCGAAGCCGACAAGGCCGAGCACGGTGCCTTCGATGCGACGGATCGGCACCACCGCCGGCATTTCCCAGCGCCCGCTTTGCACCAGCCTGTTGGAGAACGGAATCTTGCGAATCAGCGCCAGCAGCAAAGCCATGGCGTGGTCCGAGACCTCGCGGATGCAATAGTCGGGCACATAATTGACGGCGATGCCCTTTTCCTTGGCCGCTACGAGGTCGATGTTGTCGACGCCCAGGCCGAAGCGGCCGATCGCCTTGCATTTGGTGAGTTGGGTCAAGATCTCGCGCGTCAGCTTGGCGTAGGTGACCAGAATCGCGTCTGCATCCCTGGCAACCGCGAGGATATCGTCAGCGTTCGCGCTTTTCGACATGCGAAACGTCGGATTGAGCTTGGCGAGCGCGGCCTTGGCGGGATCGAGGGAGGGAAAGACACTGTCGGTGACGGCAATGATCGGGCCGGCCATTCGCAAACTCCAGCTTCGACAAACGGGAGCGGGAACCTACGACAGCGAATTTCGCCCGTCCACCGGGACATTTCCGCTAATTGTGTCCGCGGCACACGCGGTCTAATAAGGCTGCGCAGACGGACGTCGAGAGGACGATCATGGCCGCAGTCGACCGCTCGCTTGCCGCGGGCCTGCCACTTTTTGCCGGACTTTCGCCCACCGAACTCGACGACATCCTGCGTGAAGCCCATGCGGTTCATCACGCGAAGAACAGCGTTGTCTTCGAAGAGGGTGCGGAGGCCGAGTCGTTTTTCGTCCTGCTGCACGGCCATGTGCGCGCCACCAAGACGACGTCGGACGGCCAGCAGGTCGTAGTGCGCTACGTGGCGCCGGGCGAAATTTTCGGTGTCGCCATGGCCATCGGCCTGCCGCGTTACCCGGCGACCGCGACGGCGGTGGACGACAGCGTGGTGCTGGTCTGGCCTGCGTCAATTTGGCCGCGCCTGGTCGAGAAATATCCGGTGCTGGCGACCAATACACTGCAGACGCTGGGCAGTCGTCTGCAAGACTCCCACACCCGCGTCGTCGAAATGTCGACCGAGCAGGCCGAAAGCCGTGTCGCGCACGCTCTGCTTCGTCTCATTCGCCAGGCTGGCCGCAAAGTCGAATCCGGCGTCGAAGTCGACTTTCCGATCAGCCGTCAGGACATCGCCGAGATGACGGGCACGACGCTGCACACGGTCAGCCGCATCCTCAGCGGCTGGGAGCAGCGAGGGCTCATTGACGGCGGCCGCCAGCGAATCGTCGTGCGCGAGCCTGAGAAGCTGCAGTCTTTGGCCGAAGGCTGATCGGCCCTCCGTATTTCTACGTAAGCCGGGACAAATTTGGGTTGGGTGCGGCAACCGCGCCGCTACGGATTCATACGTAGACTCAATGACATTTGAGATTGATGCAGCGCAAAGAAGATCGCCCCTTTGCGCCTAGTTTGATTGCCGGTTTCAGGACTCAAAACACAAAGGGGATTGCCATGTTTCTGACCCGACGCACCGCAATGATCGGTGTCGCTGGCCTTGCGGCCGCTGCCGCGACCGCCGCCCGTCCCGAGGCCGCCGCCGCGGCGACCGAGGTCGGCACGCTGCCGAGCCGCCGCCAGAAGCTCAATCTCGTGGCGCCGCCGCTGGTGCATCCGCACGACCAGGTTGCCAAGCAGGGCCCGGTCATCAACGAAGTCACGCTGACGATCGAAGAGAAAAAGATCGTCATCGACGACGACGGCACCACCATGCAGGCCATGACCTATAACGGCTCGATCCCCGGCCCGCTGATGGTCGTGCATCAGGACGACTATATCGAGCTGACGCTGGTCAATCCGGCGGCCAACCAGATGGCGCACAATATCGACTTCCACGCCGCCACCGGCGCGCTGGGCGGCGCGCCGCTGACGCTGATCAATCCGGGCGAACAGGTCGTGCTGCGCTTCAAGGCGACCCGGCCCGGCGTCTTCGTCTATCACTGCGCGCCCGGCGGCCCGATGATCCCGTGGCACGTCGTATCCGGCATGAGCGGCGCGGTGATGGTGCTGCCGCGCGACGGCCTCAAGGACGGCAACGGCAAGCCGTTGCGCTACGACCGCATCTACTACATCGGCGAGAACGAGTTCTACATCCCGCGCGACGAGCAGGGCAAGTTCAAGACCTACGAGTCGCTCGGCGACTCCTATGCCGACACCGAAGAGGCGATGCGCAAGCTCATCCCGACGCACGTCGTTTTCAACGGCAAGGTCGGCTCTCTCACCGGCAAGAACGCCATGCCGGCCAAGGTCGGCGAGACGGTGATGATCATCCATTCGCAGGCCAACCGCGATACGCGACCGCACCTGATCGGCGGCCACGGCGACTACGTCTGGGAGCAGGGTAAGTTCTCGGTCGCGCCCGACACCAATCTCGAGACCTGGTTCATTCGCGGTGGTTCGGCGGGGGCGGCGCTCTACACCTTCCGTCAGCCCGGCGTCTACGCCTACGTCAACCACAATCTCATCGAAGCGGCGCTGCTCGGCGCCACCGCCCATTTCAAGGTGGACGGCCAGTGGAACGACGACCTGATGAAGCAGATCAAGCCGCCGGCTCCGATCAAGCAGACCGTCGGCGAAAAGTAACCGATCTGCGGCGGGCCTTGGCCCGCCGCCTGGGAGATCCGCCATGTTGCTGGCGCTCAAGATCAAGATCGTTGTCGCGGCGGTGGCATTTGCCGCAAGCCCGATGGCGGTCTCGGTCCTGGCGCCGGCGCCGCACGGTGACGTCGAGGCACCGGTCGTGGTCGAATTGAAGCCCGGCACTGCGCCCTATTGGCCGCCGGGCGAGTTCATCCGCGACGGCAAGCCCGGCGATCCGCCGCCGGCGACGATCCATATCCGCCGCGCCTTCAAGCTGATGAAATACCAGGTGACGGTGGCGGAGTATCAACGCTGCGTCGCCGACAAGGTCTGCGTCGCCGTGCCGCCGGACGCTGCCGCCAGGCTGGACCGGCCGGCGGTCATGGTGAGCTTCCGCGACGCGCAAACCTACGCCCGCTGGCTGTCGGACAAGACCGGCAGCCGCTATCGCCTGCCGACCGACGAGGAGTGGACCTATGCCGCCGGCAGCCGCGCCCCGGACGAGGCGCCGCTGTCCTCGGTCGCCAACGACCCGATCGCGCGCTGGCTCTATCATTACGATCGCGAGGCGCGCTCGCAGCCGGCTGATCCGACGACTCAGCCGACCGGCAGCTTCGGAGTCAACGAAAACGGCATCGCCGATATCGGCGGCAATGTCTGGGAATGGACCTCGACCTGCTTCACGCGCTCGCTGGTCGAGGGCGGCAAGGCGCGCGTGGTGACGGAGAACTGCGGCGTGCGCGTCGTCGAAGGCCGCCACCGCACCTACATCACGGATTTCATCCGCGACGCCCGCGCCGGCGGCTGTGCGGTCGGCACGCCGCCGAGCAATCTCGGTTTCCGGCTTGTCCGCGAGGACAGCAGCGGGTGGTTCATGTCGTGGGACGGGCGTCTCGCACCGCGCGGCTAGACAATCGCAAAGCTGGTGCCTATTCCTGCCTCGTGACCGCGTCCGCCATTTGCTAATGTCGGACGCGAGAGGATCCGCGAATGGCGCTGCTTGAACCAGCCTCCACACAACGACGCCGCGACCCGGCAGCCGTCAAGAAGGCGGTCGCCGACCTCGCCGCGGCCTTCGGCAACCGGCTGGTCACCGCCCAGGCCGTGCGCGAGCAGCACGGCAACACGCTGACCTGGGTGCCGAACCAGCCGCCCGACGCAGTGGTGTTTCCGCAAAACGCCGAGGACGTGCAGCGCATCGTGCGCATCTGTGCGACGAACGACGTCCCGGTCATCGCCTTCGGCACTGGCACCTCGCTCGAGGGGCACGTCAACGCGCCGTTCGGCGGCGTCTCGGTCGACTTCCGCGACATGAACAAGGTGCTTGCTGTGCATGCCGAGGACCTCGACTGCGTCATCGAGCCCGGCGTCACGCGCAAGGCGCTCAACGAGCAGCTGCGCGACAGCGGCCTGTTCTTTCCGATCGACCCCGGCGCCGATGCCTCGCTCGGCGGCATGGCGGCAACGCGCGCCTCCGGCACCAACGCCGTGCGCTACGGCACCATGAAGGACAACGTGCTGGCGTTGAAGGTTGTCAAGGCCGATGGCACGTTGATGACCACCTCGCGCCGCGCCAAGAAATCCTCGGCCGGCTATGACCTGACACGGCTGATCGTCGGCAGCGAGGGCACGCTCGGCATCATCACCGAGCTGACGCTCAAGCTATCGGGCATCCCCGAAGCCATCGCTTCCGGGGTCTGCCCGTTTCCCTCGGTCGACGCCGCCTGCCAGGCCACCATCCTCACCATCCAGTCCGGCATTCCGGTGGCGCGCATCGAGTTGCTCGACGCGCTGCAGATCAAGGCGGTGAACGCCTATTCCAAGCTGGCGCTGCCGGAGGTGCCGACGCTGTTCGTCGAATTCCACGGCACCGACGCCGGCGTCGCCGAGCAGTCGCAGCGCTTCGGCGACATCGTCAAAGAGCTCGGCGGCGGCCCGTTCGAATGGGCGACCAAGGTCGAGGATCGCAGCCGGCTGTGGCAGGCGCGCCACGACGGCTACCACGCCGCGCGCCGCCTGCGCCCCGGCGCCGAAGCCTTCGCCACCGACGTCTGCGTGCCGATTTCGCGGTTGGCCGAATGCGTCACCGCCGCCCAGCGCGAGGTCGCCGAATTGAAGCTGGTGGCGCCCATCCTCGGCCATGTCGGCGACGGCAATTTCCACCTCAGCCTGCTGGTCGACATGAGCGACGCCGACGAGGTGCGCCGGGCAGGGATTTTGATGGAGCGGCTGGCGCAGCTGGCGTTGGCGATGGACGGCACCTGCACCGGCGAGCACGGCATCGGCCAGGGCAAGATGAAGTACATGCTGGGCGAGCATGGGCCGGCGGCGCTGGCGGCGATGGCGGCGATCAAGCGCGCGCTCGACCCGCAGAACATCATGAACCCCGGCAAGATTGTCGCGCTCGACTAAATGCGGCGACATAGATTTGCCGGCAAGCGGCGCCAAAATCGCGTACATTCCGGGATCGAGCGCATGGCAGGGCCGGCGCCGGAGCTAAGCATTGCAGACAACACTGCTCGGATTGGCGATCGCGATCATCCTGGCGCTGGTGACGGCGCTGGTCGGCCCGCTGCTCATCGACTGGGGCAGCTATCGATCGACATTCGAGGCGCAGGCGACTCGGATCGTCGGTCTCGAGGTGCGCGTCTCCGGCGCGATCGACGCACGGCTCCTGCCGTCACCGCAGCTGACGTTGCACGGCATCGAAATCGGCCGTGGGCAGGAGAGCGTGCGCGCCCGCGCGCTGGGCCTCGAGCTTGCGCTCGGTCCCTTGATGCGCGGCGAATGGCGCGCGACCGAGATGCATCTCACCGGGCCGCAACTGACGCTCGGCCTCGATGCCGCAGGTCGTCTGCAAGTTCCCAATTTGGCGATCGGTCTCGATCCCGACGCGCTGAGCATCGACCGGCTCAGCATCGACGACGGCACGCTGACGCTAACCGATGCCGCCGCCCGCAGCCTGACGCTTGATCATCTCTGGTTTAAGGGCGAGGTGCGTTCCTTGCTCGGCCCGGTCAAGGGCGAGGGCGCAACCAATGTCGGCGGTGACCTCTATCCGTTCCGGCTGTCGGCGAGCCGCTACGGCGACGACGGCAAGCTGCGGCTGCGCCTCACCGTCGATCCGGTCAACCATCCGCTCAGCGCCGAAGCCGACGGCGCGCTCTCGCTCGGTGGCGGTACCCCGGTTTTTGAGGGCACGCTGAGCTTGCGGCGGCCGGTCGGTCTTGCCGCCGCCGGACGCAGCGGCGGGCTCATCCAGCCGTGGTACCTCGGCGGCAAGGTTAAGGCGACGACGACCTCGGCGCTGATGCAGAACGTCGAATTTCAGTACGGTGCGGCCGATCGAGGCTTCAAACTCACCGGCGTCGCGGATTTCAAGTTCGGTAAAACGCCGCGCTTTGACGGCGTGCTGTCGGCTGACCAGATCGATCTCGACCGTGCGCTCGCCGAACGCGGCGGCGCGCTACCGCCCGCTGCCGCACTTGCACGCCTCGCGCAACTGGGCGGCAGCGCCTTCCGCCCCGGCATTCCCGTCAAGATTGGCATCGGCATCGATCGGGTGACGCTCGGCGGCGACACGGTGCAGAACCTGCGCGGCGACCTCAGCGCCGAGGCCGGCGATTGGAGCCTGGATCACTTCGAATTTCGCGCGCCGGGCTTCACCCAGGTGCGGGTCAGCGGCCGCCTCGCGGTCGCGGGCAATGGCGTCGATTTCAGGGGTCTCGCAGAACTGAAGACCAACGATCCCAAGGCGCTGACCGCATGGCTCGAAGGGCGGCCTTTGGCGCACAGCGAGCTGCGGCCGTTGAGCCTGCGTGGGGACATCACGCTCGCCGGCGACAGAATTGCGGCCGATCGGCTCGAGGCCGAATTCGACCGCAAACCGATCACCGGCCGCTTCGCCTATGCCTTTGCCGAGGGAACACAGCCGGCGCGGCTCGAGGCAAATTTCAAGGCACAGGATCTCGATATCGACGCCGCGCTCGCCTTTGGCAATGCGCTGCTGGCCGGCGCCGATATCGAGCGGCCGCACGATATGACGATTGCCGCCGACATCGGCCACGGCACGGTCGCCGGGCTCGATGCCCGCGATCTGAGCGCCCGACTCAAGGTCGATGCCGGCGGGCTCAGGATCGACCGGCTGTCGGTCGCCGACCTCGGCGGTGCCGCCATGTCGGCCAGCGGGCACATCGTCACGGCGCCCAAGCCGCAGGGCCGCATCAATCTCGATCTCGACGCGCGGAACATGACGCCGGTCGCAGCCCTGCTGGCGCGGTTCTGGCCGGAGACCGCCGGCATGATTGCGCCTCGCGCGCAGGCGATGGCGCCGGCCAAATTACATGCCCAGCTCAGCGTCGAAGGCGATTCGCCCAAGGCTTCGATCAAGCTCGGAATCGACGGCGCCCTTGGCGCGGCACGTCTTGCCGTCACCAGCGAGACGAACGTCGATTTGCTGTCTCTTGGTCTGGGCGACTTCAAGCTCGGCGGCACGCTTGCGGCCGATGACGGCAGGCAACTGCTCGCCATGCTCGGTGTCGATTCTGTTGTGGCCGCAGATGCGGGCGCCGCGGTCCTCGAATTTGAGGCAAGCGGCCCGGCGCATGGCGAACTTCATGTCGAGGGTACACTCAAGGCGGCTACTCTCGACGCGAGCGCGAGCGGCACGGCAAACCCGTTCGCCGGCAAGCCTTCCGCCGCGGTGCAGGCGGCGATCTCCCGCGTCCAGCTCAGGCCGTTCCGGGACGGGCAGGGCGTCATTCCAGCGAACTTCAACGGGCGGATCGCGCTCGCCGGCGGCGAGCTGACGCTGGACAATATCGAGGCGAGCCTCGCCGGCAGCACCATGCGCGGCAGGCTCGCGTTGACTTTGGCAGCGCCGCATCGATTGCAGGGCGACATCGTCGTCGACCGGATCGATGGCGGTCGCATGATCGCGGCGGCTGTCGGCATGCCGGCGGCGAAGGCAACGGGCTGGAGCGCGGCGGACGAGCCCTTTACCGCCGGACTCTTGGGCGACTATGCCGGGCGCATTACGGTGAAAGCGCATAGTGTCGAACTGATGCCACAACTGGGCGCGCAGGACTTCGGCGCGACCATCATCTTCGATAAGAAGGACGTGTCATTCGCAGATATCTCCGGCGATATTGCCGGCGGCCGACTGAGCGGCGGCCTGTCGTTCCGCGCGGCGGAAGATGGGCTGCACATGAGTACGCGCTTCGCCCTGAACGGCGCCGATGCGGGTAAGCTTTTGGCATCCGGCGCCCGGCGGCCGGTGACAGGCACGCTTGCGCTGTCGGGCGAAATGGCGGGCGTGGGTCTCAGCCCGGGAGCGCTGATCGGATCGCTGCAAGGCGAGGGGCGGTTCATTCTTACGGATGCGCAATTTTCCGGGCTCGACCCGCGCGTCTTCGATTCCGTTACCGGCGCAGTCGATCGGGGGCTGGTGGTCGATCAGGCGCGCATTGCCGATCTGGCGAGCAAGGCACTGCTCGGTGGGCCGCTCACGGCCAAGAGTGTGCAGGGCGACCTTCCCGTCAGCGCCGGCCAGGTACGGCTGAGCAAATTCAGCGTCGACGGCGCGGCGCTGCAATTGACGGCTGCGGGCGAGCTCGATCTGACCACAGGTGCGATCGATGCGCGGCTGGTGCTGTCGGGGCCGGGCGCTCAGGGCGGTGCGCGGCCGGACATTTTCATCTCCTTGAAGGGTCCGCTGTCCGCGCCGGAGCGCGCGGTCGACGTATCGGCGCTGACCGGCTGGCTGACCTTGCGGCAGATCGAGAACCAGTCAAAACAGCTGCGCACGATCGAGTCCGCGCCGCCGCCGAAGCCGAAGAGCGAGGCGCCGCCCGCCGCCAAACGGACGCCGCCGGCACCGCCGGCGGGGCGGCAGCCGGCGCCATCGGTAGGGCGCGGCCCGCTTCAACTCACCCCGCAACAACATGCGCCGGCCTTGCCGCCGCCGGTTGAAGTCGGACGAATACCCGGACGGCCATCGCTGCCGGAGGCCTCAGCAGTCGGCTCGCAACGCTGAGGCCGCTTTTCCGCCGCTGCGCGCTGCACCGCGTGCATGCGTGCCGCCGGCGCGCGCGCGATAATGGTCCAGAACGAAGAGTCGGATCGCCGACGACAGATTATTGCGGTCGCGGCCGGTATCGATTGTCGCCACGAGATCGGAGAGCGTGAGGTCGCGCTCGCTGGCAATTTCCTTCAAACCCTTCCAGAAGGCATCTTCCAGGCTGACGCTCGTCTTGTGCCCTGCGACCACGATCGAGCGCTTGACCACCGGCGAGCTCATCGGTCGCTGTCCTTGTCGATCCGATGCAGGTCGAGTTCGCGCCGGGCCTTCTCTTCACGCGCCGCATCGCGCTCGCGCTCGGATTTCGGCCGACCGTGCGCAACGCGGCTCACGGCGGCGCGAGACTCATCATCGCGCCGCTTGGCGCGCTTGCGCGCAAGACGAAGATTGATCAGCTCGGCCATGCCAGCCTCACGGCAGGTCGGATTTGGTCATTGCCCCTGCGTCGGTGCCGCATGCGCCGTCAGGGCCGCAGCCGGCCCTGGCCGGCCAGCGCCACCATCAATGCGTGGAGGCTTGATCGCGGGCAATACACAGTTGGTTGATCGGCAAAATCCGCGTCGTTGCGGCCTCGATAGGCATTGCCGAATGCAACCAGGCCGAGGCTGTCCACAGTGCGGCTCAGCGCGGCCGCACCATGTTCTGCGGCCGCACCAGGCGGTCGAATTCCGCGGCGGTGACAAAGCCAAGCCGCACCGCCTCCTCGCGTAGCGTAGTACCGTTGGCGTGTGCGGCTTTTGCCACTTGCGCGGCCTTGTCGTAGCCGATCCTGGGTGACAGCGCCGTCACCAGCATGAGCGAGCGCTCCATCAATTCGCGGATGCGCGATTCGTCGGCCTTGATACCGGTCACGCAATTGTCGGTAAAGGATCTCGCCGCATCGGCCAGCAGCCTAATCGACTGCATCATGCAGTAAGCCAGCACCGGTTTGAACACGTTGAGTTCGAAATGCCCCTGGCTGCCGGCAACGGTGATCGCGGTCTGATTACCGAACACCTGGCAGCATACCATGGTCAGTGCCTCGCTTTGCGTCGGATTGGTCTTGCCCGGCATGATCGAGGAGCCGAGTTCGTTTGACGGCAGGATCAATTCGCCGAGCCCCGAGCGCGGCCCAGAGCCGAGCAGGCGGATGTCGTTGGCGATCTTGTAGAGCGCCACGGCTGCGGCGTTGATCGCGCCGTGCACAAAGACATAGGCGTCATGGGCGGCCATGTGCTCGAATTTATTCGGCGCCGAGACGAAAGGCAGCTTGGTCAATTTGCCGATGCGCCGGGCAAAGGCCTTGGCAAATTGCGGCTTGGTGTTGAGCCCGGTGCCGACCGCGGTGCCGCCCTGCGCCAGCGGGTAGAGCTCGCGCTGCGCCAAGACCAGGCGCGCGATGGCCGATTTGACCTGCGCGGCATAGCCGGAAAACTCCTGGCCCAGCGTGATCGGCGTTGCGTCCATGGTGTGGGTGCGGCCGATCTTGATGATCCTGGCAAATTGCCTGGTCTTGCGGTCGAGCGCGGATTGCAGGTCCTTGAGCGCCGGCAACAGGCGATCACGGATGGCGATCGCCGCCGCGATATGCATGGCGGTCGGGATCGCATCGTTCGACGACTGGCTCATATTGACGTGATCGTTAGGGTGCACCGGCGATTTGGCGCCGAGCTTTGAGCCGAGCGCGACGTTGGCGGCGTTGGCGATCACCTCGTTGACGTTCATGTTGGTCTGGGTGCCGGAGCCGGTCTGCCAGACCAGCAGCGGAAAGTGCGCATCCATCTTGCCGTCGGCGATATCTTGCGCCGCCTTGATGATGGCGGCGGCGCGCCTGCGATCGAGCGAGCCCAGGTCGCGGTTGACTTCGGCGGCGGCGCGCTTGATCAGCCCCAGCGCGCGCACGATCTCGATCGGCATGCGCTCGCTGCCGATGCGGAAATTGCGCAACGAGCGCTCGGTCTGCGCGCCCCAGAGCTTGTCGACTTCGATTTCAAGCGGGCCGAAGGCGTCGGCTTCGGTGCGGGTGCGGGGCTTGCCGCCTCGTCTTGCGCTTCGCTTGCGCGATCTTGCCATTACTTCTTGCGGAACCGATCGAGGCGGACGACTTCGCCGCCGCCGATCGGCTTGTCGGGCGTGGGATCGGGCACCGCCGGCGGCGCAGGCGGCTTTTCCGTTGCTGCCACCGTGGGCGGACGCGCCGAGGAGACGCCGCGGGGCTTCTTTCCTGCTGCCTTATCCTGCGTCAGCGTCGGCGCCGGCCGCTGTTCCTCGCCCTCGGTCACCTCTTCGAACTGCAAGCCGAACTGCACGGACGGATCGAAGAAGCCGCTGATCGCTTCGAACGGCACCGTGAGCTTCTCCGGGATGCCGCCGAACGACAGTCCGACCTCGAAATCATGGTCGCCGACCGTCAGATCCCAGAACTGGTGCTGGAGGATAATCGTCATCTCTTCCGGATACTGCGCGAGCAGCCGCTCGGAGATGCGCACGCCGGGCGCTTGGGTGTCGAACGTGATGTAGAAGTGGTGCTCGCCCGGCAGACCTTTTTTGGCGGCGTCGGCGAGCACGGTCCGCACCACCCCGCGCAGGGCTTGCTGGGTCAGAACATCGTAGCGGATATGGTCGGCCATCGGATGCTTGCAGTTTCGCGGGGAATCTAGCGCGATTGGCGGCGAAAGCTATCCCGGCAGCAACGCAAAAACCACATTGTCACAATCGGAAGGAAGTGGAGGCTTCTGTTGCCAGGTGCCTCCGAACCCCGCCTGATGGAGCTTAACCCGTCAGGGCTTTAGATCGGTCTTTCGGACTGCTTACGCAGCCAGAGCAACCGGAGCATAGTTGTCATTGGCAACTATGAATTTGGCCCGATAACGGCGGTACCATGCCGAGCAAAAGTCCGCCCTTTACGCCCTCGTCGATCCTAGTTCGGCCCCGTTGGTGGAGCCGCCGGGTACTGCCCCCGGGTCCGATGGGTTTATTACGACGGCCGTTTATCGCCATAGCCGGGTTGCCCCGGCCCCTCGAATATAGGGGCGAAGGCTTAAGGAATAAAGACCGTCCGTGACGGCCGGTTTTTGCGGCCTAGGGCGGTATGGCCTGTGCCGTTCGCCCTGGTTGCCGCGCTCCTCGGCCCTGTCCCCTTCGCCGCCGGCTCGGGGGCCACGGGTGATGCGCGCGGAAGACGCGATCCGCCTAGGCCTGCGCTCAATTCGAGACAATATTTAGCGCTGGCAACGGCGATCCATTAGCACTGCCGCCACATCCGCCGCACCCCGGTACGGATCGCGCGCATAATGCGCTGCGACAGCAGGTGTGGTCGATGCGCGATTGGCTGCTATTGCTCGCACCCATAGCCCTCGTCATCTATTTTCTGGTCTACCCCGACCGGTTCAGTGCATTCATGGCGTGGGCGTCCCATCTCGTCGGCTGATTATCGGCCGGCCACGTCCTTGCCGATGGGCCAGAGTGCAAGACCGGCAAGCTTCAGATGAGCCCATGCGAAGGGCAGGCCGATGATCGTCATCGCCAACAGCACGGCGACGATCAAATGACCGAGCGCCAGCCACCAGCCCGCGAGCACGAGCCAGATCAGATTGCCGAGGAAGCCGATCGGGCCAGAACCGATGCCGGTCTTGCGGTCGACCACCGTCTGGCCGAAGGGCAACAGCGTGTAGAGCGCGATGGTCAGCGCCGCTCGGGCCCACGGAATGCCGATGATGGTGAGCACCATGATCGCAGCGGCGATAAGCCAGCCGACGGCCATTTGCAGGCCGCCGAATACGATCCACAGCACGTTCAACAGCAAATTCATCGCAGACATGCGACCTGAGCTAACGATGCCATGACGGTCCTGCAAGGCTGCGCCGGCCTTCGCCCGCTGGCTGCATCCGGCGGCGTTGGTATGCTTGCCTGTAATGTCCGATTCTTCCCCCGATAGACCAGCGTCGCCCTTGCCCAGCGAGCCCACGTTGGGCGAGTTGCTAGGGGCTTTCACTTTTGTCTCGCTCGCGGCTTTCGGCGGGGCGCTGCCTTGGTCGCGGCGCATGATCGTTGAGCGCAAGCGCTGGATGACCAATGACGAGTTCAACGAGACCTTCGCGCTGTCGCAGTTTCTGCCCGGACCGAACACGATCAATTTCTCGGTCGTATTCGGCTCGCGCTTCGGCGGCGTCGCCGGCGCGGCGGTCGCCCTGCTTGGTCTCGTCGGTCCGCCGCTTGTCATCGTCACCATTCTCGGCGTGCTTTACGAACGCTATGGCGACGTTGAAACGCTCGGCCATATTCTCTCCGGCGTCGCTTCGGCGGCGGCCGGACTGCTGATCGCCTCGGTCGCAAAGATGGCATCGCCGATGTTCATGCGGGAATGGAACTCGGGGCCGCCGGTGGCGATCCTGGCATTCATCGGCGTCGCGATCATGCACTGGCCGCTGCCTTATGTGTTTCTGGGGCTGGCGCCGATTGCGGTCGCGTTGGCCTGGTTCAAGCGGTGAGGCGATGAGCCAGAACCCGCTATGGACGCTGTTTTCGCTGTTCGCCGTGCTGTCGCTGCTGGCCGTCGGCGGCGCCAATGCCGCGATCCCGGAAATGCACCGGGTTGCCGTCGACGTCATGCATTGGATGACCGACAAACAGTTCGCCGACATGTTCGCGATCTCGCAGCTGTCGCCTGGGCCGAACGTGATTATCGTGGCGCTGATCGGCTATCACGTCGCCGGCCTTGCCGGGGCGGCGGTCGCAATCACCGCGATGGTGGTTCCGACGTGCGTGCTCGCTTATTTCGTGGCGCGCACCTGGGACCGTTTCAAGGACGCGCGCTGGCGCGTCGCCGTGCAACAGGGCTTCGTGCCGGTGTCGCTTGGCCTGATAGCCGCCAGCGCGGCGGTGCTGGCACGGGCCGCCGACCACAACGTGTATGCGGCGCTGATCACGCTGGCGACCGCGGCGACCGCGTTCTGGACACGCGTCAACCCGCTGTGGGTCTTCCTGATTGCAGGCGTTCTTGGATTCGCGCGGTTGGTTTAGGCCGCAGCCGCGACGACGCGCTTGCGCTTGATGTCGCTTACGACGTGCAGCAACGCCCGATCAGCGCAATGGCTGGGCAGCGCCTTGCGTGGGGCGCCCGTCCGGGAACTCGATGTACCGGTGCACCAAAAGCCCGCGCGATTCGAGCGCGTACTTGCTGTTGGCCGGAAAGCGTGCCGGCAATTGCGTCAAGCGATGCATGGTGAAGTCGCCCCGCAGCCGCCCCGGTGAACGCCGAACCTGTGAAGGTAAACAGGGACCACGAAATTGTTGAATTATGGCCTTTTTCCACCAACTTAAGGCTACGGAACTATACGTAGCGGGGCTTTCCTGAATTGCCGCCGGTGGCTTTGACGCGCATGTAGCGGACATGGGCAACAAGAAACCAATGTTGGTTCGCTCCTGTCCGGTTTGTCGGGTGGCCATGATGCGCATCGAGAGCGGTTGGGAATGCCCGCAATGCGGTAGCTCGATCATCCTGGAATCGCCGCCGCCAAACGAGTCCCGTGCGGCGGAAGGCGTTGTCCAGCCGGCCGCGATGCACGCCTGATCGCGCCGGTTCGCCGGCAGGTAATCATCTTTTCCGATGAGCAAAAGCGGCTGACGCTCGGCTTGAGCGACATCCTGACCGCTTTCGGCGTGCCTGGCCTCTATGCTAGTTCTAGGCGCGCAGGTGGGGCCCGCAAAAGAAACCGAAATAAATGGGCCAGGGAGGAACACCTATGGCCGGAGAAAGCCCATCGCGGGAGCGTGGCTTTCGTTTCAAGGTGCGCGGACCGCGTGACTTTTACGGCGGCATCGCGCTGATCATTCTCGCAATTCTGGCGATCTGGGCGGCAAGCGACTTGCCGGGCCAGCAGGGCTTCACCTTCGGTTCAGGCACCGCGCCGCGGATGTTTGCGGGGCTGCTTGCGGGGGTCGGCGCCCTGGTCGCGCTGAGCGGACTGCTCGTCGAAGGTCCCCCGATCGAAGGCTACGCGGTGCGCGGACCGGCCTTTGTGCTCACGGGCATCCTGGCCTTCGCGGTCATGATTCAGGGAATCGGTCTGCAGCCGGTCGGCATTCCGCTGACCATTCCGCCGCTTGGACTGGTGGCATCGACCTTCGCCGCGTTTATGATCTCGATCATGGGCTCGACCGAGTTGCGCTGGGTTGAGGCGTTCATTGCCGCCGTCGCCATGACGGCATTTTGCATCGGGCTGTTCGTCTACCTGCTGCAGTTGCCGTTCCAGCTCTGGCCCGGGTACTGAGCGGATGTCGGAACTCCTGCACAATCTGGTACTCGGCTTTTCGGTCGCGACCAATCTGCACAACCTCGCCTTCTGCCTGTTAGGAGCGCTGGTCGGCACGCTGGTCGGCGTGCTGCCGGGTATCGGCACGGTGGCGACGGTGGCCATGCTGCTGCCCATTACGTTCGGACTTCCGCCCGTCGGCGCGCTGATCATGCTCGCCGGCATCTATTACGGCGCTCAATATGGCGGTTCCACCACGTCGGTGTTGGTGAATATCCCAGGTGAGGCGACCTCGGTCGTGACCTGCCTCGACGGTCACCAGATGGCGCGGCAAGGGCGTGCCGGCGCCGCGCTTGCCATCGCCGCCATCGGCTCGTTCTTCGCCGGCTGCGTCGCCACTGTGCTGGTCGCGGCGCTCGGCGTACCGCTGACTTCGATCGCGCTGCTGTTCGGACCGGCCGAATATTTCTCGCTGATGGTGCTCGGCCTGATCTTCGCGGTCGTGCTGGCGAAAGGCTCGGTGCTCAAGGCCATCGCCATGATCCTCACCGGGCTTATGTTGTCGATGGTCGGTACCGATCTCGAAACCGGTGCCGGCCGCATGACGCTCGGCCTGCCCGAGCTCTATGACGGCATCGGCTTCACCAACGTGGCGATGGGCCTGTTCGGCTTCGCCGAGATCATCCGCAACCTGGAAATGTCGCAGGAGTCGCGCGATATCATAAAGGGCAAGATCAAGGGTCTGATGCCGACGCGCCAGGATCTCATCGATTCCTCCGGCGCGATTGCGCGCGGCACCATTCTCGGCTCGATGCTGGGCATCCTGCCGGGAGGCGGTGCAGTGGTGGCCTCGTTTGCCGCCTATACCTTCGAGAAGCGCATCTCCAAGCATCCGGAGCGCTTCGGGCGCGGCGCCATCGAGGGTGTGGCGGCGCCGGAAAGCGCCAACAACGCGGCGGCGCAGACCTCGTTCATTCCGCTGCTCACGCTCGGCATTCCGCCCAACGCCGTGATGGCGTTGATGGTCGGCGCTATGACCATCCACGGCATCGTGCCGGGCCCGCAGGTCATGACCAAGCAGCCGGACTTGTTCTGGGGGATGATCGCATCGATGTGGCTCGGCAATCTGATGCTGGTCGTCATCAACCTGCCGCTGGTTGGCGTCTGGGTCAGCCTGCTGCGCGTACCTTACCGGCTGCTCTATCCGTCGATCATCGTGTTCTGCTGCATCGGCATCTACTCGATCGACAACTCGCCCTTCGATGTCTTGATCTCCGCAGTGTTCGGCCTGTTCGGCTACTGGCTGGTCAAGCATGATTTCGAGCCGGCGCCGCTGGTGCTGGCTTTCGTGCTCGGGCCATTGATGGAGGAGAACCTTCGCCGCGCCATGGTGCTGGCGCGCGGCGATGCCACAGTGTTTTTTACGCGGCCAATTTCGGCTGGGCTGATTGCGGTCGCGGTGGCGCTTTTGGTGATCGCGGTGCTGCCGATGATCCGCAAGCGCCGCGACGAGGTCTTCGTCGAATAGCGCCTACGCGAACAAGCCCGCGCAGA
>DASRDF010000094.1:0-5197 GCA_035652735.1 Pseudolabrys sp. | reverse complement strand
TCAGCGGCGGGGCATCGGTCGGTGCCGGCGGGCCCGTTCGTGCTCAACACGCTGAAGGAATGGAAGCTCGTCTGCCCGAAGGGCGACCTCGATCTCGTATTTCCATCAAGCGACGGATCGGTTGCCGATCACGCCAACACCGTGCGCCGGCATTTCAAGCCTCTCTGCGACAAACTGAAGATCAAGCTGCGCTGGCACGACATGCGGCATTTCGCGGTGTCGCTTTGGATCGAGCAGGGGTTCTCGATCAAGGAGGTCATGACGTTTGCCGGCCACGCCTCGGTGCAGATGACCATGGAGCGATACGGGCACCTATTCCCGACGCCCGATCACCAGCACGCTATGGCCCTCGTCGAACAGCGCGTGTTTGGATAGATTCCCGCCTCAATTGATCGGCCGTGGCGGGGGGAACGTGATCAATTTTCTCGAACAGCTGGCTGCTGAATGGTACGAGTTCAGAGGCTATTTCGTGCGCCGAAACGTGCGGGTCGGCCCCCGGCCGAAGGGCGGCCACGAATGTGAACTCGATGTGGTTGCTTTCCATCCTAAGAAAAAGCATCTGGTACACATAGAGCCGTCCATGGACGCTGCCAGTTGGGCACTACGCGAACAGCGGTATGCAAAGAAATTTAAGGCTGGAAAGAAATACATTCCGGGCTTGTTCGAAGGTTTGGACCTGCCTCTGGAGATTGATCAGATCGCTCTACTGGTTTTCGGTTCGCCGAAGGGACGAGCCGATCTTGGTGGGGGCAAGATAGTGATGATTGGGGACTTCATGAGGGAGATTCGAAGCGAGATCGGGAGCCGACCGGTGGAAAGCGCTGCCGTACCGGAGCAGTTTCAGCTTTTGCGCACGCTGCAGTTCGCTGCGAAATACTGGAACGATGCTCCGCGGCGGTGATCGCCTGGGTAATTCCGCCATGAATTGGAATCCTCAAACGGTCCTGAACGATTTCAAGGCGGTCGCTGGTCTGGCAGGAATTCAGCTCGCCGACCGACATATCACCATCGAGCTCTTGCCCGCGCCGCATGTTGCCCCGGCTCGGCTGCCGGGCGGCAAGATGGCGGTCTATGTGTTTTCTCGCGGCGATGAGGTTCTGAAGGTTGGAAAAGTTGGCCCCAACAGTCACGCCCGCTATTCGTACCAGCACTACAAGGCGGGCAGCGCCATGAGCACTCTCGCCGGATCGCTTCTTGCTGACAAAGCGCTATCGGATCTCGCGGAGATAGACCCGAGCGCTGTCGGCGCCTGGATCAAAGGAAATATTGATCGGGTAAATTTCATTGTCGACGCGTCGCTCGGAATCCACGTGCTGACGCTTCTGGAAGCATTCCTCCAGTGCCGCTTGATGCCGCGTTACGAGGGCTTTCAAAGCCAACGAACGGGCTGATGTAGCGCCCGCACGTCCTTGCGACACGGGTGCGACACGGGCGCGCCAAAAATGGCGAAGGCTTTGAGATCACAAACGGAATTGAATCGCGTGAGCGGCCTCATAACCTGAAGGTCGTAGGTTCAAATCCTACCCCCGCAACCAACCTGCCGCCGCAACCGTAACGACACGCGAAGCCAAGGCCCGGGAAAACCGGGCCTTTGGCGTTTTTGCAGGAGGAATCCGGGGACCCGGACAGGCCCTGGAACCGCTTTGTTGCGTCGCAAGGTGCATTCGACAATTCGCCTGCACGCCCTTTCGGACTTGTAACGAGAGCGTATACAATTTATGCCGCGTTTATGCTTTGCTTAGGCGCGAGCGTGCGTGAGAGCAAAAACAACCGCTAGCCGGCAATCAGATCGGCCGCGACAAATTCACGGAGGAACCTGCATGACAATCTCCAAGAAGATTACTGCGTTTGGCCTTGCCTGGCTTGCCGCCGCGGTGGCGCTTTCTTCGCCGCCGGCGAAGGCGTGGGAGCCGACGCACCCGATTGAAATCATTGTCCCGGCCGGCACCGGCGGCGGCGCCGATCAAATGGCGCGCGTCGTTCAAGGCATCATCAGCAAGCACCAACTCTCCAAGCAATCGGTCGTCGTCATCAACAAGTCGGGCGGCGCCGGCGGCGAGGGCTTTTTGGACGTCAAGAATTCGAAAGGCGACGACCACAAACTGATCATCACCTTGTCGAATCTGTTCACCACACCGCTGGCCACGGGCATTCCCTTCAACTGGAAGGATTTGACGCCGGTCGCGATGATGGCGCTCGACGAATTCATCCTCTGGGTAAACGCCGACACGCCCTACAAGACCACGAAAGACTACATCGACGCGATCAAGTCGAAGCCGGACAACACCTTCAAGATGGGCGGCACCGGCTCCAAGCAGGAAGACCAGATCATTACGGTCGCTTTGGAGAAGGCGACCGGCAAGAAGATGACGTACATCCCTTACAAGGGCGGCGGCGCAGTGGCGGTGCAGCTCGTCGGCAAGCATGTCGATTCCACCGTGAACAACCCTATCGAAGCGGTGGCGCACTGGCGCGCGGGCAAAGTGCGTCCGCTCTGCGTGTTTGATTCCAAGCGGCTCGACTATCACGACAAGATCGCCGGCGATATGAGCTGGAACGACATCCCCACCTGCAAGTCGCAGGGGCTGGATGTGGAATACCTGATGCTGCGCGGATTTTTCACCTCGCCCGGTGTCAGCAACGACGTCGTCAACTACTACGTCGATCTGTTCAAGAAGGTGCGCGAGACGCCGGAATGGAAGAAGCTGATGAGCGACGGCGCCTTCAATCAGACCTTCATGACCGGCGACGCATTCGTCAAATGGCTCAACAACGCCGAGAAACTGCACGAAGGACTGATGCGCTCGGCCGGATTCCTCGCCAAGACAAACTGATGAGCGACCGGCAAGAGCACGCTGACAATTGAGGACGGAATGAGCGAAACGACAAAAGAATCCGGTGGGACGGGTCCGTCCCACCGGGGTGTGGAAGTTGGCGTGGCGCTATTCATGGCGCTTCTTGCCGTCATCGGCATCTACGGCAGTTTCCAAGTCGGCGTCGGATGGGGCGCCGAGGGACCGCGCGCAGGCTTTTTTCCTTTCTATGTGAGCCTCGCCGTCCTGATCTCCTGCGTTGTCAATCTCAGCAAGATCGTCATGACGGCGGACGACGGTGAAATTTTCGCCGAGTGGGGCCAACTTCGTCAGGTCGGCTCGGTCGTGCTGCCGACAGCGATTTACGTCGCGATCATTCCTTATATCGGAATCTATGTCGCCTCTTTCCTGCTGATCGTCGCCTTCATGAAATGGTTCGGGCGCTATAACTGGATGCTCTCGGTCGGCATCGCGCTCGTCGTGGTCGTGTTGACGTTCTTCATGTTCGAGATGTGGTTTCTGGTGCCGCTGCCGAAGGGGCCACTCGAGTCCTACTTGGGCTATTGAGCCGGCGGCTGCGAAGGACTGAGAAATGCTTCAGGATTTTGCCAATCTCTTTCACGGTTTTGCGGTTGTCGCGCAGCCGTTCAACCTTGTGCTGATGGTGATCGGCATCGTGCTCGGCGTAATCGTCGGCGTGCTGCCCGGCCTCGGCGGAGCCAATGGCGTGGCCATCCTCCTGCCTCTGACGTTCAGCATGTCGCCGACCTCGGCGATCATCATGCTGTCCTGCATCTACTGGGGTGCTCTGTTCGGCGGCGCAATCACTTCGATATTGTTCAACATACCGGGCGAACCGTGGTCGGTGGCCACGACATTCGACGGCTATCCTATGGCGCAGCAGGGCCGCGCCGGCGAGGCGCTCACGGCGGCATTTACCTCATCGTTCGTCGGCGCGCTGTTCGCCGTCATCATGATCACGTTGGTGGCGCCGCTGGTCGCGAGCTTCGCGTTGGAGTTCGGGCCGCCTGAAATCTTCTCGGTCTATTTCCTTGCCTTCTGCAGCTTCGTGGGTCTCTCCAAGGAGCCGCCGTTCAAGACCATTGCCTCGATGATGCTCGGCTTTGGCCTCGGCGCCGTCGGCCTCGACCAGGTCACCGGCCAACTGCGCCTCACTTTCGGCGTCGAGCAGATGCTCAATGGCTTCGACTTCCTCATTGCCGTTATCGGCTTGTTCGGCATCGGCGAGATCCTGTTGACGATGGAGGAGGGTCTCGCGTTCCGCGGCACCATCGCCAAGATCAATCCGACGGTGGTGTTGCAGACATGGTCGCGGTTGCCGAAGTTCTGGCTGTTGTCGCTGCGCTCGTGCCTGATCGGTTGCTGGATGGGCATCAGTCCCGCGGGCGCGACGCCGGCCTCGTTCATGAGCTATGGAATAGCCAAGCGCATTTCCAAGAACGGTCACAAGTTCGGAACCGGCCAGATCGAAGGTGTCGTGGCGCCGGAAACGGCCGCACACGCCGCGGGTACTTCGGCGCTGTTGCCGATGATCTCGCTCGGCGTGCCCGGCTCGCCGACCGCGGCCGTGCTGCTCGGCGGCCTGCTGATCTGGGGTTTGCAGCCCGGCCCGCTGCTGTTTACCGAGCAGAAGGACTTCGTCTGGGGCCTCATCGCCAGCATGTACATGGGCAACATCGTCGGGCTTGCGATCGTGCTCACATGTGTGCCGCTGTTCGCCTCGATCCTGCGCATTCCGTTCAGCGTCATCGCGCCGATCATCATGGTGATGTGCGCGATCGGCGCCTACACCGTGCACAACAACACATTCGATGTGGTGATGATGCTGGTGTTCGGCGTGCTCGGCTATTTCATGAAGAAGACCAACTATCCGCTTGCGCCGATGGTGCTGGCGATCGTGCTCGGCGACAAAGCCGAAGAGGCGTTCCGCCAGTCGCTGTTGGCATCGCAAGGCGGCCTCGGGGTGTTTTTCTCAAACGGGCTTGTCAGCACGATCATGACGCTCGGCCTCATCGCGCTGTTCTGGTCGCAGATCCAGGCGGGATGGAACAAGGTGCGCGGCCGCAAGAGCGAACTGCGGCCCGCCGAGTAGCCGGCAGCGTTCTCTTTAAGAGCGTCTTGTCGACCGCCCGCTTAGCCGCTGCGGCTGACCGCCAAGGCGGACCGAGCGGATTGCAACCGTCCAAATAAAGCCGGCCCGGCGTGGCGACGTCATCGGCCTCTTCCGAGGGCGGGCCATGCCGTGTGCGTATTTACGTAGATTTTACGGAACGCATGAATTGCCATCCCTTATGAGTCCTGTCGGGACACGTACCGCCAAAAAGACGGACAGGGGAGGGAAGCATGGCAATGGCCGCGGGAGT
>DASRDF010000093.1:0-5684 GCA_035652735.1 Pseudolabrys sp. | reverse complement strand
CATCGCTAGACGGGTCGCGCGGGCCCAGCGGGGCCCCGATCGCCCATCCGAGTGTAAAAATTTGCGACACTGGCTTGCCGGCCGTGGTGCACGGCGGCCGGCATGCGGGCGAATGCCGTCCGATGGGTAGCGTCGGCGAAGTGCGCGAATCATCGGGAACATGGTAAATCGCCGCCCGCCGCGCCGAAGGGTCGGCGCGCCCGCCCCGGGGAAGCCCAGTGTCACTTTTCTTTACAATCGCCGGGCGATCTCTCGGCTAATTTCGTCTAACTTGCTGAATTTGCTGAGATTTTCAGAATTGGCACGGCACATGCATCTGTCCTGCCGAGTTTAGGTAGGTTAGGTGCTACCTTGAGAAGAAAGGGACGTCTCATGCCGCAACTTCGCAACCACCTCCTCGCCACGGCTGCGGCGGGGGCTCTTGTTCTCGGCTTCGGCGTGAGCGCGTTTGCCGACACGATCACCATCGATCCCAAAGGCGCCGGCTGGTCGACCGGGCCCGATGCCTTCGGGTCCTTTACCACCGACGGCGGCAACGGGTTCGTCGACTCGTACCTGCAGGTCAACGGTGCCGTGAACACGGGGCCCAACCAGACCTTTAACGAGATCGGCAACATCAATATCACGACCTTCACAAACGTGACGGACGCCGGGGGCTTCCATCCAAGCGCGAACGAGGGCGTCAATAACGCGTTCCCATCGCCCCCGTTCAGCACCAACGCGCATAACTCCGGCTGGTACCTCTACGGCACGGTGGCACTCGCCGGCACCGGGACCTGGGTGACCCCCCAGACCTTCGCCGTGACGGCTCCACTCACGTCCTTCAGCCTGACCCTGTTCGGGGCACCAGTGAGTTGCAACGTGAACTTTGCGACGCCGGCCGGTATTGGCGACAGCACGTCGGGCATCTCGACGGCTGGCGGTTGCTCGCCGACGGAGATCGGCACAGCCACGTTGCAGACCGGGTTGAACAACAACCTGACGCTGCAGCTCGGCACGCCCATCACCGAGGGCGCCAACCTCTTCACGTTATTCAGCTCGCTGATCGACCAAGTCGCGCCGATCGTGTTCGATCTCAACGTGGGCGCCAACGGGAACGTCGCCAAGAGCGATACCAGCCACTGTGCGGATGGCGACAACTGCTACACCGTCAACAACGGCGGTATCGACTGGAGCGTCGCCGATGTTCCGGAGCCGGGCTCGCTCACGCTGCTGGGCAGCGGCCTGCTGGGGCTCGGCATGGCGATCCGCCGGCGGCGCAAGAAGGCCGCCTGATAGAACCGCCGCGTCGTCGGCGAGCCGATCTTCGAGGCCTCCCTCGCTCTGCGAGGGAGGCTTCCGCATTCTACGGCAATGCCATAATCTTCGTATGCGCATGACGGGAAGCGCCGAACCTCCGCGGCCGCGGCCGTTGGGCCGCCGTGACATTGCGTCGACATTCCGCGCCGCGGTCCAATACAGCCGGCGCGGCGCGCTCGACGAGGCCGCGCGGCTATTCCAGCAGATCCTTGCCGTTTCGCGGGACCATTTCGAGTCGCTCTGCAATCTCGGGCTGATCCGCGTGCAGCAGCAGCGCTTCGACGAGGCGGTCCGCCTGCTCCGCAAGGCCGCCTATCGGCAGCCCAACTCGGTATCCGCCCAGGGCAATCTCGGTAACGCGCTGGCTGGATGCGGCCGGTACGAGGAGGCTTTGGCACATTTCCGCAAGACGCTCGCCCTCGCACCCGGCCTGGCCGAAGCGCATCACAACGTCGCCACCACGCTTCGCATCCTGAACCGCTTCGCCGAGGCCGAACCCTATTTCGAGCGAACGATCGAGCTCAAGCCGGACTATCCCGATGCCCGCAAAAACTACGGGGCCATGCTGCTGTACCTCAACCGCAGCGAGGAGGCCCTCGCGCAACTCGAACGCGCGGCGACGCTGCGGCCCGATGCGCCGGACATCCAAAGCTTGCTGGGGGCTGCTCTCATCGCGTGCAGCCGGCTGGACGACGCGATAGCGCATTGCCGGAAAGCGGTCTCGCTCGATCCGCGATCCGCCGAGGCTCACCGGAACCTGGGAAAGGCCATGCTTCTGTCGGGCGCGGTGGAGGAGGGGATCGTCCACCTGGAGAAAGCGGTGGAGCTTCGGCCAGACGATGCCGAGGCGCGACAGAATCTGATCGCGACCTATGCCAGCCTCGGGCGCTTCACCGCCATGGAGCCGCACGTGCTAAAGGGCCTGGCGCTCGATCCCGGCAACACCGTTTTCTATCTCTCCCTGGTCGACATCAAGACGCTGACGCCGGACGATCCGCACCTCGCGGCGATGGAGCGACTGGTGGCGGACAGCTCGCGGCTTTCGGACGGAAACCGCGAGTATCTACATTTCGCGCTCGCGAAGGCCCACGCGGACATGGGCAATCACGGCCGTTCGTTCGATGAGCTGCTGCGCGGCAATGCGCTGCGTCGGCGCCGAACGGCCTACGACGAAGCCGAAACCGTCAGATCCTTCCAACGAATCCGGGAGGTCTTCACCATCGACTTCATGCGCCACGTGCGGGACGCCGGCGCCTCGAGCGACGTTCCGATCTTTGTCGTCGGCATGCCCCGCTCGGGCAGTACCTTGATCGAGCAGATCCTGGCAAGCCACCCCGAGACCCACGGCGGCGGCGAGCTGTTGGCGTTTGAAACGGCATTGCTGCGGCTGGATCCCCAACGCGGTTTTCCCGAGATCGTGGCGTCCGCCGCGGACGCGTGGCTGCGTGCGCTTGGCGAGGCCTATCTAAGTACCGTCCGGCCGCTCGCGCCCACGGCACGACGCATCACCGACAAGAACCTGCTGAACTTTTCTTATGTTGGCCTCATTCACCTGGCGCTTCCACGTGCGCACATAATTCATGTGCGTCGCGACCCGCTCGACACCTGTCTTTCCTGCTTCGCTCAGCCGTTTTCCGGGAACCTGCCCTTCACCTGTGACTTGGCCGAACTCGGGCGGTATTACCGCGCATACGAGGCAATGATGGCGCATTGGCGCGCCGTGTTGCCGCCGGGCGCCATGCTCGAGATCGATTACGAGGATGTTGTCGCTGACTACGAGCATGAGGCGCGACGCATCGTTGCCTATTGCGGACTCGACTGGAACGACGCGTGTCTCGAGTTCCACAAGACCCCGCGCGCGGTGCATACCGCCAGCTTCGCGCAGGTGAGACGACCGATCTACAAGGGCTCGGTCGGCCGGGCGGAGGCATATCGGGAGCGGCTCGCGCCGCTCATTGCCGCGCTCGAGGGGACAGGGTGAAGGATCAGGCGCGCGCGGTCGACGGCGCTTCGGCTGCGGGCGTCCGTAGCAGCGCGTCGCGGTCCTGGCGGATCGAACGCGGTCCGGCCGCGGCGCTGCGCGCCCGGCCGATCCGGCCGAGAAACAGGATGCGCTCCCCCGCGCCCCCGGCCAGACTGTCGAGTGCGCCGGCCAAGCGACAAGACTGCGCGCGGGCCCGGCCGCGCACGGTGAACGCCGCGCCCTTGCGCCCGTAATCGGCGAAGCACAGCGGCGCGAGGCTCGGCTGCAGCACGAGCCCGAGTTCCGTTGCCTTGAGCCAGAACCGGTGCAGCCGCTCGCCGCACTGCAGGACGAAGACCTCGCTCGCGGGCAGCGCGGCCGGTCGGTGGTGCGACACGGTGAAGTGCGCGGCGCAGAAGACGCCGGGCAGAAGATCCATCTCGAGCCGCGCCAGCGCTGTCCCGCCGAGCCGGTTCATCGCGTCCATTCGGCGCCAATCGCCGAAGCCCCAGCGCATCAGCCGCCGCGCCAGCGGGTC
The DNA here is from genome assembly GCA_035652735.1 of Pseudolabrys sp. GTDB lineage: Bacteria > Pseudomonadota > Alphaproteobacteria > Rhizobiales > Xanthobacteraceae > Pseudolabrys. Next base: position 1,884 of record DASRDF010000093.1, on the reverse strand, counting down.
GAGCCCCAGCGCACGCATCGGAATGCCGGTGGGACTGTAGTCGCGCGCGCAATCGACGATGCGTCTATGGATGCCGAATGTCTCGGGGATGCGCAGGCGGATCTCCGTCGCCAATGCATTGAGCCGCGCCACCTGCCAGCGCGCCGCAGTGGTCTCATGCCATTCGATGTGCAGCCCCGATCCCAGGGCGGCAGCCAATGCCGCCTTTTCGGCATCCGTGAGCGGCGTGAGCCGGTAAGGGCGGCGATCGACCGAGCGGCTGGTCAGGAACGATGCCAGAGGATCGGGCCGCACAAGCGCCGACCGTTCGAACGTGACCGCGATGCGGTGTTCGTCGCCCACTCTGCCGAGATAATCCCAGCTCACGCGCCGCGCATGCTCGCTCCCGGCGAGGCGCAGCGCCTCCAGCAGAAATCCGGCTGCAAGCAGCGTCGGTCTTCCGTCGGCGTAATCATATACGCCGCCCGACGGTGCGACATGTACCACGAGACGATCCTCGCCCCTCATTACGAAGCGCCAGGGCTGCACATTGTCGCCGCTCGGCGTCCAGCGCGCACGCTCGATGATCTTGTCGAGCGTGCTCGTCGGTTCCGGCGCCGGCGCGATGGCATTGGCGGAAAGCTGCTCGCTCACGCGATAGGCGATCGCGAGTTTCAGCCGCTGCAGCGGATTGGCGTTGCCGCCAATGAGACGCCGCCGCACGAAGGCGCCGCGATACGCATCGTAATGGTGGTACCACGGCACCGCGTGCACCCTGCCGCGGCCGAGCAGCAGCTTTAGCGCCTCGGCGCTCGCTGCACCGGCGCATAATTCGCAAGCGATTGCCGTCGAGGGCCCGCGCTCGCGCGCCAGATCGACGCGCGTGAGATCGACCACATAGCCGCGCTGAAAGCCGCGCGGCGCGAGGCCCAACAGGAAATTCACGCGCTGGCGTTCCGGCGTCAGGCCTGCGAGACGGAACCATTGCTCGAATCCCATGCCGCCCGGCAGGAACACGAGATAGGCTGCGCCCATGCCGATCGGCGCCGCGCAGATCACGGGAATGCCGCGCGCCCGGCACCGCGCATAGAGCTCGGCGCGGAGATCGAGCACGAAGAAATCCAGCGAATCGACATACACATCGACGTCGTCGAGGAATGCGTCGAGATTCGCGGGGCCAATCCCGTCGCGAAAGATGCGCAGATCGAGTTCGGGATTGATGTCGCGCGCCATCCGCGCAAGCGTGTCGCTCTTCGGCAGGCCCATCGACGAAAGCGTGGCGCCAGCCTGCCGATTGAGATTGGCGAGCTCGAACCGGTCGAAGTCGGCGATCGAAAACGCGCCGACGCCGAGCCGCGCGAGGGTCAGCAGGTGAGATCCGCCGACCCCGCCCAACCCGGCGATAGCGACGCGCTTGCGGCGCAACCGTTGCTGCTCGGCCTCCGTCACCCAGCCGAGATTGCGCTCGAACGCATGCTCATAGGAAAACCGGGTGTGGCCGGCTCTCGGCTCGTCATGCGCTGCCGCTTCGAGGGACGCCATGTCCGCTGGTCAGGCAACCTCGCTCGTTCGCGGCGGCGCCCGTCGCAACATCGGCAGGGTCGGCTTCCACAGTCGGCCATTGTCTGTGATAACTTCCCAGACGTCGGGCCGTTCGCGCTCGACGCGTCTCATCAGCGTGCGGCCTTCGGCATAGCATGGCTGGCGCGGGCCGTGATACTCGACGAGCGGCCCAACCGGCGTGAAATGCAGTGCGAAGCGGGTGATGAGCCGAAGCAGCGTCGGCTCCATTACCGCCGACACATATTCCATTCCCGCCTCGACGCCGAAGCGCAGCGCCGCCGAGACCAGGCCCAGCGACATGTGCGGGATGATGCGCCTGCGCTCTTGGTCGGCCGTGCCGCC
>DASRDF010000092.1:0-7083 GCA_035652735.1 Pseudolabrys sp. | reverse complement strand
CCGCACCTATGAGTACGTGGTGGGCTTACGCGCCGTGACCTCGACCGACGGCATGACGGCGGACTTCTATCAGTTCGACATGAAATTTTTGGGCGCGGTGGCGACGCGCATCATCAACGAGGTCAAGGGCGTCAACCGCGTCGTCTACGACGTGACCAGTAAGCCGCCGGGGACGATCGAGTGGGAGTAGGGAAAGCGCCTGCTCCCGGAGACGAAAACGAACGCGGGCCGGATCAAACATGATGTCACTGTCGATCAGCGTTGACGTGCCTAATCTTGCCGACGGCATTCGCTTCTACAGCCGTGCCTTTGGGTTCGAAGTCGCTAACACCCCGGTGCCGGGGGTTGCCGTCCTCAAAGCCGGGAGCACAAGCCTCTGCTTGCTCGAGAAGAAGGCCGGTACGCGGCCGTCACCTCACACGACGGAAACGCGTCGGTACGAGCGTCATTGGACGCCGGTGCATTTGGATATTCATGTCGGCGATCTCGACGCCGCGCTCGCGCGAGCGGTCGAGGCCGGCGCCAGGAAGGAACAGGTCTTCCGCGACTCCGATCACGGGTCGGCGGCGTTCTGCAGCGATCCGTTCGGCCACGGCTTTTGTCTGATACAAAGCTGACCAGCCAAGGCCTCGCCTATGCCCATCACCATCTACGGCATCAAGAACTGCGACACCATGAAGAAGGCGCGCGCCTGGCTCGACGAGCACGGCGTCGATTACGCCTTTCACGACTACAAGACCGCCGGCATCGAACGCGAGAGGCTCGAAACCTGGGCGAAGAAGGCCGGCTGGGAGGCGCTCATCAACCGCGCCGGCCTGACGTTCAAGAAATTGCCCGACAAGGACAAGCAAGGCGTCACCGAGACGAAGGCGATCGCCTTGATGCTCAAGCAGCCGTCGATGATCAAGCGCCCGGTGCTGGAATTGCCCGGCGGCAGGCTTGTCGTCGGATTTGCGCCAGACCGCTACGGCGAGGCTCTCGGCCGGCGCGGGGCGTCGCGTTGAGCGCCGTCACTTCGCCTGCGCCGCCATCAGCCGCTGGACCTCGGCCGCGGCGCCGGCGCCGTTGCGGCGCAGGAAATTGATCAGGTCGGTATTGATCTGCGAGGCCGGCACGGGCTTTCCGAAATAGAACCCCTGCACTTGATCGGCATCGCTGTCGTAGAGGAAATTGACCTGGTCGCCGGTTTCGACGCCCTCGACGGTGACCCGCATCTTCATCTCGCGGCCGAGCGCAATGATGGTCTTGACCACCGTTTCGACGTCGCGGCCCGATTGCTCGAAGCTCTCCATGAAGCTGCGATCGATCTTGATCTTGTCGAACGGGAACTTCCACAGGTAGCTCAGGCTCGAATAGCCGGTGCCGAAATCGTCCATCACGATCGACAGGCCCCTGTCCTTGAGGCGCTTCAACGTCGCCATGACGGCCTCGGTATTCTTGAGCAGCAATGTTTCGGTGATTTCCAGTTCGAGGCGATGCGGGGCCAAGCCGGATTCGGCCAGCGCCGCGGCGACGTGCTGCTCGATGTCGCCGGATTCGAATTGGGCCGGCGACAGGTTGACCGCGATGGTCAGGTTCTCCGGCCATGTCGTCGCCGTGCGGCACGCCTCGCGCAGCACCCAGGCGCCCACCTTGTTGATGAAATGCAGCTCTTCGGCGACGGGAATGAAGACGGCCGGGGGAATGAGGCTGCCGTCCGGCGCCGGCAGCCGGATCAGGGCCTCGAAGCCGATCAGCTGCCCCTTGTTCAGTTCGAGCACCGGCTGGTAGTGCAGCACGAAGGCATCGTTGGCGACGGCGTTGCGGACGTATTTTTCGAGCGTGATGCGCTTCTGCAGCGTCTCGTCCATTTCCGGATCGAAAAAGCGGATACAGTCGCGCCCGGCCATCTTGCCGCTGTAGAGCGCGAGGTCGGCGCTCTTGAGCATGCGCTCCGCCGTCTGGCCGTCGGCCGGCGCCAGCGCGACGCCGATCGTATAGGTCGTTCGAACTTCTTGCTCCTTGTAGTACGCGGGCGAAGCGAGGATCGCGGCGGTGCGCTTGGCAAACTCCTCCGCCTGCGTCTTGTCGGCCACCCCGGTCTGGACGATGACGAACTCGTCGCCGCCGAGGCGTGCCACCATGTCCTCGACCCGCGTTATGGCACGCAGCCGCTCGCCGATCATGCCGAGCAGGAAGTCGCCGCCATCGTGGCCGAGCATGTCGTTGATCTGCTTGAAGTGATCGATGTCGATGAAGTGGACGGCGACGGCGGCCCCGGTCGCCGGCAACGCGGCGAGCGCGCCTTCCAGCCGCTCGATGAGCCGCGCGCGGTTGGCAAGCCCGGTCAGGACATCATGGTGGGCGAGAAACTGGATGCGGCGGTCGGCCTGCTGCTTCTGCTTGGTGCGCGCGTACCAGGCCGCGGCGGGGACGCCGAAGGACAGCCCGACCATGGCGCAAAGCCCCGTGGCCGCGAGCAGGAACGTCCGGTAGAAGCTTTCGTGCTCCGCGGTCTGATTGACATAGGCCGCGATCGTCGCCACCGGGCGCGCATCGACCATGACCGGAACAATCGCTTCGGCGAAATAGGACGGTTCCCCCGGCACGCCTTCCCTGGCGTCGACGATAGGGCGGTCCTCCTTGATGGACTGCGCAGCGGCGGCGCTGAATTCCGAAAGATCGACCGGCGTGATCTTGTCGCGGTCGGACAGCAGAACCGAATAGCCGTACCTGTTGTAGATGATGTAGCGGTAGACCTCGTCGGATTTGCGGGCAGATTCGAGGAACGCGATGCTGGCGGAGGAGGGCGTCTCGCCGGCGGCGATCTGCTCGAGATCGTTGACGTTGGCGGCGAGGAACTGCGCCCAGTTTCGCGCGGTGGCGGTGGCATTGCGGTAGAGCAGATAGTCGGTCGTGGTCTTGACCGTGAGCCAGGTTCCGCCAACGAGCACGGCAAAAATGATCGCCAGGACGCCGGCGAATTGCCAAAGCTCGGGCTTTTTGATGCGGCTCATGATCGTGCCTATTGTCCGGAACGAACGGCTGCCAGATCCGCTTCAAGCAGTCGCAACAGCTCCTTGTTGTGCGCGCTTTCCGCCACCCACGAGTCGATCATGGATCGGAAGGTTTGTTGCGCCGCCGCGGCATCGGCCAGCGAGGGTTCGATCACAATGCGCTGCTCGTCCGTCTCGATTTTTCTCATAGACGCCTTTTCGGTTGCGCCGAACGACTCGATCCAGGCGGCGGCCGCGCGCTCGCCGCTGTATTTGCGAATAAGGGCCTGCGCCGGCTCGGGCAAACTTTCGAATTTCTTGCGGCTCATCACCACGACCAGAGGCGCAGCGCCAACGCCGAGCAGATAATGGTTCCGCGCGGTTTGGGCGGCGCCGAACTGGAACAGCCCGGTGGGGCTGACGACGGCGCCGTCGACCGCACCCCTGTCGATGGCATCGGCGAGCCGCGAGGCCGGAATGATCGTTGGCAGGGCGCCAAGGCGCTCCAGAGCGGTCGCTTCTATCGGATTATTCGTGCGAATCTTTTGTCCCTTCAGCGCGGCCAATGATTGGATGGGCCGACGGCTATGGATGATGCTGGGAGCGCTCGTATAGGCGGCAATGACGAAAAAGTCCTGATACCCCCGCAGCGCGCCGGCGGCAACGAGGTGCGTATAGGCAAGGGTGCCTTCGCGCAGATCGCGGAAAATGCCCGGCATCTCGATGAGCTGGTTGTCGGGAAAGCGGTAGGGCGTTTGGCCGGGGACCACCCAGGCAATATCTGCGGTTCCTTCGAGCACCATCGAAGGCTGCTCGGCGAGCGTCTTGCCGAGCGCGCCATCGGCAAAGACCGTGATGTGCACAAGACCGCTGCCTTCGCTATTGACGGAGTCGACGAACGGTTTGATGCCGTATTTGAATGTGTCGGTGCTTTCGGCCGCGAAAAACGCGAGCTTGAGCTCGATCGGGTCGGCCTTCACCGGAAACGCCGCCGGCACCAGCACCGCCAATGTTCCCGCGAAACATGCGCCAATGAATTTGATGTGCAGCACCTTATTTGACTCCGCCGAGCTTGGTGATTTCGGATTTGACCAGGGACAGGATTTCGCGATTGTGCGCGCTGGCGGCGGCCCAATGTTCCACTGCCGCGGCAAAAATTTCGTCGGCGCGGCTTAAATCGGCCGGCGAGGGGAACACGACCTGTCGCCTTGGGTCGGATGTCAGCTGCGCGGTGGTTTGCGTGTCGATCTTGTCGAAACTCATCGCCGACCGTTCCACCAGCCAGCGCCCGCTGTATTTCCTGATGATCGCCTGAGCCTGCGGCGGCAGGCTGTCGAATTTCTTCCGGTTCATGACCATGGCGGTCGGGGCGGCGCCGACCTGAATCATGTAGTGGCTGTTGGTGACGCGCCCGATGCCGAATTCGAACAGCACCGATGGCGGAAAGGTCGCACCGTCGATCGCATTCTGCATGAGCGCCTCCGTCGTATCATTGATCGCGATGAGGGCGGGTTTTGCGCCGAGCCGCCTGATGGTATCGGCCTCGATCGGATTGTTGACGCGGATGGTCAGTCCTTGGAGGTCGCCGACGGACTTGATCGGCCTGCGGCTATGGATGCTCTCGCTGCTGGCGACGAAACCGCCGATGACGAAGAAGTCGCTGTAGCCTTTAAGGGCGCCAAGCTCGAGCAGACGGGTGTAAACCAGGCTGGCTTGGCGCTGATCGCTGAATAGGCCGGGCAGTTCCATGACCTCGGTGTCGGGAAATTGTTCAGGCGTGCGGCCCGGTACGATGAGGGCGATGTCGGCGGCGCCGTCGGCGACCAGTTTCGGTTGTTCGGCCTGAGATCTGCTGATGGCGCCGCTGAAATAGACTTGAATATTGATCAGTCCATTCGCTTCGTTATTTACGGCAGTCACGAAGGGTTCTATGGAATTTTGATAGATTTGCGATCGATCGGACGTGAAGAACGACAGCTTGAGCTCTATCGGATCGGCTGCGGCGACGATCGGCAACGATAGCGCAACCGCGAGAGTGCCGGCCCAGGCGATGCAACGGAAAGACCGACGAGTCTCTTTCGGTGATGGTCGCGGCATTTCAGCAGTAGGCATTGGTGGACCATAATGCGGTGGATGAATGCGATTTGGTCGCGCTCGGAACTCACTAGTCCTGTGAGCCGCGTGTGTGGTCAGCCTCGGTTTCGGTTTGACGTAGTTTCGCGAGAATGGATCGGGTTGTGTTGAGCAGGTCTTGATTGTGCGGGCCTCTGGCCGCCCACGCCTGGATTACGTGTTCGAACTTTTGCTGCGCCGACTGCAAGTCGGCGGGCGTGGGAGAAACGACCGCGCGCCGCGGATCGGATGTGATGTCGGCCAGATTCTTTTTGTCGATGACCTGGTAAGCGTTGATGAAGCGCGAGGCGATCCATTCGCCGCTGTGTTTGCGAATGATGTCCCTGGCGTCCGGTGGAAGGTGGTCGTACACGCTGCGGTTCATCAACAGCGTGAGGGGTGCGACACTGGTCGCGAGGAGATAGTGATTGCCTGTGAACCGGCCGATGCCGACGTCGAATAATTGCGCCGGCGGCACCGTAGCGCCGTCAATTGCTCCGCTGTTGAGAGCGGGGCCGGTTTCGTTGAAGGCAAGGATCCTCGGTAGCACCCCTAGTTCGTTGAGGGCGGCGGCTTGCATCGGATTGTTGACCCGGATCTTGAGCCCTTTGAGATCGTCGAGCGTCCGAACCGGGCTGCGGGTGTTAATGATTTCGGGCTGCGTCGCGTAGGCGCCGATGACGTAGAATTCCCGATAGCCGGCGAGTGCATCCGCCGCGATGAGCCGAGTATAGGTCAGCGTTGCCTCGCGCACGTCGCGGAAAAGGCCGGCAAGCTCCATCACCGAATTGTCAACAAACCGCTCCGGATTTTGGCCCGGAATGATGAAAGCGATATCCGCGGTACCGTCGAGAACTTGTTGCGGCAAATCCTTTTGCACCCTGCCGAGCGTCCCACTGGGGTAGACGTCAATTCGGATAATGTCCCGGCCTTCGATATTGACCGCATCGACGAACGGTTTGATCGCAGTCTGGTAGGCGACGGTGCGATCCGATGAGAAGAAGGAAAGCTTGAGCGTGATCGGATCGGCGGCCGCAAATGCCGGCAGCATCAGCAGCAGCGCGGCGATGACGCGGAGAACGGTATGAACCATCGTGGGCCCTCGGCGCTTAAATGCCGCGGACTTTTTCGCCGATGGCTGAGCAAAAATCACTTCCGGGTTAGTGCGTAGAGTGGCAAGTGGGGTAAGCGAACGATCAAAGGTAAGCGGTAATATTTAACGACTGCGGCGCCGGACGCCTCGACGCCGATACAATTCAGCTTGATTTCGGGCTTGGTTACCGCCACATGCACGGCATGAATATACCACTGCGGCCCGCCGATTCGATTCCGCAGACGCCGCTGGCCGCCGAGGTCGAGCGCCGGCGCACCTTTGCCATTATCTCGCACCCGGACGCCGGCAAGACCACGCTGACCGAGAAGCTCCTGCTGTTCGGCGGCGCCATCAATCTCGCCGGCCAGGTCAAGGCCAAGCGCGACCGCCGCTCCACGCGTTCGGACTGGATGGCGATCGAGCGCGAGCGCGGCATCTCGGTCGTCACCTCGGTGATGACGTTCGATTATGATGGCCGCGTCTTCAATCTCCTCGACACGCCGGGCCACGAGGACTTCTCCGAGGACACCTATCGCACGCTGACCGCGGTCGACAGTGCGGTGATGGTGATCGACGCAGCCAAGGGCATCGAGGCGCGCACGCGCAAACTGTTCGAGGTGTGCCGGCTGCGCGACATCCCGATCGTCACCTTCATCAACAAGATGGATCGCGAGAGCCGCGACCCGTTCGAATTGCTCGACGAGATCGAGAAGACGCTCGCGCTCGACACCACCCCGATGACGTGGCCGATCGGCCGCGGCCGCGACTTCGCCGGCACCTACGACATCGCCTCGGGCGAGATGCGGCTCATCAGCGACGACGGCCGGACGGTCGAGCGCCAGCCGCTCGACCTCGAGACGCTGGCGGCGAAGAATCCGATGCTCGACGCCGCCGCGATCCGAG
>DASRDF010000091.1:0-39602 GCA_035652735.1 Pseudolabrys sp. | reverse complement strand
CCCGACTTTCGAGGCCCTGCGACTTGCGCCCGAAGCGGAATTCAAGAAACGCATGGAGGAGTGGCTGAAAGGGGCTTATGCCGAAGTTTTCTCGTTCGTCGATCCGACAAAAGACGACGAAATCCGCGTTCGAGACGCTTTCCGCAGCTACCAGCCCGTCGGTCAGCAAAGCCGTATGGTGGCTCTCTTTATGGGCTTGTGTGCCGCCGCAGGGCTAATCGCTGAAAAGCCCGAATCCGCTCCCCGTCCTGCCGCCCGTACCCCGCGGCAGGCTATCCCGATTTCAACCCCGACCCTGTCTCCACGCCAAAAGACGACCGTCAAGCGGGTCGTCTCGGAGCGGTTCAAGGATGCCCCGCGAGGGCCGAGTTCGGTCCCGGCACCCTTGGCTGGACTTTTGGAAAGCCTGCCTGCCGAGGGCGATACTTGGACCAAAGAGGAGCGCGCCAAGTTCCTTGCCACCTATACCGCCGTCCTCGACTTCTGTTTTGAGGTTGAGAGCCTGAAAGGAGCCCCAAAAACAGAAACGGCGGCCTAGGGGGAAGGCCACCGTTTTCAAAGCTACCCCCTACCGTATTGGGGGATCAGAGCCTCCCGACGCGATCATGCTGATGGGCGCGACGCGTAGGTGAGGTGCCAAGCTCCCTCCTTGGTATGGAGGGGTGAACCGCCTCGTAGGACCGCCATCACCGGCCTGCGGGGCGGTACTTTTATATGTGATTCAGTGGGTTTTTTCAACATTTTGGCTTGGGTACGGGAACGGTAATATCGCCCTGCCCGTGGCGCTTTCGCTAGCCTGACGCGTGTCGGTTGGGGAGCCGGATATGGTCCAGCGGGTAGCGACGGTGGCATTCGAGGGCATCGAGGCCCGCGCCGTAGACGTGCAGGTGCAGGTTGCGCCGGGGCTGCCCGCTTTCAATATCGTCGGCCTGCCGGACAAAGCCGTCTCCGAAGCCAAGGAGCGCGTTCGCGCGGCGCTGATCGCCTCGGGCCTAGCCCTGCCGGCACGGCGCATCACCGTCAATCTCGCGCCCGCCGATGTGCCGAAGGAGGGCAGCCATTACGACTTGCCGATAGCGCTGGGCCTGATGACCGCGATCGGGGCGGTGCCGCCTGACGCGGTCGCCGGCTTCACCGTGCTTGGCGAACTCGGCCTCGACGGTTCGATTGCCGCCGTGGCCGGCGTCCTGCCGGCTGCGATCGGCGCCAACAGCCGCGGGCATGGTTTGATTTGTCCCGCCGCGTGCGGAGCGGAAGCGGCGTGGGCGAGTCCGGAGATCGAGATCGTTGCCGCGCAATCGCTGATCCAACTCGCCAATCATTTTAAAGGCAGCCAGGTGCTCACTCGGCCACAGCCGAGAGTGCGCGAGATCGACGGCGTTCCGCTCGACCTCGCCGACATCAAAGGCCAGGAGAGCGCCAAGCGCGCGCTCGAAATCGCCGCAGCGGGCGGTCACAACCTGCTCATGATCGGCCCTCCCGGCGCGGGCAAATCCATGCTCGCGGCGCGGCTGCCGACGATCTTGCCGCCGCTCACGCCGTCTGAATTGCTGGAAGTATCGATGATCGCTTCCGTTGCCGGCGAGATCGAAGGGGGCGCGCTGACCAACCGGCGCCCGTTCCGCGCGCCGCATCATTCCGCGTCGATGCCGGCCTTGGTCGGCGGCGGCTTGCGCGCCAGGCCGGGAGAGATTTCGCTGGCGCACCACGGGGTCCTTTTTCTCGACGAGTTCCCGGAGTTCGCGCCGCAAGTTCTCGATTCTTTGCGTCAGCCCCTGGAAACAGGCGAAGTGGCGATCGCCCGCGTCAATCACCGCACCACCTATCCCGCGCGTTTCATGCTGGTGGCGGCGATGAATCCCTGCCGTTGCGGGCGCGCCTCCGATCCGGGTTTTGCGTGCAAGCGCGGTGCCAATGCGCGCTGTGCAGCGGAGTATCAAACGCGCCTCTCCGGTCCGCTGCTCGATCGCATCGACCTGCACATCGAAGTGCCGGCGGTCACCGCCGCCGATCTTATTTTGCCGCCGCCGGCGGAAGGTTCGCGCGAAGTGGCGGCACGCGTTGCTCGCGCGCGCGATCTGCAGGCGGAGCGTTACGCCGCTCTGGGCCTTGCCGACATACGCACCAACGGCCAGGCGAGCGGACCTGTGCTCGAGCAGATCGCCCGCGCCGACACCGCGGGCCTCGCTTTGTTGCGGGATGCTGCCGATGCCATGCGTCTTTCGGCCCGCGGCTATCACCGCGTGCTGCGAGTCGCGCGCACGCTGGCCGACCTTGATGGGGCCGCGAATGTCGGCCGCGTCCATCTCGCGGAGGCGCTGTCCTACCGGGCGCTCGCCGACGACGTGCGGCGCGCCGCCTAGAGCGCCGCAGCCCATTTACCGGCCGTTTACCATAGCCGCGCGAGCGGCCATGCGGCCGCACAAACAACAGTGAAATCGCAAGGTTCGCGGCGCCAAATAGCCGGCGACCATGCGGGCCAAAACGGGATCGTCTCTTGTGCGCGTGAGACGCACTGCCGCACGCAACAAACGTGCGCTGGTGTTGTTTGGCCGTGCCGCCTGGACGACGGCTGCGGTGATGTCAGGCGGCTTCGGCTTCTTGTTGGGTATCCGCTTGCAAAGCGCCAATTACGACCCCAACGCCTACGCGATCGGCGTAGCCGCCCTCTTCGCCGGTGCCTGCACCATCATCGCGGCGCTCTTGATTCACCGGCGCGGGCTCAAAGCGCAATTGCGCGAGCTCGAAGCCGAAATGGAGGCCATTTCCGACCGCAACTGGGAGCTCGGCGAGGCCGAGGAGCGCGCCCGCAGTCTGCTGGAAGCGCAGGGCGACCTCATCGTGCGTCACGACGCACGCGGCAATGTCAGTTACGCCAACGACGCTTTCTGCGCGTTGGCCGGCAAGCCGCGCGAGGACGTTATCGGCCAGCCGGCGGCATTCGACGTACTCGAACAGAGCGAAGCCGCGGTACTCCCCGATGGCACGCGCGTCTACGACCAAAAGATCACGACGGCGGAAGGTGCGCGCTGGATCGCCTGGCGCGAGGTCACGGTGCGCGGCAACGGCGGCAACGAGACGCAAAGCGTAGGCCGCGACATCACCGGCCGCGCCGAAACCGAGCGCGCGCTCGCGGCTGCTCGCGACCAGGCGGAAGCGGCAAGCCGGGCCAAATCGCGCTTCCTCGCCATGGTCAGCCATGAAATCCGCACGCCGCTGAACGGCATTCTCGGAATGTCCGATCTCCTCCTCGACACTGAGCTGACGCCGGAGCAGCGCACCTACGCCAAGGCGGCGAAAACCTCGGGAGAAACGCTGCTGTCGCTGATCGAAGAGGTGCTCGATTTTTCCAAAATCGAGGCGGGACGCCTTGATCTCGAGGCGCGGCCTTTCGCGCTCGCAGCACTGGTAGAGGAAGTCATCGAGCTGCTGGCGCCGCGGGCGCAGACCAAGGGCATCGAAATCGCGGCCTATGTGGATGAGCGTCTCCCAGAAAAAGTGATCGGCGATGCGGCGCGCTTGCGCCAAGTGCTGCTCAATCTCGCCGGCAACGCCATCAAGTTTACCGACCGCGGCGGCGTCGCCGTCATCGTCGAAGAGGACCGCGGCAGCCTGCGCCTCGAAGTCCGCGACACCGGAATTGGTCTCAAGCCCGAGGACCACGCGCGCATCTTCTGCGATTTCGAGCAGGCGGACGGTTCCTCGACACGCAAACATGGCGGCACCGGCCTTGGCCTTGCCATTTGCAAACGGATCGTGGAGCGAATGGGCGGACACATCGCACTGCAGAGCGCGCCCGGCGCCGGGTCTACCTTCACGGTGACACTACCGCTGGCGTCCGCGGCCGGGCAGGCCGCCGAATTCGCCGCGCCCGATTTGCGCGGCAAATCGGCGATGATCGTGGCGGCGGCCGAAATCGAAGCATCCCTGCTGGCGCGGCGCCTGGGCCGCTGGGGCGCGCAGACGTGCATCGCGACCGACGTTTCGATCGCGCTGGCTTTGCTGCCGGAGCGGCCGTGGCATGCGCTGCTGGTCGACCAGCCGCTGGCCGCATCACTGCTCGCGAGCGGTGTCTTCGCCGCTAGTCTGGCGCAGCATCGCATCGTTCTGATCCAGCCGAGCGACCGCCATGAGCTTCCTGCGCTGAAAGAGCGCGGCTTCAGCGGCTATTTGGTCAAGCCGGTGCGCGCCGCCTCACTGGCCGCCCGCTTATCCGCAAACGACGCGTTCGAGCCCGTTGCCGCGGAGAGTGCGCGTGAAGGCGACGCAGAAGCGCCGGCGGCAAGCGCAGGCCTATCGGTGCTCGTGGCCGAAGACAACGATATCAATGCGCTTTTGGTGCGCGCCTTGCTTTGCAAGCTCGGCCACCGCCCCACCCTCACCGGCGACGGCGCTGCGGCCGTTGAATCCTGGCTCGCCGCGCAAGCGGCAGGGTCGCCCTACGATCTGGTGCTGCTGGATGTGCAGATGCCGACCATGGATGGCTTGGAGGCCGCCCGCCGCATCCGCGCCGCCGAAAAAGAGAGCGGCATCAAACCGGCGCGTATTCTGGCGCTGACCGCCAACGCCTACCCTGAGGACCGTGACGCTGCGCTCGCCGCAGGCATGGACGGCTTTGTGGTAAAACCGCTCGATGCCGAGCGGCTGCGCGAAGCCATTGCCGGTGCGCCAATCGGCTCCCTTGCCGCCTAAAATTGCCTTGCGCAAACTGTAACTCGATGTCGCGCCCGTACTTGACGAGCGCGCTGTGCGAGCCCTTCGTCACACTTCGGGCTCTGAGGCTTCGATGGCAAGACGCGGCACTCTTCTCGCTCAGCCTTTCGGGCTCATGGAGCGGCTCCGCCCGGGCCCGCCCGCCGGCGCGGCCTCGGAGCTGCAAGCTTATGGCGGCCTTCACGCCTGGACCGCGCGCGCGCATGCGCCGACGCAGAGCCTCGGCCGCCTCGGCACGCTGGAAGTGCGCCTCGCACAGACCGCCGCCGAAGTGCAGCAGGCGCAGAAATTGCGCTTTCGTGTCTTCTTTCGCGAAGGCTCGGCGGTGGCCAGCGCAGCGCGGCTGCTCGCGCAGCGCGACGTCGATGCCTACGACGCTATTTGCGATCATATGCTGGTGCTCGACCATGCGCGGCCCGACGGCAATCGTCCGGCCGTGGTCGGCACCTACCGGCTGCTGCGCCAGCCGCTCGCTGAGAAATTCGGCGGTTTCTATACGGCCCGCGAATTCGACATCGGAAGCTTGACCCGGCGGCACGCCAATTTGCAGTTCCTCGAGCTTGGGCGCTCGTGCGTGCTGTCGGGCTACCGCAATAAGCGCACGGTCGAGCTGCTCTGGCACGGGATTCACGCTTACATCGTCCGTCACCGCTGCGACGTGATGATCGGCTGCGCCAGCCTCGAGGGCACCGATTTGCAGCGGCTGGCGCTGCCGCTGTCCTTCTTGCACCACTACGCGCGTGCTTCCGAGCTATGGCGCGCCCGTGCTCTGCCGCACCGCTATGTCGAGACGCACCGCATGGCGAAAGACGCGATCGACCCGAAGGCCGCGCTGCGTGCACTGCCGCCGCTGATCAAGGGCTATCTGCGCCTTGGCGCCAAGATCGGCGACGGCGCCGTGATCGACCAGGACTTCGGCACCACCGACGTGCTCATCGTGCTGCCGGTCTCGGCGATCAAGCAGCGCTATTTCGCGCATTTCGATTTGAGCCGGCGCGCGGCGTAAGGCCTCGCTGGCGCAACCGAACGGCCGAAGAAAGTTACAGCCGCCGCAGCCACACTTCTTCGACGTCGTGGCTTTCCACCTTCTTCAGGATCAGGTCGGCGCGCTGGCGGGTCGGCAAAATGTTTTCATGCAAATTGAGCAGATTGATGCGCTCCCAAATCGAAGAGGCGGTCTCGACCGCCTCTTCGTCCGACAAATTCGAGTAGCGATGGAAATACGACTTCGGATCGCGGAACGCGGTGCTGCGCAAGGCAAGGAAGCGCTCGACATACCAGGCTTTGAGCACATCCTCGGCGGCGTCGAGATAAACGGAAAAATCGAAAAAGTCAGAAACGAAAGGAATGGCTTTGCCGTCCTTCGGCAGCCGGCCCGTTTGTAATACATTCAGGCCTTCGACGATGAGGATGTCCGGCCGATCGATCTCGATCCACTGATTGGGCACGACATCGTAGATCAAGTGCGAGTAAATCGGCGCGCGCGCCGGGCGCCGGCCGGCTTTGACGTCGGTGAGGAAGCGCAAGAGCGCCGGTAGGTCGTAGCTTTCGGGAAAGCCTTTCTTCTCCATCAATCCTTCGCGCTCAAGGATGGCATTGGGATAGAGAAAGCCGTCGGTGGTAACGAGATCGACCTTGGGCACGTTGGGCCAGCGCGCAAGTAGCGCCTGCAGCACGCGGGCGGTGGTCGATTTGCCCACGGCCACCGACCCGGCAACCCCGATCACATAAGGCATCTTGATATCGCGGGTGGCGAGGAAGCGCTGTTGTGCCTCGAACAGGCGCTGCGTCGCCGCGACATACATCGACAGCAGCCGCGACAACGGGAGATAGATTTCCTGGACCTCCTCCATGTCGAGCCGGTCATGCAGCGAGCGCAACCGGGCGACCTCGTCTTGGCTCAAGGTCATCGGCGCGTCTTCGCGCAGCGCCGCCCACTCCGCCCGGCTGAAGGTACGGTAGGGCGAAAGCGTATCGTTGAGGCGCTGTTCCATTAGGTTCTGCGCGAAGCCTTTTCCTGATGACCGGATTGCGCCGTGCGCCTCTCCAGCTCGGCCTCGACCTCGGCAAATGTCACGCCACGCGCCTCCAACACCACCAGCAGATGATAGAGCAGGTCCGCGGCTTCGGCAGTCAGTCGGCTCTTGTCGTTCTGCAGGGCCGCCACAACGGTCTCGATAGCTTCCTCGCCGACCTTCTTGGCGCAATGCTCGACGCCCTTGTCCAATAACGCGCGGGTATAGGACTCGGATGCAGTCGCTTGCGCGCGCTCATGCACGCGTTTTTCCAGGTCGGCAAGGGTGAACTTCGCCATGCGCTTCCTTTACCACCTCGCCGGATTGCGGCCTATCCCGGGCTCGTCCTCAGGAGCGCATTTCGCCTAGCCGTCAAGCCGCACGGGCAAGCCCGCTGCTGCCATATATTGCTTGGCCTCGCGCACCGAATGCTGGCCGAAATGGAAAATGGAGGCCGCCAGCACCGCCGTGGCATGGCCGTCGCGGATGCCTTCGACCATATGTTCGAGCGTGCCAACGCCGCCCGAGGCAATGACCGGCACGCTTACGGCGTCAGCGACCGCGCGGGTGAGCGGGATATCGTAGCCCTGCTTGGTGCCGTCGCGGTCCATGGAGGTGAGCAGGATCTCACCGGCGCCGAGGGCGACGACCTCCTGCGCATAGGCAACCACATCCAATCCGGTCGGCTGGCGTCCACCGTGGGTGAAAATTTCCCACCTGCCCGGCGCCGCCCGCTTGGCGTCGATCGCCACCACAATGCATTGATCGCCGAATTTCTCCGCCGCCTCCTTGACGAAGGAGCGGCGCGCCACGGCCGCGGTGTTGATCGACACCTTGTCGGCACCGCAGCCAAGCAGCCTGCGAATGTCTTCGATGCCGCGCACACCGCCACCGACGGTGAGCGGCATGAAGCAGGCTTCCGCGGTGCGCTGCACCACGTCGTAAATGGTGTCGCGATTTTCATAGCTCGCAGTGATGTCAAGAAAACACAGCTCGTCGGCGCCGGCGGCATCGTAGGCGATCGAGGCCTCGACCGGATCGCCGGCGTCGCGCAGATTGACGAAGTTAACGCCCTTGACGACGCGGCCGTCCTTCACATCGAGACAGGGAATGACGCGGACCTTGAACATCAAGCTGCCTTGGCCGCTCGGATCAGCGCCAGCGCCTCGCCCGCGTCCAGCCGCCCGTCGTAAAGCGCGCGCCCGGCAATGACGCCGGCGAGCTTCTTCGCCCGCGGCGCCAACAGCGCCTTGATGTCGTCGATCGAGGCCAATCCGCCGGAAGCGATCACCGGAATGGAAACGGCCTCGGCAAGAGCGATGGTCGCGTCAAGATTGAGGCCGGCGAGCATGCCATCGCGGGCAACGTCGGTGTAGACGATGGCCGCGATGCCCGCGTCCTCAAAACGCTTGGCGATCTCGATGACGGAAAGCTCGGAAGTTTCCGCCCAGCCTTGCACGGCGACCTTGCCGCACCGCGCATCGAGCCCGACCGCGACCTGGCCCGGATAGTCGCGCGCCGCCTGCTTGACGAAGGGCGGATCGCGCACCGCGGCGGTGCCGACGATCACGCGCGAGACGCCCTTCTCCAGCCAGGCTTCGACCGTTGCGGTGTCGCGGATACCGCCACCGAGCTGCAACGGAACGCTGACGCTTTCCAGGATTCGCTCGACCGCGGCGGCGTTCACCGGCTTCCCGGCAAAGGCGCCGTCGAGGTCGACGATGTGCAGATACTCGAAGCCTTGTTGCTCGAAGGCGCGGGCCTGCGCTGCCGGATCGCGATGAAATACGGTTGCGCGCGCCATATCGCCCTGCTCGAGCCGCACCGCGAGGCCTTCTTTCAGGTCGATGGCGGGAAAGAGGATCACGGCTTCCACCGCAAAAAATTCGCGATCAGTTTCAGCCCAAGCTTCTGACTCTTCTCCGGGTGAAACTGCGTGCCCACCATGTTGTCGCGGGCGACAGTCGCCGTCAGCGGCCCACCGTAATCGGCTTGCGCAAGAAGATCGTTCCCTCGCGACGGCTTGAGCTCGTAGGAGTGCACGAAATAAGCGTGCAGCCCATCGGGCCCGAGTGGAATATCGTCGAGCAGAGGGTGCCGCGCGAGCGCGTTGAGCGTATTCCACCCCATGTGGGGAATTTTCAGAGCGGGATCGCGCGGCGCAATGCGGTCGACCTCGCCGGAAATCCATCCGAGCCCCGGCGTCACTTGGTATTCGCGGCCACGCTCCGCCATCAGCTGCATGCCGACACAAATGCCAAAGAACGGCCGCCCGCGCTTGCGCACGCTATCCTCCAGCGCCTCGATCATGCCGGGAATGGCGTCGAGCCCGCGGCGGCAGTCGGCGAAAGCGCCGACGCCGGGCAGCACCACGCGCTCCGCGCGCCGAACTGCTTCCGGATCGCTGGTAACGACGATCGGCTCGTCGTGCCCGCTCTCGCGTGCGGCGCGCTCGAAGGCCTTCGCCGCGGAGTGCAGATTGCCCGAGCCGTAGTCGACGATGGCGACGGTCACGGGCCGGGCTCCGGAAAAAGGCCGATCACGTCGGACGCAGAAGGCGGCCCGCGCCGCACCGCCGGCGAATACTGCGGTGCGGATGCCGCCATCGGCGCCGCTGTAGCGCGGGCTGCCCACGCGGCGAAGAAGCGCCGCTCGGCGCTCTCCTCGTCGTCGCCGACGATAAAGCCGAGCGACGCCCAACCGCGGCGCATCAAGGTCCAGCGCCGCAACGTGGCCGCCTCGAAGCCGACGAGCAAGGCGAGCAGCAGGCCACCGAGCGACTTGAGCCAACCCGGCGCGCCCGCAAAATAGAATGCGGCGCCGAGCGCGCCGGCGAGAATGACGTAGCCGAGCAGCGCCAACCACAGGCGGCGGTAGAGCAGCCACAGCGGCGGCAGCAGGAAGGCCCAGAAGTGGAAGCCGTCGCGCAGAAACACAAAGCGCTGCGGATCGCTGACTGTTTCGCCGGCTTTGGGCGGCGGCGCGTGCACGGTATAGGTCGGCATGTCGTTACGCCTCGACGAAAACTCTTGCTCCATATCGAGCTGTTACGCCCCGCGAAAGTGGAGCACTCAATAGCCCTGCGTTCGAGTACTTCGAAAACGTGGCGCTTACAGGATCGTCCGCCGCGGATGATGTATCATCTTAGCCGCCCAGAGACCCCTTGGTGGACGGCACCTCGTCTTTGGCGCGCGGATCGATCGCCACCGCCGCGCGCAGCGCCCGCGCCAGCGCCTTGAAGCACGACTCGGCAATGTGGTGGTCGTTGGTCCCGTACAACGTCTCCACGTGCAGCGTGATGCCGGCATTGGTGGCAAAGGCCTGAAACCACTCCTGCACCAGTTCGGTATCGAACTCGCCCACTTTGTCGCGCACGAACTCGGCCTTGAACACCAGAAACGGCCGCCCGGAAATGTCGAGCGCCACGCGCGTCAACGCCTCGTCCATCGGCACATGGACGTCGGCATAACGGGTGATCCCCTTCATGTCGCCGAGCGCCTGCTTCACCGCCTGCCCCAAGGCGATACCGACGTCTTCGGTGGTGTGATGATGATCGATGTGCAGGTCGCCTTTGGCTTTGATATCGATATCGATGCGCGAGTGCCGCGCCAAAAGATCGAGCATGTGGTCGAAGAAGCCGATGCCGGTGGCGACACTGCTGCGGCCGTTGCCGTCGAGGTCGACCGCGACGGCAACGTCGGTTTCCTTGGTCTTGCGCTTGACCGTGCCCTTGCGCATGGCGCGACCCTTTGTTCGCAGGCCTTTTATCAGGCACCCGCCGGATTCGCCACCGGCCCCATGCGCCCGCCCGCAGCGGCGCCGGCCACCCGCAACACCGTTAACGAGCGTTTCCCACCCGTCGGCGTCCGCCACTCGATAGACTGCCCGGCCGACAATCCGATCAGCGCGGCCCCGACCGGCGACAGCACGGATATGCATCCGAGGGCAAGGTTCGCCTCGTTGGGATAGACCAGCGTCACGATTCGCGTCTGTCCGGTCGTGTCGTCGCGGTATTCGACCGTCGAGCCCATGCTGACAAAGGCGGAGTCGATGCCACTGGCCTCGACAATGTTGGCGCGCGCAACTTCGCGCGCCAGAAAGTGGGCGGTCCGCGGGAGTTTATCGTTCGCCGCGGTAGCGAGACGATCCAATCGATCGGCATCGTGCGCGGTCAACGTAATGGACGGCAGCCGTACTTGCGTTTTGCTCATGTGGTTTCCGATCTGCTGATGCGCCGGACAGGCCGACACCTCGAAGGCTCCGGCATCGTGACGGCGGTAAGGAGTAAGAGTGAACGAGAGAAGGGGCACCCGGACCGACAGCCGAGTCGGCCGGGTTACCTGCCTGTATGCAGGTGACCCGCGCGGCAGAGAAGACGCGCTACGTGGTGCGACAGAGCAACCATAAAGGGCTATTTAGGCGAGGCTGCTCGGATGTCAATCACGCAGCGCATTGCAATCGCCGGCGCGATTGTTAGATCATGGCGCACGTTGCGAGATGCGCATGCAATCTAATCCGGAATCCTGGCACGGCACCACGATCCTCACCGTCCGCAAGGGCGGCGCGGTGGTGATCGGCGGCGACGGCCAGGTATCGATCGGCCAGACCATCGTCAAAGCCAACGCCAAGAAAGTGCGTCGCCTGGGCAAAGGCGACGTGATCGGCGGTTTCGCCGGCGCCACCGCCGACGCCTTCACGCTGTTCGAGCGGCTCGAGGCCAAGCTCGAGCAGTATCCCGGCCAGCTGACGCGCGCCGCGGTCGAGCTGGCCAAGGACTGGCGCACAGACCGCTACCTGCGCCGCTTGGAAGCGATGATGATCGTCGCCGACGCAAAGGTGTCGCTGGTCTTGACCGGCACCGGCGACGTGCTGGAGCCGGAGAACGGCGTCATGGGCATCGGCTCCGGCGGCAACTACGCGCTCGCCGCGGCCCGCGCGCTGATCGACGGGCCGCTCGACGCCGAGGCGATCGTCAAGCGGTCGCTCGATATTGCCGCCGAGATCTGCGTCTACACCAACCGCAACGTGACGATTGAGAGTTTGAAAACCTGATGGCGTGCACCGGATACGGCGCAGCACGACGGGTGCGCCGCATCCGGGGCCGATAAGGGTGCTGAGTTTGTAACAATCCCGGGTCTGCAGCGCACCGCTACGCGCTGCGCCGGGAAAAGAGGCCAAATGACCGACTTCTCGCCCCGCGAAATCGTATCCGAGCTCGACCGCTACATCGTCGGCCAGTCCGACGCCAAGCGCGCGGTGGCCATCGCGCTGCGCAACCGCTGGCGTCGTCTGCAGCTCGACGAAAAGCTGCGCGAGGAGGTGCTGCCGAAAAACATCCTCATGATCGGCCCGACCGGGGTCGGCAAGACGGAGATTTCTCGGCGGCTCGCCAAACTCGCGGGCGCGGCCTTCCTGAAAGTGGAAGCCACAAAGTTCACCGAGGTCGGCTATGTCGGACGCGACGTCGAGCAGATCGTGCGCGACCTCGTTGAAATCGGCATCACGCTCACGCGGGAAAGGAAACGCAAGGACGTGCTGGCGAAAGCCGAGCAGGCAGCCGAGGAGCGTGTGCTCGACGCCCTCGTCGGTCCCGGCGCCAGCCCGGCGACGCGCGAGAGCTTCCGCAAGAAGCTGCGCGCCGGCGAAATCAACGACAAGGAAATCGAGATCGAGGTGAGCCAAGGCTCTTCCGGCATGCCGCTGTTCGAAATTCCGGGCATGCCCGGCGCCCAGGTCGGCGCCATCTCCATCGGCGACATCTTCGGCAAATTGGGCGGCGGCCGCACTAAGACGCGGCGAGTCACCGTCGAGGACTCGCACGACATCCTGGTTACCGAGGAATCCGACAAGCTGCTCGACAACGATTCGCTGGTGCAGGAAGCGATCCGCGCCGTCGAGCAGAACGGTATCGTATTCCTTGACGAGATCGACAAGATTTGCGCGCGCGAGGGCCGCTACGGCGGCGACGTGTCGCGCGAGGGCGTGCAGCGCGATCTGTTGCCGCTGATCGAAGGCACGACAGTGAACACCAAGCACGGGCCGGTGAAGACCGACCACATTTTGTTCATCGCGTCCGGCGCCTTCCACATCTCCAAGCCGTCGGACTTGCTGCCCGAACTGCAAGGCCGGCTGCCGATTCGCGTTGAACTCGCGGCGCTCACGCGCGACGACTTCCGCCGCATTCTTACCGAGCCGGAGGCCTCGCTCATCAAGCAATACGTGGCGCTGATGGCAACCGAAGGCGTCACCCTCGACTTCAGCGAGGATGCCATCGACGCCATCGCCGACATCGCGGTCGCGGTGAATTCCAGCGTCGAGAATATCGGCGCGCGGCGGCTGCAGACGGTCATGGAACGCGTGCTCGACGACGTGTCCTTCGCCGCCCCCGACCGGCCCGGCGAAACGGTAAAGATCGACGCCGCTTATGTGCAGCAGCACATCGGCGATCTCGCCAAGAACGCCGATTTGAGCCGTTTTATTCTTTGATCGACCGCGTCGGGTCGGTCAGCGCCAGCGGATCGGAGCCGGGAAACGTCTCTTCCAGGCCCTCGTCGAGCTTGCGCTCCATGCCCTTTCTTTTCTTCACGGCGGACTGCTTGCGTTTGCGCTGCGCCATGCGCGGGGATTTTCTCTGCGGCGGCCGCGCGGATTTTCGACCGGATTTCTTGCGGTTGGCCATCGCAGGTTCCGCTAGCCGCGCGGCCGCCGCAGGCGTACGTAAAGCGCGCCCTCGCCGCCATGGCGGAGGCCGGCGTCGTCATAGCCGACCACGAAGGCCCGAAACTCCGGCAGCGCCAGCCAATGCGGCACCTGCCGCTTGAGCACGCCGCGCTCGCTGTCGCCGCGACCGCCTTTGCCGGTGATCACCAGCACCAGGCGCGCCCCGCGCGCGCTTGCCTCGCGCAGAAAATGCAGCAGCGCCGAATGCGCCTGAGCTTGCGTCAAGCCGTGTAGATCGAGCCGCGCGTCGATCGGTTCCTTGCCGCGCATGACCTGCCGGCGCTGACGACGGTCAAGAGGAGCGGGCGGCGGCGCCGGCCGTCGTGAAACGGGCTTCGCAACGGTTGCGCGGGCGCGCGGCGTTTCAGCCGCCCCGGCTTCTGCTTCCGGCGCTGCAACGGCGTCGCGTAGCGGCGCAATCGAGCGCGTGACCTGTCCCCACAGGACGCGCTCGTCCGCCGACAAGGTGCGCCGCCGTAAATCGCGCTTGCTCATAGACGCTCTCAGGGCCGCCGGATCGATCCGGTCGCCGTTGGAGCCGAAGCCGGGCCCTTCGCCACCCGGGCGTCGACGTCGTGCGGCCGCGGCCGTGGCAGCGGCACGATCTCACGCTCGCTGCCGCTGACCGCAAGGTCTTTCGGAATCAGCATCACGAACTTGCCGAACTGCTTGATGCGGCCGGCGATGTGCGTCGCCGTCATGCCATGACCGAAATAGATGTCGGCCCGTGCAATGCCGCGAATGGCCGACCCGGTGTCCTGCGCAACCATCAAATGCTGAAACGCATCGACGGGCGCCGTGCCCTTGAGCGGAAACTGCGCGTCGATCCAGATCGGCGTGCCGTAAACGTGCTGCGTGGGGTCGACGGCGAGCGAACGCCACGGCGTCAACGGAATGCCCTGCGCGCCGATGCATTCGTCGTCGGGGCCGAGCGGCGTCTCCGAGAAGAATACGTAAGAACGGTTTTTCAGGCGCAGCTCCTCGCCTTCCTTCGGATTGGCCTCCATGTATTCGCGAATCTTGTCCATCGACATTTCCTCGGGCGTGTAAACGCCCTCGTCGATGAGAATGCGGCCGACCGGCGTGTAAGGTTTGCCGTTGCTGGCCACGTAATTGAGCCGCAACAATTCGCCGTCGTCGAGCTTGATGCGCGTCGAGCCCTGGATTTGCGCGAAGAAGGCGTCGACCGGGTCCTTCACGTAACAGATCGCCGGTGCCTTGCCCGCGAGCGCGCCGGTCTCGATCTCCTTGCGGTCATAGCCGGCGAAAACCACGCTGCGTTTGCCGATCAGGTTTTTCGGCGGGCTGTACAGCGGTACTTTGTATTCGGCGGTCTCTTTGCGCGAGCCGTCGATTTCCGTCTCGTAGTAACCGGTGAAGAAGCCGTCGGCGCCGGTGTAGTAGCCGTAGGTGTGAACCGGCGGCAGAATGCGTACCGGCCTGAAATTGTCTTCGAAGAATGTGCGCGCGTCCGCGCTGCCGACCGTTCCCCCGCCAGCAAGCGTCTTCGCCTTTTCACACGCATTATAGAGCCCGCCGTAGAGCGGGCGGGCGCGGCGCATGGCGGCGCTGCCCTCGAGAATCGCGCGGCAGCTTTTCATGTAAGTAGCGAAGGCGGCGGCGAGGTCGTCGCTTTTCCAGCCGTCGAGCGCCGCGAAGGTGAGCGGTTCTACCTTGGCGTTGCGGAAGCTCAGTCCACGCTCGTGCGCCTGCGCGCCGACAACGAGGCACAGCCCGGCAACCATAGCAATGGAGCGGGAGATCGGTCCCGGCATGAGTTTCAATGCCCGGCTTCGGTAGCGACCAGTTTCCAGTTGGGATCGCGCGAGGAGGTGTCGCGTGCAAAGGTCCAGATGTCGGTCACGTCGCTCACCCGTTCGGCGCTGCCGTCGACCACATTGCCATTCTTGTCGCGTGTGGCCGACACCAGCTGAGAGTGAAAGCGCACGGTGATCTGCGCCGTGCGACCGCGCAGCTCGGCCTGCGTGATCTCGGCCTCGTCGACCGAGACGAAGCGGTTCTCCACCGTCTCGCCGCGTTTCTCGCGCTCGCTGATGGCGGCATCGAAGCCGTCGTAGACCTCACGCGCCAACAGGCCTTTCAAGGTGCGGCGGTCGCCTTCGGCATAAGCGTTTACGATCATCTCGTAGGCTGCGCGCGCGCCGGCGATGAAATGCTTCGCATCGAACGCCGCGTCGGCGCCCGCGATGGCGTCGAGCCCGGTCGCCAAGGGTGTCCCCGCATCTGCCACGCCCTTCCAGCGTTCGCCCGGCGCAGGCGGCGGCTCCGCCGGTTTCTGCGCCGTCGCCTCGATCGTCCGGCCGGGAAGCGCCACGACCTTCTCCGGCGCGGGACGCGCCGGCTCGCGCGCCGAATAAGGATCGTAAGGCGGCCGCTCGCGGCCGGTCCGCTGACCCAAGACGCTGCGCAGGCGCAGGAAAATAAAGACGGCAAGCGCCAGGAAAATAATGGTGTAAATGTCGAACACGTCTCGCATGCTTTCAAATGACCGCGGCGGCGGATGTCAGCCCGCGGCTCCTCGCCGAGAAGGCGTTATAGCGGCCGGCCCGATATTGACTATGTAAGCGGAGGGCCGCACCGATCCATAGGCGTCGCGCCGGTCTTTTGCGCGCATTTTGAGCCTCGGCGCAAACATTAAACGATCAGAGCGTGAACGCCAACCGGCGGCGGCGGAGAAACGAGCAAGAAATCGCGATGAACGTGGCAAAATACCTCCTGTTCGCCGTGCTGGCCTTGCCGGTGATGGAACTGGCGGCCTTTATCGCTGTCGCCGCCCAGATCGGCTTCATCCCCGCGCTGGCTTTGATCGTGGCCGGCTCGCTCGCCGGCAGTCTGGTATTGCGCCACGCCGGCGGCAATCACATTGCCCGCGTGCGGGTTGCGCTCGGCGAAGGCCGCCTCACTGCGCTGCAAGCCGACAGCAGCGGCAGCCTTGTACTACTGGCTGGAATTCTCCTGCTCATTCCGGGCTTTATTACCGACGCTTTGGGTTTGATCCTGCTTGTGCCGCAGCTGCGCCAGCTCATCGGCGCAGCGCTCGGCAAAGGCTCCGCGCCGCGCGCCGACGGCGTCGTCGATCTGCCGCCGGAGCAATGGCACCGGGTGCCCGACCCCGAGTTGCCGGACCGGCGCGATCGGCGCGACGGCTGACGATCAGCGCGGCGCGCAATCCTTGTTCGCCTGGTGACCCTATGTTAGCCAACCGGCCGCGCACGCAAGCCGGCACGAAGGAGGCACAATGAGCACGACCAATGGCGGCCCCGCCGCGCCGGCAGCGCACAATGTTCAGCCGCTGCTCAATGTGGTGGCGCAGTACATCAAGGATTTCTCGTTCGAGAATCCGAATGCGCCGCGCTCGATGATGCCGACGGGCCAGCAGCCGCAGATTGCGATTCAGATCAAGGTCGACGCCAACCCGATGGCCGAAGGCGACGTAGAGGTCGCGCTCAAGCTCGAAGGCAAAGCGGAAAATTCCGGCAACCTGATGTTTGCGTTCGATCTCACTTATGCCGGCGTGTTCCGCGTGCGCAACGTGCCACAGGAAAGCATGAGCCCGGTGGTGATGATCGAATGCCCGCGGTTGCTGTTTCCGTTCGCGCGCGAGATCATCGCCAACACCGTGCGCAACGGCGGCTTCCCGCCGCTGCTGCTCGACCCGGTGGATTTCGTCGCGCTTTATCGCGAGCGGATGGCGCAGATGCAGCCGGCCGCGCCGGCGGTGCAGGGCTGACGCCGCAACAAACTAGACCGCCGCGCGATATTGGCGCCACAGCGCCTCGTCGCCGAGGCTGGCGACAAAGTCGCGATGCGCGGCGCGCTCTTCCTCGGTGAGGCGTGGCGGGAGCGCGACCGGCCGCGTGCGCAGCGTAATCGCGTTCCCGCCGTTGATGGCGCGCGCGGTCAACTCGGCAAGCCCAAGCTGCGCCTGGCGGGCGCCGAGCAGCTCAACATAGACCTCGGCCAGAATTTCCGCGTCGAGCAACGCGCCGTGCTTGGTGCGGCGCGAATTGTCGATGCCATACCGCGCGCACAGAGCATCGAGACTGTAGGGGCCGGCGGAATGCTTGCGCCGCGCCAGCATCAGCGTATCGACCAGGCGCTCGCGCGCGATGAGCGCGCGTTCGGCGCGTTTGAGCTCGGCGCACAGAAAGCCATGATCGAAGCCGGCATTGTGGATCACCAGCGGCGCATCCTCGCCGATGAAGGCAAGAAAATCGTCGGCGATCTCGGCAAAGCGCGGCTTATCCTTGAGGAACTCACCGGTCAGGCCGTGCACCGCGGTCGCTTCCGCCGGCACGTCGCGCTCGGGATTCACATAGGCATGAAATGTGGCGCCGGTCGGAATGCGGTTGAGCAGCTCGACGCAACCGAGCTCGACCAGCCGGTGCCCCTGCGAGGGGTCGAGGCCGGTGGTTTCCGTATCGAGCACGATCTCGCGCATTGATTTCTCGGCATCCGGGTTCGGCGCTGGGGCTGCCGGTAAGGACTATTTCTGATTCGGCATCTTAGCGACAGCGGCGAGAATTTCACGGATCTGACTCCGTGCGTGCTCGAAACCTTGCCCGCTATCCACGACGAAATCGGCACGCGCCCGCTTCTCCGCGTCGGGCACCTGTTTGGCGAGCAGCGCCTGAAACTTGGCTTCGGTCATGCCCGGGCGCGCGAGCACGCGCTGGCGCTGCATCTCCGGCGGCGCCGACACCACGACCACCGCGTCGCAGCGTTTGTCGCCGCCGGTCTCGTACAGCAGCGGAATATCGAGCACGGCGACCGCGGCGCCGGTGCGTTTTGCTTCGGCCAGAAATCGTTCCTCCGAGCGCCGTACCAGCGGGTGCACGATGGCCTCGAGCCTGCGCATCGCGGCGGCATCGCCGATCACGCGGGCGCTGAGCTTGGTGCGATCGACTTTGCCGCCGGCGGCGGTGCCCGGAAAAGCCTGCTCGATGGCGCCGGCCGCCTCACCGTCGTAGAGCCGATGCACCGCGGCGTCGGCATCGTGCACCGGCACGCCCTCCTCGGCGAACATCTTCGCCGCCGTCGATTTGCCCATGCCGAGCGAACCGGTGAGACCGAGCACGATCATGCGCTAGCCCGCGATGAAACCCTCGCGCCGCAAAAAGGCGAGCAGCGGCAGCAGCGGCAGGCCGAGGATGGTGAAGTAATCGCCTTGCACACGCTCGAATAAATGCACGCCGAGGCCCTCGAGCTGGTAGGCGCCGACGCTGGACAAGGCCGCTTCGCCGGCCATGTCCAGATAGTCCTCAATGAAACGCTCGGAGACATCGCGCATAGTGAGCTGCGCCGCGTCGATGCACTGGAACAGCACCTCGCTGCCGCGCACCAGGGCCAGCGCCGAATTGAGCTGATGCGTGCGGCCGCGCAGTTCGCGCAGCTGCGCCGCGGCGGCGGCGCGGTCGGCCGGCTTGCTGAAGCGCTTGTTGCCGCCGGCGAGCGTCTGGTCGGCGCCGAGCACCAGCCGCCCGGGCAGCATGGCGGCGACCGCTTCCGCCTTTTTCCACGCCAACAACCGCGCGGCGGCAGCAGGATCGAGCCGACCCGCCGTTGCTTCGAGGGCGCGCTCGTCGATTTGCGCGGGGCGAATCTCGAAGCGCAAGCCCGCCGCCGCCAGCATCTTGCCGCGCACGTCGCTTTTCGACGCAAGCACCAGCGGTTGCGCTGCGAGCCAGACCGGCATGGCTATCGATCCCATTCCTTCCCGTGAAAGCGGGGACCCAGAGACTGGATTGCTGGATTCCCACGTTCGCGGCAATGAGCAGAGACCGGCGCCAGACCATTCATGGCTCAGCTCGCAGGCGCGCGGCGGCGCTCGGTCAACAGCCGCATCACCGCCGCCGCTGTTTCCTCGATGGAGCGGCGAGTCACGTCGATTGAAGGCCAGTTGTGCCTGGCGCACAGCCGGCGCGAATACGCCACCTCCTCGGCGACCGCCGCTTTGTCGATGTATTGATCGTCGTCGCGGTGCGCTCGCAAGCCGAGCAACCGGTTCTCACGGATCTGCACGATGCGTTCGGGGCTGGCGAACAGGCCGACCACCAGCGGCCGCGCCAGCTGCTCGACCTGCGGCGCCAGCGGCACACCAGGAACGAGCGGCACATTGCCTGTCTTGATGCCGCGATTGGCCAGATAGATCGAGGTCGGCGTTTTCGAGGTGCGCGAGACGCCGACCAGCACGACGTCCGCCTCTTCCAGACCTTCGACGTGCTGACCGTCGTCGTGCAGCATGCTGAAATTGAGCGCATCGATGCGCTGGAAATATTCGGCGTTGAGCACGTGCTGAGCGCCGGCGCGATGAATGGTTTCGGCCCCGAGATAGGACTGGAACAGCCGCAGGATCGGCCCCAGCACCGACATGCAGGGCAGCCCCAGCTCACGGCATTTGTTTTCGAGCGACTGGATCAGGTCTTCTTCCAGCAGCGTGTAGAGCACCAGCCCCGGCGACTCGGTGATCTCGGCCAGCACATGCTCGAGCTGCTTCTTCGAACGCACCATCGGATAGAGATGCTCGACCGGCGCCACGTTGGCGTATTGCGCCGCGGCCGCGCGCGCGACCGTGATCAGCGTTTCCCCGGTGGCGTCGGAGACAAGATGCAGATGGAAATAGCCGGTGTCAGCCATCTGGAAACGTGCGGGAGGAGGTGTGGACAGGACGGGAGAAGGCCACGCCCTCGCCGCCTGCGCAAGCGGCGGAACCGAAAGATTTCAAATGCCCTCCACATTGCTGACCTTGGGAGAGGCGCTGCAGCGGCAGGCCGTCGATTGTCGGCCGATGTGAATTGGACCTGGGGACAGCCTGGGATAGCGCGTCAAAACGGCCTGAATCGCCGGCCGGCGGTGTGGAAAGCCGAAGCGCCGAATAGACGGGTCATCTGCATCGGTTCGAGTCGACCGGTGGACAGCCTGTTGACCGGCAGGCATGAGTCCAATCCACACATTAACAATAACCACCACAAAGATTCTTAGAGAGATATGGAAGAAGACGTTCAAAGCGTAAGCATGGGGACAAAACCGTTGCTGCGCGTGCTTGGCGGCAAGGGCACAACTCCGCCGCCGGTCTGGATGATGCGGCAAGCGGGGCGTTATCTGCCCGAGTATCGCGCCGTTCGCGAGAAGGCGGGTGGATTTCTCAATTTATGTTTGACGCCTGAGCTTGCGGCCGAGGTGACACTACAGCCCGTCAAGCGCTTCGGTTTGGATGCAGCAATTCTGTTTTCCGACATTCTGGTGGTGCCCCTCGCGCTCGGGCGCAAAGTCTGGTTCGCCGAGGGCGAAGGGCCGCGGCTTGAACCGTTGAGCGATGTCAAGACGGTGGGCGGCCTGCCCCGAGAGGCCGATGCGAACACCCTGGCGCCGATCTATGACACCGTACGGCGTGTCAAAGCCGCGCTCGGCAGGGAGACGACGCTGATCGGATTTTGCGGCGCCCCCTGGACGGTTGCGACCTACATGATTGCCGGCCGAGGTACCGCCGATCAGGCGCCGCCGCTGAAATTTGCCGCGCAGGAGCCAGCAGCTTTCGCCGATCTTCTCAATCGCCTGTCGGAAGCTTCAATCGGCTATCTGCTCGGCCAGCTTGAAGCGGGCGCGGAGGTCCTGCAGATCTTCGACACTTGGGCGGGCGTGGTGCCGGACAAGGATTTCGACCGTTGGTGCATAACGCCGGTCAAGACCATCGTCGACGGTGTGCGGGCGAAAGTGCCCTCTGCCAGGTTCATCGGCTTTCCCCGCGGCGTCGACCTGCGGCTTCTGCCTTACATCGAGAAGACTGGTGTCGACTGCGTCTCGCTCGGCTGGAACGTGAAACTCGAATTCGCCCGCGAGCTGCAGGAGAGCCTACCCGTGCAGGGCAATCTCAAACCGGAAATCCTGCGTGACGGCGGACCGGCGCTCGATCGCGCCGTCGATGAAATCCTGGAAGCGCTCGCCGGCGGTCCTTTCATCTTCAACCTCGGCCACGGTATCTTGCCGGACACGCCGATTGCCCACGTCGAGCGCATGCTCATGCGTGTGCGGGGCAACAGGCGCTAGAACAAGCTTCGAGTGGCGAGACCCCGAGCATCGATCGAAAGCCTGCCATGCTCTACCTCTGGCTCAAGGCCTTTCACATCATCGCCGTCATCGCCTGGATGGCGGGCATGCTCTATCTCCCGCGATTGTTCGTCTATCACGCGAGCGCCAAGCCGGGCTCCGAGCAGTGGGAGACCTTCACCACCATGGAGCAGCGCCTGCTGCGCTACATCATGACGCCGGCGATGGCGGCCACTTGGCTGCTCGGCATGATCCTGGTGCTGCAAGGCGGCTTTCTCGGTGCCACCTGGTTCCACATCAAGTTTGCCCTGGTTGTGGCCATGACCATCACTCACGGCCTGTTCTCTTCCTGGGCGCACGATTTCGCCCATGACCGCAACCTGCGGTCCGCTAAATTCTATCGGATTGCCAACGAGATACCGACTCTGATCCTGATCGCCATCGTGATCTTGGCAACCGTGAAGCCATTCGGTTAACGACGCTCCACAACCGGGTCGCGTCGCCTCTTGCGCACAAGGCCCGGTCACCATATCTTGATGCGATCCCACCGAACGCAGGCGGATGCTGTCGCGTTCCGGCCCCAAGAGTTTCGGGTCCGGTCGCAGCATCGGGTTCCGGGATGCCTCCCAAAACGTCTCTCCTGACCTGCGATCCCTGCCTCTCCTAGCACCCGCGTCGTCTGTTTTGCGTCTTCCGCTCAAGCGCCGCAGGGCTTTTCCAAACAGGACTCCACCCGCATGCGGGAAATGAAACTGCAAGATTTGAAATCCAAGGCCCCGGCCGACCTGCTCTCCTTCGCCGAGGAGCATTCGGTGGAGAACGCCAGCACCATGCGCAAGCAGGAGCTGATGTTCGCCATCCTCAAGCAGCTGGCACAGCAAGAGATCGACATCATCGGCGAAGGCGTCGTCGAAGTGCTGCCCGACGGCTTCGGCTTCCTGCGCTCGCCGGAATCCAACTATCTTTCCGGTCCCGACGACATCTACGTCTCGCCGAGCCAGATCCGCCGCTTCGGCCTGCGCACCGGCGACACCGTCGAAGGTCACATCCGCTCCCCGAAAGAGGGCGAGCGCTATTTCGCGCTGCTCAAGGTCAACACCATCAATTTCGAGGACCCGGAAAAAGCGCGCCACAAGATCAATTTCGACAACCTGACGCCGCTTTATCCCGACGAGCGGTTGAAGATGGAATACGAGGATCCGACCAAGAAGGACCTCTCCGCCCGCGTCATCGACATCGTGGCGCCGATCGGCAAGGGCCAGCGCGCGCTCATCGTGTCGCCGCCGCGCACCGGCAAGACCGTGCTGCTGCAGAACATCGCGCACTCGATCACGCACAATCATCCGGAGACGTATCTGATCGTGCTGCTCATCGACGAGCGGCCGGAGGAAGTCACCGACATGCAGCGTTCGGTGAAGGGAGAGGTGATCTCCTCGACCTTCGACGAGCCGGCCTCGCGTCACGTGCAGGTTGCCGAAATGGTGATCGAAAAGGCCAAGCGCCTGGTCGAGCACCAGCGCGACGTGGTCATTTTGCTCGACTCGATTACCCGTCTCGGCCGCGCCTACAACACCGTCGTACCGTCCTCGGGCAAGGTGCTGACCGGCGGCGTCGACGCCAACGCGCTGCAGCGGCCGAAACGCTTCTTCGGCGCCGCGCGCAACATCGAGGAAGGCGGCTCGCTCACCATCATCGCCACCGCGCTGATCGACACCGGCAGCCGCATGGACGAAGTCATCTTCGAGGAGTTCAAGGGCACGGGTAACAGCGAGCTCATTCTCGACCGCAAGGTGGCCGACAAGCGCACCTTCCCGGCGATCGACATCACCCGCTCCGGCACGCGCAAGGAAGAGCTGCTCACCGATCCGGCGGTGCTCAAGAAGATGTACGTGCTGCGCCGCATCCTGAACCCGATGGGGACCATGGACGCCATCGACTTCCTGCTCGACAAGCTGCGCAACACCAAGAACAACGCCGAGTTCTTCGAGAGCATGAACACCTAAAGCGCGCGCCTTCTTCCGCTTGCCGCGGTACTGCCGGCGGGTGACGTCATGGCCCTGCCTGCCTGCCGGCGGCGACGATCAGCAGCGCCACGGGCCCATCATTTTCTCCGCGATCTCGCGCTCTATGCTGTCGGTGAGCTTGCCGCGGCGGGCGACGTAGCGGGCGATCTCGCGCTCCGTATCGCGCTGGTGCGCCAGCGCGATGGCATCGACGACGGCGCGCCAGAACCCACGCCGGCGCGGCGGGGTGCGTGCGGCGGGCGGACAGGGCGTTGCCGCATGAAACGCGGCGGGACGGGCCATATAAGTCATCGAAGCCTCCATTCGCTGCGGGCCGCTCACGATGTGAGCCAGGCTCATTCGACAGGCTGCAAGGTCGTGCAGAAATGCCCCGTTGACAAAGGATAAGACTTCAAGCGATAGATGAGCTATTCTCATGCATCCGTCGGTGCTCCCGCTGTCCGCCTTGCGCGCCTTCGAGGCGGCGGCGCGGCATTCGAGTTTGACCAGCGCGGCGCGCGAACTGCACGTCACGGCGAGCGCCCTCAGCCATCAGATTCGCGGCCTCGAGGAATTGCTGGGGGTGAAGCTGTTCGAGCGCCGCGTGCGCGCGATCGCGCTCACCGCCGCGGGCAAGCAGCTCTATCCCGGCCTGCAAACCGGCTTTGCGCAGATTCGCGAAGCCATCGACAGCTTCGCGGCGGCCGGCCAGCCCGACGTTCTGGTGGTGAGCACCTCGCCGGGGCTCACGTCGAAATGGCTGGCGCCGCGGCTTTACCGTTTCGGCGCCGCGCATCCCGACATCGACGTGCGCATTTCGTCGTCCCTCAACAATGCGAACTTCACGACCGACCGCGTCGATCTGGCGGTGCGCAATATGAGCGTCAGCCCGGCCGCCGACCGGCTGCTCGATATCGAGAAGCTCTACGAAGTGTCCTTCGTGCCCGTATGCAGCCGGGCGCTGCTCGATAAATATGGACCGGTGAAAACCGCGCGCGACCTGGCGCGGCTGCCGTTGATCCACGACGAGACTTTGAAGGCGCGTGTCGCCGTTGCCGATTGGAGCGATTGGTTCAAGGCTGCCGGCGTCGCCGACGTCGACCTGCGGCGCGGCTTGCGCTTCAACAGCTCCGATCATGCGCTCGACGCCGCCGGCGAAGGCGCCGGCGTCCTGCTCGCGCACGATCTCCTCGCCTACGACGACCTGCGCACCGGCCGTCTTGTGGTGCCGGTCAAGCTGTCGATCGCGCCGGGGCGCGCCTTTCACCTGGTGCGGCTCAAGGCCCGCCGGCCCACGGCAGCGATGACGGCTTTCGCGGCATGGCTGAGGAAGGAAATTGCCGCACTCGACTGGCGCGGGCTCAAGGTCAAAAGGCTGGCGCTGCTCTGAGGTCGTCGCCGCGATACGACGCGCGGCGGTCGCGGCGTGCGGCATCGCGCCGGCGGGGTCAGGCCTTCCGATTTTGGCCCGTGCTCGGGAGTTGCCATTTTGCAACACCAAGCCGAAATATCGCGCAAAACAGGGGAAATCCGCCTTCCGACCCGGCGGATTCTGGCTCGTTCCGGTAGCAGAACGGCCCTCCAGCGGTAGAATATCGCGCTGATTTTGCGGGAAGCGGCGGCTCCACGCCGCCGGGATGGGACTCTTTTGCGTCGGTCAGGTCCAGTCGATCGCGCGCTGTTGCGGCTATTGCTGACGTCGTCGTCGGTCGCCGCTCTGCTGGTCGGCGGCGGTGCGCCGCCGGCTTACGCGACCTCGGCATGCGTATCGACTTATTCGAACACGGTCACCGGCGGCTGCGTCAATTCCGGCACGATCAATCCGGGCATCACCGTCAACAATTCCACGCTGACCGGCGATCTGCACAATCTGAGCACCGGCCTCATCAGCCCGAGCGGCATCAGCCTTTCCAATCACAGCACCATCACCGGCTCGATCCTCAACGAGGGGAGCATCGCCGGCAATATCGTCATCGATAACACCAGCGCGATCACCGGCACCCAGCACGACGTGCCCGGCATTCACGCCGGCATCTTGTTCGACAGCCACGGCTCGACCTTTTCCGGCAGCGTCTCCAACGCCGGCACGATTTTCGGCAACAGCGGCGGCATCGCTGCGACCAGCCTGGCGATCTTCGGCCACAGCGGTGCCGGCGGCGGCGTGGTCAACAGCGGACTGATCACCACCAGCGGCACACTCGGTCCGATCGCGGGCGTGGTGATGACCAACGTCACCACGTTTCAGGGCGGCATCTCGAACAGCGGAACGGTCGTGGCCGGCGGCACGATCGCCGCCGGAATTGCCGTCAACAACGTTGCCAATCCGACCACGGGCTTATCGACCGTGCAGACCGCGACGTTTCACGGCGGCGTCACCAACAGCGGACAGATCACGGTCACCGCCGCCGCGCTCGGCGCCGGCGTTATCGTCGCCGGCGGATCGTCGTTCGACGGCGGCATCAGCAATGGCGGCACCATCCGCGTCACCAGCAGCTCGGCCGCCATCGGCCTTTATGCGCACGGCGTTTCGATATTCACCGGCAACATCGTCAACTCCGGCACCATCAGCGTGAGCGGAACCACAGCCGCTGCCGGCATCCTGTTTAGCGACGGAAGTACGCTCAACGGCGGCATCACCAATTCAGGGACCATCACGGCCGTAAGCAGCGGCGGCTCCGCGATCGGCATTTCCGTGGGCGATCCGGGCACGATCAACGGCAATATCAGCAATTCCGGAAGGATCGTCGCCAAGACCGGCATCGCCATGACGTCCGGCGGCCTGCTCAACGGTTCGATCGTCGAGAGCGGCATCATGCTGGCGTCGGTCCGCGGCATCGCCATCGGCGGCAGCAGCGAGATCGCCGCCGTCAACACCGCGGTCTCGATCGGCGGCCCGACCTTCACCGGCGGCATCAGCAATGACGGCACGATCTCGGCCGCCAGTCGCGGCATTTTCGTCTGGCATGTCTCGACGTTCTCGGGCGGCATCAGCAATACCGGAACGATTTCGGCCAAGACCGGCATCGTCCTCTTCGACGTCACCACGTTCAGCGGCGGCATCACCAATTCAGGAACGATCTCGGCGGGCACGGGCGCCGCGATCAATGTCTCGACGGTGTCGACCTTTTCCGGCGGCATTACCAATTCCGGCGTCGTTTCGGGCGGCGCCGGCATCGGCGTTTCCTTCGTCTCGACTTTTACCGGCAATGTTTCGAATGCCGGCACCATCTCGGCGAGCTTTTCCGGCATCGGCCTCCTCTCCATCTCGACCTTCACCGGCGGCGTGTCCAACGCCGGCACCATCAACACGACGGCCAAAGGCATCTTCGTCAGCGGCGTGACCAATTTCTCCGGCGGGATCACCAACAGCGGCACGATCAATGCCATCAATACGGGCTGCTGCATCTTTGCCGGCACCGGCATCCGCGCCGACGGCGTGTCGACCTTCACCGGCGGGATCAGCAACAGCGGCATGATCCACGGCGGGTCCTACGGCGTCCGCGCCAGCAATTTCGGCAATTTTGCCGGCGGCATCACCAACACCGGCCAGATCGCCGGCGATAGCTGGGCGGGCGTGAAGGTCGACGGCGGCTCGTCGTTCGCCGGCGGCATCGTCAACGCCGCAGGCGCCACCATCTCCGGTTTCGACGCCGTGCGCGTCGAAACCGTCTCGACCTTCGCCGGCGGCATCACCAATAACGGCACCCTTGTCGGAAACAATTTTGGCATCGATATCGCCAACCCGACGTTCGCAGATATGACGTTCTCCGGCGGCATCACCAATGCCGGAACGATCAGCGCGAATGGCAACAACGGCATCGAAGTTTCCTTTCCGTCGGTGTTTCTGGGCGGCATCGTCAACACCGGCACGATCGCCGCGCGCAACGGTATCGATATCGCGGGCGGCGGCACCTTCTCCGGCGGCATCAGCAATGCCGGCACGATCTCGGCCAACTCCCACGGCATCGCCATCGGCAGCGGCACGACCGGCGGCGGCGCCTTCAAGCTTTCGCAATTCTCCGGCGGCGTCACCAACAGCGGCACGATTTCGGCGAGCGGCTTCGGCGCCGAGACGGCCATCGCCGTCAACGGCGTTTCGACGTTCATAGGCGGCATCACCAACGCAGGCAGCGGCGTGCTGTCGTCGACGAGCAGCAACGGCATCTCGATCGTCAAGGTGAACACGTTCACCGGAAACATCAGCAACGCCGGCACGCTCACGGCGGCGCAGGTCGGCATCAAGATGTCGAGCATCGGCGTGTTCGGCTCGACCAGCGCCGGCGGCGGTATCGTCAACAGCGGAACGATGACCGCGGCCACCGGCATCCTCACGCGCGCGCTCGATACCTTCCTCGGCGGCATCACCAATTCCGGCACCATCTCGGCGACCGGCGGCGACGCCATTCACCTGTCCTTGCAGACCTTTGCCGGCGGCATTCTCAATGCCTCGACCGGCACGCTGTCGGCCGCAGGCGATGCGATCAATGTCTCGATTGCGGGCACCGTCTCCGGCGGCATCAGCAATGCGGGCACGATCGCGTCCGGCGCCGACGGCATCCGGGTCGGCTCCGTCTTTTGCTTCTTCGGCTGCAACCTGGAAGTCGATAGTTTTTCCGGCGGCATCACCAATTCCGGCACGATCACCGCGGCGCAGGGGATCAACATCGACGGCGTCTCGGCATTCTCCGGGGATATCGTCAATGCCGCGAGCGGGACCATCGCCGCCACCGTGAACGCCGGCATTTTCGTGGGCGGCACCAACAGCGGCAATTATCTGGTCAGCAGTTTCTCCGGCGGCATCAGCAACGCCGGCACGATTTCGGCCGCCGGCGGCGGCATTCTCGTCAACGGCGTGTCGACTTTTGACGGCAGCATCAGCAACGGCGGCACGATCTCGGCCGGCGCGCTTGGACATGGCATTGCTGTCACCAATGTTGCGCAGTTCGGCGTCAACACGGCGGGCGGCGGCATCGTCAATTCCGGCACGATCAATGCCGGCGGGACCGCCGTCACAGTCGGGACCGTCGGCACATTCCTCGGCGGCATCACCAACAGCGGCACGATCAGCAGCACGGGCTTCAGCGGCATTCTCGTGAGCGCGGTGACGACCTTCCTGGGCAACATCAGCAACAGCGGCACTATCGCAGTTAACCACTGGGGGATGGCGGTCACTTCGGTCGCGAATTTCGGCACCGGCGCGGCGCCGTCGAGCATCGTCAATAGCGGCAGCATCACTGCCGGCGAGATCGGCATTTACGTCAACAAGGTCACCATCTTCTCCGGCGGCATCGTCAACAGCGGCAGTATCGCTGCCGGCTCGACCGGCATCTGGGTGCAGACGGTGAGTTCGTTCGGCGGAGGCATCACCAACTCGGGCACGATCTCGGCCGGCGGGACGCATGCCGGCATTCGCATCGGCACCAGCAGCGGCGTGAGCATTTCGACCTTCACCGGCGGCATCACCAATGCCGGCACGATAACCGTCACCAGCGCAAACGCGAACGGCATTTTCGTCAACGGCGTGTCGACCTTTGACGGCAGCATCAGCAACGGCGGCACGATCTCGGCCGGCGCGCTTGGACATGGCATCGCTGTCACCAATGTTGCGCAGTTCGGCGTCAACACGGCGGGCGGCGGCATCGTCAATTCCGGCACGATCAATGCCGGCGGAACCGCGGTCACAGTCGGGACCGTCGGCACATTCCTCGGCGGCATAACCAATACCGGCACGATCAGCAGCACGGGCTTCAGCGGCATTCTCGTGAGCGCGGTGACGACCTTCCTGGGCAACATCAGCAACAGCGGCAGTATCGCGGTTAACCACTGGGGGATGGCGGTCAGTTCGGTTGCGAATTTTGGCACCGGCGCCGCGCCGTCGAGCATCGTCAACAGCGGTCAGATCACGGCGGCGCAGACGGGCATCTATGTGCAGAACGTGGGCACGTTCTCCGGCGGCATCAGCAATAGCGGCACGATTAGCGCCGGCACCAACGGCATCTTTGTCGGCCAAGTGACCGCTTTCTCCGGCTCCGTCGTCAATTCCGCCGGCGGCGTTATTACCGCGGCGGCGGGCGCCGGCATTATTGTCGGCGCGCTAACGGGCGCCGGCGCTTATGTGCTCAGCAGCTTTGCCGGCGGCATCACCAATGCCGGCACGATCTCGGCGGCAGCCAGCGCCATACTGGTTACCGGCGTTTCGACATTTGCCGGCGGCATCACCAATAGCGGGACGCTTTCCGGCGCCACCGGCGTTCTGCTGGACCAGGTCAGCACCTTCTCCGGCGGCGTCACGAATACCGGCAGCATCAGCGCCTCCCGCATCGGCATTTTTTCCGAAACCGTGGCTGGATTAACGGGCGGCATCACCAACGCCGCGGGTGCAACGATTACCGCGGGCTCGGCGGGCATTCTCCTCCTCAACAGCGGCGCTGCCGCGGGCACCGGCGCGTTCTCCGGCGGCATCGTCAACGCCGGCGCGATTTCGGTGACGCGGACGGCCGCGATCGAAGTCGTCGGCCTTTCGAGCTTCTCCGGCGGCATCAGCAACAGCGGCACGATCAACGCCCTTGTGGCGGCCGGCGCGACGTTCGGCGGCGGCATCGTCGTCGGCACCACGTCGGCCCTCGGCGTTTCGACCTTCTCCGGCGGCATCACCAATTCCGGCGTGATCAACGCCACCAATGCCGGAGGCATCGTCGTGGCCAATGTCGGCCTGTTTACGAACGGCATCGTCAACGCCGCGGGCGGCACGATCACGGCAAGCAGCAATGCCGGCATTCGCGTCGGCATCAATCTCGCCGCCACGAGCGGCGGCACTTATCGGGTGAGCAGCTTCTCCGGCGGCATCAGCAACGCCGGCACAATCTCGGCGAGCGGGACCAGCGGCGAAGGCATCCTCGTCAAGGGCGTTTCGACCTTCGCCGGCGGCATCGCCAATTCCGGTCATATTATCGCTTCCAGCAGCGGCATCCAGCTTCTGCGCGTGTCGACCTTCCTGGGCGGGATCAGCAATTCCGGCACGATTTCCGGCGTCCGGCTGATTACGCTCACGACGGTGGCCCATTTCGGCACCGCTGCCGCGCCTTCGAGCATCGTCAACACCGGACAGCTCATCGGGCAGACCGGCATCTATATGTCCAACGTGACGAGCTTTAGCGGAGGTATCGTCAACAGCGGCAACGGCACGACCACGGGCGTCATCAACGTCACGGGCGTCGGCATCTATGTGAGCGCGGCGCAGTTCGGGCAGAGCAGCGCCGGCGGCGGTATCGTCAACAGCGGCAGCATCGTCGCCGGCCAAACCGGTATTGTGGTTGCGGAAGTCAGCCTGTTTTCCGGCGGCATCAGCAATACCGGCACGATTTCCGCGGGTCTCGCCGGCATCGCCATCGGCACGCCCAGCTCGGCTCGCGTCTCGACATTCGCCGGCGGCATCACCAATGCCGGTATGATTGCGGCCCACACCGGCATCCTGATCCACAGCGGCGTCGGCTTCGCGGCCGGCAGCGCGATCGTAAACTCGGGGACGATCACCGCCGCCATCGCGATCGACGCTTCCGGCGCGACCAGCGCGGTGGTTATCGACCAGACCGCCGGCCTAATCGGCGGCGACATCAAACTGTCGGCGAACGCCGACGTGCTCAATGTCACCGGCGGCGCGATCAACGGCAACATCCTGGGCTCGGGCACGCAGGACACGCTCAACTTCACGCTGGGCGGCGGCGGCAGCTTTACCTACGGGCAGGACTACCATTTCTTCGGCATCAATCAGGTGAACGTCAATTCGGGTGCAGTCATTCTCGACGGCGTCGGCAACAGCGCGACCAACGTGCTGATCGCCTCCGGCGCGGGGCTGCAGGTCGGCGATGCCGCGCACGCAACCGCGTCGCTCGCCAGCACCAACCCCGTCGACGTGTTCGGCACGCTGTCCGGCCACGGCGCGGTGTTGGGCGATGTTTTTGTCGAGAACGGCGGCGCGCTGCTGCCCGGCGGCTCGATCGGCACGCTCACCATCAACGGCAATCTGACGCTCAATTCCGGCAGCTTCTATACGATCGAGATCTCGCCCAGCACGTCGTCGAAGACGGCGGTCATCGGCATCGCGACGCTCGGCGGCGCAACGGTCAAAGTGATCCCGCAGCTCGGCAGCTATTCCGCGCAGACCTACACCATCCTGACCGAAAGCGCGGGCACTTTGGGCGGCGCCAACACGTTCAACCCGACAGTCGTCTCGACCTTCGGCAGCTTGCTCTCGCCGACGCTGACCTACGACCCCAACGACGCCTATCTCTCGATTGCCGGCTTCATCAACACGCTGCAGCTGCCGTCGAATGCCAGCCAGAACGAGCAGAACGTCGCCAACGCCATCAACGCCTTCATCAACAATGGCGGCACATTGCCGCCAGGCTTCCAGGCGCTGACCGGACTCTCCGACGGCGCGCTGCTCGGCGCGCTCGATCAGCTCTCCGGCCAAGGTCCGGCGAGCTTCACCCAAGGCGCGTTCCAGGCCGGCAGTCTGTTCTTGAATCTGCTGCTCAATCCGTTCCTCGAGAACCGCGCGGGCGGCGGCGTCGGCCCGGCGATCGGCTACGCATCCGAGCCGCGGCGTCCGCTCGCGCAGGCGGCGACGCAAGCCTTTGCCTCCGTCAAGGCTGCGCCGACCTTCGATCAGCGCTTCGGTTATTGGGCGGCCGGCTACGGCGGCGGCGGCAGTATCGACGGCAATGCGACAACCGGATCGGCCAGGACCACCACCAGCGTCTACGGCTATGCCTCGGGTCTCGACTATCGGCTGTCGGCGGACACCACGGTCGGCTTTGCGCTCGCCGGCGGCGGCACCAATTGGGGGCTGGCGCAGGCCTTGGGCGGCGGCCGCTCCGATATGTTCCAGGGCGGCGCCTACGGCACCACGCACTGGAACGCGGCCTATCTCTCCGGCGCTCTGGCTTACGGCTGGAACGACGTGACCACCAACCGCACCGTCTCCGTCGCGGGCACCGACAAGCTGAGCGCCCACTTCCACGCCAACGCGCTCGCTGCGCGGCTTGAGGGCGGCTATCGCTTCGACTTCGGCCGCTTCGGCGTCACGCCTTATGCCGCCGGGCAGTGGCAGTGGATCAACCTGCCCTCGTTCGCGGAGAGCGCCACCTCGGGCTCCTCGCAATTTGCGCTGAGCTACAACTCGCAGACCGCGACCGCCGAGCGAAGCGAGCTCGGCGCCTGGTTCGACACGCTCTACCCGCTCGCCGATGCGACGACACTGAGGCTTTATTCACGCGCCGCCTGGGCACACGATTTCAACCGCAGCGGCACGGCCACCGCCGTCTTCCAGTCGCTGCCGGGCTCCAACTTCACCGTCAACACCGCCAAGCCCTCGCCCGACAGCGCGCTGGTCACCGCCGGCTTCGAGTACACGCTCGGCAGCGGCTGGTCGGTGCTCGGCAAGTTCGACGGCGAGTTTGCCGGCAACGCCGACTTCTTCGCCGGCACCGGCGTCATCCGCAAACAGTGGTGACGCACGCCGCGCGCGACACGCGCGCATCTCATCGCCGCGCCGGACTCGTCTCCTCGCGCCGTTCTCCTTTGCGGCATTTTCGTGTCGCGCAGCGCGCCAAAGCGCCGCGGCTTGCGCGGAACTGAATCGGCTCTCGCTCGTTTAGGCGCGGAGTCGATTCGGGAGAGTCATCTGTCGACTGCCGCACATTACGTTTTGCGTCGTTGGACGGCGAGCGCAAGCACGCCGCTCTTGCGCACGTGCCGCAGCTTCACGGAAATTTTGCTCAACCCGAACGACTGACTGCCGCGCCGAAGGAGGCGGCGTATTTCGTCGTGATTCATCACCACATACGAGGGACACCATGAGTCGTTCGATTATCATGGCAGCGCTGTCGGTGCTGCTCCTCACCGTCGTCAATTTCCCCGCCCACGCCCGTCATCATCACCATTACCGTCATCACTCCTATCGCCACTTAGACGCTTACAATTCTCCGGGCGGCTGCGTTCTGACCAACAATGGCCGTCAGGTTTGCGGCGCGGGATTCCAGGCGCGCGCCGCTGTCGCTGCGCCTGCCGCCGTCATCGATGGCAATGGCAGTCGCGTCGCCTACGCCGACTCAGGCACTGTCATCGGCGCGCGTCCGGCCGGCTGTCCGCACGCTTACTGCGGCTGCGGCCTGCGCAAATATCTCGGCCTGTCCGACACGCGGCTCAATCTTGCCAGCAACTGGGCGCGGCTGTTTCCGCATGTCTCGGGGCCTGCGCCGGGCGTAGCCGCGGTGCGCTCCGGCCATGTGATGTACATCGAAGCCGCCGCGGGGCGCGGCCAATGGCTCGTGCGCGATTACAATTCAGGCGGCGGATTGTCGCGTCTGCACGTGCGCGACGTGCGCGGTTACGTCTTCGTCAGCCCGCACGGCTGACGCCAAGAGCTGGCGACGGCGCCGGCTCGGCGCCGCCGCTCAATGCTAGCCGCTGGAGGGATCCGGCACGCAAGTGACCGTCGTCGCGGCCGCGTCCTTCTTGTCGGCGCCCTGATCGGACAGCGCCTGCTCGCATTTCTGCAGGCTCGAATAGCCGCACTGCACGCGTGCGCCGGCCTTCTGCCGGAAGCCGCACCAGTCCTGCGCGGCGGCGGGCGGCGCGATCAGGCTTGCGATCGTCACGCCCAAACAAAGGAGGCCGAAGAGAGCCCTCACAATCCGCATGATTCAAGCTCCGGTCGACGCCCCCGACTGTCTCCGATTCTTGGTCTGCTTCGCGGCGAAGATCAAGAGCGCATCGCGCGTACCGCGGGGGCGATCTCGTCCGGCGCGGTGACCGGCAGCGAGCAGCGCTCGCCGACGCAGACGAATGCGGCGGCGC
This sequence comes from Pseudolabrys sp., assembly GCA_035652735.1. Classification (GTDB taxonomy): domain Bacteria; phylum Pseudomonadota; class Alphaproteobacteria; order Rhizobiales; family Xanthobacteraceae; genus Pseudolabrys. Next base: position 5,224 of record DASRDF010000091.1, on the reverse strand, counting down.
CGCGCGCGCTCTTGAGCTTCTCCTGCGCCGGATGCGCGGCGGGCAGCGCGTCGGTCGCACGCAGCACGATGCGATCGAGGAACGGCAGCTTCAGCGCGGCGCGCGTGAGCGCGTCATCGCCGCCGGCGACCACAATCTCGGCGGCGCGCAGCCGCAGATCGAGCGCGTTGAGCAGCGCCACGTGGCCGAACAGGTTGCGCCCGGCAGCCGACAGGATGCGTTCGATCAGGCGGTCGGCCTTCTCGCGCCAGACGTGGTCGCCGGTAAGCGCCGCCAGCCGCACCAGGTTTCCGGCGGCGACCGCATTGGCGTTGGGCGTTGCGTCGTCCGCCGTCGAATGCGGCCGCAGCAGCAGGTCGCCGGCATCGTCGGCGGTAAGATAGTAGCCGCCGGTTTCCTCGTCGGCGTAATGCGCATCGAGCTGGTGCTGCCAGGCCAGCGCCTGCTCGAGCAGACCGCGCTTTCCGGTCGCCTCATGGAGCGCGAGCGCGGCGCGGATCATTGCCGCGTAATCGGATGCCAGCGCCGGCAGCAGCAATTTACCGGCGCGGAAGGAATGACCGAGCCGGCCTTCCCGCGTCATGCCGCTGGCGATGAAGTCGAAAGCGCGCCGCGCTCGCGCGATCCACTCCGGCTCGTCGAGGATGATGCCGGCATTGACCAGCGCCGCGATCATCAGTCCGTTCCAGTCGGCCAGGACCTTGTCGTCGAGGCCCGGGCGCACGCGCAAGTCGCGAACGGCGAGCAGCTTGCTGCGGAGCTGCGCCAGGCGGTTTTCGTCCTCCGCGGCGCGCGGCGGTGCAGCGAGCCGGTTCAGGATGCTGTGGCCCTCGAAATTGCCGCCGGGCTTCACGTCGTAGTGCCGCGAGAAATATTCGCCGTCTTCGACGCCCAGCGCCTTGATCACATCTTCGTAGGACCAGACGTAGAACTTGCCCTCCTCGCCTTCCGAGTCGGCATCGAGCGAGGCGGCGAAAGCGCCCTCCGCCGTCGTCATCTCGCGCGCAAGCCAGGCGACCGTCTCGCGCGCGCGCTGGGCGAACAGCAGCGTGCGCGAGCGCTGCCAGGCGAGCGCCAGCAATTCGAGCAGCTGCGCGTTGTCGTAGAGCATCTTCTCGAAATGCGGCACCAGCCATTTCTCGTCGACCGAATAGCGCGAGAAGCCGCCGCCGAGATGGTCGTAGATGCCGCCCTCGCTCATGCGTTCGAGCGTGTGTTCGACCGTCTCGAAGAAGCGGGCATCGCCGACACGAATGCCCGCGCGCCATAGCATCTCCAGAATCGCCGGCTGCGGAAACTTCGGCGCGCCGCGCAGCCCGCCGTTGACGGGGTCGAACATGTTGCCGACCTGCGCTGCCATGGCGTCGAGCTCTTTCAGCCCGATCGTCACCTTGCCTTCGGGGCGCGCTTTCTCGGCAAGGCGCGCCAACAGCGCGGCGCGATTCTGCTCGATCTTGGCGGGTTCCTCCTTGAACAGGCGCGCCACCTCGCGCAGCACATCGACAAAGGCCGGTTTGCCGTAGCGCGAGGTCTTCGGGAAATATGTGCCGCCCCAAATCGGCTCGCCTGCTGGCGTGAGAAACATGGTCAGCGGCCAGCCGCCCTGCTCGCCGAGCAGATGCAGCGCGTTCATGTAGATCTGATCGATATCGGGGCGCTCCTCGCGATCGACCTTGATGTTGACGAACAGCTCGTTCATCACCTTCGCCGTCGCCTCGTCCTCGAAGGACTCGTGCGCCATCACGTGGCACCAGTGACAGGCGGCATAGCCCACCGAAAGCAGGATCGGCTTGTTCTCGCGCTTGGCCTTGTCCAGCGCCTCCGGCCCCCATTGCCACCAATCCACGGGATTATGGGCGTGCTGTAGCAAATAGGGGCTCGTCGCCGTGGCGAGGCGATTGGCGGGGACGGTCTCGGCGGACGGCGTCATGCGGCTCATCCATACAACTTTTTACCCGTGAAAAGGTGGCGCGCGTCGACGGCCAGGTTGTCTTCTGCGCCCCGAGGGCGCGGAGTGCCGAGCCAGCGGCGTCTTTGCCCACCTACGGCAAAATCGCAAACGCCCGCGCCGGGAAGCCGAGCCCGTCGCGCACCTTCGGCCAGGTGACCACGATCAGCGCGCCGGTCGGGGGCACCTTGTCGAGGTTGGCCATCACCTCGATCTGATAGTGACCGTGCTGCAAGATGTAAGTCTCCGAGTCCATCTTCTCTGTGGTGTCGGTATCCATCGCTTCATGGCCGGTGGCGGTGACGCCGCGCTGCTCGTAAAGAAACTTGATGGTCTCGAATGCCCAGGCCGGAAACGGCTGGCGCTTGAAGCGTTCGGGGTTGCTGTCCCAGTCCTTGTACATGTCCGTGCGCAGCGCGACGAACGAACCGTGCGGCACGCGCCCGTGCTTGTTCTCCCAGGCTTTGAGATCGGCGACCGAGAACGCGTGGTTCGGGTCTTTCGCGATATAGGGCGTATCGTCGAGCACGATCAGCGGCAGGATCATCTGCTTGAGCGGGATCTTGTCCATGGTGATGCCGTCCGCCGCGAAGTGTGCCGGCGGATCGACATGCGTGCCGTATTGACCGACCATCTGGTAATAGGTCGCGCGGAAGCCGTCCTCCTTGATGGTATAGGGCCGACCGCTCTTCGGATCGGCGGCGGGCGAGAACTTGGCTTGGCCGAAGCCTGACCACACGGGCGTCTGCGGCGAGAAGCTGTGCGTGAGGTCGACGAATTGTTTGCCGGCGATGATGCGATAGGCGCGGGCGAGATCGCTGTCGGCGTGCGCCGGCGCGGCGGCGAGCAGCGCCAACGCCAGAGCGAGAACATAGGATTTTGCTGAGCTGTGCATGAGGGCCTCCGCGTGGAGGCGATCATAGCACGGCGCGCAATCGCCCCGGGTTGCGCCGGGACGAACGGATAAAAAATGCCAAGCGATCGCGGCAGCGCCGCGATCGGAGTTGGGTCACTGCGGCGGGCGGAGAGCGCGCCGGTGCGGCTCGCTGAGCCGGCTCGGGGGGTGGCGCACCAGCGACACCACAATGCTCAACATCAGAATGGAAAGAACCGGTCCCTTCACCAGATTGAAAGTGCCGTTCATCAGGTTCTCAAGTGCCTTGTCCATAATCGATGGCCGTCAAAACGCTGTCGCCCCTCCCCGGTTTTTGTTTGCTCAATGATGCAACGTGGCGCGAGCGGCGCCGGTTCCGCCACGTTGCCGTGACCTGTCCCGAAAGCCTGGCGATACGTGCCTTTTCACAATGTCATGGTAAGTTCCCGGCCGCGCAGGCCACGGGCGCAGACATGAACGAGCCGGACCGCGAAGAAAGCGAGCGCGAGCGCCGCCTGACCAATATCGGTCTGCTGGTGGCGCTGGTGGTGATTGCCGGCATCGGCATCTGGCTGATCAACGCGCTCGTCGATGCGCGCAAGGCGGAAATGTGTTTCGAATCGGGCCGGCGCAATTGCAATCCGATCACGCTGCCGCAGCCCAATCGCGATTAGTCGTTTACGAATGGACTGACGCAGCGATTTTAGCCCGATGTCGAGTGTCGTTGTCCTGTCGCTTGACAAGCGACGCACGACAAATACATTCTTGCTGCGCCATGATCCGCTCGTTCCGTCACCGCGGGTTGAAAGCGCTGTACGAAGGACGGACGGAAAAGCGTGTCTCGCCGCAACACGTGGCCCGATTGCGCGACATTCTGGCGGTTCTGGATCGTAGCCGAAATCCGGACGACATGAATCTTCCGGGATTTCGTTTGCACGCACTTAAAGGCGAACTTAAGGGTCATTGGGCGGTATGGGTGTCGGCAAACTGGCGCGTCACCTTCCGCTTCGAACAAGAAGATGCGTACGATGTGGATTACTCGGACTATCATTAAGGAGAGCATCGCACATGCCGATGCATAACCCACCCCACCCGGGCGGCATTATTCGTCGTCAGTGCCTGGACGCTCTCGGCCTTTCCGTGACCGAAGCGGCGAAAGGATTAGGGATCACACGGCAAGCGCTGTCCGATCTGCTGAACGGAAAAGCCGGGGTTTCTGTCGACATGGCTATCCGCTTATCCAAAGCGTTCGGGTCGAGTGCCGAGACGTGGCTTGGACTGCAAACGGCTTATGACTTGGCGCAGGCACGCGGCCGGGCACGCAACATCAAAGTGCGCGCTTTCAAAGCGGCGTGAGCGCAGAACGACGCGCGTTATTCATGCCAGATAGCGGCTTCGTTGCCCCGCACTGCCCGCCGGCAACAGCCGCTCCGTTCTTGAGACGTGGTGCTCGTGTTCGCGGGTGACTTTTAGAGCTGTCTGTCATGTTATCAGACAACCTCGAGCACCAGCTTGCCGCGCAGATGCCGGCCTTCGCTGATAGCGTGCGCCTTGGCGGCGTCGGCGAGCTTGAAGCGCGCGATGTCCGGCGGCTTGACGGCGCCGGTCTCGAGCAAACTCAGCATGCGTTCGAGATGGGCACGGTCGCGTTTGACGTCGGGCCGTAACGTGAGGACGTCCTGGCGCGGCACCGCAGAGCTCTCCGGCGCCGGCGCGATCCACACCAGGCGGCCGCCGGGCTTGAGCACCTTGTAGCAGCCGGCGCGCACCGGTCCGCCCACCGTGTCGAACACCACATCGCAAACCGGACCGATGGCGGTGAAATCTTCGGCGTTGTAATCGATGACCCGGTCGGCGCCGAGGCCGCGCACATAAGCATGGTTGTGCGCGCTCGCCGTGGCGATGACGGTCGCGCCGATATGCTTGGCGAGCTGCACGGCAAAGCCGGCGACGCCCCCTGCTCCGCCCTGGATCAGGATCGTCTCCTCTGATTTGAGCTTCGCGGTGTCTTCGATTGCGACCAGCGCCGTGAGGCTGATGAGGCCGAGCGCGGCGGCTTCGATGTGGCTCAGACGCGCGGGCTTGCGGGCGACGAGCGCGGCCTTGACCGCGAGCTTCTCGGCGTAGGCGCCTTCGATGCCCTGGTCGGTGACGCCGAACACCGCATCGCCAGTTTTGAAGTCGGTCACGCCGGGCCCGACGGCGCTGACGACGCCGGAGAAATCGCGCCCGAGGATGTGCGGAAATTTATTGAGCTTGTAGCGCCCCTGCCCGCGCCGCACCTTCGGGTCGGCGCCGTTGACGCTCGCGGCATGGATGTCGACGACGACCTCGCCCGGTCCGGCTACCGGATCGGCCGCCTCGCCGAGCCGCAGCATCTCCGGCCCGCCGTGGCCTGTGAG
>DASRDF010000090.1:0-64057 GCA_035652735.1 Pseudolabrys sp. | reverse complement strand
CTGCCGGCGCTTCGTGGGAACGCGCCCAACGAGCATTGCCAGCTTTTTTGGAATTATGCGAGCGGTGGGCGTGCAGCGCAACGTGTTTATAGTTCGTGCGCCCGCCAACTTATGCCGCTTGATGCCGCGGTCAAAAATTGCGCTATGGTCGCGTGTGAAAACAGGAGTTTTCGATGATCGTCAGCCGCGACCGCATCCTCACCACCCACGTCGGCAGTCTGCCGCGCAACGAAAAGCTATCGGATCTTTTGATGGCGCAGGAAGAAGGCAAGCCTTACGACCCCAAGGTTCTCGCCGTCGAGATGGACAGCGCGGTGCGCCACGTGGTGCGCAAGCAGATGGAGGCCGGCATCGACATCGGCAATGACGGCGAGCAGCGCCGCATCTCCTTCCAGACCTACGTGCCGCAGCGGATGACGGGGTTCGGCGGCGTGTCGAAGCGGCGGCGCGGCATGGAATTCGAGGAATTCCCCGAATTGCTCGCTTATCTGATGCGCCGTTTCCCGACGCCGCCGAAAAGCCAGCAGGGCGCGCCGGAAGCGCAAAGCGAGCTCAAATACAAAGACATGGCGCCGATCGCGGCGGAGACGCAGGGCTTTGTCAAAATCGCCGACGAACTCGGCGCCTTCGCCGAGCGTTTCATGACCGCGCCCTCGCCCGGCATCATCTCGACGACGATGCTCAACGCCTTCTACAAGAGTCACGACGACTATCTCGACGCCCTCGCGCGCGAGATGAAGAACGAATACCAGACCATCCACAAAGCCGGCCTGATCCTGCAGATCGACGCGCCCGATCTCGCTATGGACCGCACCATGATGTATCGCGACCTCGACGATGCCGGCTTCGTCAAGCGGGTCGAGCGGCACGTGCAGGCGATCAACGACGGCATCGAAGGCATTCCGCGCGACCGCGTGCGGCTGCACGTCTGTTACGGAAACTGGGAAGGCCCGCACATTCACGACGTCGCGCTGGAGAAGATTTTGCCGGCGCTCTACCAGGCCAAGGTCGGGGCGCTGTCGATCGAATTCTCCAATCCGCGACACGCGCACGAATACGCGGCGCTGAAGAAGCACCCGCTGCCGAAAGATATGCTGCTCATTCCCGGCGTGGTGGAGACGACCAGCAATTTCGTCGAGCATCCCGAAGTCGTCGCCCGGCGCATCGAGGAGGCGGTGGCGACCGTCGGCGACCGCGAGCGCGTGATCGCCGGAACGGACTGCGGCTTCGGCACCTTCACCAAGCGCGAATGGGTGATCGAGCCGGTGGTGTGGCTGAAACTCGCTGCCGTTCGCAAGGGCGCCGACATCGCGTCGGCGCGGCTGTGGGGCAAAAAGAGCGCGGCCTAGTCATGGTCCGCTCAGGCCCGCGGACGCGGGCATCCAGTCTTTTGCCAAAGAAGTCCTGGGTCCGCTTTCGCCGGGGCGAGCGGAACAAGGGCGCGCATCATCGCCCGCCTGTTCTTTGCTCGGCGCGGGGGTGAGCCGTTCTTATCGCGACAAGCCGGCGCGGGACCCAAGCAATTGCGCACGCGGGGCAACCGTCAAGCGCGCATTGCCCCATCGCGGCTCAGCCTTTAGAAAGTAGATCGATGATATTGCGCTTACCGACGGTCGCCTTGCTGCTTCTCGCCGCAGCAGCGAGCCCGGCATCGGCAGCAACGAAAGGGCAGCGCCCCTGGTGCCTGCATAATCCGGATATCGGCCAAATCCGCTGCGCCTATGCCACGAAGTCGGCTTGCCTGCGCTTCGTGCGCTCGGGCGGGGAATCCTGCAAGCTCAACAAGAACCTGCTGCGCAAGCGGCCGCGCGGCTAACGGCGTGCTGTGGGCGCGCTTGCGAACACGCGCCGGGCAGGCGCATAACGGCGCGGAGAACTCCGGCTTCGCCTGGCCGGCGGCAGCATACAGCAAGAATTTATGAGGAGGATGCCATGGATGAGAGAACGCGCGAGCCGGTGAAGATCACCGCCGAGGACATCAACCCGCGCTACAACTGGGGCCGCCATCTGCCGGTGCTCGGCACCATGGGCGTCGACTTCGAGGAGCGGGTCGACTATCGGCGCATGCACCGCTACCGGCTGGGCCGTGCCCAGGCGGCGCTGGAAAAATCCGACCTCGGCGCGCTGCTGTTGTTCGACGACAACAACATCCGTTACGTCACCTCGACCAAGATCGGCGAATGGGCGCGCGACAAGCTCTCGCGCTGGGCGCTGCTGCCGCGCGGCGGCGACCCGATCCTGTGGGACTTCGGCTCCGCCGCCGTGCATCACAGGCTTTATTCGCCGTGGTTGAAGCCGGAGAACTGCAAGGCCGGCCTTGTCGGCCTGCGCGGCACCGTCGATCCGGCTTTCGGCCTGATGAAACGTCATGCCGAGGAAATGGCTTCGATCCTCAAGGAGGCCGGCGTCGCCAAGATGCCGATCGGCGTCGACATCATCGAGCCGCCGATGATGTTCGAACTGGAAAAGGCCGGCCTGAAGGTGAAGGACTGCCAACAGGTCATGCTGGAGGCGCGCGAGGTCAAATCCGCCGACGAGATCGCGCTGCTCAATCGGGCGGCAGCGATGGTCGACGGCGCCTATCAGCTCATCGACGAGAAGCTCAAACCCGGCGTGCGCGAGAACGATATCGTCGGCATGGTCAACGATTTCCTCTATCGCCACGGCTCCGATGACGTTGAGGCGATCAATGCCATTTCCGGCGAGCGCTGCAATCCGCACCCGCACAACTTCACCGACCGCATGGTGCGCCCAGGCGACCAGGTGTTCTTCGACATCCTGCAAAGCTTCATGGGCTATCGCACCTGCTATTACCGCACCTTCAATGTCGGCCGCGCGACGCCCTCGCAGCGCGACGCGTACAAGAAGTGCCGCGAATGGCTCGACAAAGCGATCGAGCTGATCAAGCCGGGCGTCACGACCGACAAAGTCTGCAGCGTGTGGCCCAAGGCGCAGGACTTCGGCTTCCCCGACGAAATGTCGGCCTTCGGCCTGCAATTCGGCCACGGGCTCGGTCTCAACCTGCATGAGCGGCCGATCATCTCGCGCGTGGTCTCGCTCGACCATCCGACGGTGATCAAGGAAGGCATGGTGTTCGCGTTGGAGACATACTGCCCGGCGAGCGACGGCTATTCCGCCGCGCGCATCGAGGAGGAGGTGGTGGTCACCGACAAGGGCCACACTATCATTTCGCTGTTCCCGGCCGAGGAGTTGCCGATCGCCGCGAAATATTGATCGTAGTTGCCTCTCCCCGCTTGCTGGGAGAGGTAACTAGCCGCCCATCTCGCGCAGCTTGGCGAGACGCCGCTCCAGCTCCTTCTTGATCTGATAGTCAGGATCGCCAAACGCCCTGTCGCGGCGGACGATGAAGGCGCGCTGCCGATGCCGTAGGTCGGCAGCGGCGCGGCGGTCGAGCTTGGCAAGAGCGGCGCGGTAAGCATCGTCGATCTGCCGGTCGAGACGGGCAAGCTCGGGATCGGAGCAAATGGCCTTCTCGACGGCGCGCCGCGCGGCCGAGCAATCGAAGGTCGGTAGCACCGTATTGACCCCGGCGCCGCCGCCGGCTTTCGCAGCCTGCCTGCGGTCGCGCTCCTCGCGCAGCGCGGCGACGTTCTCGGCCGCGGTATCCATCTGCGGATCGATGCGCAAAGCCTGCTCGTAATCGGCGATGGCGCGGTCGAGGTCGCCTTTGCGGCGCCAGGCCGCGCCGCGATTGTTGTAAGCGCGCACGAATTTCGGATCGAGCTTGATGGCTCGATCGTAATCGGAGATGGCGCGGTCGTAATCGCCTTTGGCGTTGTAGCTGTCGCCACGGTTGGTCAGAAAGCTTGCCTGAGGCCGCAGCCGGATGGCTTCGTCGAAATCGGCGATGGCGCGATCGTTGTCGCCGGCCTGCTGATAGGTCAGCCCGCGGTTGTCGAAATTGATCGGATCGGTCGGTTCGATCTTGATCGCCTGGCTGGCGTCGGCGAGCGCATGCTCCTGGTCGCCCAGCTTCTTGTAAGCGCTGCCACGGTTGGTGAAGGCCCGGGCGCTGTTCGGCCGCCGCTTGATCGATTCGTCGTAATCCTTGATCGCGGCGCGGTAGTCCTCCTTGAAGTAGTAGGCGACGCCGCGATCCATGAACGTCTGCGCGTTCTCGGGATCGAGCTTGAGCGCTTGGTCGTAATCGGCGATGGCTTTGTCGAATTGACCGAGGTTGTTGTAGACGTTGCCGCGAGTGTCGAAGGCGACGGCGTCGTTGGGATCGAGGCGCACTGCGGCGTCAGCGTCGGCCAGCGCGCGGTCGAGCCGGCCGGCGCTGCGGTAGGCATTCGAGCGCTCCCGAAAGGCGCGCGCGTTCTTCGGGTCGAGCGCGATGGCGCGATTGAAGTCGGAAAAAGCCGCCTTCATGTTGTCGATATACCAATAAGCAGCGCCGCGATTGGTGTGCAGCTTGGATAGCTCTTCCAGCGTGGCGTTTTTGCCGTCCTGAATGAGCGAGGTGCAGGCGGCGATGCGCTGCTCGGGCGATTGCGCGCTGTCATCGGACGCGGCGCAGATTTCCGCCTTGGCGTCGCCCTGCGCACGGGCCGGCCATGACATCAAAGCGGCAAATGCCGCTATCGCGACCAGATACGAACGCATGACAGCCCCTCGATTTTGCGTGTCGGCATGCTGCCCGCCCGGTTTAGTCGTAGGCAAGCCGCGCCAGGTTCATGACGCGATCCGCACCGTTTCCCTTTGCCCAAATGAAACCTTCGCCAATTCCACGCAATTTGCGAAAAATAATTCCACCCCAAATTTTACAGCCATTTTACTTGAGAGACACAGCCCGAGCGCGTTGAGTGGATACGTGCATGGCCGTCGTTTTTCCTCCCTTCAGGCTTGGACGGCGGCCACAATCCTCCACTCATGCACAGTGGGGCCGCGTCAAGCGGCCCCTTTTTTTATCCGCAGCATCGCGAATATTCCCCCTCGCTGAAAAAATTTCGACGCCGGCCGATGCGGAATAGCGAGCGGCCGCGCGGAATTCGTGCATGCGGGCCACGCCCGTAAACGCAAGAGCAGGAGGATCGCATGCAAAAATTTCTGATGTCTGCCGCCATCGTCGTGTTCGCCGGCAGCGCGCTCGCCGCACCCGCCATGACCGCCGACAGCGCCAAAGGCAAAGTGCTGACCGACGCCAAGGGCATGACGCTCTACACCTTCGACAAGGACCGCAATGGCAAGTCCGCCTGCAACGGCAAATGCGCCGAAAACTGGCCGCCCTTGATGGCGTCATCGAGCGACAAAGCCGGCGGCGGCTACACCATCATCAAGCGCGACGACGGCAAGATGCAGTGGGCCTACAAAGGAAAGCCGCTCTACACCTGGGTCAAGGACAGCAAACCCGGCGACACGACCGGCGACGGTTTCCTCAACGGCGCCTGGCATGTCGCGAAACCGTATGACTAGGCGGCCTCGTGCTGAGGAGCGCCGCACAACGGCGTATCGCAAAGCATGAGGCCGCCCCATCTCCGGATCACGTTTCGGGGCAGACTGCCGCGCGCATCATTAGCGGCGCTCCTCAATGCGGCAGTTGGAGATTGTGCGTCCTGATTAGCTGCGCGCACGCAGAGAGTAACCGGCGTCTGGCCATAGGCCTGACCGGCTAAAGCAGGTGTACGAGTGACTTTGTCGCGGACGTGCTAGCCTCCGCTCCCATGCACGGGGCGAAAAGTAGAATGCTTGGAATTGTCCGGCCCATTGGTCGCCGCCTGCGCGCGCTGGGACGACGATTCCGGCGGCCTCTAAACATACAGAAGTCGTGGGAGGAAACCCCCTCGTCCTTCCAGGACATGACCAGCTTTTTGAACTGGTTCGATCGAGCTTCGTCGGTCGCCGAGGCGGTCGAGCGCGGCCGGCTAGATTGGAGCCACAGATTTGCTACGGGTACGTACTTCGACGGCATCCGGAAGGGCACCGCCCTTGAGATCGGTTTCGGCGCCGGTCGCCTGTTGGTTCACGCCGCGCGCGACTTTGAACGCGTGATCGGCATCGATATCCACAGCAACTTCGCCATGAGCGAGCGGTTTATTGCTTCGCAAGGCATCCGTAATGCCACGCTCCTGCACCGCGACGCACTTCTAACGGTGCCCGATCATTCGGTCGATTTCGTCTATAGCTTCATCGTCTTTCAACACTTCGACAACGCCGCCGAGGTCGATTTTTACTTGTCGCATATCCTTCGCCTTTTGGCGCCGGGCGGGATTGCTCAGATTTACTACGGCAAAAAAACGGGATCGGGCATGGCGGTGACGTCGCCTGCGCAATTCCAACTTCGGGATTGCAGTCTGTTCATCGCCCCCGAAACGATGCGAGACCTGGTTAAACAGCGGTTCGATGTGCTGGACTATCGCGACACGCTTGCGCGCGATCCGACATCCGGAAGTGGCGAATCCGTGCAAGCAATGGTCCTCTTTCGGCCTCGTCAAAGCGCCGATGCACTCCTCGACAGGTCGTCGGACTGACCGCCCGAGCAGCCGATACCGGCGCCCAATTGGCGCCGGTCTATAGTCACGGTCATTGCGCTGTGCCGCAGGGCCTGGCGACGAGCGCCGACGTTATTCCAGCCCTGTCGGCACGTTCTTGTTTTCCGACGCGAGCTTCATGCCAGCGGCGAGCGCCATGGTCTCGGCGAGCGCGGCAAAATCCTTCTGCAGGTATTCCTGCGGATTCTTCTGCAGCGTGGCCGCGCCGAAATGCCCTTGCAGCACCTCACGCGCGGCGGCGGTCACCGGCATCGGCACGTCGATCTCGCGGCCAAGCTCGAGGCCCAGATCCATGTCCTTGCGCAGCAATTCCGGCGTGAAGGTGGTGGTCCAGTCGAGATTGACCAGCGCCGGCGATTTGTAGGCGGTGAACATCGAGCCCATCACCGAATTGTTGAGAAAGGCAAGGAAGGCGTGGCGCGGCACGCCCATTTTGTTGGTGAGCAGCGTGATCTCGATCAGGTTCTCGATGACCACGCCGAGCATCACGTTGTGTGCGATTTTGCAGACGCGTGCGAGCTCGCCCTCGCCGGCATAGGCGACGCCACGCGGCGCGATCGCCTCCATCAACGGCATCATGGCCTTGGCCGCCGCTTCCGGTCCTGAAACAATCGACGACAATTTCCCGGCCTTGATCACCTTGGCGTTGCCGGAGACCGGCGCGGCAATGTAGTCGGCGCCCTTGTCCTTGAGCCGTTTGCGGATCTCGGCGGATTCGTCGACCGAGATGGTCGAGCAGTCGACGCAGATTTTCGGCGCTTTGCCTGCGGAGAGCACGCCGTCTTTGCCGAAATAGACCTGCTCGAGGTCCTTGCCCTCGGAGACAATCGAGAACACCACGTCGCAAGCGGCGAGATCGGAGAGCTTGTCGACGACCTTGCCGCCTTTGGCTGCAAGCGGCTCGGCTTTGGCGCGCGTGCGATTCCAAATCGCCACGTCGTAGCCGGCTTTGATGAGCCGCTCCGCCATAGGCGTCCCCATGCGCCCGGCGCCGATCCAGCCGATTTTTTGCGTGCTATTCGACATCACGAAACTCTCCCTTGAAGCGTGCCGCGGCCTTTAACCGGTCCACGCGCGGTGCGCCAGCAGCAAAAGTCATGTCGCCCATGCTTGTAGCGGCCGTCACCAGCGCATTATCCTGTCGACAGAGCCGAAACAAGGCTCCGCGGCGGCCTTTCCGCCAAGGCCGTCCAGCGCCAACATGAGATGGGAGGATGCCCGCGGCCATGCAGAATGCTGCCGCCGTTGCCGTGCACGGCATGCCCTCGACGCCGCAGTCCGGCGGCGAGCGCTGGCGCGCGATCGCACGCAACGTGTTTCCTTTTTTGGTGGTGGCGGCGATCTGGGAGGCGGTGGCGCGCGCGGGCGTTTTTCCGCGCCAGTTGTTTCCCACCATCGAAGACATCGCCGTCGCTTTCGTCGAGCTCACCGTCAAAGGCATCCTTCCGCACCACGCGTTGGATACGCTGGCGCGGCTGCTCGCCGGCTTCGGCCTTGCGGCAACCGCCGGCCTGATCATCGGCATGGCGATGGGGCGCTTCCGGCTGGCGGAGGATATCTGCCTGCCGCTGGTGAGCATTCTCGGCCCGATCCCCGGCCTCGCTTACACGCCGCTGTTTTTGCTCTGGTTCGGCCCGGGCGAAGTGTCCGCGGTGGCGCTGGTCGCCTTCGTGTCGATGTTTCCGGTGATCTACAATACCTGGACCGGCGTCAAAGCGGTGAAGGAAATCTGGCTGCGTTCGGCGCAATCGATGGGCGCCAGCAATCGGCGCCTGTTTCGCCACGTGATCTTGCCCGGTGCGCTGCCGTATATCCTCACCGGCCTGCGTCTCGGCCTCGGGCAGGCGTGGCGGATTCTTGTGGCCGTGGAGATGCTCGCCGCGGTGCCCTGGGGCCTCGGCTGGCTCATCTTCGGCGCCCGCGAATTCCTCAACACCGATGCGATGATGGCAGGGGTGATCGTCATCGCCGCCATCGGCTTGGCGTTGGAGAAATTCGTCTTTCAAAAGTTGGAGAACTACACCGTGGTGCGCTGGGGAATGTCGGGAGCCACATGAGCGAAAAGGCCGAGCACACCCGCAGTTATCTGCGCGCCGCCGTCACCATCGGCGCCGCGGCCCTGCTCTACGAACTGGTCGCGCGCAGCGGCATTTTCCCGCAGGCGCTGCTGCCGACCATCCCCACCATCTGGCACACGCTCATCGGCATGCTGGCCGACGGCACCATGTTCGAGCACGCGGGATTTACGCTGTACCGCGTGCTCGCCGGCTTCTGCCTCGCCGTCGCCGTCGGCGTGCCGCTCGGCATTGCCATGGCGCGCTTCAAGCCGGTGGAGAGCTTCTTTCTGCCGCTCACCAGCGCGCTGATGCCGATCCCCTCGTTCTCGCTGGTGCCGATGTTCATGCTGTGGTTCGGCATCGGCAATCTCACCACCATTCTGGTGGTGTTCTATGCCGCGACGTTCCCGATGCTGTTCAACACCTGGACCGGGGTGCGCGCGGTCAATCCGTTGTGGCTGCGCGCGGCGGGCTCGATGGGGGCCGACGAGAAAAAGCTGTTCTGGAAGGTGATCATCCCCGGCGCCTTCCCCTTCATCATCACCGGCATGCGGCAGGCGTTCTTGCGCTGCTGGATCGCCGTCGTCGGCGCCGAGATGATCGCCGCCTCCGATTGGGGGCTCGGCTGGGTCATCTTCGACGCCAAGGAGTTTCTCAATGCCGATATCATGATGGCCTCGATTATCGTCATCGGCGCCATTGGTTTTGTATTCGAGCGCCTGGTGTTCGGCTCGCTCGAGCGCTTCACGGTCTATCGCTGGGGAATGGTGCGGATGGGGAAGGGTTAGTTATCCATGGTCCCCATCGAAATCCGCGACGTCTCGCTCGTCTACGACACGCCGGCCGGCCAAGTGCCGGGGGTCAAGGACGTGAGCTTCTCGATCGCGCCGTCCGAGTTCGTTTGCATCGTCGGCCCCTCCGGCTGCGGCAAGTCGACACTGCTCAACATCATCGCCGGCTTCATTCCGCCGGCGGCAGGCGAGATCCGCATCGACGGCAAGCCGGTCAAGGGCCATGGCATGGACCGCGGCGTGGTGTTTCAGGATTTCGCCCAGCTCTTCCCCTGGCGCACCGCGCTCGGCAACGTCGCTTTTGGGCTGGAAATGAAGGGCGTGCCCAAGGAGGAGCGCGAGAAAATTGCGCGCGAACAATTGCGCCTCGTAAAGCTGGAGAAGTTTACCGCGTCGTACCCGCACCACCTCTCCGGGGGCATGCAGCAGCGGGTCGCCATCGCCCGCGCGCTCGCCTACAATCCCGCGGTGCTGCTGATGGACGAGCCGTTCGCCGCGCTCGACGCGCTCACCCGCGACGACATGCAGCGGCTGCTCGCGGATGTGTGGCGGGCGACGCGCAAGACCGTAATTTATGTGACGCACAATGTCGCGGAAGCGGTTTATCTTGCCGATCGCGTCGTGGTGATGACGCCGCATCCGGGCACGGTGAAGACGGAGTTGAAGATCACGCTGCCGCGGCCGCGCGACCCGCTGAGCGTCGAATTCGTTGAAATGCAGAAGCAATTGCTACGCCATCTCGGACAGGAGGCCGAGCCGGCAAAAGCCAACGGCAAAGCACCATAGGGAGGACAATCATGAGCAAAGGCATTACGCGACGCGAGTATCTCGCCGCATCGGGCGCCGGACTGATAGCGGCGGGGATCGGATTGCGGCCCGCATTCGCCGACGGCGCCACCGTGCGCCAAGGCTATCAGACCAATATGTGGGGCATGCCCACCTACTACCTTCTGCATTCCGGCCTGTTGCAGAAACACGGCGTGAAATTCGAGGAGTTCGCCGTGCCTTCCGGCAATCTCACCATGCAGCAGATGGTCGCGCGGCAGGTCGATCTTGGTACCTATGCCGGACCGTCCTTCATCATCGGCAACGAGAAAGGCGGCCTCATCGCCATCGCCAAGATCGAATATGTCGGCAAGACGGCGCGGGTGATGGGGCGCAAGGACCTCGGCATGAAAAGTGTTGCCGACCTCAAAGGCAAGAAGGTCGCCAACCAGACCGGCTCCTCGACCGGCAATATCTTCGCCGACGAGATTGCGCCGAAGGCCGGGTTGCACAAGGGCGACTACGAAGAAGTGCGCATGAACGTCAACGACATGGTTGCGGCAATGGTAGCCAAGACCGTCGATGCCATGGTGAACGTCGAGCCTTACAACGCCATCGCCGAGGCCGACGGCATCGCCAACACCCTCGAGGACTTCTACTCCTTCGACAAGCTGCCGGTGTTCATGGCGGCGACACCGGAATTCGTCGAAAAGAACCCGAACACCATCGTTTCCTATTTGAAAGCCTGGCTTGACGTCGCCAAGGATTTCAAGAGCGAGCCCGACAAGATCGCCAATGTCATCTATTCGTTCTACACATCGAAGGGTTACAAGATGTCGAAGGACACCTTCCTTCAGGCCATCGGCCGCGTCGAGGTCGGCCTCGATTGGCCGGACGATCTCGAGCCCTACATGACACACCACGCCGACATCCTGCTCAAGGCGCACAAGATCAAGGCTATTCCCGATTGGAATAAAGCCTTTCGCAAGGACTTTCTGAAGAAGGCGATGGCCTGACCAGGGATCAGCGGCCAGAAATCAGTAATCGGAAGGCGATGGTGCCTTCTGATTATTGATTGCGGCCACTGCTTTCTAATCATTGATTACTGATCGCCGATCACCGACCACCTGGAGCCCGATATGCCCGCCGCAGACAATCCGCTCGCCAAGAGCGGTGAGCCCGTGACCTGGAATTTCAAACTGCTGTCGCAGAACGATCTCGGGGGCTTCGGCGGCATGGGCGAAGGCATGTCGGTGCAGATCGCCAAGGACGGCCGCCGCATCATCTGGCTCGCGCACGAAAGCGCGCCGAAGAACTTCACCGCCGTTGACGTCTCCGATCCGGGCAATCCGAAGGTGGTCTGCCAGACCGACCTGCCCAAGCCCTACATGCGCTCGAACTCACTCGAGACGGCGGGCGACATCATGGCGGTCGCCTACCAGACCCAGAAAGTGGGCCAGCAGCCGGCCGGCCTTGAGCTGTTCGACATTTCGGTGCCGGAAAAGCCGCGCTCGATCTCGTTCTTTGACTGCTCGGGCGAACGTTCGCGCGGTGTGCATCAATTGTGGTTCTGCGACGGCGAGTATGTGCACATGGCCTCGGGCGCGCCGGACTTCAAGCCGAGCCATCCCAATGACGACCAGTTCTACCGCTGCATCGACGTGCGCAATCCGGCAAAGCCGGTGGAGGTCGGGCGCTGGTGGATGCCCGGGACTTCAGCGACCGATAACGTTGCGCCGCCGCCGCGACATCCGCTCGACAAAGGTTATCGCGCGCACAACACCAATGTCTATCCGCAGCGGCCCGATCGGCTCTATCTCTGCTACATCGACGGCGGCATGTTCGTGATGGACATCAAGGACAAGGCGAGCCCGAAGATGATCTCGCGCTGGACCAACTCGCCGCCTTACACCGGCTTCATGCACACCGCGGTGCCGCTGTTCGAGCGCGGGCTGATGCTGGTGACGGACGAGTCGACCGAGAACGCCGGCAAGGACTGGCCGAAGTTGATCTGGATCCTCGATCTGCGCGACGAGCAGCACCCGGTCCCGATCGCCACCTGCCCGATGCCGCCGCTCGACGCCTATAAGGACCGCGGGGGGCGGTTCGGCGCCCACAACATCCATGAAAATGTGGCGCGGCCGACCGCCTGGCAATCCGACCAGATCGTGCTCGGCACCTTCTTCAATGGCGGTCTGCGCGCCTACGACATTTCCAACCCGTACCAGCCGAAGGAAGTCGCCGCCTTCGTGCCGCCGCCGCCGAAAGGCACGCCGGCCGGCGCGGTGCAACTCAACGACGTGTTCGTCGATGAGCGCGAGATCGTCTACACGGTCGACCGGCACACGGGCGGGCTGTACGTGCTTGAAATGGATTTCTGACGCGCCGCAAGCGCACTCCATTTCGGCCATAATAAGACGAGAGGTCCGCGCACGAAGTGCGCCGGTTGAGGGGTTGCAGGATCGAGAGTCCGGCAGCTCCTCTGCCCGATGGGGAGAGGGAGCGCGACCGCGTTCGCTGCTATGATGAGCGTATGAACTCCCCCTTCCCCTCGCCAGCCGCCGGCATATTCGGCCGCAAGCTCAAGCGCGAACGCGGCGCCAAGGTGCCGGTGACGCTGCTCACCGGCTTTCTCGGCGCCGGCAAGACGACGCTGCTGCGCGCCTTTCTCGCCATGCCGGAAGGAAAAGGCACGGCCGTCGTGGTCAACGAGTTCGGCGCCGTCGGCATCGACGACGCGCTGGTGCGCGCATCCAGCGATGAGACGGTGCTGCTGGGCAACGGCTGCTTGTGTTGTGTAATGCGCAGCGACCTGCAATTGGCGCTGCGCCGCTTGGCGCTCGAGCGCGAGCGCGGGGAGTTGCCGGATTTCAGGCGCATTGTCATCGAAACCAGCGGCCTCGCCGACCCCTCGCCCATCCTGCAGACCTTTGCCACCGATCGGTCGCTGGGCGACACCTTTCATGTCGAGGCGGTGGTGACGGTCGTCGATGCGGCAGCGGGCGGCGAGACGCTCACCTGGTCGGCGGAGGCGCGCAAGCAGGCCATCCTGGCCGACCGGCTGGTAATCACCAAGATCGACATTGCCGGCGCGAGCGCGGCGGAGAAGCTCGCCACACAATTGCGGGCGCTCAACCCGCGGGCGGAAATTCTGCAGGCGGTGAACGGCGCGCTCGACCCGACGCGCTTCACCGAACCGCCGACCGACCGGCGCAGCGCCTTCGTCGCCGAAGCCGCCCATTCCGACGGCATTCTCAGTTTTGTCCTTACCGAGGACCAACCGTTCTCCTGGCCTGCCTTCGCACGCACGATGGACATGCTAACGGCCATGCGTGGCCCCGATCTGCTGCGCGTCAAGGGCTTCCTCAATGTCGAGGGTTGCGCCGGCCCTGTCGTGGTGCAGTTTGTGCAGCATCTGGCGCCGCCGCCCGTCGAGCTGACGCGGTGGCCGGACGACAATCGCCAAAGCCGGGTGGTCTTCATCACCCGCGGTGTTGCGGAGCGGCAGGTCCGAGATTTGTTTGCGGCGGTGCGCGCACTGCTCTGAATCATGCCCCAGGTGCCGCGCAGCACGGAGTGGTGCGCTGCTGACCTGGGATCTTCGCGAATTCGGAATCTGTAAAGGTCCCGGATCAGCGCAGCATCATCTCGCGCTTCGCGCTCATGCCCGCAGCGCATCCGGGACGCATGCCCCTACTCCCGGTCGCGCCCGGCAATCTCCGCCTGCCACGGCGCGACCCAGCGTTCGACCGCGCCAATTAACGAGTTCAGCCCGATCGCCATCACCATGAGGACGATGATGGGCACGAACATGGTTGCGGTGTCGAAATTGTTGGCGGAGTTGATGATGATGGCACCGAGGCCCGAAATAGTCGTGAAGAATTCGGCGATCACCATGCCGACCACCGCGCGGCCGACCGCGAGGCGAATGCCCGCCATGATGTAAGGCAACGTCGCCGGCAAGATGATGCGGCGGAGGATAACCATGTCGGGGGCGACAAAAGACTTGCCGACCTCGATGAGCGTCTTCGGCACGGCGGTGACACCGAGCCAGCTGTTGATGGTGATCGGGAACACGGACATCAGAAACACCACCGCGACCTTTACGGCAAAGCCCAGCCCGAGCCACAGCATCAGCAGCGGCACCAAGGCAACGAGCGGCATGGCGTAGCCAGCGGTGATATAGATGCCGAGCGAGGCCTCGGCGGTACGGAAGCGGCCTATAATGAGTCCCAGCGGCACGCCGAGGATAATGGCAAGGCCATAGCCGGCGGCGAACGGCTGCAGGCTGGTGGCCAGCGCGCTCAGCAATTGCCCATTGAGCAACAGCTCCCAGAACGCGACCGCAATCGCGCTCGGATAGGAGCCGAAGATCGGATTGATGTTGCGGCCGAACACCTCCCACAGCGCCAGCGCGACACAGATGGAAATCGTCGTGATCACCCAGCGCGGCAGCGGCCGGCGCTCGGCAGGTTCGGCTTGCGGCGCAGCGCCTTCTTTGCGGGACCCGGCGATATCAACCATGACTCAAAGCTCATCCGTTCGTCCCCGCGAAAGCGGGGACCCAGTGCTTGCTGCCCTGGATTCCCGCTTGCGCGGGAATGAGCGGAGTATGTTGCGCGTCACGTCTGTCATTATTCAATGTACCGTTGCCTCGTCGTGCAGCGCCTTCCATACTTTGTAACGAGTGTCGGCGAATTCCGGCGTGCCGCGCACCAGGCCAAGATCGGGTCGCGGCCGGCCGAGCGGCACGTTCATGATCTCCTGCAAGCGGCCGTTTTTCATCACCACGATTCTGTCGGCGATCAACACCGCTTCGTCGAGATCATGGGTGACGAAGAGGATGGTCTTGCCGGTGCGGGCGTGGATATCGAGCAGCTCCGCCTGCAAGGTCTCGCGCGTCTGCGCGTCAAGCGCGCCGAACGGCTCGTCCATCAGCAGCACCTTCGGATCGATGGCGAGCGCGCGGGCAATGCCGACCCGCTGCTTCATCCCGCCGGAAAGCTGATGCGGCCGGCGGTTGCGCGACTCGCTCAAGCCGACGAGCTCGAGATATTTCTCCGCTGTGGCTCGCAAAGCCGCGCCATGCACGCCCTTCATCTCCAGCCCGAACATCACGTTTTGCATGGCAGAGAGCCAGGGCAGCAGCTCGGCATGCTGGAACACCATGCCGCGATCGTGGCCGCAGCCTTTGACCTCGCGGCCATCGACCGTGACGCGGCCCGAGGTCGCCGGATCGAGGCCCATGGCGACCCGCAGAGCGGTGGTCTTGCCGCAACCGGAGGGGCCGATGAGCGCGACGATCTCGCCGTCATGCACGCTGAAGCTCACACGCTCCAGCGCCTGCACGTGATGCACTTCGCCGTCGACGCGCAGCGAAAATGCTTTCGATACCTCGACGAAACTCACCTCACCCATTCAGGGCTCCATACATCACCTTGTCGTTCCGGAACGCGAGCGCAACAAGCGGGCTCGGAGTCCACACTCCGCAGGACCAGGATTCCAGACTTGGCAGCTTCATGGCTGCGCCCGGAATGATAAACAAATCACGATCCCGACATCTTCAGCGCCTTCTCACGATATTCCGGCGCAACCACAGTCCTTACATCGAGCGGCGTCTTCACCTTGCCGGCCTTGACCAGCTGATCCTGGACCCAGGCGAACTTGTCCATCGGCAGCGGCAGCGTGGGATCGACCATGTGGTATTTCACCGCCTCGTCAAAGACGAAACCCGGGCGCGGATCGTTGGGCTTGGCGTGGATGATCTGATCCGTCAGCGCGACGGTCTCGGCCCGGTGCGTCAAGGCGTAGTGCAGCGCGCTCATTTCCGCGGCGAGGAATCGCGCGGCATCGTCGCCCTTTGCCGCCAGCGTCTTGGCGCTCGACATCATGCAGACACGCAGCATGTTCGGCAGCGCATCGCGTCCGGCGAGCAGCAAATGGATCGATTTCGGCGCCTCAGGCTGATACTCGTTGGAAACGACCGCAGCCTGGACCACGCCGCTGACCAGCGCCTTGTAGCGATCATTGTCGCCACCAACCGCGGCGAGCTTCACGGTGCTCGGATCGACACCGTTCTTCTCCAGCGCGGAGCGAGCCAGCATATCGGGCATCGAGTTCGGCGCCGATACGGCGATCTCCTTGCCTTTGAGATCCTTGACGGTCTTGATGCTGTCGATCGCAAAAATGCCGTGCGGCACCACGACCCAATGGCAGCCGAGGATGCGCACGTCGCCGCCTTTGGAGTCGGCGGTGAACACGCCCTGCGGGCCGCCTTCGAAGCTATCGAGCTCGCCAGAAATCAGCGCCTTGAGCGCAATCTGGTCGTCCTTGAACTCGGAAATCTTCAGGTCGAGGCCCTGCTTCTTCGCGAAATCGCGCGTCGTGACCATCAGGAAGATGCCGGCGTCCGCCTTGGCTTTGATGAGCCCGTGACGCCAGACGTGTTGCGCGGACGCGGGCGCGGCGGCGCAGCAAATCGCCGCGGCAACGATAGCCGGCGCGATTCGGCTGAATATACGCATCGGGTTACTCCTCCCTCATAACCGAGACTTATGGTTTTGTTCCCCGCGACGTAACAGTTTTTTTATGACAGGGGCCATTTGCAAGGCCAGTGTGCGGGACTAGCCTTACGCGCGCAAGCGCCTGCAAAAAGGCGCGACATTCCGCGCGGCTGCAGGCTTGCTCCCGCGTGTTGTGCCTGGGAGGCGACAAATGGCTCAGCAATTCACCCTTGTTGTGAACGGCAAGTCGCATCGGCTCGAAGCCGATCCCGATATGCCTCTGCTCTACGCGCTGCGCGACGACCTCGGCCTCAACAATCCGCATTTCGGCTGCGGCCTGGCACAATGCGGCGCCTGCACAGTGCATCTGGACGGTCAGCCGGTGCGCTCCTGCATCACCACATTGTCGATGGTCGGCGAGGCTAAGATCACCACGCTTGCCGGGCTTGGCACGCCGGAGAAGCCGCATCCGCTGCAGACAGCCTACATCGAAGAGCAGGTGCCGCAATGCGGGTACTGCATCAACGGCTGGATCATGACCGCCGCAGCCTTCCTGCGCGACAAGAAGAAGCCGACCGAGGCCGAGATCAAGGATGCGCTCTCCGGCCTCAAATGCCGCTGCGGCACCCATGTCAGCATCCTCAAGGCGGTCAAACGCGCCGCCGCGATGATGGGTTGAGGGAGGACACCATGACCAAATTGGAAACCGCCTCGACCTTCACCCGCCGCTCGGTTCTGCTTGGCGGCGGCGCTCTGGTTGTGTCCGTCGGCGCCGCGGTCTCGCTCGAGACGTTCCTTTCGATCGGTTCAGCTTACGCGCAAGGGGTGAAGCCGCCGCTGACGCCCGATCAACTCTCCTCCTACATCGCGGTCAACGCAGACGGCAGTGTGTCGGCATTTTTCGGCAAGATGGACATGGGCCATGGTCTGCATGTCGCCATCGCGCAGATGGTCGCCGAGGAGCTCGACGTTCCGTTCCACAGCGTCAACGTCGTTATGGGCGATACCGCAAATTCGGTGAACCAAGGCGGCGCGTCGGGGTCGACCGGCATCCAGTTTGGCGGCAAGCAGATGCGCATGGCCGCGGCAGAAGCGCGCCGGGTGCTGCTGGAAATGGCAGCGGGCGAAATCTCAGCCTCCGTCGACCGGCTCACGGTGCGCGACGGCGTGGTCAGTGTACCCGGCGTCACCAAGCAGGTGACCTATGCGCAACTGATCGGCGGCAAGTATTTCAACGTCCAGCTCGACTGGAACAAGAAATACGGCAACCCGCTCTATGCGCCCGGCAAGGCACAGCCGAAAAGGCCGAGCGACTACAAAATCGTCGGCCAGTCGATCAAGCGCGAGGACGTGGCGCCGAAGGTGTTTGCGCAGCAAGACTTCGTCACCGACATCAAGCGTCCGGGCATGGTGCATGGGCGCATGATCCGTCCGCCAGTTGCAGGCGCCATGCCGGTGAAAATTGAAGAAAGCTCCATCAAGGACATTCCCGGCGCGAAAGTCGTGTGGGACAAAGGTTTCCTTGGCGTTGTCGCCGATAAGGAATGGGATGCCATCAAAGCCGCACGCCAGCTGAAGGTCGAATGGTCGGCCCCGCAGCCGCCGTTCCCCGACCAGGCGCAGCTCTACGACCATATCCGCAGCGCGCCGGCGCGCAAACGCGAGGTGGAGAAGGAAAACGGCCAGGTCGACGAGGCTTTCAAAACGGCCGCCAAGGTGATCGAGGCAGAGTACGAATGGCCGTTCCAGTCCCACGCCAGCATGGGGCCGGCCTGTGCCGTGGTGGAGATCAAGGACGGCAAGGTGACTTGCTGGAGCGGCACGCAGAAATCGCATTTCGCGCAGCAGGGCCTCGCGCTCACTTTGGGCGTGCCGCAAGACGACGTGCGCGTGATCTGGACCATGGGTCCGGGCTCGTATGGGCGCAACGATGCCGACGATTGCGCCATGGATGCAGCCATTCTTGCCAAAGCTGTCGGCAAGCCGGTGCGCCTGCAATACATGCGCGACCAGGGTACCGGCTGGGACCCGAAGGGCCCCGCCTCGATCCACAAGGCGCGGGCGGCGCTCGATGCGTCTGGCAAGGTCATCGCCTACGACTTCCTGAGCAAAGGCTTTTCACGCGTCGACGTAAACACCAACGGCGGCCATCCGTGGGACACGCTCGCCGGACAGACCCGCGGCGTGACGCTTAAATCAGGCGACGGCTTCGGCGTGCCGGCGGAATCCTACGCCTTCGACAACAAGCGCCTGGCCTGGGAGACAATCGCGCCGTTGCTCGACCGGTCCTCGCCGCTGCGTTCGTCGCATTTGCGCGATCCGGTGGGGCCGCAAATTCACTTTGCCAGCGAGTCGTTCATGGACGAGGTCGCCGCTGCGGTCGGCGCCGATCCCATCGAGTTCCGCCTGCGGCACTTGCAGGAGCCTCGCGACATTGCCGTCATCAAGGCGGCCGCAACGCGCGCCAAATGGCAGACGCGGCCGTCGCCGCGCAAGGACCAGACCGGCAGCAAGGTCAGCGGGCGCGGCATCGCTTATGCGCAAAGAAATGGCACGCGTGTCGCCGTGATCGCCGAGGTCGATATCGACCGCTCGACAGGCAAGATCTGGGCGCGCAAGTTCACGGTTGCGCACGACTGCGGCCAGATCATCAATCCCGATGGCCTCACGAAGTGCATCGAAGGCAACATCGTGCAAGGCGTGAGCCGCACCTTGTGGGAGGAAGTCACCTTCGACAACAAGGCGGTGACCAGCATCGATTGGCTGACCTATCCCATCCTCGACATCACCGAGACGCCCGGCGAGATCGACGTGGTGTTGATCAATCACCCGGAGATCGCGCCGTCGGGCGCCGGCGAGCCGTCGATCCGGCCGGTAGCTGCTGCGATCGCCAACGCCATCTTCGACGCTACCGGCGTGCGCATCCGCCGCGTGCCGTTCTCGCCGGAACGAGTCAAGGGAATGTTGAGCTAGTTGCCCGGTTCGTTCGGCGTAAAAGCGCCGATTTGGCTAGACCGCAGCGAGCCGCTTCACGCTGTCGCGTGCCACGGCGATGACCTCGGGTACTGCCGTTTCGTTGCCCGGCGCCATGACGTGACAGCCGGCGACGTGCGGGATGTCAGCGAGCTCGGTCATCATGTCGAGACAGATGCGGCGGCCTTCGGCGGCTGGATCGGCCGCGCGCTCCATGCGCTCGATCACGGCATCGGGAATGATGGCACCGTACAGCTTGTCCTTGATCCAGCGCGCCGACTTGGCCGAGCGCAACGGCACAATACCCACAATCATTGAGACGTTGCCGGCCACGCCGTATTCGGTGAGCCGTGCCATATAGCGGCGCACCACGCCCGCATCCATACAGAATTGCGTCTGTACGAACTGCGCGCCGGCAGCGACTTTGGCCGCAAGCCCTTTGGGTTGCCAGCCCGGCGCCGGATCGACCGGATTGTCGGCAGCCCCCAAGAAAAATTCGACGCGGCCCGTGACCTTGCGTCCGGACGGCAGCTCGCTCTTTTCGCGCAAGAGGCGCGCCGTTTCCAGGAGCTGTCGCGGATCGAGATCGAACACCGGCATCGCATCGGGCTGATCGCCGGCCGACGGATCGTCGCCGCGCAGCGCCAGAATGTTGCGTACACCGCGCGCCGCCGCGCTAATGAGATCGCTCTGCAAGGCAATACGGTTGCGGTCGCGACAGGTGAGCTGCAGCACCGGCTCGATGCCCGCTTCGACCAGCATTGCCGCCGCCGCCACCGCGCCTAAATGCGGCCGCGCGCCAGCGCCATCGGTGACATTGACGGCGTCAGCAACACCTTTAAGGGGCATCGCCTTGGCAAGCAGCTCGCGCGCATCGGCGGACACCGGCGGCGTCACCTCGGCTGTGATGACAAAGCGCCTGGCTGCCAGCTTTTCTTGCAAGGTCGTCGGCATTCGGACCACCTCGCAAAATCCGGTGGACCTTGCAAGCACAACAATGAGAGATTGCCTAAGAACGGCGGCCATTCCGCCATGGTACGGAGCGCATGTTTCAAACGGCGAAATCGCTTGACGACGCGCTCGCCGGCATCGGCGACGGCTGCACGCTTGTGGTGCCGCGTGAAGTTTCCGGCGTGCCGATGGAGGCCACACGCGCGCTCATTCGCCGCGCCATCAAGCGGCTGCATCTGGTCGCGCTGCCGACCTCGAGCCTGCAAGCGGATTTACTGATCGGCGCCGGCTGCGTTGCGACGCTGGAAACGAGCGCGGTGAGTCTCGGAGAATTCGGACCTGCGCCCCGCTTTGCGGCGGCGGTCACGGCCGGCACGATCGAGATGAAGGATGCAACCTGCCCCGCGCTGCATGCAGCCTTGCAAGCGGCAGAAAAGGGCGTGCCGTTCATGCCGCTGCGCGGATTGATCGGCTCCGACGTTTTGAAATACCGCGAGGACTGGAAGGTGATCGATAGTCCCTTCGGCAACAACGATCCGATCGTGCTGCTGCCCGCCCTTAAGCCCGACGTGGCGCTGATTCACGCGGCGATGGCGGACCGCTTCGGCAACGTCTGGATCGGCCGGCAGCGAGAACTGGCCACGATGGCCCACGCAGCCGAGAAGACCGTTGCGACGGTCGAGACGATCCACGACGGCAATCTGCTCGACGACCCCATGCTCGCCGCCGGCACGTTGCCGGGATTCTATGTCGACGGCATCGCCGTCGCCGAGCGCGGCTGCTGGCCGCTCGGCTTGCCGGATCGCTATGGCGCCGACGCCGAGCATCTGGCCCTCTATGCCAGGATGGCGGCGAGCGAGGAGGGATTCGCGGAGTATCTGGACAAGTATGTGCATGAGAAGAGAGCGGCGTGATGCACCGTCACGTGCACAGCGCGCCCTCTCTCCGCACAGGGGAGATGTGAAGCGGAGAGATCGCCGGGTCATGCAAACGTTCCAACCCGAAGAGTTGCTCGCCGACGTCATCGCGCGGCTGATCGGCGACGTGCGCCACGTCGCCGTCGGCAATGCCTCGCCCATTCCGGCAACCGCCGCGCTGCTCGCGCGCGAGAAGAACGGCAACGGCCGTCCGTACGTGTCGCTCCTGCAAAGCCGCAAGCACAATTTCTTCACCGACGGCGCGCGCGAATTGTTCGACTGCGCCGGCCAAGGCCGCATCGACGTGTTCTTTCTGTCCGGCGGGCAGATCGACGGCCGCGGCAACGTCAACCTGGTCAGCATCGGCGAGTACGAACACCCGACCGTGCGCTTCCCCGGCTCGTTCGGCTCGGCCTACCTCTATTATGTCGTGCCCAAGGTGATCCTCTTCCGCACCGAGCACTCGCGCCGCACGCTGGTGCCCAAGGTCGATTTCATCAGCGCACCGGGCGCGAGCGCGCCGAATGTCTACCGCAGCGGCGGCCCCGTGGCGCTGGTCAGCAACCGCTGTCTGTTCACCTTCGCCGGCGGGGGCTTCACGCTGACAAGCGTGCACCCGGGTCATACGGTGGATGAGGTGGTCGAAAACACCGGCTTCGCGTTCGAGCGGCCCGCGCGTGTGCCGGAGACGCCGCCGCCCTCGCCGGCCACTCTCAAGCTGCTGCGTGAGGTCGTGGCCCCGCAGCTCGCCGAGGTCTATCCCCAGTTTGCCCGCCAGGTGTTCGGCGTTGGGCAGAACGCTTTCCCGCATTGAAGGCACTCTGTCATTCCAGCGCGCCGCCTTTTTGGCCGCGAGCCCGGAATGACAAGCGATCATTGAGAGGCTACTGTCCGCGCCGAAAAAATCCAGAACTGGGGAACGACACGTGAAGACTGTTGAAGCGGCGGTGATCGGCGTCGGCTGGGTGGGCGGAACGCGGGCAGAAACGCTCGCACGCACGGCACTGGTGGACAAATTGCACCTGTGCGAGATCCGGCCCGACCGTCTCGCCGAGGTGAAAAAGCTGTACAAGCCCGCGACGGCGACGCTCGACTACAACGACATCGTCAAGAACGAGAATATTTCCGTCGTCTACATTTCCACCACCCCCGAGTCGAACCACTATCCGATCTGCCGCGACTGTCTGAAGAACGGCAAGAACGTGATGTTGGAGAAGCCGATCGCGCTGGAATTGTGGGAAGCCGACGAGCTGATCCACATCGCCAGGCAGAACGGGCTCAAATTCACCATCGGCTATTCGCAGCGCTTCAACCCGAAGATCGCCTACGCCAAGAAGAAGATCGTCGACGGCACGCTCGGCAAGGTCGTCTCGGTGCTGGTGAGCCGTCATCTTTCGCGCAGCTTGGGCAAGAAAATCGCCAGCCGCGTAAGGCTGTCACCGGTCGTGATGGAATCCACCCACGACCTCGATTTCGTGTTTTGGCTCCTGGAGCCGGCGAAGCCGGTGCGCGTCTATTCGCAAGGCGCCTACGGCTACATGCAGCCGGTGAACGGCTCGCATGACATCATGTTCACAACGATCACCATGGATAACGGCGTCGCGGTGATGATCGGCGGCGGCTGGAACCTGCCGCCGAGCTATCCGAATTATTGTGCTACCTGGATCGAGATTACCGGCACCGAGGGCTCGCTGTTTCTCGACGACACGCAACGCGACAACTGGCTCAACACCATGAAAGACGGCCAGCAGTTTCCGATGTCGACCATGCCGGGCGAACAGGTCGGCGAAGTCTTCGCCGGCGGCATGGGGCCGGAGACCATTCACTTCCTCGAAGCCTGCATCCGCGACACGCCGGTGATGGTCACGCCCGAATCCGCGCGGCGTGTCATGGAGACCTATAGCGCAGCGGACCTCTCGGCCGACCGCAACGAGCCGGTCGACCTCCCGCTCAGCAACGAGACCATTTCGGCAATCGCCGAGTTCAAGCAGAAGATCAGGGCCGGCGTGAACGCTTAAGCGGCGTTTGACTGGAGGCCGCGCCCATGTCTCACAAAGCGTCGAAAGCTATCTCTGCGCCAGCGGCTTGATTGAAAGCTCGCGCGCGAGCTTATCCAGCTCGGCCAACAGCTCCGGCGGTAGCGCAAGCCCATTCTTGAGCCGGTCGGCGCGGCGGCGGGCGCGCTCGTCGCCCGGCAGGCGCACCGTCTGGCCCGGCAGCGTTTTCGATGCGCGCAATTCGCGAGCGTGACGATCGACCTCGGCCTTGAACTGATCGAGCTTCTGAAACCGCGCGGGATCGAGCGCAATCACAAATTGGCCGGTGTTGTTGACCTTCTCCGGCGTGGCGTTGAAGTCGACGCAGTCGCGGCCGAAGAACGCGCCGTTGAGCGTGCCCGCAAGCAGGCCGAGCATCAGCGCCAGCCCCGCGCCTTTGTAGCCGCCCATCGGCAGCAACAGCGCCTCGGCCGTCTGCTTCGGATCGACGACGGCTTCGCCCGTTTTCGGATCCACCATCCACCCAAGGGGCAATCGCTTGTTCTGCAAACGGTAATTTTTGATCGTGCCGTAGGAGACGATCGAGGTGGCAATGTCGAGCACCAGAGGCGGCTCCTCGCCTGCCGGAATGGCAATGGCCAGCGGATTAGTGCCAAGCAACACCTCGGCGCCGCCGGCCAGCGGCATATGGTTGGCGTTGGCCACGGCGGCATAGAGGCCGATCATGTCGGCTTTCAGCGGCAGCGCGGCATAAACGCCGGCCGCACCGGCGTGGTTCGACATGCGCATGCCGACCCAGGCAACGCCGGTCTCGCGCGCGATGTCGACCGCCGTTTCCATGGCGCGGGAGACGACCAGGTGGCCCATGCCGTTGTCGCCGTGGACCAAGGCGGTCGCCGGTGCGGTGCGCTCGACTTTGATGGCAGGACGCGGATTGAGGCCGCCGATCTTCAGGCGCATGCAATATTGCGGCAGGCGGAAAACGCCATGCGCGTCGGCGCCGACGAGGTCCGCGTCCAACATCAGCTCGGCGACTTTGGTGGCGTCGTGCGACGCCAGCCCCGATTTCACCATCGCATCGGCAATCAGTCCGCGCACCGCGGCCGCCGGAACGCGCACGGGCGATTTCACGTCGTCTTTCATTGCTTGCCTGCCAACAGTTTCTCCGCGTGTTGGCCGAGGATCGCCGCCTTGTCCGCCTCGGAAATCTTGAGCGCACGCACATGCGCGACACAGTCGAGCATGGCCATATCGTAGGGATAGTCGCTACCGAGCAGGACACGATCGGCGCCAACCAGCCCGATCATCGCCTCCAGCGCCTTCGCCGAATGCAGGATCGTATCGTAGAGAAAGCGTCCGGCGATATTCACCGGCTGGCTCGCGATGTTCTTCTTCGGTTCGGGCCGCACCTTCCAGCCGTGCTCCCAACGCGCCGATTGATAAGGGGTAAAGCCGCCGCCGTGAGCGAGCACGATCTTCAGCCCGGGATGACGGTCGAGCACGCCGCCGAAATAAAGGCAGGCGGCGGCGATCGTCGTGTCCAGCGGATTGCCGATGAGATTTTGCAGGTAGTAGGCCTTGAGACGATCGGCGCCGGCAACGTTGTTGGGATGGATGAAAATAAACGCGTCGAGCTCTTCCGCGGCCTCCCAGATCGGCTCGAAGCTCGGGTCGTCCAGATTCTTTCCCATAATGTTGGACGCAAACATTGCGCCCTTGAGGCCTCGTTTGGTCATGGCGCGCCTGAGCTCGTCGGCCGCTTTCTCCGGCGCCTGCATCGGCAGCGTGGCGATACCCATGAAGCGGTCGGAATGCGCTTCGACATGCTTGGCGATCTGCTCGTTTTGAATCGCGGCTAAGGTGACGGCGAGCTCCGGCGGCTGATTATAAAGATAGGTCTGCGGCGTAGCCGAGAGCACGTGCATGTCGACGCCGGTCGCGTCCATGTCCTGCAGCCGCCGCGCAATATCGAAGCCGCCGCTCGGGAAGGGCCGGTACACTACGCCGGCGACGTCGAGCGTGGCGCTGTCCGCGTCCTGCGGCGCAATCGCGACCTTGACGCCAGCTTCGGTGAGAAGCGCCGCGGTTTCCTTGGTCAGGATGTGGGTGTGAGTGTCGATGGTGCGCACGGGTGTGGATTTCGCCCCTTAAAACGGCTCGGCTTGGCGGGAGCGTCTCAGTGCCGCAGTGGCGCGGCGGACGCAAGCCCTGTTGCGCACAGGCGCTCGGCAAGTAGAGTCACCGGCCCTACCCGCCGGATATCCTTCGATGACAGTGACGACTCAAGCCGACCATGCTCCTCGCGTCGAGGACGACGCCTTGGTCCGCGGCCGCGGCAACTTCATGGATGACCCCCGCCTGCCGAACCAAGTCTACGCAGCTTTCGTGCGCTCGCCACACGCGCACGCCCGCGTGCTCAGCGTCAACGCCGATGAAGCGCGCAAAGCCAAGGGCGTGCTCGCAGTACTCACCGCGGCGGACATCAAGGCCGCCGCCATCGGCGGCATCTCGCGGCATCCGCCGGTGATGGGCCGCGGCGGTGCCAAGATGGCGATGCCGTTCCGTCCGGTACTCGCGGACAAGGCGATGCACGTCGGCGACCCGATCGCCATGGTGGTGGCGGAGAGCCGGGCTTTGGCGCAGGACGCCGCCGATCTGGTGCGAGTCGAGTACGACGAATTGACGCCTGTCATCGAGCTCGAAGCGGCGATGAAGGGCGAGGTGCAGCTGCATGCGGACGCCCCCGGCAATCTCTGCGTCGACTGGCCGGGCCCGGTGCCGAGCGAGGACAACGAACGCGAGGTTGCGGACATCATCAAGCAGGCGCCGCATGTGGCGCGCGTGCGCGTCGTGCATCAGCGCCTTGTGGTCGCCTCGCTGGAGACCCGCGGCGCCACCGGCGACTATGATAGCGCGAAGGACGCCTACACGTTGCTCGCCTGCTCGCAGAGCGCCGACGGCATGCGCGCGCAGGCCGCGTCCATCATGGGCGTCCCGCCGGAGAAAACGCGGGTGATCACCGGCGATGTCGGCGGCGCCTTCGGCATGAAGACGACGTGCTACCCCGAATACATCGCGCTTCTGGTGGCGGCGCGCAAAGTCGGCCGCCCCGTGCATTGGCAGGCGACGCGCTCAGAAGCCTTCGTCTCCGACGCGCAGGCGCGCGATGCGGTCACCGATGCGGAGCTTGCGCTCGACGACAACGGCAAGTTCCTGGCGTTGCGTGTGCGCCATTTCTGCAATCAGGGCGCCTACGTGGCCAATGCCGGGGTCGCCATCAACACGAACAACTTCGCCCGCTGCTTCCCCGGCATATATCGCATCCCGAAAGTCGATGTCGGGGTCGCCTGTTATTTCTCCAACAAGGTGCCGATCGCGCCTTATCGCGGCGCCGGCCGTCCCGAAGCGAACTACGCGCTCGAGCGGCTGGTCGAGGAAGCCGCGCGCGTCATCGGCATGGACCCGCTGCGGCTGCGCAAGAAGAATCTCATTCCACCGTCTTCGATTCCCTACAAGACGGCGATCGGCAACACCTATGACAGCGGCGATTTCCCC
This sequence comes from Pseudolabrys sp., assembly GCA_035652735.1. GTDB lineage: Bacteria > Pseudomonadota > Alphaproteobacteria > Rhizobiales > Xanthobacteraceae > Pseudolabrys. The sequence goes on along the minus strand of DASRDF010000090.1, from coordinate 37,036 downwards.
GCCGTCGTCGACAAGGCGCTGGAGCTTGCCGATTATGCCAATTTCAATAAGCGCAGGCGCGAGGCAGCGCGGCGCAAGAAGCTGCGCGGCATCGGCATTTCCTGCATGCTGGAGCATTCCGGGGCCACGCCGACCGAACAAGCGGCCATCTCGTTTGCCGATGGCGAGCGCATCATTCTCGGCTGCAACGTGCAGTCCACCGGCCAGGGCCACGCCACCGTTTTTGGCCGGCTGCTGGCCGAGAGGCTCGGCATCGAGGCGGCCAAGATCGAGCACAGGCACGGCGACACCGCTTTGGGCGTGAGCGGCAACGCCTCGGTCGGCTCGCGCTCGGCGATGTGCGCCGGCAACGCCATCGTGCACACCGCCGACGTGATGCTGGCCAAGGGCAAAAAGATTGCGTCGTCGCTGCTGGAGGCTTCCGAGCACGACATCCAATACCGCAACGGCGGTTTCGAGGTGGTCGGCACCGACCGTAAGATTTCATTGTTCGAGACGGCACACCGCGCCAAGGAAATGGGCGAGAGCCTCGACACCAAGGACAAGGCGGACACGCCGCTCGCCTTTCCCAATGGCTGCCATATCGCCGAAGTCGAAATCGACCCCGAGACCGGTTTTGTCGACCTGGTCACCTACACGGCGGTGGACGACTGCGGCACGCCACTCAATCTGATGGTCGTCGAAGGCCAGGTGCACGGCTCGATCGCGCAAGGGCTCGGCCAGGCGCTGACGGAGAATGCGGTCTACGATGCCGTCAGCGGCCAATTGGTGACCGGATCGTTCATGGATTACGGCATGCCGCACGCACATACCATGCCGGTTGAACTGCGCGAAGCACTGCAGCCTTCGCCGGCGAGGAGCAACCCGCTCGGCGTTAAGGGCACCGGCGAGGCCGGGACCACGGCGGCCATCGCCGCAGTGATGAACGCGATTTCACACGCCATCCCAAACGGTGCTGCCAACCACCTGGAGATGCCGGCAACGCCGGCAAAGGTATGGGCCGCATGTCAGAAGGCGCTGGCGGGGAAGTAGATCTTGGAAGCGATCTGTCGCGGACCATGGATCCATGCGACAGGCAAACTGCTGTCGAGTGCCAGGGGCCGGACCATGAGGTCAGAAAAAGATGACGAAGAAATCAAATGGCTGTTGGAACGAATATGACGCTGCAACTGTGCTGGCGGAAGAGAAGAAAAAATCTTCAACTGAACAATTAAATGACATCTGGCCGCACTGGAGCGAGGGAGTACCGAACAAGCTTCGTAGGACCGGATGGGCTCCCCCATTCCGCTTGGGGGCAGTTGATCATCATGGCCGTCTTCTCACTGACACGCTCGAGCTCGATTGGGAGCATCCCCACGCATTGTCATTCTTGTGTGAAAATAAGAACCTTTTGCCCGGCGATTACACAAGTCTTTGGAGCGGTGTTTATCGCGTATTTGCGCCAGAAACGACAATACGCAGATTTGCGGCGAAGACCCCACTGGCACGCTATACATCGGACGGGCTGGCAGTCGCGGGAGAAATTGGTCGACACTCCGTACCCGAATCCAATCAATTTTGTCTCAGAGACATCATGCAATTACAAACTGGTGGCTTAACGACGCTTTGAAACGAAATTATCCATGGAATGCACTGTCAGTGCAGTGGGCCTACACGGGAAAAAGGTTGAACTACAAAGGAGAGTCATTTCCAGAGGCCATTATGGCGGAGAACTACCTATTAAATTGCTACAGGGATTCATATGGCGAGCTGCCACCACTCAATGAACGAAGATAATACGCGAACTGAGGATTTCCGGATTACGGGACTCGCGTTGAAATCATGGGTTCATTCCGTGCTTGTCCCGGACGCGGTGCAGCGCGAAGCGCAAGCGTAGCGGTGCACCGCTGATCCGGGACCTTTCCAGGCTCGAACATCGCCACGGTCCCGGGTCTGCAGCGCAGCGCTGCGTACTGCGCTGCGCCCGGGACACGGGTCAGTACCTTACGCCTGCGAGATGAACTTCGTGCTCAGATAGGCCTGCAGGCGTTAGGTCACCGGCAATCGTTTGTTAACCAAACAAACGAAGTACGCTTCAACGTACGACGTTGAGTACGCTAAACGTCTACTCACGAAGACCAAGCGCCGATCGGAGCTCTTAGGATTCGGCGCGCGGATGTTCATACCTTCGAGAGGAAATGCACATGAACGCTGTCGAATTCAAAAGATGGCGAAAGCACATGCGATTGTCTCAGCAAGATGCGGCTCGCGTCCTCGGGCTATCAAAAACTTCGATTGAGCTTTATGAGCGGGGATCGAGACGGGATGACGGAAGCGCAGTCGTGATTCCAAAGACCGTCGAACTCGCTTGTGCAGCTCTGAAATCCGGAATTACTAAATACGTTGAACTGAAGCGAGCGCCAAAGGGAACTTTCCAAGTTGTCCGGATTGAGTCTGGGCCTTACGGTGAGCAGGTTTTTCGCACTGATATTGGTTCCCCCTATCTGAACCGATCTGAAGCTGAGTCGTTTGCTAGAAACGAAAGTCAAGCTTTCGAATTTAGCGGCACCAATGAGGAAAATGCGTATTGGTGGGGCCGTGATGCTGTTGGAAAGGTCTATAAATTCTTCGTCCAAGCCGTCTAAGCATCTTTCGCGATTTATGCGTCGCTGATCCTAGGACCATGCTATTAGCAGACCACGGTCCCGGGTCCGCAGCGCACCACTGCGTGCTACGCTGCGCCCCGGACACGAGTCAGTACGTTAGGCCTGCGAGATGAACTTCGTGTTGAGATAAGCCTGCAGGCCTTCGATGCCGCCTTCGGAGCCGTAACCGGACTCTTTGATGCCGCCGAACGGCGTCTCCGGCGTGGAAATGGCGACGCTGTTGACGCCGACCATGCCGGATTGCAGCGCGTCGCCAATCGCCGCCGCATTTTTCTCCGACGCGGTGAACGCATAAGCGGCAAGACCGAACTGGAGCGAATTCGCCCGCTCGACCACTTCATCGAAGCTCTTGAACGGCACGATTGGCGCCACCGGTCCGAACGGCTCCTCCGTCATGATCTTGGAATCGTCCGGCACGTCGGTGACGACAGTGGGCTGGAAGAAGAAGCCCTGGTTGCCGTGACGTGAGCCGCCGGTCACCACCTTGCCGCCGCGATCCTTGGCGTCGTTGACGAATGCCTCCATGGCATCGAGCCTTCGCGGATTGGCGAGCGGGCCCATGGTGATGCCCTTCTCCAAGCCGTCACCAAGCTTGACGCTCTTTGCGTATTCGGTGAAGCGGCTGACGAATTTCGAGTAGTTCTTCTCGTGCACGTAGAAGCGCGTCGGCGAGATGCACACCTGACCGGCATTGCGGTACTTGAAGGCGGCGATGGTGTCCGCCGTCTTCTCGGGGTCGGCATCGTCGAACACCACGACCGGCGAGTGACCGCCAAGCTCCATCGTCGCCCGCTTCATCCCTTTCGCCGCCAGCGCGGCGAGATGTTTACCGACCGGCACCGAGCCGGTGAAGGAGATCTTCTTCACTGCCTTCTGCGGAATGAGGTGCTCGGACACTTCCGACGGCACGCCGAACACCAGATTGAGTACGCCGGCGGGCAGTCCGGCGTCGGCGAAACACTTGACCAGTTCGACGCAGCCGCCCGGGGTTTCTTCCGACGCCTTGATGATGATCGAGCAGCCGGCGGCCAAAGCGCCGGCGATCTTGCGAACCGGCGTGAGCGTCGGAAAATTCCACGGTGTGAACGCGGCGACCACGCCCACCGGCTCGTGGATGACAAGTTGTCGCACGCCCTTCTGCCGGCCGGGGATGATGCGGCCGTAGGCGCGGCGGCCCTCCTCCGCGTACCAGTCGATAATATCGGCGCTCGTTAGAACCTCGGCCCGCGATTCCGGATAGACCTTTCCCTGCTCTTGCGTCTGCACTTTGGAGACGTGGTCGTAGCGCTCGCGCAGCAGGTCTGCGGCCTTGCGCATGATCTTGGAGCGGTCATAGGCGGATGTTTCGCGCCAGATTTTGAGGCCTTTTTCGGCGGCGGCCAGCGCCGCGTCGAGGTCGGCCTTGCTGGCATGCGGCAGATGCGCCAGCGTCTTGCCGGTCGCCGGGTTGATGACGTCCTCGCCCTTGCGGCCTTCGCCGTTGAGCCATTTGCCGTCGATATAAAGACCAAGCTCGGTATACATCTGTCACTCCGCCATGAACGGGAACACCACTGGCGCGAGGCTTTAGCACTTTCATTGAGCAACGGCCACACGGCTTGGGACGCTAGGCCGCCGCCATCCGCAATCAGCGGGTGGCGTCCCAAGTTTACGGTGCTATGCTTGCGGGCAAGCGGCGCACGGAGCCGCCGTCCGTGGGGGACGGGGCTGAAAGCGACTCCGGTGCGAAAAAGCGGGATAGCGAAATCCCCAACCAGGCGCCGCAACCGAGGGAGCGAAACAACTGGGAGGATTCCATCATGCTCTACCGGGCAGGATTTGCGTCGACAGTCGCGGCGGCGGCACTCGCCTTTGCCACGACCGGCGCGCAGGCTGATACCTGCGGCACCATCGAGCTTGGCGCCGCCTTATCGGCGACCGGCATCTACGCCGCCAACGGCAACAACACCAAGCACGGGTACGAATTCGCCATCAAAAAAATCAATAATGCCGGCGGCGTGACCATCGGCGGCAAGTGCTATCACTTCGCCATCAAATACTACGATGATGAGTCGACGCCGGCGCGCGCCGCGCAATTGGTTGAGCGCTTGATCGATCAAGACAAGATCAAATACGTGCTCGGGCCCTACGGCTCGCCGCTCACCAAGGCCATTCTTCCCGTCATCGAGAAATACAAGGTTCCGCTGGTGCAGGGCGAGGCCGCCTCGCGCTCGCTGTTCACGCAGGGCTACAAATACCAATTCGGCATCGTCGCCACCTCGGAGAAATATATGACCCCGGTGGTCGACATGGCCGCCGATCTCGCCAAAAAGGCGGGCAAAAACCCGTCGAGCGTGAAAATCGCGATGATCTACCAGGACGACGCCTTTTCGCTCGACGTGCGCCAGGGCGTGATCGACGCCATGAAAAAATACAACATGTCGGCGGCGATCGACGACCGCATGCCGAAGGACCTGAACGACATCACCAGTTTCCTGACCAAGGTGAAGGCTCTCAGGCCCGACGTGCTCATTGTTTCAGGACATGAAAAAGGCGCCGCCACCGCGGCGCGGCAGATGAGCGAGATGCACGTCCAGGTGCCGCTGGTCGGCGTCACCCATTGCGAGGCGGCCAAGGTGACCCAGGACTTCCCCAAGGCCTCGGAAGGCTTCGTCTGCCCGACGCAATGGGACGAGACGATGAAGGCAAGCGACCCGCTGTTCGGCAGCGCGGCCAACTACAACAAGGAGATCAAAGCCGCCTACCCGACCTACAAGGTCGTGCCCTACCAGACCGCCCAGGCCTCCGCCGCGGTCTACGTCTGGGCCGACGCCTTCAAGCGCGCGCAATCTCTCGATCCCGAGAAGCTGCGCGACGCCCTGCAGAAGACCGACCTGGAGACGTTCTACGGTCACATCAAGTTTGCGCCGGATGGCAGCGACCCGGGCAAGGAAATCATCCTGCGCCAGATCCAGCACGGCAAATACGAGGTCGTGTGGCCGCCCAACGTGGCGGAAGGCAAGCTGAACTATCCGCGCGAAGCGCAGTACTGACCGAGGGTCGGGAGCGGCCAATCCCGCTTCCGCCACGTTTGCCCGGGGGCGTAGCGGCCGCGGTGCCGCACGCCTTGCGGCCATGACCGCAACCGCTGAAAGCGGTGAACGATGCAACACATCCTTGGCAACATCTCGATTCTGACCGCCGCGCCGGTGCTCAACCTCGGCCTGCTGATCGACGGCGTGCTGATCGGCGCGATCTTCGCGCTCGCCGCCTACGGTCTCGCGCTGGTGTGGGGCGTGATGAACGTGAAGAACCTCGCCCAGGGCGATTTCATTATGCTCGGCGGCTACATCACCTGGAGCCTCGGCCGGCATGGAATCGATCCGCTGTTTGGCGTCGCCATCGCCCCTGTACTACTCGCCGCGTTCGGCTACGTCGTCTACCGGCTAATCGTGTGCAAGGTCATTACGCGCGACTTGTTCACGTCGCTGCTGGCCACCTTCGGTATCGCCATCGTCATCCAGCAGAGCCTCAACCTGGTATTCGGCCCGGACACGCAATCTGCCGATGCGCATCTGCCGGTGTGGCAGGTTGCCGGCGGCATGATCACGCTTTCGGCGCCGCGCCTCGTCGGCTTTGCGCTCGCAATGCTGCTCGCGGCAGCCGTAATCCTGTTCATGAAGAACAGCCGCATGGGTCAGGCGATTCGCGCGACGGCTCAGGACGCGCGCGCCGCGCGCGTGCTCGGCATCGATACCGAGAAGGTCTACGCGTTCACGTTTTGCCTGAATGCCGCGATTTGCGGTGCCGCCGGCGCGCTGGTGGCGCTCGTATGGAACGTGCAGCCGTTCCTCGGCACTACCTATTCGATTCGCCTCTTCGTCATCGTCACCGCGGCCGGCATCGGCAATCTGCCCGGTGTGATCGCGGCCGGCTTCGGCATGGGCGTGTTCGAGGAATTCGGCGGGTTTCTGCTCGGCGCCGAATTCCAGCAGGCCTTGATCGTAATCATGCTGCTCGGCGTTTTGGCTTACCGGCAGTGGCAATATCTGCGCGTGCGGCAGGCGGTGCAATGACCCTGTTCGTCCGCCGCAATCTGCCCTTCCTGCTCATTTTCGCGATGGGCGCGGTTGCACCGTTTTTGTTTCCCGACATCAGCAACGAGATCGCGGTGCTCTGGCTGATGATCCTGTTTGCCTCCACATGGGACATTCTCGGCGGACAGATGGGTTACAACTCGCTCGGCAATATCTTCTTCTTCGGCGCCGGCATGTACATCTGCGCCGTCGTGCAGATCGGTCTCTATTACGACGTCGGCATGTACACATCGGGTGCGCGCACCACGCACATCGTCTTCACCAATGCGCAATATTTTACCGGCTTTGCGCTGGGCACGCTCGCCGGCGGCGTCGGCGCCGCGGTGTTGGCCGTCGCCGCAGGTTTTATTCTGTTCGGCTTGCGCGGCCCTTATTTCGCCATCGGCACGCTCGGTCTTGCTATCGCCGCAGCGGAACTGATCTCGTCCTGGGAATGGGTGGGCGCGGCAAGCGGCATATCCATGCCGGTCTTTCCCGGCGCGCCGGAAACGCAGAAGCTGTTCTTCTATTTCCTGCTGTTCGCGCTCGCCTTCGTGCTGCTCATCTTCCTGCGCTGGCTGTACTCCACCAATTTCGGCATCGCGCTCAACGCCATCCGCGACGACGAGGAAAAAGCCGAGGCGATGGGCCTGCACACCCGCCGCTACAAGCGTACTGCCTGGGCCATCTCGGCTGCTTTTCTCGGCGTCTCCGGCGCGATCTTCGCCAACATGACCGGATTTATCGAGCCGCGCGACATCGCTTTTCCGACGACGACGTTCAACCTCTACATGGTGGTGATGGTGCTTTTGGGCGGGAAAGGGACGCTCTGGGGACCGGTGGTCGGCGCCGTGATCTTCCACACGCTCAAGGAGGTGACCTGGACCTATTTCCTCGGCTGGCAATATGTCGCGCTGGGCCTGCTGATCGTCGTCACCATCGTGTATTTCCAGCAGGGCGTCGTCGGCTGGCTCATGGAGAAATACCCGCGCCGGTTCCTGCCGCGGGGCACGCAGCAGCCTGACCAACGGGCGATCGGCCTCGCGCCGCAGCCGGAGGGCGCGGAATGAGCGAGCCCATCATCGAGCTCCATGACGTGAGCAAGGCCTATGGCGGCGTCATCGCCAACCGCGCGGTGTCGCTCACCGTCGAGCGCGGCAGCATCACCGGACTGATCGGTCCGAACGGTTCCGGCAAGACCACGCTGTTCAACTCCATCGTCGGCTACCACCCGATCAATTCGGGCTCGATCCGCTTCGACGGCCGCGAGATATCGCAGCTGCGCGTGCAGGAGATCGCGCGGCTCGGCCTGCTGCGCACGTTTCAGACGACGCGCATCTACGGCAAGATGGACTGCATGCACAACATGCTGATCTCGATTCCGCACCGAAAGGCGCGCTACTTCGACATGTTCGCGCGCGAGCGTCCCGAGGTTGTCGAACGCGCCGAGCAGTTGCTGGCCTTTGTCGGCCTCTACGAGAAGCGCTTCTTGCGCGCAGGCAGCCTGTCGTTCGGCCAGCAGAAGCTGCTCGAATTCGCCATGGCCTTGATGAACGAGCCGACGGTGCTGCTGCTTGACGAGCCGACCGCCGGCATCAACCCGACGCTGATCAACGGCCTGCTCGATCGCCTCAAGCGCGCCAATGCCGAGTTCGGCATCACGTTGTTCATTATCGAGCACAACATGCGCGTGATCATGAACACGGCCAGCAAGATCTATTGCATGGCGCACGGGGAGCTGCTGGCCGAAGGGCCGCCCGCGGAAATCCAGCGCGACCGCCGCGTGATCGAAGCCTATCTCGGAGAGCATTGATGGCCAGCGTCGAACCCGCCGGCAGCTATCACGGCGGCGTGGCGCCGGCTATTTCGGTCGAGGAGGTGGCGCGCCAGGCGGCGGCGATTGCCCGCGAAATCCCGCTCGACGAGCTCGATGCCCTCGCCGGCGGCAACCCGCATGTGCGCATCGACGACCTGCACGCAGGTTATGGGCAAATGGAGATTTTGCACGGCCTCAATCTGCGCGTCGGCCATGGCCAGTCGCTCTGCCTGATCGGCCCCAATGGCGCCGGCAAATCGACGGTGCTGCACTCGATCTTCGGCTTCACCAACATCTATTCCGGCTCGATCGCGATCGCGCGCGACAGCCGCAGCCTCGATGTCACCAGGCTGACACCGAACGAAAAGCTGCGCTCGGCCGGCATCGCCTACATCCTGCAGGACAATTCCGTCTTCCCCAACATGACGGTGGAAGAGAATTTGTGGATGGGCGGCTTTTTGATGGTCCAGCCGGCGCAGGCCAAGCGCGCGGCAGAGAAAGTGTTCGACAAATATCCGCGGCTCGCTGCACGGCGCAAGCATGCGGCTAAAGTGCTGTCGGGCGGCGAGCGGCGGCTCCTGGAGATTTCTCGTGCGCTGGTGATGGAGCCGCAGATCCTGCTGGTCGACGAGCCCTCCATCGGATTGGAGCCGCGCTTTATCGATATGGTGTTCGAAATTCTCGGCGACCTCCAGCACAAGGAGGGCAAGACCATCGTCATCGTCGAGCAGAACGCCAAGAAGGGCCTGGAGTTTGCCGATATCGGCTACGTGCTGGTGTCCGGCCAGCTCGCCAAGGCGGGCAGCGGCGACGACCTCCTGAAGGACGCCGACGTTGGCCGCCTGTTCTTGGGAGGTTGATTTGGGCGGCTAGAGTTTGATCCGGCCGCATTGAATCAGACCCTCTCCCGCTCGTCCTCGCGAAAGCGGGGACCCAGGGCCAGAGAGCAGTGGATTTCCCCCTGGGCGGGAATGAGCGGAGAATGGATCAATCTCGGTAGAGCAGACTTTAGCCGAGAAATGCGCCGGAGTTGACGTGCAGCGTCTGCCCGGTGACGTTGCGCGCGCCGGGGCCGGCGAGAAAGCGCACCATGGCGGCGACGTCCTCGGGCTTGCCGCGCTCGCCGGTAATGGTGCCGTGGGTGAGATGATGCGCGGGCTTGAGCGACGTGCTCGGCCGCGTCGTATCGATGGCGCCGGGCACCACGCAGTTCGCTGTAACGCGGTCATGCGCGAGATCGTGCGCCAGCGCGCGGGAGAAGCCGACCAGCGCCGCTTTCGCCGTCATCACGTGCGCGCGATCCTTGGAGCCGATATGCGCGCTCATGCCGCCGAGATTGATAATGGCGCCGCTGCCGCTCTTGCGCAGCGCCGGCAGACACGCCTTCACGCAATGAAACGTGCCGTCGAGGATGACGCCCATGACCTCGCGCCATTCGTCATACGACATCTCGGCAATGTGCTTTTCCCGGCGCAGCGCGGCATTGTTCACCAGGATGTCGATGCGGCCGAAATTCTTCAGCGCGGCTTCGGCCAGCGCCGCGGCTGTCTTGGGGTCGGCCACGTCGCCGATCACCGCCGCGGCCTTGCCGCCTGCCGCAGCGATGTCGGCGACAACCTTGTCCGCTTCCTGCTTGTTCGAGCGCACATTGACCACCACCGAGGCGCCTGCGTCCGCCAGCGCCAGCGCGATGGCGCGGCCGATGTTGCGTCCGGCGCCGGTGACGATTGCCGCTTTGCCGGCCAATTCCTTGCCGTTGCTCATCCCAACTACCCCCGCAGTGGCGCCAAATCGATCGCGCCATCGAAAAGCTTGCCCAGCGCTTTGAGCGCGGCCTCGGCGCGCGGCTTGTCCCAGCCGCCATGGCGCGCGTTGAGCATGAACTTCTCCACGATATCGGCGCGCGTCAGCGGCTCGCTGGCGCCGCCGCGGAAATGCGGCTGCCGTTCTTCGACAACGCGCCCGTCCTTGAGCACGGCACGGACGTGGCCGGTGAAGGCGTTCGGATATGGGTTATCGGGATCGACGACGTAGCGCACCTTCGCGGCCAGCGCGAGCACGGCCTTATCGCGCACCGCTTGCTCGCTAAAGGCCTCGAGCCCCACGCTGCCGCGCACGAAGCCGCTCGCAAGGATAAAGGGCGTGGAGAATTTCGCGGCGTAGCCGTTGGGCGGACGTTGCTTGGAGGCGAGCGGCTCCCACAACCGGTGCACGGTGCCTTCCGCGACCTCGCAAACCAGTTCTTTCACCTCCTCGGCCTTGATGCCGCGGGCGGCAAGACGCCGCGCGCAGTCGATGTAGGGATGCGCCATGGTACCGCACGGATAGGGCTTGAAGGCGAGGGTCTCGATCACCCAGCGCTCGCCGAAGCCGTCGAGCAGCGCACCGTAGTCGCCGTCGCGCTTGTGGGCGAAGCCGTAGAACAGGCCGTGCGTGCCTTCGAACACGGTGCGCGGGCCGAAGAAGCCCTCGCGCGCAAGCAGCGCGGCGCGATAGCCGGACTGCGCCGCCCAGCCGGGGTGCAGTCGTTTCGTCCATGCGCCGTCGGCGAGATATTCGATGATGCCGCCTGCCATCGAGCCGGCAATGCCGAGAGCATCGACGATCTGCTTGGCGGAAAGTCCGAGCGCCGCGGCGACCCCGGCCGCGGCACCCATGACGCCGAAAATCGCGGTCGGATGGAAGCCCGATTTGTGCACAGCCTTCGGCACCACGGTCGACAGCCGGCACATCGCCTCGCAGCCGACGGCAACCCCGCGCAGCGCCGCTTTGCCGTCGCACTGCCATCGCTCGCACGCCGCCAACACCGCCGGCACGATGACCGCGCCGGCATGGACCGGGCCGCCCTCGAATGTGTCGTCGAAGTCCTCGCCATGCGCGGCGGTGCCGTTGACCAAAGCGGCGCCGGCGGCGCTCAGGGTGCGCGCGTGACCGATGGCGGTGCAGGCGCCGTCATCCTCGCAGACCGCGAGCGCGCTTTTGACATAGGCCTCGTTGCGCGCGGTGACGCAGAGGCCGACCACGTCGACCAGCAAATCCTCGCATTTGATGCGCACGGCGGCCGGCATGGCCTCGAGCGCGGCAATGCGTGCGGCCAGTTGCTCTGCGACGGATGCTTCGCTCATCGGCTGCCTTAACCCGTCCGCCGCGCGCCCAGCGCCGGGAAGGCGTTGGCGAGCCCAACCACGGCGGAGGTGATGATCATCATGAACACGCCGAGCACGGCAATCGCGGCAAGATCGCCGCTTTCGTTGAGGTCGTAAATCAGCACCGACAACACCTTGGTCTGCGAGGTAAAGAGCATGATCGCCGCCGACAGTTCGCGTACGACGCTGACGAAGATGAAGCACCAGGTGGCGATAACACTGGTGCGCAGCAGCGGCGCCGTGATCTGCCATAGCGCGCGCAACTGCGTGGCGCCGAGGATGCGGCTTGCATCTTCGAGCTCGGGATGCACGGCGCGGAATGCCGATTGCATCTGCTGATAGGCGGCGGGCATCGACAGCGTGATGTAGGCGATCAGCAGAATCCACAGCGTGCCGTAGAGCACGAATGGCGGCCGCGTATAGCTGAAGAACAAACCGACGCCGAGCACGATGCCGGGAATGGCGAGCGGCGCCGAGGCGAGAAACGCGAGGATGCGATGGCCAACGATCGCCTTGCGCGCCGTCACATAGCCGATGACCAGCGCCAGCACCGTGCCCAGGGTGGCGGCGAGCGCGCCGAGGATAAAGGTGTTCTTGATGGCAATCTGCGTCGCCGAGAGTTCCGTGAAGACGAAGCGGATATTTTGAAAAGTGAAATTGTTGAACGAGACGATGTGCGAGGCGAGCTTGGAGAAGCTGGCATTGAGCAGCGCGAAATAAGGCAGGAACACCGGGCACATCAGCACTAGCAGGCTCAAAAGCAGCGCCAGCCATTTATAGCCGCCAAGCTGCACCAGCCGCGGCTCGCTGTTCTTGCCGCCGACCACCGCATAACCGCGACGCCCCAAAACCATGTGCTGGGCGCGCAGCAGAACGACGGTGAGCACGAGCAGCGGCAGCGAAGCAGCGGCGGCGAGATCCGGCTTCGGCGGAAACTGGAACAGGCTCCAGATTTTGGTGGTCATCGTATGGAAGCCGGCGGGCATGGCCAGGATCGCCGGCGTGCCGAATTGCGTCATCGCCTCGAGGAACGCGACCAGCGCGCCGGCGACCAGCGCGGGCAGCGCGAGCGGTATGGTCACGCGCCACGCGGTGTAAGGCATGGAAGCGCCGAGGATGGCCGAGGCGTCTTCCAGATCGCCGGGGGTGCGGTCGAGCGCGTTGGCGACCAGCACGAACACATAAGGGAACGTGTAGCAGCTGATGACGAAGACGACGCCCGGAAACGAATAGATGTTGAGCAGATGGCTGCCGGCCTCCGCGCCGGTGAGATCGCGGTAAAGCTGATTGAGCAGCCCGCTGTTCGGCGCCGCCAGCAGCTCCCAGGCGATGGCGCCGATAAAAGGCGGCGTGACGAAGGATGCCGTGACCAGGAGCCGCACCGCCCGGCGCAGCGGCATATCCGTCCGCGCTACCAGCCAGCCCATCGGCGCCGCCACCGCGCAGCAAATGATCGAGGAGAAAATGGCCAGCACAAAGGTGGTCAATAGCGGGTCGAAATACGCGGTATCCGTCACCAGGCGCGGAAAATTGACGAGGGTGAACGCTCCTTTCTTGTCGGTGAACGCGTAATAGAGCAGCCACGACAGCGGCAGCACGATCAGGACGCACAGCACCGCCGCGCAGAAAAGCAGCACCGGCTTCGACGCGTCGAAGCCGATGCGGCGGGGCGCGCGCAGGACGCCGGTTGCGAGTGTTGTCATTGGCCGCGCTTGCGACGCCGTTGCCCGTCACACATGGAATATCTTGACGTAGCGCGCCTTGATCTCCTCGCCGTGCTGCAACACCGCGGCCGCGTCGTCCTTCATCAGTTTGATTTTCGACAACGGCGTGCGGCCGGGGTGCTCCTTGGCCTGCGGATGCACCGAGCGCAGGCCGCCGACATCGATGCAGAGCTGCTGGCATTCCGGCGAGAAGCAGAAGTTCTGGAACAGCCGCGCCGCGTTCGGATTCGGCGCCGCCTTGAACAGGCCGTTGGGGCCGATGATGAGCGGCGTGCCTTCGGTGGCATAGACCGGCTCGACCGGCTGCCCGGCCTCCTTCTCCGCGAAGATCAGATACTCGACGCCGTCGGCCATGATCGGCCGCTCGCCGAGCGCGATCTTCTTCGGCGGGTCGGCGGCCGACTGCACCTGCATGATGTTCTGCTGCGCCAGCTTCTCGAAATAGCCCCAGCCGATATCGCGCGAAATTTGGTAGGTCGCGGTCAGGATGGTGCCGCTGTAGCCGGGATGCGCCTTGACGATCTTGCCCTTCCATTTCGGATCGAGCAGATCGGCGAAGCTCTTCGGCGCCTCTTCTTTCTTCACCAGATTGGTGTTGTAGGCGATGATGCAAAGGAAAACGCGGAAGCTGGCGTAGGTGCCGTCCGGATCCTTGTGCTCGGCCGGATAATATTTGGCGACATCTTCCGGCACGTAGGGCGCGAGCATGCCCTGCTGTTTCCAGTAGACCAGCAGCGAGGCATCCGAGGAGTTGACCACGTCGACGGCATGCACGTTGGAGGCATATTCCTGGCTGATGCGCTGCAGCAGGCGCTCGGCGCCCGAGCGTTCCACCTTGCAGGCGATACCCGGATACTTCGCTTCGAAGGCCTTGCCGATGCGCTCCGACAGTTTGAGATCGATCGAGGTGTACCAGACCACCTGCCCTTCTTTTTTCGCCGCGGCGATCAGTTCGGGGGTGGTCGCGCTCGCCGGCGGCGCCGCCGAGAGCACGCGGGTGGAGAACACGCCGCCGAGCGCAAGCGCACTCGATCCGGCCAGCACGTGGCGGCGGGTGAATGTCGAGTTTTTCATCGGCTTGATCCTCCCTGATGATTTTTATTCGGCCAAAGCGCGGCAATGTTCGGCCGCCATATGCAGCCATACCGCTGTGCCTTGCGGAATGCTGGTGGCCGGCGAGGTCACGACGCGCAGTTGGGTGCCGTCCTTGGCCTCAACCATATAATCCCGGCGGTCGCCGAGAAAGACCTGTCGCGTCACCGTCGCCGGCACGAGGTTGTCGTCCTGCGGCGGCTTTGCCGCGAAGATGCCGATGTCATGCGGGCGGATCGACACCGCGATCTGCCGGCCGGCGACGATCGGCTCGCCGACGCAGCGCAACGCCGTTCCGGCGAAGTCGATGCGCGCGGCATCGAGCGCCGTACCCTTGATCACGTTACTGGAGCCGATGAACCGCGCGACGAATTCCGAGCGCGGGCGGCTATATATGTCCTCGGGCGAGCCCGCCTGCTCGATCTTGCCGGCATTCATCACCGCAATGACGTCGGCGGTGGTGAGCGCCTCGGCCTGATCGTGGGTGACGTAAACGGTCGTATAGCGATAGGCGTCGTGCAGGCGCCGCACCTCAAAGCGCATCTCCTCGCGCAAATTGGCGTCGAGATTCGACAGCGGCTCGTCGAGCAGCAACGTTTCCGGCTCGACAATGAGCGCACGCGCCAGCGCCACGCGCTGCTGTTGCCCACCCGACAATTCTCCGGGATAACGCTGTGCCAGCGGGGAAAGGCGGGTCGTGCTCAGAATGGACTCCAGCTTCTTGGCGATGACGTGCCGGTCCATCTTGCGCAGCTTGAGCCCGTAGACGATGTTCTCCGCCACCGTCATGTGCGGCCACAGCGCGTAGCTTTGGAAGATCATCGACATGTTGCGCCGCTCGGGCGGCAGCGTGCGGGCGGGCGATGACATGAGTTTGTCGCCGACGCGGATCTCGCCCGCGCTCGGTTCGACGAAGCCGGCGATCAGGCGCAACGTGGTCGTCTTGCCGCAGCCGGACGGGCCGAGCAGGCAGACGAGATTTCCGTGTCCGATGGTGATGGAGATGTCGTTCACCACCGCAACGTCGCCATAACGCTTGGTCAGGCCCCGCAGCTCGACGGACGCCACGCCGATCCTCCCTCACTGCTCCGCGGCCGTTTGCGGCCGTCTTAGCTGCCGGTGAAGACCGGCTTGCGTTTTTCCATGAAGGCCTGGCGGCCCTCGATGTAGTCCTTCGACGCGAAGCACTGCGCCACAAGGTCTTCGCACCTTTTCAGATTGCGCTCGCTTTCCGGTTTAACAACTTCGCCGACGATATATTTCACCGAATTGACCGTGAGCGGCGCGTTGCCGCTGATCGTGTCGGCATAGTCCTTGACGTATTTTTCGAGCTCGTCTTGCGGGACCACGCGGTTGACGAGACCCATGGTGAGCGCTTCGGCCGCGGTGAACTGCCGCGCGGTATAGAAGATTTCCTTGGCGAAAGACGGCCCGACCACGTCCACCAGCTTCTTGATGCCTTTGAAACCGTAGCCGAGCCCGAGCTTGGCCGCCGGCACACCGAATTTGGAATTGTCGGAGCAGATACGCAGGTCGCAGCAAAGCGCGAGGCCGACGCCGCCGCCGATGCAATAGCCGCGGATCATGGCGATGGTCGGCTTGGGAAACTCGAACACGGCGGTGTTGGCCTTGTCGACCGCGGCGTTGTAGCGCTCGATCGCTTCCTTGCTCGACCGCTCGCTTTCGAACTTCGAGATATCGGCGCCGGACACGAAGGCTTTGCCGCCGGCACCGGTCAAAACCACGACGCGGATCGATGTGTCGGCGGCAAAGTCGGCGAGGATGCCGTCGGCGGCGTTCCACATTTCCAGCGAGACGGCGTTGTGCCGCTCCGGATTGTTGAAGATCAAATAGCCGACGCCGCCCTCCTTGCGCGAGAGCATCTTGTCGGTGGTGGTCGCTACATTCATTGCATCTCTCCTACCCGTCATGGCCGGGCTTGTGCCGGGCATGACGACGAAAAGGGTTCAGACCGCCTTCGCCTGGTGCAGCGCGGCAATCTCGGCGTCGGCAAAACCGAATTCCTTGAGCACCTCGTCGGTATGCTGGCCTTGCGCCGGCGGAGTCGCCACGATTTTGCTCGGTGTGCGCGACAGCGACACCGGCTGGCCGACAAAGACCTGCTCCGAGCCGTCGGGACGCTTGGCCGCCTGGGCGATGCCCAAATGCTTGACCTGCGGATCCGCGAACATCTGATCGATGGAATAGATCGGCCCGCAGGGCACGCCGATCTTGTTGAAGATGTCGATCCATTCGGTGCTGGTCTTGTTGACGGTGCGCTTCTCGATCGCGGCATTGAGCGCATCGCGGTTTTTCGAGCGCAAGGCGCCGCTCGCGTAATCCGGGTGTTTGATCAGGTCCGGCGCCTCGATGGCGTTGCAGAGCCGCTCCCACATCACCTGCCCGGTCGATGCAATGTTGATGTGCCCGTCCTTGGTCTTGAACACGCCGGTCGGGATCGAGGTCGGATGGTTGTTGCCGGCCTGCTTGGCGACCTCGCCCATTTGCAGCCAGCGCGCCGCCTGGAAGTCGAGCATGAAAATCTGCGCCTGCAGCAGCGATGTCGTAATCCACTGCCCTTCGCCGGACTTCTCGCGCTCCAACAGCGCAACCAGGATGCCGATCGAACAGAACAAGCCGGCGGTCAGATCGGCGACCGGAATGCCGACGCGCACGGGCCCCTGGCCCGGCAGGCCGGTGATCGACATCAGCCCGCCCATGCCTTGTGCGATCTGATCGAAGCCCGGTCGATCGCGATACGGCCCGTCCTGGCCGAAGCCGGAAATGCTGGCGAGGATGATGCCCTTGTTGATCGCCTTGAGAGACTCATAATCGATGCCGAGCCGATCCTTCACATCCGGACGGAAATTCTCGACCACGACGTCGGCCCTGGCGACCATACGCTTGAACGCGGCAAGGCCCTCCGGCGACTTCAGGTCCAGCGTCATGCTGCGTTTGTTGCGATGCAGATTTTGGAAATCCGCGTTGCTGCGCGGACCGCCCGGGCCTTCCCCTTTTTCCAGATGCGGCGGGGTCTCGATCTTGATGACATTGGCACCCCAGTCGGCGAGTTCGCGCACGCATGTGGGGCCCGAGCGGACGCGCGTCAGATCGAGCACGGTAAAGCGGGAAAGGGCTTGAGAGGCCCTGGGAAACGGCATTTCAACGCTCCGAACGGCTTATTTGGGTCTTTTCGGCGTCGACCTTCTCCCATTTTGGCCGGCCTTGTCCACGGGCAAGGCCATGCAGTTTATTCATCATGCGGCGCGATAGGCCGTCATGCGCCCTGATGCGCCTTGAAAAGACCACGAGCACCTGTCATATGCACGGCAGCGGATGAAAAACCCGAATTGGGGTTTGCGGGCCGCGTGCACGAAAGTCTTAAAACGAATTTCGCCCCGCCTCGTCCGTTTCTCCAAACCGAACGACAACCCTGGCCACGCGGGATGTCTTTGAGAGACCCGCGATTCCGCCCGCCGCAGAGGCGCGCCGGCTGCTTCGCCATATAAGAAAGAGATCGTTTGACTTCTTTTCACGACTTCGGCCTCGCAGAGCCGATCCTCCGCGCCCTCGCGGAAGCAAAATACCAAACCCCGACCCCGATCCAGGCCCAGACCGTTCCGCTCGCCGCGCAAGGCCGCGATGTCGTTGGCATTGCGCAAACCGGGACCGGCAAGACCGCCGCCTTCGCGCTGCCGATTCTCAATCATTTGTTCGGCAAGCGCCAACGCCCGGAGAACAAATCCGTCCGCGTGCTGGTGCTGTCGCCGACCCGCGAACTGTCCGGCCAGATCGCCGACAGCTTCCGTGCCTATGGCCGGCACATCCGCCCGCTCGACATCGAGCTTGCCATCGGCGGGGTGCCGATTAACCGGCAGATCCGTGCGCTGGCCCGCGGCGCCGAGGTGCTGGTGGCAACGCCGGGGCGACTGCTCGATCTCGTCGCCCAGCGCGCGCTCAACCTGCATCGCGTCGAAGTGCTCGTGCTCGACGAAGCCGACCGCATGTTGGACATGGGCTTCATCCATGACATCAAGAAAATCGTCGCCATGGTACCCAAGGAACGGCAGACGCTATTCTTCTCCGCCACCATGCCGCAGCAGATCGTGCAGCTTGCCAACGCGATGTTGCGCAACCCGGCCAAGGTGTCGGTGACCCCGCAGGCTACCACCGCGGAGAAAGTGTCGCAGCGCGTCATCCATGTCGACAAGCCGGCGAAAGCGGCCCTGCTTGCCGAGGTGCTCAAGAACGAGCCGATCGATCGCGTGCTGGTGTTCACCCGTACCAAGCACGGCGCCGACAAGGTGGTGCGCTCGCTGCAAAAAGCGGGACTTACGGCGGAAGCGATCCACGGCAACAAATCGCAGAGCCAGCGCGAACGGGTGCTCGGTGCCTTCCGCGACGGACGCCTGCGCACCCTGATCGCGACCGATATTGCCGCCCGCGGCATCGACGTCGACGGCGTGAGCCACGTCGTCAATTACGACCTGCCTAACATCCCCGAGAGCTACGTCCACCGCATCGGCCGCACTGCGCGCGCCGGCGCCGACGGCGTCGCAATCTCCTTCTGTGACTATGACGAGCGCGCCTATCTGCGCGACATCGAGCGCCTGATCCGCATGGCGATCCCGGCGACCGACCGGCGCGGCCCCGCCGGTCCGATGCCGCACCATGCCCCTCGCCCGCACAATGGCCGCCCGCATGGTCACAATCAGCCGCGCCGGCCCAACCGTGGCAGCGGAGCGCAAAACGGCCGGGCGCACAGACGTCCGCACAAACAGGCAAAGGGGCAGTCAAACGGCCTCGGAAATGTTACATTCCTGCAGCGATCGAGCGCCCCGGGGGTTTCTACGCAGCGCTGATCAACCGGAGATATTGGATGGCGAAGGAAGAACTGCTGGAGTTCGATGGGACCGTCACCGAAGTGCTGCCGGACGGCAATTTCCGCGTCCGGCTCGACAACGACCATGAAGTGCTCGCCTATACGGCCGGCAAAATGCGCAAGTTTCGCATCCGGACCGGCGTCGGCGACCGTGTGATTGTCGAGATGTCGCCCTATGACTTGCAGCGCGGCCGCATCAGCTTCCGCCACAAAGGCGACGCGCCGACGGCGGCCCCGCAGCAGCGCCGGCCGAATTTCCGCGGCCGCCGGTAGGCAACCGGCCGGAGCCCTGACGCGTTGCGTGGAGGACCCGAGCCACCCATGACACCACCCGCAATTCTGCGATGGGCCTGCGCGCTGTTGATTGCCGGCGCCGCTTTCGGCGCCGTGGCGCAGGACAGACCGCCGCCGCATCGCGCCCCGGCGCAGAGCGTGTTGCGTCTGTTGCCGCCGGACTCGGTCACCGAACATTCCATCGACACGGCGCAAGGCAAGCTCGCTTACACCGCGACCGCGGGGACGCTGCCTTTCTTCGACCAATCCGGCGAGCAAAGCGCCGCCGTGTTCTATGTGGCTTACGTCGCCAAAGACAAAGGCGGCAATCGTCCGCTGACCTTTGTGTTCAACGGGGGGCCTGGCGCGGCGTCCGCCTATCTGCATCTCGGGCTCGTCGGGCCGCGCATTCTCGATCTCAATCTCAACGGACGAGACGCCGTGCACGCGACCCTGCACGACAATCCGGACACCTGGCTGCGCTTCACCGACCTGGTGATGATCGATCCGATCGGCACAGGCTGGAGCCGCGCCGCAAAGCCGGATGAAGGCAGGAATTTCTGGAACGTCGAGGCCGACGCCGGCGCCATGGCCAAGGCCATCGCCCTCTACGTCACGCACAACAACCGCTTCAATTCGCCGAAGTATCTGCTCGGCGAAAGCTATGGCGGATTCCGCGCCGCCAAGACCGCGCGCGCGATGCAGCGCGAACAGGGCATGTCCGCCGCCGGCATTCTCATGCTGTCGCCGCTGGTCGAAGGATGGCTGACCTTCGGTGACGACGAATCGGCGCTTGGTTCGGCGCTGACATTGCCCTCGCTCGCGGCGGCCGAGCTCGAGCGCAAGAATGCGCTCACGCCGGAGGCGGTCGTGGCGGCAGAAAATTTCGCGCTCGGCGATTACCTCACCACGCTCGCCCATGGCGCTCCGAAAGGCGAGGCGGCACGCGTATTCTACCAACGCGTCGCGCAATTGACGGGGCTTCCGTTCGATGTCGTCGAGCAACAGCGGGGCTTCATCACTGGCAGCGCGGTGAAGACGTTGCGCCGGGACAAGATCGTCAGCCGCTACGACGCCGATTTTGCGGTGGACGATCCGTTTCCGGAGCGACGCAGTTCGCACGCGCCCGATCCGATCCTCGACGGCATTTCTCGCGCTTTCGGCGGCGCCTTCGCCAACTATGCGCGCAACGAGCTCGGGTTCAAGACGGAGATGACGTATCAGTTGCTGGCCGGCGACGTGACCCACCATTGGGACTGGAAAGGCGGCCGCCAGCAGGAAGGCATCGAAGGCGATCTGCGCGTGCTCTTGTCGTTCGATCCCTCGTTCCGCGTGCTGATCGCGCATGGCTATGCCGACCTGGTCACGCCTTATGCGGAGACGCGCTACATCCTCGAACACATGCCGGCCTTCACGCCGCCCGGCCGCATCGCGCTCAAACTCTATCGCGGCGGCCACATGATCTATCTCGATCCGGCCTCGCGCCAAGCCTTCACCGCCGACGCCGCGGCCCTTTACCGCGCAAGCGAATCGAACGGCGCAGCGGCGCGATAGGCGGCGGCTTGATCAATCGGCGTGACGGAAGGCCTTGCCGACCTCGAGCAGGCGTTTGGCGTCCATGCTCTTCGGCGCGTCGGCACCGGCGGGCTGGGCCGCAGTCTGATCGCATTTGACGTAGCCGTTGTCCCACATTGCGCCGGTGCGGTTGTCGAAGACGCGTTGCCAGCACAACTCGCCTTTCGGCGGCTCGACCATAATTGAGCCGGCGTAACGCGTCGCGTTGCTGCCGTTGTCCGATTCCGACGGCAAGGACGTCTTCCCGCTCTGAACGATGGGCGAGCGATAGGATGCGACCATAAGAAAGGCGAGACCGATGAAAAATGCCGCGTAAAAAAGCACCACAGAGGCGTGCGGAAGATCACGCAACAGGTGGCGGTTGGACAAGGTACGCACGGCCACGATGCTCACCGATAGTGGAGGCCGATAAGGTCAGACTTTATGCCGCGATCATGGTGGACCCGGCAGGTTAAAATATGCCGCACGAAATGCATTAACATCGACGCGAGTTGATACGATTAAAATACGATTAAACGCCATAACAACGTTTCAATGCGTCTATCGTACGGTGCGGCCAAAGCAGAAGGGACAATGGCCATGACACGATATTTTTTCGATGTCATACGCAATGCGTCGCGCAGCTACGATTTCCACGGACAATACCTCAACGGCCTGAGCCAAGCGCGCGAAATGGCGGAAATCGTGTCTTTCGATTTGGCCTGCACGGAAACGGATGGCGATGCGCCGCGCGAGATTCAGGTCCGCGATTCCGCCGGCACAAATTTGTTTTCATTTCCGGTACGCGCCCAGGAAGTCGTCTTCGGCTGATCCGGCGCGAGGCCGACGGCGGCAGAGCGCTCCTCAGCTCATCGCCGCCACCACGGCGCATGTTGTGACGATGTCCTCGACGGAGGCGCCGCGGGAAAGATCGCTCACCGGCTTGGCGAAACCTTGCAGAAACGGACCGATCGCCTGCGCGCCGCCGAGCCACTGCGTCAGCTTGTAGCCGATATTGGCGGAGTCGAGGTCGGGAAAGACCAGCACATTCGCCCGGCCGGCGACCTCGCTCGCCTGTTTTAGCTTCTTGGCGGCGACCTGCGGCACCAGCGCCGCATCGGCCTGCAATTCGCCGTCGACGGCAAGCGACGGCGCGCGCCGCCGGACCAACGTCAGCGCCTCGCGCACCTTCTCGATACGGGCATGCTGCGCGCTGCCTTGCGTCGAGAACGACAGCATGGCAACGCGCGGTGTCTCGCCCAGCAGATGGCCTGCACTCTGCGCCGAGGCGATGGCGATGTCGGCAAGCTCCGCGGCAGTCGGGTCGGCGTTGACGGCGCAATCGGCGAAGACAAAAGCGCGCGGGCCGCCGGCGAGGAAATCCGGCACCACGATCAGGAAGCAGCTCGACGGCAGTGCGATATCGTCCGCGAGACCGACGGTCATCAAGCCCGCTTCGATCACACGCCGGGTCGGGTGGGCGCAGCCCGCCACCATGGCATCGGCATCGCCTCGGCGCACCATCATGCCGGCGAAATACAGCGGCTTCGTTACGAGCCGCGTCGCCATGGCCTTCGTCATCGTGCCGCGCGCCGCGGCGAGCGCCTCGCCATAACCGTTCAGCCGGGCGTCGCGGCGCGGATCGATGGTTTCGATGCCGTCGATGGTGCTTGCGGCAAGCACGATGGGCTCGGCCAGTTTCTCTTTTTTGAGACGGCGCGCGGCCTCGGCAATGCGCGCATCCTCGCCTTCCGGCAAAACGATTTTGCGTCGCCGCTGGCGTGCGATATCAAACAGCCGAGCGAGCAAGTCCATGCTTCTCACCGTGTGAGAAAACGCGATAAAGCACGATCACGAAAGGCGGATACCCGTTTTCGGATGACGATCGTGCGCAAACCCAAAGAGCGCATCAATGACCGAAACCGCCGAAGCGATCAAGATTCACCGCGGCCTCAAGGGCGTCTATTTCGACCGCTCGCCTTGCACCTTCATCGACGGCAAAGCCGGCGAGCTGCGCTATCGCGGTTATTCGATCCATGACCTCGCGGAAAAATCGACCTTCGAGGAAACGGCATGGCTGCTGCTCCATGGCGAGCTGCCGACGGCGCAGCAACTCGATGCGTTCGACGCGCAGCTCAAAGCCGCGCGCCAGCTGCCGCGGCCGGTTCTCGACATCGTGCGCGCCATCAAGGACGCGCATCCCATGGATGTACTGCGCACCGGCGTTTCCGCGCTTGCTGCTTTCGACCGCGAAACCAACGACAATTCGCGCGAGGCGACGCTGCGCAAGGCGATCCGGCTCACCTCGCAAGTGCCGATGATCGTGGCGGCGCATTCGCGGATCCGCGAAGGCCGCGACCCGGTCGCTGCCGATCCGGCGCTCTCGCACGCCGCAAACATTCTGTGGATGCTCAAGGGCGAAAAGCCGTCGGCTGAGGCGTCGCAGCTCATCGACCGCGACCTCATCATTCACGCCGAGCACGGCTCAAACGCCTCTTCCTTCGCCGCCCGTGTTGTCATCGGCACCGAGGCAAACCTGCACGCGGCCATCACCGCAGCGGTCGCGGCGCTTTCGGGACCTGCGCATGGCGGCGCAGCGGAAGACGTGATGAAGATGGCGGAGGAGATCGGCGATCCGGCGCGCGCGGCCGACTATGTCAAGGAAAAGCGCGCCGCCGGCGTCGCCGTGACCGGTTTCGGTCACCGCGTCTATCGCGCCGAAGATCCCCGCGCCCGCCATATGCGCGCCGGAGTCGAACGGCTGTCGCAGGAGATGGGGCAGCCGAAGTGGTTCGCGATTTTGCAGGCGGTTGTCGCCGCCATGGCGCCCTATGCGCGTCACGGCGTCAACGTGAACGTCGATTTCTATTCCGGCGTGGTGTACCACCTGCTCGGCATCAAACGCGATTTGTTCGTGCCGATCTTCGCTATCGGGCGCGTACCCGGCTGGGTGGTGCAGGTGATGGAGCAGCAGGAGAACAACATCCTGATCCGCCCGCTCACCCTCTATAGCGGACCCGAGGCACGCACTTACACGCCGCTCGCCAAGCGCTGAGCCATTCCATTTTGTCGCGGCACCGCGGCGGCCTGCGCATTGCAGGCGCGAGCGCCTTTTGGCTATCATCAACTGTAAGAAAAATAGTCTCACTCAATGAGACTTTGTACATCCGGCGCCAAAGCCGGAACGCACAACGGGAGGAGCAAATGCAGAGCGCGCACAAACTCGCGATGTTCGGTGCTGCCGTCTCGCTCGCCGTCGCCCTCGGCGGCCAGCCAGCTCGCGCCGAATATCCGGATCATCCGATCAATTTCATCGTGCCGTGGGGGCCCGGCGGCGGCGCCGACCTGCTCGCCCGCACCGCCGGAAAAATCATGGGCGAAGACCTCAAGGTTTCTGTGCCGGTGATCAACGTGCCGGGCGCGACGGGCATGACCGGAATGACCAAGCTTTTGACCTCGCCGGCCGACGGTTATTCGATGGCGATCTTGATCGGCGACACCTATGCGCTGCTCGCCGGGCCCAAGCCCGCCTTCAACGCCGATCAGGTGATCCCGCTGGCGATCATGATCCAGCAGCCGTCCGGGCTGTGGGTGAACAGCACCAGCCCGTGGAAGACGTGGCAGGACCTCGCCAAAACGGCCAAGGAAAAGACTCTGAAAGTCGCCGAGCTCGGCTTCGGCAGCGCCGACGACATTACCGTGAGCTATCTCAAGACCAAGGGCCTGAAATTCGAAGGCATTCCCTACGCCAATCCCGGCTTGCGCTACACCTCGATCCTCGGCGGCAACGCCGACGTGCTCTACGAGCAGACCGGCGACGTGCGCAGCTATTTCGACGGCGGCAAAATTCGGCCGCTGATCTTCTTCTACAAGCAGCGGCTCAACATCCCGCAGTTCAAGGACGTGCCGATCGGCAAGGAATTCGGTTACGACGTGACGCTGCCGCAGTTCCGCGCCATCGTGGTGAAGGCTGGGACCGACCCCGCGATCGTCAAGCGCCTCGCCGACGAGCTCGGCAAGGTGGCGCAGACCGCGGAATTCAAGACCTATCTCGAACAGCAATACGCCGACCCGAACAGCTACGTCTCCATGAACGACGCGCGCAAATTCATGGATGACTGGCTGAAGGAAGCGCAGAAATTCCGCACCGAGACCAAGATGGGGGCGAAGTGACGTCGATCGGCGCCATGACGCCGCTGCGCCGGCTGCAGGCAGCGCTGCCTTATGTGGTGGTGCTTGCCGCCGGCATTTTCCTTTTTTACGAGGCGAGCAACTTCGAATTCGAGCAGGTTTCGGGGCGCATCGGCCCCGGCGCCTGGCCGGAGCTTGTGCTGGTAATCATGTTGGTCACGGCGCTCTGGGGCATCGTCTCCAGCGCCGTGAAGGCCGGCAAACAAGCCGAGCACGATGCCGCAGCGGACGAGGACCTGGTGCGGCCGCCCGAGATCTATCCGCATCGCGTGTGGATCGCCGTGGTAGGGACCATCGGTTATCTGCTGGTCTTGCCGCTGCTCGGCTTTTTCCTCGCCACCATCGTCTACAGCTTCGGCCTGATGTATCTCGGGCAGTTTCGCCGGCCCTTGCCGATCGCGGTGCTCAGCGTCGCCATCGCCGCCTGTTTCATGTTCGTGTTCATGCGCGTGGTTTATGTGGCGCTGCCGCTCGGCATCGCACCATTCAATCAGGTGTCCTACGCGATCATGGCGATGATGGGCGTGCATTGAGGGCGGTGTCGTGATCCTGGTCAATCTCTTTCACGGCTTCGTCCAGGTCTTTCAGCCCTTCGACCTGCTGATGCTGTTCATCGGCCTCGTGGTCGGCATGGCGGTGTCGATCATGCCCGGCCTCGGCTTGGTGATGGGCGTGGTGCTTGCGCTGCCCTTCACCTACAAAATGCCGATCGAGCCGTCGGTCATTCTGCTCACGGCCATCTACTTTGCCGGCACTTATGCGGGCTGCTTCACCGCGATCCTCTATCGCATTCCCGGCGAGCCCATGGACGTGCCGATGCTGTGGGACGGCTACACCATGGCTTCGCGCGGGCAGCCGGCGAAGGCGCTCGGCTGGGCGCTGGTCGCGGCGTTGATCGGCGGCCTCGTCTCCTCCGCGGTCATGGTGCTGCTGGCCGAACCGATGAGCGAACTCGCGCTCAAGTTCGATTCGCCCGACTACTTCGCCGCCGTGTTCTTCGGCCTGACCACCGTGGTGGCGCTCGCCGGCAAATCTATGGTGAATTCGCTCATCAGCCTCTGCGTCGGTCTGCTGGTGGCGACCGTCGGCATCGATAGCATCTACGGCGCCCAGCGTTTCACCTTCGGTGTGCCGATCCTCAAAGACGGCGTCGAACTGGTCGAGGTGCTGGTCGGCATGTACGGCCTCGGCGAAGTGCTTTCGCGCATCGGGCAGGGCAACCGCATCACCCGGCTCGAGGGCGGCACGAAGAACGTCGCCACGCATTTTCCGAAATTACGCGAGCTGCTCGGCATCAAGGCGACGCTGATCCGCAGCACGATTCTGGGCACGGTGCTCGGCATCGTGCCGGGCGCCGGCGCCACCATCACGGCCTTCATCTCCTACGGCATCGAAAAGCAATACGGCAAACGCCGGCAGCAACTGGGCACCGGAATGCCGGAGGGCATCGTGGCGCCGCAGATCGGCGCCACCGCTTCGGTCGCCGGGCACATGGTGCCGCTGCTCACGCTGGGGTTGCCGGGCAGCGGTGCGACCGCGGTCATTCTCGCCGCCTTCCTGCTGCACGGCGTGCAGCCCGGCCCCATGCTGCTGGAAGACCCGAATTCGACGCTGCTCGTCTACACCATCCTCGCCTCGATGTTCGCCAGCGTCATCGGCATGTGCGTGCTTGGCTTCTTCTGGATTCGCGTGGTCATCAAGGTGCTCACGATTCCGCAGGGCGTGCTGTCGGCGATCGTCGTGATGTTTTGCCTGGTCGGCGCGTATGCCGAACGCAACAACATGTCCGATGTATGGATGATCGTGATCTTCGGCATCCTTGGATATCTGTTCGAGAAGTTCAAATTTCCGATCTCACCGATGGTGTTAGGCGCGATCCTCGGTCCGATCGGCGAAACCGCCTTCATGCGCAGCATGATTGCGGCGAACAACGACTGGACGGTTTTCTTCAGCGGACCGATCAGCGGCACGCTGATGGGCGCATCGATCGTTGCGCTGAGCTATCCGATTTTACGCGAGTTGCTGGCGGCGCGGCGCGCACAGGCCGTCGCGCGCACCGGCTAAGGCGTTCAGGTGAACCATGGCCAATAATCTTGGACTTGACCTAAGACCCACGAGGGCAAGCGCCTCTGTGCGCAATATTGAGCGATCGCCGGCCGGCAAGATGGCCAAGATGCGCGAGCACAAGCTCGGCGCCACCACGCGTTCGTTTGCCATTCTCGAACACGTCGCGAGCGCACCCGGTCCGGTCGATGTCCTCGACATCATCGGCTCCCTCAAGCTGCCGAAGGCGACGGCGTACCGGCTCGTCGACTGGTTCGTCGGTCAGGGCTATATCGCGCGCGAGCCGGGCCGCAAGCGGCTGGTCGTCGGTCCGCGGCTTACGAAACTTGCGTTCGGGGTCCTGTCCGCCTCCATGCGCAACGATGCCCCGCATCTCGTTCTCTCGCGGCTCGTCCACTCGCTCAACGAAACCTGCAACATCGGGACGCTGCTCAACGGCGAGGTGATCTATCTCGATCGCGTGGAAGCGGAGCATTGGCCGCTGCGGCTGCATTATCAGAGCGGCTCGCGCGTGCCGCTGCATTGCAGCGCCATCGGCAAATTGTTCCTGGCCCTGGCGCCGGCGCCGCGCCGGCAACGCCTATTGCAAAGCCTCGAGCTGCGTCGCTTCACCGATTCCACCATCACCGAGAAGGCGCGGCTCGAAGCCGAGCTGAAGCAGATTCGCAAAGAGCAGGTATCGTTCGATCGCGAAGAATACCTCGTTGGCGTGGTCTGTGCAGCAGTGCCGGTCGTCGGACACCACGGCGAGATGCTGGCAGCGCTCGCGGTGCAAGCACCCGAAGCGCGCATGAATGTGCAGACCGCGCGCAGTTATTTGCCGGCGCTGCGCAGCGCCGCTGCCGAGATCGCAGACATTATTCAAGACAAATAGCGAGTAGGTAACCCATGAAGATGACGACCGAGGAAGCTTTTGTAAAAGTCTTGCAGATGCACGGCATCGAGCATGCCTTCGGCATTATCGGCTCCGCTTTCATGCCGATTTCAGATCTGTTTCCCAAGGCAGGCATCACCTTTTGGGACGTCGCCCATGAATGCAACGGCGGCTACATGTGCGACGGCTATACGCGGGCGACCGGCAAGATCGCCATGTGCATCGCGCAGAACGGTCCCGGCATCACCAATTTCGTCACCGCCATCAAGACCGCGTACTGGAACCATACGCCGATGCTGCTGATTACGCCGCAGGCGGCGAACAAGACCATCGGCCAAGGCGGCTTCCAGGAAGTCGAGCAGATGGCGCTGTTTCGCGACATGGTCTGCTATCAGGAAGAAGTGCGCGATCCCTCGCGCATCGCCGAGGTGCTCAACCGCGTCATTACCAAAGCCAAGCGCCTCTCCGCCCCGGCGCAGATCAACGTGCCGCGCGATTACTGGACGCAAGTCATCGATATCAATCTGCCGGCGATCGTCGATTTCGAGCGCCCGGCGGGCGGCGCGCAAGCTGTCGCGGATGCGGCAAAGCTGCTGTCCGAGGCCAAGTTTCCGGTCATTTTGTCGGGCGCGGGCGTCGTGCTCGCCAACGCCATTTCTGAATGCGCGGCGCTCGCCGAACGCTTGAGTGCGCCGGTGTGCAACAACTACCAGCACAATGACAGCTTCCCCGGCAGCCATCCGCTGGCGGTCGGCCCGCTTGGCTACAACGGCTCGAAAGCGGCCATGGAGCTGGTCGCCAAGGCCGATGTCGTGCTGGCGCTCGGCACGCGGCTCAATCCTTTCTCGACGCTGCCCGGCTACGGCATCGATTATTGGCCGAAAAATGCCAAGATCATCCAGGTCGACATCAACGCCGATCGCATCGGCCTCACCAAGCCGGTGACCGTCGGCGTCTGCGGCGACGCCAAGCTGGTCGCTGAGGCAATCCTCAAGCAGCTGGCGCCGAACGCCGGCAATGCCGGCCGCGAGGAGCGCAAGGCGCTGATCCACCAAACCAAGTCGCGTTGGCTGCAGACGCTTTCCAGCATGGACCACGAGGAGGACGACGCCGGCACCACCTGGAACGCCGATGCGCGCAAGCGCGAGCCCGATCGCATGTCGCCGCGCCAGGCCTGGCGCGCGATTCAGGCCGGGCTGCCGAAGGACGCCATCATCAGCAGCGACATCGGCAACAATTGCGCCATCGGCAACGCCTATCCGATGTTCGATCAGGGACGGAAATATCTGGCGCCCGGCCTGTTCGGCCCGTGCGGCTACGGCTTTCCCGCGATCATCGGCGCCAAGATCGGCAATCCCGATACGCCCTGCGTCGGCTTTGCCGGCGACGGCGCCTTCGGCATCTCCATGAGCGAAATGAGTTCGATCGGCCGCGAGGAATATCCCGGCATTACCATGGTGATCTTCCGCAATTATCAATGGGGCGCCGAGAAGCGCAATTCGATCCTCTGGTTCGACAACAATTTCGTCGGCACCGAGCTCGATCCGAACCTGAGCTATGCGAAGGTCGCGGAGGGCTGCGGCCTCAAAGGCGTGACCGCGCGCACGCCGGCCGAACTGACCGAGGCGTTGCGCGCTGCCTGCGAGGCACAGAAGAAACGCGTCACGACGTTCATCGAGGTGGTGCTCAATCAGGAGCTGGGCGAGCCGTTCCGGCGCGACGCGATGAAGAAGCCGACGGTCGTGGCCGGCATCAAGCGCGAAGACATGCGGCCGCAAAAGGTCGCTTAACGGAGTTTGCGATGACAGTCGCAGTGAAAACGCCCGAGAGTGCAAGCGCGGTCGTCGGCGAACTCGTGCGCCGCGCGCGCAAAGCCATGACCGAGTTCGCCGACGCCGATCAGGCGCGCGTCGACGAAGCCGTTACCGCGCTGGCCTGGTCGCTTTACAACCCGGCCCATGCAAAGGAGCTCGCCGAACTGGCGGTCGCCGATACCAAGCTCGGCAACGTGCCCGACAAGATCGTCAAGAAACAGCGCAAGACTTTTGGCACTCTGCGCGACCTCATGCGTGTGAAGTCGGTCGGCATCATCGAAGAGGATCGGGCGCGCGGCATCGTCAAATACGCAAAGCCCGTCGGGGTGGTCTGCGCCATCACACCGTCGACCAATCCCGGCGCGACGCCGGTCAATAAGGCGATGATGGCGGTGAAGGGCCGCAACGCCATCATCATCGCTGCGTCGCCCGCCGGCTTGAAGACGACGACGAAGACGGTCGACTACATGCGCGCCGAACTGAAGAAGATCGGCGTCCCCGAGGACCTGGTGCAGATTTTGCCGCCGCCGGCGTCGAAGGACATGACGCAGGCGCTGATGCAGGCCGCCGACCTCGTTGTCGCCACCGGTTCGCAAGACAATGTGCGCCGCGCCTATTCCAGCGGCACGCCGGCCATCGGCGTCGGCACCGGCAATGTGCCGGTGATCATCGATGAGACCGCCGATCTCGACGATGCAGCGAAGAAGATCTGCGCCTCCAAGATTTTCGACAATTCGACCTCCTGCTCGTCGGAAAATTCGGTTATCGTCGTCGATGCCGTCTACGATAAGGCGATCGCCGCGCTGGAGCGCGCCGGCGCCTACATGGCGTCAAACGCCGAGAAGGCCAAAATCCAGGCGGCGCTGTGGCCCGACGGCAAGCTCTCGCGCACGCTCATCGCCCGCGACGCCGACGTCTTCGCTCGCGGCTGCGGCCTGCCGGCGACTGCGGAGAGCAAGAAATTCTTCATGGTCGAGGAGACCGGCGTCGGCAAGGGCTTCCCCTTCTCCAGCGAGAAGCTGTCCTTGGTGCTCACCGTCTATCGCGCCAAGGATTTCGAAAATGCGGTTGAGCGCGCCAACGCCATTCTGGCGCATCAGGGCCGCGGCCATTCGGTCGGCCTGCACACTAGTAACGTGCAGCGGGCGCGCACGCTTGCCGAGCGCGCCGACGTGGTGCGCGTGCTGATCAATCAGGCGCACACTTTCGGCAACGGCGGCGGCTTCGACAACGGCTTGAACTTCACGCTGAGCATGGGGTGCGGCACCTGGGGCGGCAACTCCATTACGGAAAACCTCAACTACAGGCACTTCCTTAACATCACTCACCTCGTCACCACCATTCCCGAAGACAAGCCGAGCGAGGAAGAGCTGTTCGGCGCCTACTGGAAGAAATACGGCAAATAATGAATTTCGAGGAACACGCGGCGAAAGCGCTGGTGCTTGCGCCCGCCGGCATTGCGGTGCCGCGCGGCATATTGTGTGCAAGCGCCGCCGCAGCGGCGGCAGCGGCGGCGCAGATCGGGCCTTGCGTGGTCAAGGCGCAGGTGCCGACGGGAAAACGCGGCAAGGCCGGCGGCATCAAGCTCGCCAACACGCCGGCTGAAGCTAAAGAGGTTGCCGGGCAAATCCTCGGCATGCGCATCGGCGAGTACAAAGTCGAGCGCGTGCTGGCCGAGGAACAGGCGAAAATCTCCCGCGAGTTCTACGCCGCCGTGCTGCACGACACCGCGGCGCGCAAGCCGCTCATCCTGTTCTCCAGCGAAGGCGGCATGGACATCGAGGAGATCGCGGCGGCAAAGCCGGACGCGATCCGCCGGCTGCGCGTCGAGATCGACGCCAAGCCGTCGGCCGCCGATATCGAGGGAATGCTGAAGGGTCTCCACATCGGGCCCGCCCGCGCGCAGATCGCGAGCATCCTCGAAAAGCTTTATGCCGCTTATCGGGCGCGCGACGCCGAGCTCCTGGAGATCAACCCATTGGCGCTGCTGGCCGACGGCCGCATGGTGGCGCTCGACTGCAAATTCGTGCTCGACGACGCCGCGCTCTACCGGCAGCCGGAGCTCGCCGCCCACGGCTCGCCCGCCGCCATGACGGGGCTGGAGCAGCGCGGGGCGCAAGCCGGTCTCAAGCTCATCCAGCTCGACGGCAATGTCGGCGTGCTGGCGAACGGCGCCGGCCTCACCATGACGACGATGGACGTGATCCGCCACTACGGCGGGCGTCCGGCGAACTTCCTCGAGATCGGCGGCGAGGCCTACACCAAGTCCGAAATCGCGCTCGATCTGGTGCTGTCCAATCCCGGCGTGAAAAGCCTGGTGATCAATTTCTGCGGCGCCTTCGCGCGCACCGACGTGATGGCCGATGGCGTTGTCAAAGCCTGGCACAAGCTCAAGCCGAAAGTGCCGGTGTTCTTCTCCATCCACGGCACCGGCGAAGACGAAGCGGTGAAGCTCGTGCGCGAGCGGCTCGGCATCGAGCCCTACGAGTTCATGGAAGACGCCATCCAAGCGGCGGTGCAGGCGGCGTCATGATCGTGCGCAAACAAGACCGCGTCGTTGTGCTCGGTATCACCGGCAAGCAGGGCACGTTCTGGACCGAAAAGATGATCGCCTATGGCACCAATGTGGTTGCCGGCGTCAATCCCAAACGCGCCGGCGACATGCATGCCGGCGTGCCCATTTTCGCCACGACAGCGGAAGCCGCGCAGAAGGTGGGCGCCGACGTCGCGGTCATGTTCATCCCGCCGCCCATGGCGAAGGATGCCGCCGTCTCGGCGGCGGAGGCCGGCGTGAAGCTGCTGGTGGTACTCACCGAGCACATCCCGGCGCAGGACGTGATGGCGATCCACGCCGCGGCAAAGAAGCATGGCACCCGCATCGTCGGGCCCAACACCGCCGGTCTGGTGACGCCGGGCGAATGCTTTGTCGGCATCATGCCGGCTTTCGTCCCCAGTGTGTTCAAGCCCGGGCGCGTCGGCGTCATCTCGCGCAGCGGCAGCCTGGGCACGCTGGTCTGCCTCAATCTGACGCGCGCCGGCATCGGCCAATCCGCATTCATCGGCATCGGCGGCGATCCCATGCTCGGCACCACCACGCGCGATGCGCTTGCGGCGCTCGCCGCAGACGGCGGCACCGACGCCATCGTCATCGTCGGCGAGATCGGCGGCGCCATGGAAGAAGAGGCGGCGGAATACGCGCGCACAGTTCGTAAACCGATGGTCGCCTTCATCGCCGGCGCCGCCTCGCCGCCCGGCAAGAAGATGGGCCATGCCGGAGCGATCGTCACCGGCAGCGCCGGCAGCTACGCGGGCAAGCGCAAGGCGCTGGAATTGGCCGGTGTGGTGGTCGTCGATACGCCCGCGCAGATCGCGCCAGCCGTCGCCGCAGGGCTCAAGAAAACAAGTAAGGACGTTGCGTGACCGTCAAATCGGAATCGGCGCGGACCCTCCCCGCAGTTCTCTATGACTATGCGCCGGGCGTGGCCGTGTCGGCGGCAGTGGCCGTCGTCGGTTATTTCGCCGCCCCCTACGTCGGACGCATCGTGCCAATCCCGAACATGGTGATCGCGCTGATTGTCGGCATTGCGCTCAACCCAATCGCGGTCCGGCCGGTAACTCAGCCGGGTATGGCCTTCTGCGTGCGTACCATTTTGCGCTGGGCGGTGGCGCTGCTCGGGCTGCGTGTCGGTCTCGCCGACATCGCCGCGCTCGGATCGGCCACCGCGGTGCTTGTGGTGCTGGCGATGGCAGCGACGATCGTCTCCGGCTTTGTGTTCGCGTCGTGGGGCGGGCGCTCTGCCGGCTTCGGTGCATTGGTCGGCGTCGGCACCGCCGTTTGCGGCGCCTCGGCCACGCTCGCCTGTTCGACCGTGGTACCGGAATATCCGGGCAAATCCGCGGACGTCGTCTTTGTGGTGGTGGCGATCAACGCGCTGGCGACCCTGGCCATCCTGGCGTATCCGCCGATTTGTCTCGCGCTCGGCTTCAATCCGCGGACCACCGGCGTGATGCTCGGCGGCACCATTCACGACGTGGCGCAAGTGGTGGGCGCGGGCTATGCAGTTTCCGTCGCAGTCGGCAATACAGCCGTCATCGTGAAGCTGTTTCGCGTCTTTCTGCTGCTGCCGGTCGTGCTCGGCGTCGGCTGGTATTTCACGCACAAAGGCATGAAGCACGGGACCGCGCGCGTGCCGGTGCCGGTGTTCGGCATCGTGTTCCTACTGTTGTGCGCGCTCAACAGCGCAGTGCCATTGATGCCTGCGCTGACGCCGCTCTACATGCCTGTCAAGTCCGTGCTGGTCGAAGCCTCGACTTGGGGGCTGTTGGTGGCAATCGGCGCCCTCGGCCTCGGCACTTCGGTGAGCTCGATCGTCGCGCTCGGCTGGCGGCACATCGCGACTGTGCTGGGTACGACTGCAGTGATCTTCACCGTGGTCACAGGCGGCCTGCTGCTGCTTGGGCAGGTCTAAAAACCGAACTCCGCGTTATGGGCGCCAAGCGTGGGTGAGCACGCATCGACCGCGGCATCCGGTCGCAAGCTTCCCCTGATCGGCAGCGGCAGCGCCGGGATTGAATCGCCGCTCGCATTGGCGAGCTTTGTCGCGAACAGGCCGCGCGCCTGAAAATGGGCGTCGTTCACCGCCGCACGCAGGTCCTGCATGATCGAACAGCAGCAATCGGCCTGGTCGAAGATCGGCTGCCATTCGGCGGCAGGTCTTGAGCCGATGATTTCGCTCACGCGCTTAATGGTAGCGGCTTTGTCGCGTTCGTCGTCGACCAGTTCGCGATCGAGACCGATGGCGGCGCAGAACGCAGTCCAGAACCGCTGCTCGATGGCGGCAACGCAGGCGACCTTGCCGTCGCGCGTTTCGTAGAGCCGGTAGCGCGGCGAACCGCCGCTGAGCAGGTCCGAGCCGTTGCCGGGCCATTGGCCGGTCGCAAATCCCGCGCCAAGAGCCCAGAACATGAAAGGGAAGACGCAGTCGGCCATGCTCACGTCGATGAAGGCCCCCTCCCCGGTCGCCTCGCGCTGCCTCAAAGCGAGCAGAATATTCATCACCGCCGGATACGACGCTCCGGCAATGTCGGCCACAAGCGCCGGCGGCACAACGCGCTGGCCCGGTGGCCCCGCCGAGAGCGCCAGGAGCCCGGCATCGCCGATATAATTGAGATCGTGCCCGGCGCGGTCGCGGCGCGGCCCGCTCTGTCCGTAACCGCTGATCGCGCAGTAGACGATGCGCGGATTGGCGGCTTTGAAATGTTCGTAGCCGAGCCCGAGCCGCTCCATGACGCCGGGCCGGAATTGCTCCACCACGACATCGGTGGTCTTCGCCAGCGCAAGGATGCGGTGGCGGACCCGCGCATCCTTGAGATCGGCGGCGACGCTTTTCTTGCCGCGGTTGAGCAAGGCGAAGCTCACGCTTTCGCCGCCCCAGAGCGGTTCGAAGCGGCGCATGTCCTCGCCGTCCGGACGCTCGATCTTGATTACCTCGGCGCCCGCTTCGGCCAGGATCAAGGTCGCCAGCGGCCCGGGCAATAGCGTGGAAAAGTCCAACACGCGGATGCCGGCGAGCGGGCCCTGCTTGCGATCCGGCATTCCTCCGTCCCCCCTCAACTCCACCCGGCTGCGGCACGTTATAGCCGGGCTTGCAGGGCGACGGCACGGCGCCAGCCCAAAGTTCATGGCGATATTGAAAAACGAGGGCTGGAACATCACATGAACAGGCCGAAAGGCAACCGATGACCGATTTTCCCCGCAGCTGGATGTGGTCGGAGGCGTGCGACATGCTCGCCCGCGCCGAACGCATGCATCGCGAACTGTTCCGGCCGGTCGGCGGCAGTCGCCAGCCGGCCTGGGAGCCGCCGGTCGATGTGCTGGAAACGGAACGCGACGTGCAGGTGCTCGTCGCGCTGCCGGGCGTCGATCCCGAGCGGGTCGAGGCGGCCATCGACGGCGCCGATCTTGTCGTTGCCGGCAGCCGCGTGCTGCCGGCGGCGCTGCGCACATCGGTCATCCATCGCCTGGAACTGCCGCAAGGCCGCTTCGAGCGGCGCGTGCGGCTGCCGGCCGGACGCTATTCG
The DNA here is from genome assembly GCA_035652735.1 of Pseudolabrys sp. Classification (GTDB taxonomy): domain Bacteria; phylum Pseudomonadota; class Alphaproteobacteria; order Rhizobiales; family Xanthobacteraceae; genus Pseudolabrys. Next base: position 825 of record DASRDF010000090.1, on the reverse strand, counting down.
TCGGTGCGGCAGGCGGTGAGCAATGGATGCCTTGTCATTACGCTTGAGAAAGCGGGGTCCTATCGTGGTTGAAGAAGTCATGCGATCGCTGGAGCAAGGCGCCGGTGCCGCGGCAAGCGGGTCGGAGCAGTCTCGCAGCCAACAAACTCTGCCTCCTCTGCCGCCCGACGCGATGATTATCGTGCCGGTGCGCAATTTCGTGCTGTTTCCCGGCATGGTGATGCCGGTGACGGTCGGCCGCGCCAAATCGGTGGCGGCCGCGCAGCAGGCCGTGCGCGAGCAGCGCCCGGTTGGCATCCTCAAGCAGCGCGACCCTGAAGTTTCCGAGCCGACTGCGCTCGATATGCACCGCATGGGCACGGTGGCGAACGTCGTGCGCTTCATCACCGATCAAAGCGGCACCCATCATCTCGTCTGCCAGGGCGAGCAGCGCTTCCAGGTCGTCGAATTCCTGACCGGTTGGCCGTTCCTGGTCGCGCGCGTGCTGCGCATTCCGGAGCCGACAACGCGCACGTCCGAAATCGAAGCACGCCTGCTGCATTTGCGCGGCCAGGCGCTGGAAGCGCTCGAACTGCTGCCGCAGGCGCCGCGCGAGCTCGTCGCAGCGATTCAAGGCATCGACCAGCCTGGCGCACTCGCCGACATGACCATGGCCTACATGGACGTGATCCCGGACGAGAAGCAGGAGGTGCTGGAAACCGTCGACGTCGCCGCGCGCATGGACAAAGTCTCGAAGCTCTTGGCGCATCGCATCGAGGTGCTGCGTCTGTCGGCGGAGATCGGCCAGCAGACCAAGGCCGCGCTCGACGAGCGTCAGCGCGAAGT
>DASRDF010000089.1:0-31308 GCA_035652735.1 Pseudolabrys sp. | reverse complement strand
CCCATATCGAGCGAATTGTCCGTCCGGCGCTCGGCGGCCGGTGCGGTGCAAGCTCCAGCATTTTGCGGTCCTGGGTTCCCGTCGGCGCGGGGACGCCCGGGAGCAGGATCAAGCGGAATGAGTGTGAGATCGACCGCGGTGCCGGTGGAATGCCGCGAATGCGCGGCGATGTAGCCGAGCGCAAACAACTGCCGCTTGTCGGCGTGTGGGTAGAAGCTTGTGTCGCCGTCGCGTTTGCCGTCATGCGCCCAGCGCCACATCGTGGCGGCCGCGCGCGCCGGGCGGTAGCAGTCGTACACTTTCAGCCCGAGCCGCTCGCGCTTAAGCGCGGCTTCGACGCGCTTAAGCGCCTCCGCCGTCTCGCGTTTGAGCACGCATTCCGCTGCGCCATAGCCGGGCAAAGCCGCGCGGGTAAAATTCACCGGACCGGCATAGCGGATGTCCTGCGCAATCGCCGGCGCTACGTCGCGTAAATAGACAAAGCCCGGCGGCAGCTCGCCGGCGCTGGCGGGCAAAGCGGCAAGGATCAGCGCAACGGCAAAAGGCGGGCGCATGGTGGGTTCCCCCGCCACTGTGGCCCGCCAAGGCGCCTCATACCACCCCCGCATTTCTGGTCATTGCATAACGCGCGGTGAGGCGGCATCTAACCGCGCACATGAATCCGAGCAAAGCCCAGGCCAAGGCCGCCGTCCCCGTCAAATCCGCCGCCAAAGCCGCCAAAGCGCCCGTGGCGCTCAGCCATCCGGAAATCCGCACCATCGTCCTCGGCATCATGCTGGCGATGTTCTTGGGCGCGCTCGACCAGACCATCGTCGCCACTGCGCTGCCGACCATCGGGCGCCATTTCGGCGACATGGGCGACCTCTCCTGGGTGGTGACCGCCTATTTGCTCACCGGTACCGCGGTGACGCCGCTCTACGGCAAGCTTTCCGACATCCACGGCCGGCGGGTGACGATGCTCACCGCCATCTTCCTGTTCATGCTCGGCTCGCTTGCCTGCGCGCTGGCGCCGAGCATGACCGCGCTGGTGCTGTCGCGCGCTTTGCAGGGTCTCGGCGGCGGCGGCCTGATGGCGCTGTCGCAGACCATCATCGCCGACATCGTTTCCCCGCGCGAGCGCGGCCGCTACCAGGGTTACATCGCCGCGGTATTCGCCACCTCCTCGATCGGCGGTCCGGTGCTCGGTGGATTTCTCACCCAGCACATCGATTGGTCGCTGATCTTCTGGATCAACCTGCCGCTGGCGCTCGCCGCGCTCGGCATGACCTCGAACGTCCTGCGCCGCGTGCCCTATCACCCGCGCAAGCACAGGCTCGATATTGTTGGGGCGATGACGATGATGGCGGCGGCGGTGGTGTTGTTGCTGGCGTTGTCGTGGGGCGGGCGCAAGTTCGACTGGATTTCGCCGCAAACCGGCGGCCTGTTCCTCGCCTCCGCCGTCCTCTGGGGCCTGTTCGGCGCCCGGCTGATGCGCACGCCCGAGCCGTTCCTGCCGATCGCGGTGCTCGGCAACCCCGTGGTGCGCTGCGCCGCGCTCGCCGGCGCCTGCGCCATGGGCACCTTGGTCGGCATGACGATTTTCGTGCCGCTCTATTTCGAGACGGTGCTGCATCTCTCGGCGAGCGAATCCGGCATGGCGCTCATTCCGCTGATGAGCGCGACGGTGATGTTCTCCACCTTCACCGGCCGCCTGATGACGCACATGACGCACTACAAGCGCGTGCCGCTGATCGGCATCGCAACCGCGATCCTGGCGCTGGCGGCGCTGTCGATCTGGCCGACGGCGATGCCGACCGCTGTGGTGCTGGTGCTGCTCGCAATCGTCGGCTCCGGCCTCGGTACCGTCTTCCCGGTCTCGACCGTGTGCATGCAGAACGCGGTGACGCAGCATCAGATGGGCATCGCGACCGGCGCCGCCAATTTCTTCCGCGCCCTGTTTTCCTCGCTGGTCGTCGCCGTGCTCGGCGCCATCGTCATGGGCGGCCTCGGCGGCGGCACCGGCATGTCGGTGGAGACGCTCGCCCATGCCGCATCCGCGCATACGCTGGGCGTCGCTTTCAGCTTCGTCTTCCTCGCCTGCGCGCTGGTGCTCGGCTTCGGCATGGCGTTCCTGATCTCGCTCGAGGAGCGGCCGCTGCGCGGGCCGGCCAAGCAGACGGCGGACACGGCCCGCCCGACGGCGCCGGCGACGCCGATCCCGGCGGAGTAGGGCGGTGCCCCACACGCGATGAACTAGAAGCGGCGCTCTCTCGCCGTTCCGCCGCCGCCCGATCTATTCACGCCGCCGAAGCCGTTACCGCCGCCGCCAAAATTTCCTCCATTGAAGGCGCGCGATCCGGCCATTTCTCCGCTGGGCGAAGAAAGGCCGCTGCTGCCCTGTTCTCGGCTCGCGTCAATGGAGCGGGTATGGCTCTGCGACTTGCGCGAGAGCGGAAGGTTTTCGCCGTGTCCGACTTGGTCTTTCCGATACGAGCGCGTCACGCCACTTGTTTTCGATTCCGTTTCGGAATGACCCAGCGATGCGCGCCTGTTTTCGCTATTCGTCTTCTCGTCGCCGCTGGGTCTCGCCGTGTCTTTGCCGGCGTTGTGGCGCAAGGCATCGCCTTTGGCCTCCTCCAGCAGCGTGTCGCGTGAGAGCGCGCGGTCGACCGGATGGCCGCCGCTCAGCGCATCCGACTTTGCCTGATTCAGCAAAACGTCGCGGGAAAGCGGCAGCGTCGTCGCCGATCGCGTGCCGGTAATGGGGATGTCTGATTGCGTCGGCGTAACAGCGGACATTGTGCTTCGAACCGGCTGTACATAGGCGAGATCGGTCAGCTCGGTCACCAGGCCACTGCTGCCCACAATGGGAATGACGCCTTCGGGCAGAGGCGGCGGAGGCTGCGGCGGCAGCGAACTGTCGCCGGCGATTGGGATGACATCGTCCGGTGGGAGCGGCGGGGGTGGCGGCGGATGCGGTGAAGAACTGTCCCCGGCGATGGGAATTACGCCGGGCGGCAATGGCGGGGGCGGCGGGTCGCCGTCATTGCCGCCGCCCATAAAGGGCAAATGCGCCGTCACCCAGTCCATGAGATCTTTTCCGAGGCAATATTCCGGATCGATGAACAACGCGTAGAAATCATCGTCGCAATAATCGACGTCGGTCCCGAAGATGTCGAGCCAACCCAAAACCGGGACGAAGATGGGGCCGAGCGGCCCATCTCCTGTGTCATTGTTGGAATCGTCCTTGTTGGGGTCTTTGCTGTCCGAACCGCCGCTGCAGTCTTCGACCACGGGATCGCAGGGCGAGGTGCTGTCGCCTGCGATCGGCACGACATCGGTGGTGTCGGGCGTCGGATCGAACAGCGGCGGCGGCGGGCCGTCGCTGCAGGCGCCAAGCAGCATCAGGGCGGCACCTGCGGTCAACGCGATGAACGGTGGGTATTTCACCCTGCTGCCTCGCTGTTAGCGCCGGTTCATGCCGATCAGCAGCACGCGCAAGCGATTTTTCTGTGCGTCGTCGAGCGATTTGTAGAACGGCTCCGCAGCGGCGGCGAACTGCTTAAGACTCGCTGCGGTTTCGGCCATCATGTCCGCACGACGTCGCAGCATGGCGATTGGATCTTGGGAGGAAGCCGGATCGACCGCAGCCGCTGTTTTGAACTTGTTCGTCCTCTCTACTCGCTGCTTTTGCATATCGCGGATTGCGCTTTCCAGCGCCGGCCAGCCCTTTTCCTGCTCGGGCTTGAGCTTGAGGGCGACCTTCACTGCCGCTATCCGCGCATCGAAGTAAGCGGCGGCGTCTTCCCCGGCTGCTGCGGCCGATTGGGCAGCGGCTTTGGCCGTCGGCTGCTGTGCCAAAAGCGAGGCGGGCGTAAGAAGAACAGAGGCCGCAAGGACAGCCGCAAAACAATTCCGCATTGCTCACCCCCATTTGTCCGGGCGCTAATGCCCGATTGAGATCCCCATCCCACCGCCACCGAAGCTGATGCTGCCGCCGGCGGCCGGTGCGGCGGCGGGCGCGCTTTCACGCGCAGTCGCGCGGCGTTGCGCCCGTTTCTCATGTGTTGCAGCTCGCTTTTTACTCTCGCGCGCAGGGGCGTCGTCGGGACAGCCGTCGCGAGCGGCGAGCGTAACAGCAAAATCTTTTTTGATGCGGGCTTCCAGGCGCGCGTTCTCGCGGGCGACGGCGTCGCGCAGCGCTTCCTTGGCTTTTTCAAATCTTAGGTTCGCCGCGGCTTTGTCGTCGGCGCTTGCATCGGTCTGCGCCGCAACCTTGCTCGTGGCGGCGGCCGCGACGGTGGCGCTGTCCAGCGCCTTTTGCACGTCTGCGGACTGGTCGATGGCGCTTGAAATCGCCTTCGTGAGCGCCTCGTGCGAACTATCGCGCGCATCCTTCGCCGGTGCGCGCTCCTTTTTCAAATCACTGTCACAGAGCGCTTTTACATAACGTGCATCGGCTTCCTTGAAGGCTTTGGCTTTAAGCACGAGATCTGCCGGCAGCGCGTCGCTGTTTTGTGCCCAGGTGCGCCCGGTCACGGCCAATGAAAGAGCTATCCCGCTGAGACAAAGGAGTGCATGAAACCGCGTGCGCTGCGTAATCATGATCGCCCCACTTTGCTTTGCCGGTGCTTACGTCCCCAAATTTGTGCAAAGGCAACTCATCATAGGCCAACCGCGCTTCTGGCGCCATTCGACAGCCCGTTTCGGGCCAAAAACCAAGAGCTGTCAGTGAACTAGGTCACAGCTCAAAAGCTGCCCAGGCGCAGTAGCGCGCTCTTACGTGTGCTGTTGGCCTGCATGCGGCCCGCAAGCGGCTCGCGTGAGCAAGGCCGAGCGCCAAAATTGCAATACATCCGACCGCGTACCGCCGCATGATCTACGCCTGCGCGCTTATGCTAATACCGATTGTACTTTGCTGCCCGTGGCACGCCAAGCTCGGGGCCCGTGCAAGCTTCGAGCATGCGATCTCAGGCTTACAGACTGCCACAACCGACGCCGTTAGCCATGCGTGACGGTGATCAGAAGTGACTAGTCGATCCCGCCGAGCAGTGCTTCTCAGTGATAGCCGATGTCGCCGCGCACCTTTCCGCGAAAGACCCAATAGGACCAGGCTGTGTACATGATGATGATTGGCAGAAGAAACAGTGTGCCGATCAGGAGGAAGGCCTGCGTGCTCGATGATGACGAGGCCTGCCACAGCGTAAATTGATAAGGCACGATCATCGGCCACAAGCTTATGGCGATGCCGATAAAAGACATCAGGAACAGGCCGATCGCGGCCATGAACGGCAGCAGCTCGTAGCGGTGCGTTAGCGCATACCATTCGGTTATCGCGAGCATCGTCGTGATGATCGGCACCGGCACCAGGAAACCGATATTGGGCCAGCTGAACCAGCGCTGCGCGATGCCGGCGTTCTCCAGCGGCGTCCAGATGCTAACGCCGAGGATGGCCAACAAAACGAGCACAAGAGACACCAATCCTGCGCGCCGCGCCCATTGCTGCAGTTCGCCCTCGGTCTTGAGGACGAGCCAGCCGGCCCCCAAAAGGCTGTAGCCGAAGATCAGCGCCAGACCGACGAGCAAGGCAAACGGCGTCACCCAATCGAGCGACGTTCCGCCGAATTGCGTGCCATTCACCTTGAAGCCTTGGATGAATGTGCCGAGCACGACGCCTTGCGCGTAGGTCGCCAGAACGGAACCAACGTGAAAAGCGCGATCCCAGAATCGCCGCAGCCCCGGATGCTTGAAGCGGAATTCGAAGGCGACGCCGCGGAACACGAGCGCCAGCAGCATGATGAGAAGTGGAAAGTATACCGCGGGAATGATGATCGAGAACGCAACGGGGAACGCCGCCAGCAATCCGAGGCCGCCGAACACGAGCCAGGTCTCATTGCCGTCCCAGATCGGCGCGATGGAGTTCATCGCAATGCCGCGCTCCTCCTCGTTCGGCACGAAGCCGTAGAGAATGCCGACACCGAGGTCGAAGCCGTCGAACACGACGTAATAGAAGACGGCAAGGCCCAAGAGCACGGTCCATAGAGGCACCAGGTCAAGGACCATGATCTTGCCCCTAGCTTCCGCCGCCGGCGCGTGCCGCGTTTTCGAACGGCCGGTTGGGCCGGCCGCTCTCGACAAAATCCGCAGCCACGGCCTGTTCTTGCGGCCCGCGCCGCACCAGCCCCGCCATGAAGGCAATGCCGGTCGGGAACATGATCAGATAGACGACGATGTACAGCGCGAGCGAGATGGCGACATCAGTGCCGGTCAATGACGGCGACACGGATTGCGCCGTGCGCATTAAGCCGTACACGGTCCACGGCTGGCGGCCGACCTCCGTGGTGATCCAGCCGGCGACGACCGCGAAGAAGCCGAACGGCGCCACCAGCTGGCAGAGCCGCAGAAACCAGATCGAATCGAAGAGGCGGCCGGTGAACTGCAGAATCTGCCCAAGGATCACGACGATCAGCATGATGATGCCGATGCCGACCATGATGCGGAAACAGTAGAACGGCGGCGCCACGGGCGGCCGCTGATCGGCCGGCCATTCCTTGAGACCCTTGATCTCGCCGTTCCAGGAGTGTGTGAGGATCAAGCTGCCGAGATCGGGGATTTCCACCGCGGCACGCATGGTTGCATTGGCGTCGTCGGGGATGCCGAAGATCGTCAAGGGCGTCGGCGTGACGGTGTCGTAGCGGCCTTCGATCGCCGCGAGCTTGGCCGGCTGATATTCGAGCGTGTTGAGGCCGTGCAGGTCACCCAGATAAATCTGCAACGGCACGATCACGATCAGCAGGTCGAGCGCCATCCGGATCATCAGACGCGACTCCTCGGCGGCGCGATTGCGGCGGAGCAGCCAAGCGCCGACTCCCATAACGACAAAAGCCGTCGTGATGTAAAATGCGGTGACATTGTGCGCGAGGCGGTACGGGAAGGACGGATTGAAGATGATGGCAAACCAGTCCGCCGGCTCGAAACGGCCGTTGACGATTGTGTAGCCGGCAGGCGTCTGCATCCATGAATTCGTCGCCAAGATCCAGAACGATGAGAGCAGGGTGCCGAACGCGACCATGAGCGCGGCGATGAAGTGCGCCCAGGCCGGCACCAACCTACGGCCGAACAACAGCACGCCGAGGAACGACGCCTCCAAAAAGAACGCGGTCAAACCTTCGTAAGCCATCAGCGGCGACAGCACGTCGGCCGTCGCCTCGGTGAAGCGGCTCCAATTCGTGCCGAACTGAAACGGCATGATGATGCCGGAAACGACGCCCATGCCGAACGAAACGGCAAAAATCCGGATCCAGAAACCGGACATTCGAAACCAAATCTCGTTTTTCGTGAAAAAGTAGAGGCCTTCGAGAACGGCAATATAAGAGGCAAGTCCCACAGTGAAGGCGGGCAAGAGAATATGCCACGCGATCACCCACGACCACTGCAGACGCGAAATGAGGACCGGATCGAGGGCCATGACGGATCCGAAACGGCGACGAGAGTGCCAGAATGCCTGCGGTGAATCGTATTGTCACTGCCCCCTGCCAAACCATTGGCGCGGAAGAATTGTTTCGGCCGCGACGCTCCTTCATCTATTGCCTTGCCCGTGGTGCTGCCGCAAAGTGACGGGCGCAACGCGCCAGCACACGGCGGCGCTGAGGAAGGGAGCAGCCGTCATGCGCGAGCGGCGCATATCGTTTGTCATCGGTTGTTTGGTGCTGGCGGCGGCGCCGCTTGCGCTTGTCGGCCCGGGACGCGCCGCGAATTACCCCGACCACACCGTAAAAATCGTGGTGCCGTTTCCGGCCGGCGGCTCGGCAGACGCGGTGCCGCGCATTATTGCGGATTGGCTATCGAAGAAATGGGGACAGCCGGTGATCATCGAAAATCACACCGGCGCCGCCGGGAATATCGGCGCCGATCTCGTGTATCGCGCGGCGCCCGACGGCTACACGCTTCTTTCCGCGCCGCCGCCGCCGCTGGTGATCAACCAAAACCTCTATCCGCATTTGACCTTCGATCCCGGCAAGTTCGAGCCGATCGTGATCATGGCGCAAATCCCGAATGCGGTGCTCGCCAATCCGGGAAAGATCGCGGCGTCGAATATCGGCGAGTTGATCGATTATCTGAAGAAAAATCCCGACAAGGTCACCGACGCCACGCAGGGCAACGGCACCACCTCGCATCTGACCTCCGAACTGTTCGAGCTCGAGGCTAAGGTCAAAATCCGCCACATCCCCTATCGCGGCTCGGCGCCGGCGCTCCAGGGGCTGCTTGCCGGCAATGTCGATCTGATGTTCGACAATCTCGGGGTGTCGCTGCCGCTGGTGAAGGCCGGCAAGCTCAAGCTGCTCGCCGTGGCTTCGGCCAAGCGCATGCCGTCGCTGCCCGACGTGCCGGCGCTGGCGGAGACGCTGCCCGGCTTCGAAGCCGTCGCCTGGTACGGCATCGTCGCCCCGCCGAAAACACCCAAGGCGATTGTCGACAAGATCAATGCCGATGTGAACGAAGCATTGCGCGATCCGGGCGTGCAAGCGCGCCTGAAGCCCTTGTCGGCCGAAGTGTTCGGCGGCTCGGTGGAGAAGACGGCGGCCTACATGCGCGCGGAGGTGGCGCGCTGGGACCGGGTGATCAAGGCAGCGCACATCACGCTGCAATAATGAGCAAGCTTCGCGTCACCATCGTCGGCGGCGGCATCGGCGGGCTCTTCGCCGCCAACGCGCTTGCCGCGCAGGGACTCGAGGTTGCGGTCTATGAGCAGACGCCGGCACTCGGCGAGATCGGCGCCGGTGTCTTCGTCACCCCGAACAGCGTTCGGCACCTGCAGCGCATCGGCCTTGGCGCGGCGGTTGAACGCGTCGGTGCGCGTGTCGGCCCCGGCTCGCATTATTTCCGCCACGATGGCGCGCCGATCGCGCCGGTGCAGGTCACCGACTCCTTCGGCTGGAATGCGACCTTCGGCATGCACCGCGCCGATTTCGTCGAGCTGTTGGCCAAGGCGCTGCCGGCCGGCATCGTGCATACCGGCCATCGCTGCAGCGGCTTTGCCCAGGACGGCGAGAGTGCGCGCGTGTTCTTCGCCAACGGCGCAAGTGCTGAAGCCGACGTCGTGATCGGGGCCGACGGCATTCACTCGGAGCTGCGCCCTCACGTTTTTCCACCCTCGCGACCGGTCTTTCATGGCTCGGTGGCGTATCGCGGTTTGGTCGCGCACGCGCGCATACCGCATTGGCCGATCGACCGCTGGCTGATGTGGCTCGGGCAAGGCAAGCATTTCCTTGCCTTTCCGGTGCGCGCGGGCGAGCTCATCAATTATGTCGGCTTTGTCCCGGCCGATCAGGAGATGAAAGAGTCATGGTCGGCGCCGGGCGACCCGAATGTGCTGCGTGCCGAATTTTCCGGCTGGGATCCGCGCATTGAGGGCCTGTTGCGTCACGTCGAAAAAACCTTTCGCTGGGCGCTTTACGATCGCGAGCCGTTGCCGACGTGGAGCAAAGGGCGCTTGAGTCTGCTCGGGGACGCCGCGCATCCGATGCTGCCGCATCTGGGGCAGGGCGTGAACCAGGCAATCGAGGACGGCATGGCGCTGGCGACGATTTTGTCCCGCGCCGATCGCAAGACCGCGCCAACGGCGCTTCTTGCCTACGAAAAGCTGCGGCGCGAGCGGGTAGCGCAAGTACAGCGCGGCGCGCGCGAGAACGGCATGCGCTACGATTCGGCCTATTCCGATCTCGGCGTGCGCGACGCCGAGATCAAAGCGCATGCCGAATTCCGCAAGCGCCTTTATGCCTATGATGTGGTGCCGGAGGCGGAAACGCTGGCGAACCTGCTGGCGTGAAACCGGGACAGTTGCTTCCGGCAGGCAAAAGCCCCGGCGGGTGCCGGGGCTTTCACCGTGCCATCAGCAGATCAGTAGCGATGCCAATGCCGCACGTAGTGGTGATGCGGCGCCGGCGCATAGGCAAACGCATCCGATGCGCCCGGCATTTTCGGTCCGCTATACGGCCGGCTGTAGCTGCCGACGATGTTGCCGCTGCCGGCCGACGGATTCCAGGACTGGGCCATTGCCGGCGTTCCGATCGCCGCGGCCAGCGCCGCAGCGATAATAAGTTTCTTTATCATGGTTCATCTCCTTTCGTGCAGTCGCGACAGTATCCGGCCCAGCGGCTGAAACCGCCGTGCTCGGCGTTGTCGTTGTGAGGCGGCGAGATCGGGGATTATTTTTTATCTATCCGCTTCTCGGGCGTATTCGCGAGGAAACTGTGGTTCCTCAGGCGCTCGTTCGCCGCTCCTTGAAAAACGCATGGCGCTGTCATTGGTTGCGAGATTCATCATGGCGATCTCGCGGTTCGGTTCCGTAGAAATCGATCACGGTTCGAGCGTGAGACCAAGCAGCAGATAGCTCCACGACTTGCCGTGGGAATCGAGATTAAGAGAAGCATTGACGCCGCCTTCGAGCGCATCCTCCATGACGAAGTTCAGCCCGTGCAGATGCTCGATGATGTAGCGCGTGACCTTGCCGCGCACGAGCTGCGGAAATTCCTGCTTGATGCGCTCGGCAGTCAAAGCGCGTTTGAGTAGGTCGTAGTCCGCGGGGTCGTAAACCCACACGCTGATATTCGAGGCGTTGCCTTTATCGCCGGCCCGGGCATGCGCAATGTCGCGCACGATCAAACGTTGGTTGCGGCCGCGCGCGCTCATGCGTCGAACATCTCGACAGTCGGTTTTACGCACGCGCGGTCGATCAGGACCGATTTGGTCATTACCGCAGGCGCGATCTGGCCGCGGAAGCCGCCGCCGCCGGCAGGCCCGCAGCACAGAAGGGATTCGACCTCCCACAGCATGAGCTCGGCCTCGTCGCGCGCGCCGCGCAGCGCGACATGCAGGCGGACGTCTTCGGATTCGCTCTGCCGCTGGCCAGCGGTCGCGAACAGCGAATTGGCGCCGATCAGGTCGACGCGCAGGTCGGATTGAAAGCCGTGCACCGACTTGAGGCGTTCGCGGACGATCTCTCCGGCCAGACGTCCGCGTGCCGCCGCGCCTGGGCCTGCATAGCTGATGCCGGCTTCGGCGTGAAAGCCGGCATCGAAGCCGATAGTGACTTTCAGTGTGTCCGGGCGCGGGCGGCCCGCGGCGTTCGACACGCGCACGCGATCTCGTTCGATCTGCGCGATCTGCACGCGGCTGAAATCGGCGGTCACATCGGGCGTGAGATAGCGCGTCGGATCGTGCACTTCGTAAAGCAGCTGCTCCTTCACCGTCCCCGGCGTGACGCAGCCGCCGGTCTGGGGCAACTTGGCGATGACGGCGCTGCCGTCGGCGGACACTTCCGCGATCGGATAGCCGCAGCGCGCGAGATCGGGCACGTCCTTGACGCCGGGGTCGGCAAAATAGCCGCCGGTCACTTGCATGCCGCATTCCAGCAAGTGGCCGACCAGCGTTCCGGCGGCCAACATACCGTCGTCGCGCCAGCCGTAATGTTGCATCAGCGGCGCCAGGTACATCGACGGATCGGCGAGACGGCCGCCGATGATGACATCGGCGCCGGCCTCGAGCGCGGGCACAAGGGCGTCGGCGCCGAGATAGGCGTTCATGCCGACGATGCGATTGGCGATGTCGGCGACCGTGCCCGGCTCGTCCATGAACGGCGTCTCAGGCGCGACGAGCGCGCTCACGTCATCGCCTGCGATGCAGGCGATCTTCAGGCCGCGAAGATCGAGCTCGCGCGCGATGTCGCGGCAACGTTCGGCGGCGGCGCGCGGGTTGGCCGCGCCCATGTTGGTGACGATCGTAGTGCCCGCGGCCGCGCAGGGCGGAAGCAGCGCGCGCATGCGCCGTTCCAGATACGCGTTGTAGCCACGGCCCGGATCGCTCATGCGGTCGCGATGGGCGAAAGCCATCGTGCGTTCGCCGAGACATTCCAGCACGAGCACATCCAGGGCTCCGCGCGTGGCGAGATCGACTGCCGGATCGAGCCGGTCCGCCGCAAATCCGGCGCCGGTGCCGATGCGGAAAATACCCGGAGGCTTAGCCATTCCGCCTGCTCGCTCCCTGCAAGCGCAAGCGTAGAAAACGCAAGCGGCGGGGTAAAGGCGAACCCCCGCCGCGGAAACGCATGGGCGAAAATGGAATGCCTACGAGCGAATGAACGTGCCGTTCTGCAACTCGGAAACGGCTTGGCGCAGCTCGGCCTTGGTATTCATGACGATCGGCCCATACCACGCGACAGGCTCCTTGATCGGCTTGCCGGACACGAGCAGGAAGCGGATGCCGCGCTCCCCCGCCTGCACCGTGATTTCGTCGCCGCGATCGAACAGCACCAGCGAGCGGTCGCCGACCGGCTCGCGCAGGAGAATCTCCTCGCCGTCGATCTGCTTTTCGGTGAGCACGCCGAACGGCTGCGAGGCATAAGAGAAGCTGCCGTCGCCCTCGAAAACGTAAGCGAAAGCGTGGCGCTCGACTTCGACCTTGAGCGTCTTGCGTTTCCCCGCCGGCACGAAAATGTCGAGATAACGTGGATCCGCAGCGACACCGTCGACCGGACCCTTTTTGCCCCAGAAGTCGCCGCAGACCACGCGCACTCGCGTGCCGTCGTCATCGATGACCTCGGGGATGTCGGCGGCCTTGATGTCCTGATAGCGCGGCGCCGTCATCTTGAGCGACGAGGGCAGGTTGGCCCAGAGTTGAAAGCCGTGCATGCGGCCGAGCGTGTCGCCTTTGGGCATCTCCTGATGCATGATGCCGCGCCCCGCCGTCATCCATTGAACGTCCCCGGAGCCGAGCGTGCCCCGGTTGCCGAGACTGTCGCCGTGATCGACGGTGCCGTTAAGCACGTAAGTGATGGTCTCGATGCCGCGATGCGGGTGCCAGGGAAAGCCGGCGAGATAATCGCTCGGCCGGTCGTTGCGGAAATCGTCGAGTAGCAGGAACGGATCGGTTTCATCGGTATCGCCGAAGCCGAAGGCGCGGCGCAGCTTGACGCCGGCGCCCTCGATGGTGGGCTGCGACTGCACGATGCGTTTGACGGGTCGGATGGACATGGGGTGCCTTTCCTATCTTGCGAGCCTGCCGGCAAATTCCGCGAACTGCTCGATATAGGTCTTGAGAAACTTGGCGACGTTCTCGTCGGCGACGTTGCCCTGATCGTCGATGAGGTCGGGCTTGAACTGAATGTAGGCTTCGCCGCCCATTACGTGGATGGCGATGCCGCTGCCCAGCACAGCGCGCAAATGCGCTTGCGCGATGGCGGTTGAAATGACGCCCCCCGACGTGCCGGTGACCGCCGCCGGCTTGCCACGAAACGAGTTTTTGCCATAGGGGCGGGCGCCCCAATCGATCGCGTTCTTGAGCAGCGCCGGGATGGAACGATCGTGTTCGGGGGTGACGAACAAGAGGGCATCGCAGGCAGCAATTTCGGCCTTGAACCGCGCCACAGGCGGCGGCGAGGGCTCCTCGTTGTCCTGGTTGTAGAGCGGCAGATCGTCGATCTGCAGGAGCTTGGAGTCAAAGACCTCGCCGCCTAGCCGGGCATAGGCCAGCGCCAGCTTGCGGTTGATGGAGGCGCGCCGGTTGGAGCCGACGAGAATACCGAGCTTGAGTTTGGCCATGACAGGCTCTATCTCCGGTTACGATCGGTTACCAGGGCTAGATAGATGACCGCGCGCCAGTCGCAAGAAGGAACAAGAGTGATACCTTCTTCCCTGCATGTGGCCGAGGACTGCCGCGCGGTGAGCGAGGTGCTCGCGCGCATCGGCGATAAATGGAGTGTTTTGGTGGTGTCCACGCTCGGCGACGGCCCAAAACGCTTCAATCAATTGCGCAAAGCGTTGGGCTCGATTTCGCAGCGCATGCTCACGCTCACCCTGCGGGCGCTGGAGCGCGACGGCCTGGTGACGCGCACGGTTTACCCGACGGTGCCGCCGCGGGTGGAATACGCGCTGACCAAGCTCGGCCGTTCGCTGCTGGAGCCGGTGAGCGAACTGTCGCTGTGGGCACGCAAGCACCGGGCGGCGATCGCGGAGGCACGCGCGCGGTTCGACGCAGCGCAATAAAAACAATGCTCCGCCGAAGCGGAGCATTGCGTCTTGTGCCGTGAACCGGGTTATTGGTTCTTTTTCATCTGATCGGACTTGGGCTCACTGCCTTGACCGGAAGTCGACGCATTGCTGCCGTTATTGGCCGGCTGGTTCTGCATCGAGCGGTCCCGGTTGTTTTGCGGTTCCTGCGCATTCGGCGAAGACGGCTGGCTGCCCTGGCCGGTCGTCGACTGCGACTTCGGAGCGTTCTTCCCAGCATTGGGCTGCTCGTTTTGTGCGTTGGGCTTCGCCTGCGGCATATTGTTTTGTCCGCGCGGCGAGGCATTGTTCTGCTGCCCTTGGGAGGCGTTACCCTGACCTTGCCCGGTGGTCGCTGAGCCGCCGCCCTGCGCGCCACCAACCTTGATCTTGTTGGAGAGGCCGAGCGAAGAGACGGTACGCGTATCGATGCGGCCGCTCGCCTGCAGGCCCTGCTTCCGCTGGAAAGTGATCAGCGCCTGGCGAGTCTCCGGTCCCCACACGCCGTCCGCCCTGCCATGCAGGAAGCCGCGTTGGATCAAGACGGTCTGCACTTCGCGGATCTCTGCGGGGCTCAGATTGACTTCTTCTTCGGTGGTCGAGGTGCTGACGCTTGCTTCGTGCGAACGGGCCGGCAGGACGGCCACGATCTTGCGGCTGTGATCGACGATGATGATTTCATCGTTGGCAACGAAATAGTCGTCGCCGCGCCACTCGGGGTAGACCTCAACAAGCGTCGAGGGTACCGCAACGAAATGCACGTGGGACGGCACCACCGTGCCGACATTGATCGAGAAATCGACGTGCTCGACGCGCGGCACGTTACGGCTCGAGAACACCGTCTGCTGGACCTTGGTGACCTGTTGCTCATTCAGCTTGGCGCCCTTCACCTGCGCGGAAGCTTGTTGGCCACTGGCGGCCCCTTGGCCGTTGGTGCTCGATTTCTGCGCATTGCTCTCGTTCTGCTTCTGCGCATTGGGCTCATTCTGGGTGGCCTGGCCGTTGGTGCTTGATTTCTGTGCGCCTGCGTTGCGGCCTTTCATCTCGTTCTGCTGAGCTTGGCCGGTTGTGCTTGATTTTTCAGCGTTGGATTTCCTGCCCTGCTGTTCGGCGGCGGATTTGCCGTTTTTCATTTCGTTTTCGTTAGCCTGGCCGGTGGTACTGCGCTTGCCGTTCTCCTTGGTCGCGCTTTTGCCATGCTCATTCTTGCCTCGTTCGGCGCTGGACTTCATCCCGCGCTCTTCGCTGGAGGCAGATTTTCCGCGCTCTTCGTTCGACGAGGCCTGTCCGGTGGTGCTGGACTTTTCCGCACCGGCGCTTTTGCCTTTGGATTCCGATTGCGCCGTCTTGCCTTTGTTGCCCGATGTCTCGTTGGACTTCGAGGATTCATGCTGCGCAGTGCTGCCGCCCATGCTCTTGCCGGGCTGTGCCTGCTCCTGCTGCGCCTTGTGATTTTCGCCCTGGCCCATACTCGATTGCGCCGAGGCGACGCCGGCGGACAGCAGAACCGCGGCGGCGACCGTGGATAGTAGCTTCAACTTCGTCATCTTCTTGCCTCCTCAGATTTCCCGAAACTCCCCGATGAGGTCGCAACGTCGTGTGCTTGCTGACGTTCCGCCGAGCGGTCTCACAATCGTGAAACCCGGCTGCAAAGTTCCCGTTTTGAAACCGGAACCGCGCGCTGCGCGCTGTGTTCACCGTCTAAGAGCAAAGAGCAAAACGAGTGGAGGATCGAATGAAACGCATGTCTCTGATGGCTCTTGTGGGCTTGGCACTGATCGGGGGTGCTGGCTCGGCAAGCGCGGCGAGCTTCGGCGTCTATGTCGGAAACGACCACCCCTATTATCGACACCATCGCCACTGGCGCGACTATTACGCCTACCAGCCCGGGTGCCGCATTGTGATTACCCACCGCTACAACCGATACGGGGATCGCATAACGGTGCGCAAACGCATCTGCGATTAGCAGTCGTATTGGCGGCGGACGCAACCAGGGCCGAGGAAACGCCGCGCGACGGCCGTCGCGCGGCGTCGGCATCGGGCGGTCGCTTACTTAACCTTAAAGAAACTTTAAGGCGCTAGGTCTCCTCGGGTCCGGGCTACCCGAGGAGACGATGTTTCGCGTTTTCAGTTGTCTGACGACCGAGCATGATTGGCGCCTGGTCTTGCTGGCCGGGTTCGTCTGCTTAATCGCAAGCTTTACAGGCATTATTCTGTTCAAGCGGGCGCAAGCCACGGCGGGGCGCACGCGCTTGCTGTGGGTGGTCGGCGCCGGAGCGGCGACTGGCTGCGGCATTTGGGCGACGCACTTCATCGCGATGCTGGCCTACGAGCCGGGCGTCGCCGTGGCATATAGCGTGCCAATGACGCTGCTGTCCTTGTTCGCTGCCGCGGCAATCACGGGAAACGGCTTCGGCTTTGCCATCTACAGTCCACCTCGCCTGAGGGCGCCGCTCGGCGGCGCCGTGATCGGCGGCGGTGTCGCAAGCATGCATTACCTCGGCATGTCCGCACTGGAACTGCCGGGCTACATTTCCTGGTCGTGGGGGTTGGTCGTTGCGTCCGTGATCGTCGGCATGATTTTCGGCGTGCTCGCGATCATGGCCGCCGAAAGCAGCGAGGGCAGGTGGCGCCTCACTTTGGCGGCCGGTCTGATGACGCTCGCGATCGTCTCCCACCATTTCACTGCAATGGGTGCAGTTGCGATCGTGCCAGACCCGACGCGCGCCTTCGCCGGTCTCGCAGTTTCGCCCGGCTCGCTCGCTGTCGTCCTCGCCAGCATCGCCATCGCCGTGCTCGGTGTCTGCCTTGCCGGCGCCTTTGCCGACCGCACCTCGAAGGAACAGTTGTTGTTGTTGAACGATGCGCTCGACCACATGTCGCAGGGTCTGTGCATGTTCGACAAGAACGGGCATCTCGTATTGTGGAATAAACGCTACGAAGACATCTACCTGTTGCATGGCCGCATGCGCAAAGGCTGCACGCTCGAGGAGTTGATGCGCCTGCGCTATGAGGCGGGCACCCTCGACGAGGATCCCGTCACTTACGCGCGGCGCGCCGTTGCCTCCGCGGAATCCGGCCGTTCATTTAAATACGTGTTCAAGCTGCCGAACGGGCGCACGGTCGCTGGCTCCAATGTGGCGCGACCGAGCGGCGGTTGGGTGTCCACGCACGAGGACGTGACCGATCAGGCGGCGTTGCAGGATGAACGGCAGCGCCGGGCCCTCACCGAATCCGCGATTACGGATTTTCGCAAGCAGGCCTCCGATCTGCTCGAGAGCGTCAAGCAGAGCGTCGGCGCCATGCAAAGTACTGCGACCGGCCTGCTCGGCACCGCCCAGCACACGACGCAGCGGGCCGGCGAGGCGGTGCATGCCTTTGACGAAGCTTCTGCGAACGTTAATTCGGTCGCTTCAGCTGCCAACGAATTGTCTGCCTCTATCTCCGAGATCGGGACCCAGCTCCGCGCCACGACCGAAATCGTCACCATTGCGGTGAAGGAGGCGGCGGCGACCGACGATGAAATTGCCGGACTCTCCGCCGGCGCGGAGAAAATAGGCGAAGTGGTCAGCTTGATCCAAAGCATCGCCGCGCAGACGAACCTGCTCGCCCTCAACGCAACCATCGAGGCGGCGCGGGCCGGAGAAGCGGGGCGTGGATTCTCGGTCGTTGCCTCGGAAGTGAAGTCGCTTGCGGTGCAGACCGCGCGGGCGACGGAGGACATCGCCCGACATATCCACAACGTTCAAAACTCGACGCGCAACGCCATCGAGACCCTGCGCAAGATTACCACCCGCATGCAGGAGATCGACAAATACGCCGCCGCGGTCGCCACCTCGGTGCACCAGCAAAGCTCGGCGACCAATGAAATCTCGCAGAACGCCGCGTCGGTGGCCGAACGCACCGGCATTGTGTCCTCTGTGCTGGAAGAGGTAGCCGGCGCTACCACAAAGGCGCAGAACTCGGCGGAGATCGTGCGCTCTGCCTCGGAAAGCGTGGAGAAGGCCGTTGCCGCCCTGCAGCAGGAAGTCGCGTGCTTCCTGGAGAAGGTCGCGGCCTAGTCGACGGCGTCTTCAACACAAGACGCTATCGGTATTTCACCAGCACTTTCTCGACACGCTGGCAGCTCAGGCACCGAAAGGTGCGCAGATCATAGCCCGGCGTGTGCGGCTCGATGACGGCGAGCCACATCGAAACGCGGCACTTGGGACAAAGCGGCTTGTGAAAAACGTCTCTGGATTGTCGCCCTCGGGTCGTGATCAGTATGGTCATGGCAGATACCCCGAAGTGAATGTAGCGATCATCGGCTTATTGCCGGCGAGAGCACAGTTAATTCGCGTTAATGCGCGCTTTGCCGCAGTCGGATTGCGGACTCTCGGCATGAATTCGGCAGCGCGGCGTCGAATTGTTATGGAGATAACAGATGCTGCGGCGCCGGCGAGGATGGCGCCACCGTGATGGGCGCGGCATCGAGGGGCGCTGGTGCAATCGGCGCCGCCACCTCCGGGACAAGCTTGGGGCCGCGGATCGGATAGGGCAGGCGATCGTCGATAGTGGTGATGTCCGCGTTGTGACGCACGACCACCTGCTTCGCTTCGGTTAAAGTGGCGTTGCGCCAGCGGTACTCGACGCGCTTGGCGCCGCTGATGCTGATGCTCTCCAGGATACGATAGTCTTCGACACGCAGATAAAAGAGCGCGCGTCCTTGTTCGCCGTCAGCGGGCGCAGGCACCGTCGCGAGGTCATCGCCGGCGATGAAATCGATATGTCCCGTCGGCTTCCACGAGGTGATCGGAGTGAAGTCGTCGCGCGGAAGTGCGGTCTTGGCATTGCGGCGGCGCGTCAGGAACAGGCCGATCAGGCCGACGGCAATCAGTGCGGCGCAGAGCAGCCCGAAGTATGAAAATGCAACGTTGGACATGGCCTGACCATGCCGCGCGTTTGCCGATGCCCGCGCTCTAGCATGCGCCCCACCTGCCAAGCAGAACGGAAATAAACCGCGACTGGTTCCTGACGTGGCAAAAAGGCTGCCGCCAGAGACTAGTCGGCCGGCACGTGCCGTTCGCCGTGCAGGTTCTCGCGAATGGTCTGCGCCAAAGTCGACAGCTGATAGGGTTTACGCAACGTCGGCAGACCATGGCGGGCGGCGAGTGCTTTGGCATAGGCGCTGGTGAGGACGACCGGCAGCTGCGGATAGTGGTTGCGAATTTTTTGCGCCAGCGCGATGCCGTCGAGGTCGCCGGGCAGCATCACGTCGGTGAACACCAGATCGATCGGTTGCCCGGAACCGATGACCTTGAGCGCCTCGGCGGCGGAATGGACCGCCACGGTGCGGTAATCGAGCTGCTCGAGCATGGCGGTGGCGACGGTGGTCACGTCCGGGTTGTCCTCGACCACCAGGATGGTCTCGCCGTGGCCGGGGGCCGCCTCGACGGCAACGGACGGCGCCGGGACGGCGACGCTTTGCGTGCTGCGCGGCAGGTACATGGTCACTTGCGTGCCCTTGCCGACCTCGCTCGCGAGCGTTATCGCGCCGCCGCTCTGCCGGGCAAAACCGTAGGCCTGCGACAGGCCGAGGCCGGTGCCCTTGTCCGGACCCTTGGTGGTGAAAAACGGCTCGAACACCTTGCCGAAGAGGTCCTCGGCGATGCCGCTGCCGGTATCGGCGATGGTGAGCGCCACGAACGGACCGGCGAGACCTTCGGCGGTCTCGTCGCCGCGCAACTCGATATTGGCCGCGGACAAAGTGATGGTGCCGCCGGCGGCCATGGCGTCGCGCGCATTCACCGCAAGATTGACCAGCGCCAGCTCGAATTCGGAGATGTCGACGGCGACCGGCCAGGTGTGCGGCGGAATGTCGATGCGCAGCTTGATGTTGCCGGGCGCGGAGCTCATGAGCACGTCGCGGAATGCGGCGATCGTCTGCGCCAGGTCGACGGTCCTCGGATTGACCGGCTGGCGGCGCGAGAACGTCAGCAATTGCCGGGTCAGCGTTTCGCCGCGCGCCGCCGCCGTCTGGATCGCCTGCAGCGCGCGCACCGTTCTCGGGTCGCTCGCCCGGCGCAGCAGCGACTGGGTGTGGCCGGAGACGATCATCAACAGATTGTTGAAATCGTGAGCGACGCCGCCGGTGAGCTGGCCGAGCGCTTCCAGTTTCTGCGCCTGCGCCAACTGCTGCTGCGTGCGCTCGAGGGCGATCTGCGCCTCGCGCCGTTCGCTGATGTCGCGGGTGATCTTGGCAAAGCCGACGAGATGGCCGTCATCGTCGCGGATCGGGTCGATGAGCACATGCGCCCAGAAATGCGAGCCGTCCTTGCGTACCCGCCAGGCCTCGGTCTCGAATTTGCCGGTCTCGGCGGCGACGGCAAGCGCGTGCTCGGGTAGATGCTTGTCGCGGTCTTCTTCGGTGTAGAACTGCGAGAAGTGCCGGCCGATGATCTCCTCGGCGCTGTAGCCTTTGATGCGCTCGGCGCCGGCATTCCAGCTCGTCACGATGCCGCGCGGGTCGAGCATGATCAGCGCATAATCGGTGACGCCCGCGGCCAAGAGATGGAAGCGCCGTTCGCTGTCGCGCAATTGTTCGATCGCCCAGCGCTCGTCGGTGATGTGACGGCCGGAGAGGTAGATGTCGCCGGCATCGGTGGTCATGGTCCAGGCGATCCAGCGCCAGGTGCCGTCCTTGTGGCGGAAGCGGTTTTCCATGCGCACGGTGGGCACGCCCTGCGCCAGCCGGGCGCGGCCGGCGATCGCCGCCGGCGCGTCCTCGGGGTGGCGCAGTTCGCTCACGTGCATCGCCTTGATCTCGTCCTCGCTCCAGCCGAGCAGGCGCGTCCAGGCCGGATTGACGCTGGTGAAGTAGCCCTCGAAATTGGAGACGCCGAGCAGATCCTCCGACACCATCCAGATGCGGTCGCGTTCGCGCGTGCGCCGGCGCACCTGCGCTTCCAGCTCATCGGTGAGCACGCGCAGCTGGCGGGCGTCGCGCACGCGGCTGGTGGTCTCGTAAACGGTGACCAGAATTCCGCCGATGCCGTGCTCGGCGCCGGGATCGGGGATCGGGCTGTAGCTGACGGTGAAGCGCGCGTCTTCGGGCACGCCGTAGCGCTGGACGGTCCACGGGTGGTCGACGGCGAAAAAAGCCTCGCGCTCGCCGCGCATGATGGCGAGGCTCAAGGGCCCGAGGCGGTCGTAGATTTCCGGCCAGGTGTCTTTGAGCGGCTGGCCGAGCACGCGCGGATGTTTCTCGCCCAGGATGGTGGCGTAAGCGTCGTTGTAGATGCCGATGAGCTGCGGCCCCCAGCGCACCGACATGGGAAAGCCGGACTCGAGGATGAGGTCGACAGTCAAAGCGAGGTTGGCCGGCCATTGCCCGCGCGGACCCAGCGGGGTCGCGGCCCAATCGAAGTCGCGGACCCGTCGGCGCATCTCGCCCGGAGCCCTGCCGACTTGCATCGTGCACTCGTCCGCTACATCGCGCCCTCGGCGCATCACGCGTTACCCCCAGCCGGTCAAGAAAAACGCGCCGTGCAAGCGAATGTTCCGGCGCGGGCGGCTCGCTTGGCGTTGCGAAAACGGCTAGGCTCCCGCGATGATCACCCGCGCAGGCGCGATTCTGCTCCTCATGGTGCTGGCCCTGGCCGCCGGCGGCTGCAGCAAATGCGGCCCGTTCTGGGCGGACGCGCCGCACGCCTGTCGTTCCGATAGCGTGCGCTAAGGCCTTGAGGCCGCGGCCCTTTCCACAAGTTGTCCACAGGCGGTGGATTTCCAGGAAAAAATCCTAGGAATTTAAGCTTGACAGCGTCACGCTGGTTTGGTACACATCCAGCACGCTCCAGAACTGCGCCGGAGTGGCAGCGAGGGAAGCTGATCCGCTCGGTCTGGGTATCGGCTTGCGCGGGGGCGAACGGTAACAAGCATGTGTGTCCCGCGCGCGGTGCAGCGCCATAGCGCATCGAAGACGCGCATAACCGCGCTTATGGCGATGCACCGCAGACGCGGGACCGCCGCAAATCGGACCGCCAAGTCATTCCTGCAACGGTCCCGGGTCTGCAGCGCACCATTCGTTTCGCTCATGCTGCGCTGCGCCCGGGAAACGGGAGCGAGAGAGAGGCAGCGGTCGTGCTCTCCGTCGCTCATTCCCGCGCAAGCGGGAATCCAGAGCCAATGACTCGATGGCTTCGGCCTGTTTCATCTGGGTCCCCGCTTGCGCGGGGACGAGCGGCAACAAGCATGTGTGTCCCGCGCGCGGTGCAGCGCCATAGCGCGTCGAAGACGCGCATAACCGCGCTTATGGCGGTGCACCGCAGACGCGGGACCGCGGCAAATCGGACTGCCAAGTCATTCCTGCAACGGTCCCGGGTCTGCAGCGCACCATTCGCTTCGCTCATGCTGCGCTGCGCCCGGGAAACGGGAGCGAGAGAGAGGCAGCGGTCGTGCTCTCCGCCGCTGCGCTGCGCCCGGGAAACTCACGCAGGATGACGATGGCGGCAACGCCGATGATGCGCTTCATGGGTGTCCTCCTGTCGATGAGAGCTTAACACAGCCGCTGCGGAGCGCGCGCGGGAGGGCGGAACAGCGCCCGCCGACTTGGCGTTGGTCCAGACAACCCACGGCGAGGTCCGCGATGGAACGGGAAGGCGACCGTATCGTCCAAAGCACCACGGAAGCGCGCGGCGGCGAAACCGGCCATAACGTGCGCTACATGCTCGCCGGGGGCATTGCGCTTGTCGTCATTCTGTTCGTCGCCGTTTATTTTTATTATTTCGCCTAACAAAATCCGTCACATTACGTGAGCCTCCAACCGCCCAATCCCGCGCCAGCGGGAATCCAGGGCCAGCTACTCAGCGGCTTCGGTTTGTTGCGTCTGGGTCCCCGCTTGCGCGGGGACGAGCGGTAACAAAAAGCCGCTCCACCCGCTCATTCCCGCGAAAGCGGGAATCTAGAGCAAATTACTCGGCGGCTTCGGTGTGTTGCATCTGGGTCCCCGCTTTCGCGGGGACGAGCGGAAACGGAAAGCCGCGAGAGCGGAAACAAAAAGCCCATTCGGAGCACCCCGTGGCCTATCGCATCGCGCTGTCGCCGGAGCTGACTGCCAAGGTACGGTACCTCTACGAAGAAACCGACGTGCCGGTGCACGAGATCGCCAAGATGGCCGGCATGTCGCGGGGGACGCTGAACAGCCGCGTCGGTCCCTGGGGATGGACGCCGCGGCGCGGCCGCAAGCACGTCTTGCCGGCGCAAGCGGCAGCCGAGCTTGCCGCGACCGCGGAGGCGGCCGTGCCGGCGCCGTTCGAGCCGCCGCTCCCTCACGCCGAGCGGATGCGCCGCCTTATCGACGCGGTGCTGCAGGTGGCCGAACGCACAGTGCGGGTGCTCGGACCGAGAACCGCGGCCGAGGCCGAGCGCACCGGCCGCATCCTCGCGCTGGTGTCGCGCACCGTGCAGGAGATGAACGCCGTGGCGCAAGGACACATCACCGCCGATGAAGCCGATAGCGACTCCGTACCCAGGGACATGGACGAATTCCGCGAAACGCTTGCGCGCCGTATTCGCATGTTTATCGAAGACGAATCCGGCGCTGCAGGGGCGGGTGGGGGCGAGGCTGCTGACGAGCCTGACGGCCGAAGACCATGAGGATTTTGCCGGCGACTTTTCCACCTTCGCCCATCCGCATCAGCTCGCACCGGCGCTTGCCAACAGCGGCGCCGATTGGACCACCTGGCTGCTCATCGGCGGCCGCGGCGCCGGCAAGACCCGCGCCGGCGCCGAATGGGTGCGCGCGCTGGCGCTGCGCGAGCGCACGGCGCGCATCGCGCTGATCGGCGAAAACGAGCACGAAGCGCGCGCCGTGATGGTCGAAGGCGTCTCCGGCGTGCTGGCGGCGCACCGCCGCCGCGAGCGCCCGCACTGGATGCCGACACGCCGCCTGCTGCAATGGCGCAACGGCGCCGTGGCGCAAGTATTCTCGGCGGAGGAGCCCGACAGTCTGCGCGGGCCGCAGTTCTCCGCCGCCTGGCTCGACGAGCTCGCCAAGTGGCGCCATGCCGAAGCCGTGTTCGATATGTTGCAGTTCGGGCTGCGCCTTGGCGTGCGGCCGCGGCAGGTCATTACGACCACGCCGCGGCCGACGGCGCTTTTGCGGCGGCTGCTGGCCGATCCGCGCACGGCGGTGACGCATGCGCCGACGCACGCCAATGCCTTGCATCTGGCGCCGGATTTTCTCGACACGGTGCTGGCGCGCTATCGCGGCACGCGGCTCGGCCGCCAGGAGATCGAAGGCGAGATTATCGAGGACCGTCCCGACGCGCTGTGGAAGCGCGCGCAGATCGAAGCCTGCCGCGTCGCGGCGGCGCCGGCGCTGCGCCGCATCGTCGTCGCGGTCGATCCGCCGGGCTCGGCGCGGCAAGGCGCCGACGCCTGCGGCCTGGTGGCGGCCGGCAGCGGCGAGGACGGCACCTTCTATGTGCTTGCCGACGAAACGGCGGGCGGCCTGTCGCCGCAAGGCTGGGCGACGCGCGCGATCGCGCTGTGGCGGCGGCTCGCTGCCGATTGCCTGGTGGCCGAGGCCAATTTCGGCGGCGACATGGTGCGCGCGGTGATTGCCGCCGCCGACCGCAGCGTGCCGGTGATGCTGGTGCGCGCGAGCCGCGGCAAGTTCGTGCGCGCCGAGCCGGTGGCGCAGTTCTACGAGCAGGGGCGGGTGCGCCATGTGGGGACGTTTCCCGCACTGGAAGACGAGATGTGCGACTTCGGCCTCGACGGCCTTTCGTCCGGACGTTCGCCCGACCGCCTCGACGCCTTGGTGTGGGCGATCACGGCGCTGAGTTACGGGGCGCGGGCGCAGCCGCGCATCAGGGTGCTATGACGGGCGGGGCGCGATGTTACGACTGGGACACGCGGTGTGTCCCGCGCGCGGTGCAGCGCGTTAGCGGTGCACCGCAGATGCGGGATCGTGGCAATGTCTGTTTCCGCGACGGTCCCGGGTCTGCGGTGCAGCACTGGCGTGCCGCACCGCGCCCGGGACATGAGGCCATGTATCCCGCGCGCGGTGCAGCGCGTTAGCGGTGCACCGCAGATGCGGGATCGTGGCAATGTTTGTTTCCGCGACGGTCCCGGGTCTGCGGTGCAGCACTGGCGTGCCGCACCGCGCCCGGGACATGCGGCTATGTATCCCGCGCGCGGTGCAGCGCGTTAGCTCTGCACCGCAGATGCGGGATCGTGGCAACGTTTGTCCTCGGAACGGTCCCGGGTCAGCGGTGCAGCACTGGCGTGCCGCACCGCGCCCGGGACATACGTTAAATCGTGTCGCTTAAATCGCGCCAATCGGGGTTTTCGGCCTCGATCAGCTTGAATTTCCACTCGCGGCGCCAGCGTTTCAGCGCGCGTTCCCGCGCACGTGCGTCGTCTAGCGAGGCGTAGGTTTCGACGTAAACAAGTTTGGCGAGGCCGTATGTGCGCGTGAATGCGGGAACGGCTTTCGCGCGATGCTGTTCGATGCGGCGCCCGAGATCGCTCGTGACACCGACGTACATGACGCCACGTCGAGTATTGGCAAGGATGTACACAAAATATCGCCCCATGGTGCGATATTGTGTCCGCGGGACAGCGGGCCGCAACTGTTGTGCTGCGCGCTCCGGGATCGTGGCAACGTTTAGATCGGAACGGTCCCGGGTCTGCAGCGCATCACTGCGTGCCGCACCGCGCCCGGGGCATGGGCTTGTCACGGATTCGCCCCGGCGCACGACGTTATCACGAGCGTGTCCCGGGCGCGGCGCAGCATGAGCGAAGCGAATGATGCGCCGCAGACCCGGGACCGCAGCAACGTTTGTCATCGGAACGGTCCCGGGTCTGCAGCGCATCACTGCGTGCTGCGCTGCGCCCGGGACATGAGGCTATGTATCCCGCGCGCGGTGCAGCACTGGCGTGCCGCACCGCGCCCGGGACACCGACGGTGCTGCGCTGCGCCCGGGACCCGGTCATCTCGGGACACGAGATATTTGTCCCGCGCGCGGTGCAGCGCAGATATGGGACCGCCGCAATCGCTAAGGCGCTGCATTGCAAGCCGAATCTCGAAAACGTGGCCGGTAGAACACAGGCGCGGTTTTTCTGTTGGCTCTTTGCCTGGCGGCATTGCGAGGGCGAAAAAACGAATTAGGGTAACTCGTTTTTGCTTGGCAAACGATCGATCGGGGGTGACCGATGCGTTGCATTTCCAAGGCGGCCTTCGCCGCCGTGACATCTTTTTGTTTGATCGGCGCCGCCGCGGCGGCGGATCTGCCGGCGAAGGCGCCAAGCGCTGTGGCGCCGGTGCCGGCCTGGAATTGGAGCGGCCTGTACGCGGGCGTCAATGCCGGCGGCGGTTTCGGCGACCCGGCGCTGACAACGAACTCGAGCTCGCCGCTTGCCCTGGAAAACTTCTTCGCGACAACGACACATCCGAGCATGCTCGGCTTCATCGGCGGCGGGCAGATCGGCTTCAATTGGCAATTCGCGCCGATGTGGCTTGCCGGCGTCGAGGCCGATTTCCAGGGCGCCGACCAGAAAGGCACGACAACGACAGCGTTCACGTTTCCCGGCGAGCCGGCGAGCGACACCGCCAGCGTGAAACTGAAATGGCTCGGCACGGTACGCGGACGGCTCGGGCTTCTGACCAATGCCGATGAGACGCTGTGGTACGTGACCGGCGGCCTCGCCTACGGCGGAGTCGACATGGCGTTGTCTTCCTCGAATTTCATCTTCCCTGCGAATGCGGTGGGGACCACGACCTTCAGCCACACCAAGACCGGCTGGACGCTCGGCGGCGGCGTCGAGGAGCACCTGTTCGGCAACTGGACCGCCAAGGTGGAATATCTCTACGTCGATCTCGGCAGCGTTCAGGACACGGCGCAGGCTTTCCTTGTGGCCGGCGTTCCTCCGGCCACCGCGATCACGGCGCATGCCGACCTGCGCGACCACATCGTGCGCGCCGGCCTCAACTACAAGTTCTGGGACTGGCCGGCGGGGCGGCCCACCGTCGCGGCCATGGCCGCGGCGCCGTGGAACTGGAGCGGCTCCTATGCCGGCTTCAATGTCGGCGGCAGCGTCGCCGACACGGCGCTCGCCGAGAGCTCGACCTCGCCGCTCGGCAACTTCAGTTTCATCAGCAGCACGACGCACGCCAGCGCGACCGGCATCGTCGGCGGCGGCCAGATCGGCACCAACTGGCAATTCGCGCCGGCCTGGCTCGCCGGTATCGAGGCGGATTTCCAAGGCACCGACCAGAAATCGACGAGCACGTTCGCCTGGACCTTCCCGGGACAGACGAGCAGCGACACGGTCTCCGTCAAGACGAAATGGCTCGGCACCGTGCGCGGCCGCTTCGGTTTCCTCACCAACAACGGCGCCAATCTCTGGTACGCCACCGGCGGCGTCGCCTACGGCCGCACCGATCTCAGCCTCGCGTCGAACAACTTCGTCTTTGCGACGGCGCCGGCGGCCGCCACGTTCACCCACGACAAGGTCGGCTGGACGGTGGGCGGCGGCCTGGAGTCGCACCTCGTCGGCAACTGGACCGGCAAGCTCGAATATCTCTATGTCGATCTCGGCTCGGTGACCGACACGGCGCAGGGATTTAACGGGCCCGGTCTGATCGCCACGTCGATCACGGCGCATGCCGACCTGCGCGACCACATCGTGCGCGCCGGGGTGAACTACAAGTTCTGGTAACGCGCTTGGTCTGGCGGCGCTCGCGGCGCCGCCAGTAGCGGCAAAGCCCCGGGGCGTTCTCCGGGGCTTTTGCTTTTGCGGGCGGGTGAGGGCGCCTCAATTGCGCTGGTATCCCGCGCGCGGTGCAGCGCGTTAGCGGTGCACCGCAGATGCGGGACCGCAGCAACGTTTGTCATCGGAACGGTCCCGGGTCTGCAGCGCATCACTGCGTGCTGCGCTGCGCCCGGGACATGAGGTAAGCATGTTCGACAAAATCAAATCCCTGCTCCGCGCGCCGGAGCGCAAGACCTCGCGCGTCGCGCGGCTGATCGCGCTCGAGGGCGGCGGCCATGCGCGCTGGACGTTGCGCGATTACGCGGCGCTGGCGCGCGAGGGCTACGCCAGGAACGCCATCGTGCACCGCGCCGTGCGGCTGATCGCCGAGTCGATCGGCGGATTGTCCTTCGTACTCTATGACGGCGCGCGCGAAGCCGACCGGCATCCGCTGCTCGATCTGCTGGCGCGGCCCAATCCGCGCCAGGACGGCGCCTCGCTGCTGGAAACCGTGAGCGCGCATCTTCTGCTCGCCGGCAACGCCTATATCGAGGCGGTGGGCCTCGCCGGCGACGACGCGACGCCGCGCGTGCGCGAGCTTTACGCGCTGCGCCCCGACCGCATGAAGGTGGTGCCCGGCGCCGACGGCTGGCCGCAGGCGTACGAATATACGGTCGCGGGCGCGACCGTGCGCTTCGAGCAGAGCGCGGCGGTGCCGCCGATCCTGCATCTGACCTTCTTCAATCCGGTCGACGACTATTACGGCCTGGCGCCGCTCGAAGCGGCGATGGTGGCGGTCGACACCCACAACGCCGCGGCAAAGTGGAACAAGGCGCTGCTCGACAATGCGGCGCGGCCCTCGGGCGCGCTGGTCTATGCCGGGCCGGACGGGCTCGTGCTGTCGGACCAGCAATACGCGCGCCTGCGCGACGAGCTCGACGCGCAATTTCAGGGCGCGGCCAATGCCGGCCGGCCGATGGTGCTGGAAGGCGGGCTCGACTGGAAGGCGATGTCGCTTTCGCCCAAGGACATGGATTTCATGGAGGCCAAGCACGCCGCGGCGCGCGAGATCGCGCTCGCCTTCGGCGTGCCGCCGATGCTGCTCGCCATTCCCGGCGACAACACCTATTCGAACTACCAGGAAGCGAGCCGTGTGTTCTGGCGGCAGACGGTGCTGCCGCTCGCGCAGCGCATCGGCGGCGCGCTGGCGCAATGGCTGGCGCCGGCCTTCGGCGGTAGCCTGGCGCTCACCGTCGACATCGACGCCATCGAGGCGCTGGCGCCCGACCGCGCGGCGTTGTGGGAGCGCGTCACCAAGGCGCCGTTCCTCACGGTGAACGAAAAACGTGCGGCAACGGGCTACGGCGCGCTCGCCGGCGGCGACACCATCGTCCCGCAATAGCGGCGCGGAGGTCAGGAACTGAGTTCGGGGCCTTCCGGTTCTATTCCGCAGCCTTGCCTTCGGCGAGGCGCGTCACTCCATGGAACCAGAGGTATACCGATGACGAAAAAATCATTGCTGATGGCGGGCTTCGCCGGCGCGGCGGCGCTGACACTGGTCGCCGCCCAGGCGCAAATGCGGCAGACGCCGCAACAGGCTCCGCAAACCACCGGTCAGGCTCAGCAAAATCAGCAGGGCCAGCAGAAGGCGAGCAAAGCCGACCAGAAGTTCATGACCGAGGCGATGCAGGGCGATATGGCCGAGGTGCAGATCGGCAAGCTGGCGCAGGAAAAGAGCCAGAACCAGGACGTGAAGCAGTTCGGGCAGACGCTCGAGCAGGATCACAATCAGAATCTGCAGCAGGCGCAGCAGGTGGCGCAGCAACTCGGCGTCAATCCGCCCAGCGGACCTTCGGCGCAGCAGAAGGCGACGTATGACAAGCTGAGCAAGCTCAGCGGCGCCAAATTCGACCGCGAGTTCAAGCAGGCGATGGTCAAGGACCACAAGGAAGACATCAGCAAATTCCGCAAGGAAGAGAACAAGTCGGGCGCCGTCGGCAATTTCGCCAAGCAGACCTTGCCGACCCTGCAGAAGCATCTGCAAATGGCCGAGCAGCTCAAGCCCGAGACCGCCACCACCGGCAGCGCCAGCTCCTCCGAGAAGCGCCACAGCAGGCACAGCCATCGCTACTGACGTTTGGCACGCGACGCACGCAACAAGCCCGGATGATTCATCCGGGCTTTTCTTTTGTCCGGAGAGCGCATGAGCGACCTCATCGCCACCTTTCGCGAGCGCGGCGATCTTGCGCATCTCGCGCTCTTTCTGTGGGCGACATCAGCGAGCGCGCTTGCCGCCTTCGCGCTCAAGGAGTTGGCGGCGGCGAGCCGCCGCTTCGACGATTTCGTGCGCGAGCTTGCGCGCTTCAACGACCTGTTTCGCTAAATATCGCACCTCAATTCCCGCTCATTCCCGCGTAAGCGGGAATCCAGGAGCCAAACCGTCACGGGCTCAATGGCGGCCCTGGACCCCCGCTTGCGCGGGGGTGAGCGGGTGACTGAGGCGCTTCGCGAATTGCGCTTTTACGCTGGAAACTTCGGAGACCTGCCCATGGATGGCTTGCATAACGTGTTGCGCTCGATCCGCGGCGAAAGCAAAAGCCGGCGCGATCATCTCGACGTCTTCCGCGAATTTCTCGACCATCTCGACCGCGCCAGCCGCCGCCGCGCCGCGCTGCGCGCGCCAAAAAGCGTGAAGGGCAGGCGGCGCGCCAAGCGCTGAGCCTCTCCGCGTCCTGGATGCGGCACGACGCGATGCGTCGCCGATCCGGGACCGCCATACATCCTGAGTTCGCAACGGTCCCGGGTCTGCAGCGCAGCGTTTCACGCTGCGCTGCGCCCGGGACACGCGAGTCTAAGCAAACCCGCGTCCCGGATGCTGCGCAGCGCGAGCGTGAGCGAAGCGGTGCGCTGCTAATCCGAAACCGCCATACATCCTGAGTTCGCAACGGTCCCGGGTCTGCAGCGCGGCGTTTCACGCTGCGCTGCGCCCGGGACACCCATGTCTGGGCAAACGCATGCTTGCACCCCACCGAGAACCGACCGTTGCGTCCGTCTTCGCGCCGCGTACTACCATCGATGCCGGCGGCACGGTGGAAGGCTACGCCTCGCTGTTCGGCGAGATCGATGCCGCGCGCGACATGGTCATGCGCGGCGCCTTTGCCGACACGCTGCTGAAGCGCGGGCCGCAGCGCGTGCCGATGTTGTTTCAGCACGATCCGGCGGAGCCCATCGGCGTCTGGCTGGAACTGCGCGAGGACCATCGCGGGCTTTACGCGCGCGGCCGGCTGATCCCGGAAGTCGCGCGCGCCAAGGAATTGCTGTCGCTGGTGCGCGCCGGCGCCGTCGACGGCCTCTCGATCGGCTTCCGCACCGTGCGCGGCAGAGTCGATCCGCGCAGCCGCATCCGCCGGCTCTACGCGGTGGACCTGTGGGAAATTTCCATCGTCACCTTCCCGCTGCTCGCGGGAGCGCGCGTGCGCGCGGTGAAGGCGTCCTCCCCGCCGCTGTCACCGTCGCGCCTTCGCGGCGTCGAAGTCGCCACTTCGGC
>DASRDF010000088.1:0-13412 GCA_035652735.1 Pseudolabrys sp. | reverse complement strand
ATACCGACATCGGGCCGCGGCACCGCGGCGCGTTTGGGAATGGACTCGGTCACGGCTGGAACCCTGCTTGTATCGTCGGGCATCCAACCGGATTACGCGCCGTGACGCAATCACAGCCTTGAGCCGCAGCGCGGGCTGGCGGGCCGCGCCGATCGCCTGTAAAGAGGGCAAAACTCATCCGCGTTAAAATCCAAGCTTTGCCCAAAAAGTCCGCCACCGCGAGCGGTATGCTCGTCCTTGTTGCAGGTTTTCTTGTCCTGTTCATTGCCGGCGGGGCGCGTTTTGCCATTGGGCTGACCCTCAAACCGATGGTCGCCGAACTGGGCTGGGAGCGCAGCGATCTCGGTGCCGCGGTTGGAATATTTCAAGTGTTGTCAGCCGTATCGATGTTTGCGGCCGGTCGGCTGGCTGATCGCAGCGACCCGCGTTTTGTGCTTGGTGGCGGACTGCTCGTCAGCGGTATTGGCATCGGTCTGATGAGCGTGATCGCCGCACCCTGGCAGGCGCTCATGTTTTACGGGTTGATTTATGGGCTCGGGAACGGCGCCGCATCGATCGTTCCCGTTGCCGTAATGGTGACACGCGCGTTTCCCGTGCGCACCGGCATCGCTAACGCTGTCGTGATGTCCGGCATGAGTGTTGGGCAACTCGTGATGATCGCCGTTCTTGCCGCTGCGCTTCTCAGCATCAGCTGGCAAGCGATCTATGCGGGTTTGGGAGTTGTGCATTTCGCCTTGGTGCCGCTGTTGCTCGCGGCGATTCCCAGGTCGACAGCCACGCCGCCAGCAGCGCAGCGCCATGATGAGCTTGGTGTCACGGCGGCTGCACATACCCGGCAATTCTGGATGTTGCTCGTCATCTACGCGATTTGTGGCTTCGATGATTTCTTTGTGGCCACGCATGTGGTTGCTTTTGCGCAAGACCGCGGTGTCGATGCGTTTTTTGCCGGCAATCTATTGGCGCTGATGGGGCTCACCGGGCTACTTGGCGTGGTCGCCGGCGGGGCGCTAAGCGATCGTGTGGGACCGGTGTGGCCGACGATGCTGGCGTTTGCCGCACGCGTTGTGGTCTTCGGCCTACTAATGGTCGATCAATCTACGTTGTCGGTCGCAATTTTTGCGCTGGTATTCGGCGCAACGTTTTTGGTCACCGCGCCGCTCACAGTCGTTTTCGTGGCCCAGGCATTCGGCAAGCGGCATCTCGGAGCTCTCACCGGGCTGATCACCATGGTGCACCAAATAAGCGGCGGTTTCGGCGCCTATTTGGGCGCCGCGATATTCGATTCGATGCAAAATTACGACGTGGCATTCCAGATCATGATGGTTGTGTCATTGGTCGCGATGGTGCTCAGCCTGCTGCTGAGGCCTTCGCGGGCTTCCCTACGCACGACCTAACCGGCTTGACGCAGCCGCGCCAGAACCTTCAATCCGGCGTAGCCGTCCGCCGGCTTCATGCCGACTTTTTTCTGGAAAGCAATAATCGCCTTTACAGTGTCGCTGCCAGTGCGCCCATCGATGCCATCGGTCTTGAATCCGCGTTCGTTGAGTCGGCGCTGAATTTCTTTGACCTCCGCCAGCGTGGGGCGGCGTTCGCCGCCAGGAAACTGCTGGTAAAAGGACGGCCCTCCCGCGATGAGATCGCCGAGGTGACACAGCGCCAATGTGTAGCTTGTCGACGGATTGTAACTGCGCACCGCATAAAAATTCCGCCCCACCAGAAATGCCGGGCCGCCGCGCACAGGGATCCAAAGTTTTGCCCGGTCCGCCGGCCGCAGAAAAGGCTTATCGCCCGGCCTCCGCACACCAAGGGCGCGCCACTGTTCGTACGTCCGCCAGCCGCTCGCTTCGCCGCTCGGTACCGTGACCTCGAAGCCCCAAGCCTCACCGCGCCGATAGCCACCGCGTTCGACAAGATAGCGTGCGGTACCGGCGAGAGCGTCATCCGGTCGCCCGAAAGGAGAGATGCGGCCGTCGCGATCGAAATCCACACCCATGTGCAGCCACACTTCCGGCATCCATTGGGTGTGTCCCATGGCGCCGGCCCAGGAGCCGATCATCTCCGCAGGCTGCGCCCAGCCTTTGTCGACGATGGTGAGCGCGTTGAGCAATTCAGCTTCCCAGTAACGACGCCGGCGTGGCTCGCGCCAGGCGAGCGCCGCCAACGCCGGAATGACCGGACGCATGTATTTCGGGTTGGTGACGAGATCGCCGAAGGAGGACTCCATTCCCCACAGGCCGAGCATGATATAGCGGTCGACGCCGTATGCCTTTTCGATGCGCGCAAGCAGATCTGCGTATTCCTTGGCGCGTTCTTTGCCCGTAATGACGCGCCAGTCCGAGCAGCGGCGATTGACGTACTGCCAGAGCACTTCGGCGAATTCCGGCTGCGAGTGGAACTGCGCGAATACGGTCATGTCGGGCGCGAGAGAATTCATAACGCGCGCGTAGGTTTGTGCCGAAATTCCATGTGAAAGCGCCTGCGTGCGAAAATCCGCGACCCAGTTGGCAAAGCTTGGCGCCGCCGCGATGGCATTCCGGCCGAAAGCAAGGAGAGCGAGCGCGCCGGTGATCGCGCCACGGCGGCTCAATGAAGGCGATCGCAACATGGTGCCATCCTATGCGGGGAGCCGAGGCAAGCAAGTCGGTCACGATGAGACCTGCGCCGCGCTCTGGCCGCCGAGAGGCTCAGTCGGCCTCGTTCTTGTGCCGCTTGCGGCGAGCATGGATCGGCTTTGTCGGCTTGTCCTCGCTGACGCGTTTGCTCGGCTCGTCGCCTATGATCTTTGCTTCTTTTGCCACCTGTCGTTGTGGCGCGTTGTCGCTTGCCTTCGCGGAAGGCTCGGCTGCGGCGAATGGCGGCGGTGCGGGCGGCAGCGGGATCGGTGGCGGGTGCGCAATCACCGGCATCTTGACCGGCACGAGCGGCGCGGGATCGCCAGGCTTAATCTCGGTGCCGCGTCCGCCGATCTGCCGCTCATAGGCGAGCACCAGTGTCATGTAGGGATTGACCCACACCCAGCCGGCTCTGGTGAACACCTGAATGTTGAAATGGATGTGGTACGAGGTGCCGCGTTCGTAGTCGCCCCAGGTCGCTACTTTGCCGATGATTTCGCCTTCGTGCACGCGCCGGCCGCTGAGCAGGTCTTCCGCATCCATGTATTTTGGGTTCATGTGCAGATAGCGAAAGCGCACGAAGTCGTCCTTGGTGTTGACGTCGATGTAGACCCCGATATTGCCGGGGTTGCGCCAGACGATGCCGTCGCGCACGGCGGCGACATCGTGCTGGTAAGCCAGGCAACGGTCGCTTTCCTCGGTCGCAAGAACGCAATTGCCGGGGCGGATATCCTCGCCCTGATGGCCGTAGCCGCCTGGGCATTGGCCGACCAGGAAATCGCGCAGTTCGCAGAAATTATCGCGCCACGGATAGGTCCAGTTCACGGCCGCCGCCTCGTCGAACACCAGCGGAAGGCCATTCACCTTGCAGGAATACTCCGCGTCTTTGCGCCCCAAGCGGCCGCTGTGGCCGGAGCGGTAACAATCGCCCCATGGCATGAAGGATTGCGATTTCACGTAAGAGGGCGCGTCGGCAATTGGCGAACGCATGCGCGCATAGACATGATAGTCGGCGCGACCTGCCAGTTTGTGCCATCCGGTGTTGGGGATGAGATCGCCCGGGCTATAATATGTAAAATCCGATTTCGCCGCCGGGCGCGTCAGATCGATATGCGGCTGCGCTATGTCCATCGGCGTGCCGCCCGCCGTGCGCAGCAGTCGCAGGAATTTCACGGCAATGGGATCGGCCTCCTTGCAGGACAGATAACGCGCTGACCGCGGCTGGTCGTAGCACTGAATGGCAACCACGTAGGGCACGCCGAAGCGCTCGAAGGCGTAGCGCACATGCGCCTCGCGCAAGATGCGCTCAATGCCTGGAAACTGATCTTCCAACTCCTTGGCGGGGAAGACCTCTTGATGATTGGGCGGATCGAGGTCGTAGACGAACGCACCGCCGGTGATCTCGACTTCCACGGGCTTAGAAAACGTCAAATCGAAGCTGCGGTGATCGGCAAAAAATGTAGCGGTGTAGCCGGCAGGGCCGGGCACAAAGAGCTTGGATGGATGAAAGGGGCCGAAATATTTATCGGAAGTCACGATATCGGCGAGGCCGGCCGCGGCATCGCTGCGATACGAGTCGATGTCGACCGGAAGCAGCACCGGCACGCTACTGGTTGCGATTCCAGGGAATCGCTTTTCCGTCTGCGCGTTGATGCGAGCGAACTCAAGAGCCGGCGGGTCGATGCCGTGGTCGGACAAAGTCGTTGCGGCCTCCGCCCAGTTCACTTCACTCAGGGTGACGCGGGGCGCCTCCATGTCTTCGGCGCTCGCCGCCGTCGCCGACAGCAACGCAGCGCCGATCAGCACCGCAAGCCGCAAATTTGTGCCCCTTACCTGGCTTAGCCCGCCCGCAGACTAAAGGCAGAGCATGGCCGCGTACAGGCCCTGAGCTTGCACTGTGTCAGTGCATCGGCAGGGGAAATCTTGTCAGTCTTTGGCCCGTTCCACATAAGAACCGTCGACCGTGTTGATAACCACACGCGTTCCGGTGGTGATGTGCGTCGGCACCATCGTGCGTACGCCATTTGAGAGCGTCGCCGGCTTGAACGAGCCGGATGCGGTCTGACCTTTGACCACCGGCTCGGTATCGGTGATCTCAAGGGTGACCTTCTGTGGGATTTCGATCGATACCGGGTTGCCTTCATGCACGGCAATGTTCACCACCATGCCTTCTTGAAGATATTTTTCGTAGTCGCCAACCACATCAGACGGCACTTGGACCTGTTCATAGTTCTCCTGGTTCATGAAATGAAAGCCGTCGCTGTCTTTATAGAGATAGGAGAACTCGTGGTCCTCGACGTGAGCGCGCTCGACCTGGTCGGTGGTCTTATAGCGCTGCGAGGTCTTCACGCCGTCTGAAATCCGGCGCATATCGACCTGAGTCGTCGGGGTACCCTTGCCCGGATGAAAATTCTCGGCGGTGAGGACGACGTAGAGCTTCCCGTCAATATCAACGATATTGCCCTTGCGGAGTTGGCTGGCGATGACCTTCACGATAACGATCCTTAATTTTAACGGCGGCGGGGGCCGCGGCTTCGGGGCGCACCATACTCATCTCCGCGGCGGACGCCAGTCTTTCCGCAGGGCTGCACATGCGCGCTAACCTGCCTTTCTGGCACGCCGGTGTGCATGCCGCGCGCCGGCCGTTTCTCCTCAAGCGGGCGCGCATTGCCGCCGCGCTGCGCGGCTGGTTTGCGACGCACGGCTTCCTCGAAGTAGAAACGCCGGCCCTGCAACTCTCTCCTGGCAACGAAATCCATCTGCATGCCTTCGCCACCGAGCTCATCGCGCCGGGTGGCGAGCGCGAGACATTTTATCTGCGCACCTCTCCGGAATTTGCCTGCAAAAAGTTGCTGGCGGCTGGAGAGATCCGCATTGTCGATTTCGCCCGCGTGTTCCGCAATCGCGAACGCGGCGCGCTCCATCATCCCGAGTTCACGCTGCTGGAGTGGTATCGCGCGAACGAGCCTTATGAAACGTTGATGGAAGATTGCGCGGCGCTGCTGGCGGTCGCCGCAGCGGCGGCCGAGACCAAGGCATTTACCTTCCGCGGCCGCAGCATCGATCCCCATGCTACGCCGGAGCGGTTGACCGTGGCCGAGGCTTTTGCTCGCTATGCCGGCATCGATGTGTTGGCGACCATAACGGCTGGTCGAGGGGAGCGCGCGCTGCTCGCACCGGTCGCCAAGCAGGCGGGTGTATGTATCGCGGACGATGACAACTGGACGGACGTGTTCAGCCGAGTGCTGGCAGAAAAGATCGAGCCGCATCTGGGCAATGGGCGCGCGACAATTTTATACGAGTATCCGCTGCCGTTGGCTGCGCTTGCCCGCGCAAAAGCGGGCAGCCCCAAGGTGGCCGAGCGGTTTGAACTCTATGCGTGCGGCGTCGAATTGGCCAATGCCTTCGGCGAACTGACAGATGCCGAGGAACAGCGGCGACGCTTTGATGAGGCAATGGCCGAGAAGCGGCGCATTCATGGCGAGCGCTACCCGATCGACGAGGATCTTCTTGCCGCTCTCGCTCACATGCCGCCGACATCGGGCATTGCACTCGGCTTTGACCGGTTGGCGATGCTCGCGACCGGCGCGTCGCACATCGACCAGGTTATTTGGGCGCCGGTGCCGGAATTCTAGGGAGAAAGCAAGATGACGCTGCGGACTGCCGACCAATTTTGCGATGCCGGGTTGCTGCCGCCGGAAAAGCGCGACGCATTTGCGGCTGTGAGCAGGCGATATGCGGTGGCACTGTCAACTGATCTTGCGGCGCTGATCGATCGCGGCGATCCGCACGATCCGGTCGCACGCCAGTTCGTGCCAGATGCGGCCGAGCTTACGTCACAGCCAGCGGAGTTGTCCGATCCGATCGGCGATGACGCGCACAGTCCGGTGGAAGGCATCGTGCACCGTTACCCGGACCGGGTGCTGCTCAAGCTCACGCACGTCTGCGCGGTCTATTGTCGGTTTTGCTTCCGCCGCGAAAAAGTCGGGCCCGGACGAGCCAAGGCATTGTCGGCGGCCGCGCTCGGACGCGCTCTCGATTACATTCGCGGGAACGTGGCGATCTGGGAGGTGATCCTTACCGGCGGCGATCCACTGGTGTTGTCTCCGCGGCGGCTGGCCGCGGTGATGACGCAGCTTGCATGCATCGATCACGTCAAGGTCGTGCGCATTCATACGCGCGTTCCTATCGCCGCGCCGAAGAGAATTACGCCGGAACTGGTGCGCGCGCTGAAGCTGAAGGACAAGGCGGTCTATGTGGCCGTCCACGTCAATCACGCGCGCGAGCTGACCGAGGCCGCACGCGCGGCTTGCGCCCGCATGACCGATGCCGGGATGCCGCTGCTTGCTCAATCGGTGTTGCTCAAGGGCGTCAACGACACGGCGGAGGCGCTCGTGGCGCTGATGCGAGCGTGCGTCGAAAGCCGCATCAAGCCCTATTACCTGCATCACGCCGATCTCGCGCCGGGCACCGCGCAGTTGCGCGCAGATATCGCAGCCGGGCAGGACTTGATGCGCCAGATTCGCGGGCGGTTGTCGGGACTCTGCCAGCCCACTTATGTGCTCGACATTCCGGGCGGCTACGGCAAGTCGCCAATCGGTCCGAGCTACATCGCCCGCGCACAGTCAGACGGCGACGAACGATTTGTCGTCGAGGACTTCAACGGAGGGAGGCACCGGTATCCGCCGCGCTAGTGGATGGACACCAGATCGATCAAAGCGGCCGCCAGCGCCAGGCTGGCAAAGCCGATAAACACAATGGCGATAATGGCATGCCAGACAAACGACGCGTCGCGCCGCAACGCCGAAACGACGTTCTTGCTTTTGATCATGGCCAGGTGCTCCTCGAGGAGCTCGGTCGCCCGACCGTCTCAATTTAGCGGTCGGCGCCCGCCCAGCCTATAATTTCTCCGTTAAATCGGCCGGTCGATGCGGTCTATCTTCGCATGGGTGCCATGAGTTGGGTGCCATGAGTTGGGTGCCATGAGCGTGCGGCAAGCATGCCACAGTGGCGCGCCCTAGGGGATTCGAACCCCTGTTACCGCCGTGAAAGGGCGGTGTCCTAGGCCTCTAGACGAAGGGCGCAAAACCGCTGCCGGCAGCAGCCGCCCGGCGGCGCGGGCGACGTATAAAGAGCTTCACCTGGAGCGGCAAGTTCACCAGTGCCCGGTGTTGGGCATCGATTTCCACGGTTCCTGCGGCGGTTTGGCTGCGCCTTTTTGCAGCAGCTCGATCGAGTGGCGGTCGGGAGAGCGCACAAACGCCATGACGCCGTCGCGCGGCGGCCGATTGATGGTGACGCCGGCCTTCATCAGGCGCTCGCATGTCTCGTAGATGTCGTCGACCTCGTAGGCGAGGTGGCCGAAATAACGCGCTTCGCCGTAATCCTCGTTACCGTCCCAATTGTAGGTGAGCTCGACCTCCAGTCCCGGCCGGCCCGCGGTCTTTGTCTCTTCGATACGCTTGTCGTCGCCCGGCGCGGCGAGGAATACCAGGGTATAGCGGCCTTTCTCGTCGACCCGGCGCCGCGTCTCCTTCAGGCCAAGCTTGTTGACGTAGAAATCGAGCGCGGCATCGAGATTGCGCACGCGCAGCATGGTGTGCAGATATCGCATGGTGAGATCCTCAAAACGAACCAAACGGACGGGCAGGGTGTGCCCGGCACTATCATAATGATCGCATCGGACCTGGACACCGCCATTGCCTCCTTGCGAGACCTCGTCGAGGCCGCGCAGCGTATTGTCCCGTTTACCGGTGCGGGTATCTCCACCGAGTGCGGCATACCCGATTTCCGCTCGCCTGGCGGAATCTGGACCAAGAACCAGCCGATCCCCTACGACCTGTTCCTAAGCAGCCGGGAGATGCGCGACGAGTCCTGGCGGCGGCGTTTCGCCATGG
Source organism: Pseudolabrys sp. (assembly GCA_035652735.1). Lineage (GTDB taxonomy): Bacteria > Pseudomonadota > Alphaproteobacteria > Rhizobiales > Xanthobacteraceae > Pseudolabrys. The sequence goes on along the minus strand of DASRDF010000088.1, from coordinate 4,903 downwards.
AGAACAATTTCGCGCGTGCCAGGCCCGGCCGCGGCCATCGCGCGCTCGCCAGCCTGTATCGCGCCGGCAAGGTTCCGGGTTTGGTCACGCAGAACATCGATAACCTGCATCAGGTATCGGGAATTGCCGCGGACGACGTCGTCGAGTTGCACGGCAATACCACCTATGCCGTTTGTCTCGACTGCGCCAAGCGTTACGAGCTCGATTGGGTACGCGACAAATTCCAGCGCAACGGCCATCACGTGCCGGACTGCAGCTGCGGCGGTTACATCAAAACCGCGACCGTCTCTTTCGGTCAGGCTATGCCGGCGCAAGCCATGGAACGGGCGGAGGAATTGACGCGGAGCAGCGATCTTTTCCTGTCGATCGGCTCCTCGCTGGTGGTCTGGCCGGCGGCCGGATTTCCGTTGATGGCCAAGCAGAACGGCGCCGCGCTCGTCATCCTCAATCGCGAGCCGACCGACTTCGACGATGTCGCCGATCTTGTTATCCGCCACGACATCGGTGACGTGCTCGCGCCCTTTATCGCCAATTGATTCGCGGCGGCTGCACTGTGCACAGACCTGTGCGCAAGCCTATTTTGCCCTTTGCCGTTATAGGGCCGGTGTTATCTTCGATTCAGCGAGAAGATTCGTTCGAAGCGTCCATCAAGAGACGCTCAACACAGCGGCGGCGTGCGACGTCATGGCGTCGGACGGGATTGAAGCGAAAATGTCAGGGACCAATCTTCGGCCCGGTACGGTCAGAGAACTGACCGACGAGACGGCGACCAGCCTCATTGAATTGTCCGGTGTCATCAAGTGGTTCGACGTCTCCAAAGGATTCGGCTTCATCGTCCCCGATAACGGCATGCCGGACGTGCTGCTGCACGTGACCTGCCTGCGGCGCGACGGATACCAGACCGCTTATGAGGGCGCCCGCGTCGTCTGCGAGGTGCTGCAGCGCGCCAAAGGTTTGCAGGCCTTCCGCATTCTTTCGATGGACGAGTCGACCGCCATCCATCCGGCGCAGATGCCGCCGCCGCGCACCCATGTTACCGTACAGCCGACCAGCGGGCTGGAGCGGGCACAGGTGAAGTGGTTCAACCGCTTGCGCGGCTTCGGCTTCCTTACCCGCGGCGAGGGCACGCCCGACATCTTCGTGCATATGGAGACGCTCCGGCGTTATGGCATTGCCGAGCTGCGCCCAGGGCAGACGGTGCTCGTGCGTTTCGGGCCTGGCCCCAAGGGACTGATGGCCGCCGAGGTGCGGCCCGACGGCGGCCCGCTCGGTCTCGCCTCGCACTGATCCGCTTCGTCTGCCTCTTCCGCTCACCCCCGCGCAAGTGGGGGGTCCAGAGGAAAATGCGAGCGTGGAGCAATTGGCTCCTGGAATCCCGCATTCGCGGGAATGAGCGGGTGAAGTACGTCTTAGCAAACAGACGTCCTGCCTCTGGGTCCTGCTTGCGTGGTGACGAACGGCGCCCATGCCCGCTCACCCCCGCGCAAGCGGGGGTCCAGAGCAGGAGATAAAAGCGCGCAAGCGAGGAGCGCCTCGCCGAAACCAACCGGCCTCTTTTTCTGCCGGCATTTTTCCATTGCCGCCTTGGCTGGGCCCGCGTAAAGGGCGAGGCGCATGCGCGCGTTGCGGCCGACAGCCTTCGCACTCTTGGCGCTTTTGCTGGCGAGCGGGCCGGCCAAGCCTGCCGGCGAGCACACGCTCGAAATCACCAGCAAGACGGGCGTGCACGTCTTCACCGTGGAGATTGCCGACACCGAGGCGGCGCGGGAAAAGGGACTGATGTTCCGCAAGCATCTGCCGGAGGGGCAGGGCATGTTGTTCGACTTCCGGAAGGAGCAGGACGTGAGCTTCTGGATGAAGAACACCTACATTCCGCTCGACATGATTTTTATCCGCGGCAACGGACGTATTTTGCGCATCGTCGAAAATGCCGAGCCGCTGTCGGAGACGATCATTCCCTCCGGCGGCCCGGTGCGCGCTGTGCTGGAAGTGATCGGCGGCACCGCCCGCAAGGACGGCATCGCGCCTGGGGATCAGGTGGCGTATCCAATCTTCAGACAGTAGCTCACAACAACCGCATCGCGGCCGTTTGACGATCGGGCGCGAAAGCTTCAACCGTTCATTCCCGCGCAAAGCGGGAATCCAGGGCCATTGACCTTGGTGTTCATTGTTGCCCTGGGTCCCCGCTTTCGCGGGGACGAACGGAAAGCGGAGTCCCGAGCTAGGCGCGACGGAGTGAGACACGTCCCGCACGCGGTGCAGCGCCATAGCGCGCCTTCGCGGCCCGGGCGCTGCGCTGCGCCCGGGAAACGCGCTCGCTGTTCGACGTTGCCGCGCTGGTGCCGAGCGTGTATCCCGACGCAGCCAGCATCCACGGGGCATAGCGCAGTCTGGTAGCGCGTCTGCTTTGGGAGCAGAAGGTCGCAGGTTCAAATCCTGCTGCCCCGACCATTTCGCAGTAATTGACCAGAGTTCCCGCCGGCTCGACGAGTATAGGTCGGCCGAAAGTCTTTTGGATGGGGATCGCGAATACGAGGTCTCCTCTCGGATCGGTTTCCGCCTAAGTCGGGCAGCAAACAAGCGGACAGAGACCCAGCTTCCGGCCGCTGCGTCCACCTTATTGATCTGCATCAAGTTTTCACGACATCATAATCCACTGCTTGAAGATCATAATTTATGATTTCTGCTTGCTTGTTTACGATGTTTACGCAAAAATTTATGTGAAAGATACACGCAAGGCTTGTGAGTTGACGGCCCGTTTCGCGCATTCCGAGCGGCCGTTAGGGAAAAATAAAGGCGTCAAAGCGGGGGCGGCGTTCGGAATGCCCACAGTTGCGTTGTGTGCGGGCTTCGTGCGGCAAGCGGCCTGCCCGGAAGGGCGTAAAAAGGTCGACTACTTCGATTCCGGCCAACGCGGGTTCATGCTCGAGGTGCGCGCGTCGGGCGGCAAAACCTATTACCAGCGCTACACCGACGAACGCGGTCGCGAGCGCCAGTACAAGATCGGGCCCGCCGGCGTGCTCACTCTCGATCAGGCGCGCCGCAAGGCGCGTCAGATCGTGGCCGAGGCGCTCCTCGGCGCCGATCCGCAGCAGAAGCGGCGCGAAATGCGCGCGGTGCCGCGGCTCGGCCATTTCGTCCATGAGCGTTATCTGCCTTACGTGCGCACATACAAGAACAGCTGGCAGACCGACGAGACCGTTTTGCGCATTCACGTCCTGCCGAAGCTCGGCGCGCTGGCGCTCGACGAGATCAAGACCGAGGTCATCGCCGAGCTGATCAACCGCATGCGTGAGGACGGCTATGCGTCCGGCACCATGAACCGGGTGATCGTCATCTTGCGCTACATCTACAATCTTGCGCGCAAGTGGAAGGTGCCGGGCGTCGCCGACAATCCCGCGGCGGGCTTGAGCGCCGGGCCCGACGTGCAGCGCAACCGCTTTCTGACGGAGGAGGAAGCGGAGGCGCTGATGCGATCGATCCATGTCGATGAGAATCAAACGGCCGCGCGCGCCATCATGCTGCTGTTGCTCACCGGTGCGCGGCGCAACGAAATCACTTTCGCGAAATGGGAATATGTCGATTGGAAGAACAAGACGCTGCTGGTGCCGAAGTCGAAATCCGGCCGCGCACGCGTCGTCGCGTTGAATCAATCGGCCATCGCTTTGCTCACCTCGATGCAGCGCGCCGACGACAATCCATACATCTTCCCTTCGCCGGTGAACGGGCGGCCATCGGCCTCGCTCTATTTCCCTTGGGACCGCATCCGTAAGCGCGCAGGCTTGGCCGACGTGCGGCTGCACGATCTACGCCATTCCTTCGCCAGCTTCCTGGTCAATCGCGGCGTCTCGCTTTATGTCGTGCAGGGTCTGCTCGGCCATTTGCACGCGCGCACCACGCAGCGTTACGCGCATTTGACGCAGGAGACGTTGATCGGCGCCGCCGATCTTATTCAGGACGTCGTCAATTTCACCGGCCGCGACGTGAGCGCGTAGGGCGAAGGACGGCGTCTGTTACTCCACCCGCTCATTCCCGCGAACGCGGGAATCCAGGGGCCAATTGCTCCGCGCTTGCATCTTGCTCCGGACCCCCGCTTGCGCGGGGGTGAGCGGACGGGGAGAAGGCAGCCACACCCGCCCAATGACGAAGCGGCAATGCAACGCTGATTGGCATGGCCGCACCCGCTCATTCCCGCGAAAGCGGGAATCCAGGGGCCGATTGCTCCGCGCTCTCATCGCGCTCTGGACCCCCGCTTGCGCGGGGGTGAGCGGACATGGGAGCCGTTCGCCGTGCGAATTTAGCCGCGCGCTCAAACCGATTCGTCATGACGAAGCTCGGCGATGCGTATCAAGCGGCCGTCCCAGGCTATACCTAGCCGGCGACAGGCAGGAAGGTGCGGGCGGGGTGGCGCCGAACGCGGTAGCACAGGCAGTGGTCGCTCGCGGCGACCTAGGACGGCCCCGGCAGAGGTGCGCGTCATAGTCGCGTACAAAGCGCGACCGCCGTCGCGCCAAGGCCTGCGGCTCTTGCACTTCCTCGCGGCGGAAACTTGCAACCCGTCCAGTACGTGAAGATTTGCAGCCTGTATGGCGTGGGGTTCTACTACATCCCGGGCACCGACATGTGCTTGAAGATGGGTGGCTGGGTCCGCGCCGAATACGCCTGGGGCGATAACGGCAACATGACCTGGGGCCCGTACAACGCCAACGCGAATAACCGTTCGACCAGCAACAGCACCTTCCGCGCCCGCGGCTACATCACCGCCGATGCGCGCAACCAGACCGCCTACGGCACCGTGCGCGGTTACATCGCGGTCGGTCTGAGCACCAGCAATATCGGCCTCGACTCGGCGTCGAACACCTTCAACGCCAACCGCGCCTTCATCCAGTGGGCCGGCTTCACC
>DASRDF010000087.1:0-3198 GCA_035652735.1 Pseudolabrys sp. | reverse complement strand
GTCGGCGGCGGTCTGAAGGTCAACACGCCGTTCATCGGCAAGGGCGACTACTTCCAGAGCCAGGTGACCTACGCCCAGGGTGCCTCTCGCTATGTGTTCTTCACCCCGAACACCAACTGGGCCAAGGTCGATGGCAACACCATCAGCCTCGGCCTGCTGAGCGACGGCGTCTATGGCGGCGTCCCCGGCTCTACTGCGAGCTCGGTTGAGCTCACCACCGCTTGGGGCGTGAACGCGGCCTACGAGCACTTCTGGAACATGCAGTGGAAGACCTCGGTCTACGGCGGCTACGCTGCGGTCAGCTACGACTCGCAGGCCAACGCCATGCTGTGCGCGGGCGAAGGTCTGGGAGCGGGCACTGGCACTGCCGCCGTGGCGCTTGCCGGTTGCGACAACAACTGGAGCACCTGGTGGGTCGGCAGCCGCACCCAGTGGAACGTCACCAGGGACTTCTACATGGGCGTGGACGTCTTGTACTCCAAGATGAACAGCCTCTCGACGCCGACCGGACTCGCTCCGGCGACGATCACAAACAGCTCGTGCCAGCTCGGCAGCTGCCGTGTCGACGACATCGACAACTGGATGGTTCGCTTCCGCGTGCATCACGACTTCTATCCGTGATCGCAAGCCTAGCGAACTGACGAACAAGACCCCCGGCGGGAAACCGCCGGGGGTTTCGGCCATCAAAGAATGCAGAGTTCCGTCGATGACAATTCACGTTGCCGCTCACGGCGCCCGCGATCTCGTCGAGCTTATTCGCCTGGAGCGGCGCGCGTTTGCCGCCAAACTGCGCATGGCGCGCGCAGTGCTCGGCTGGAGCCAAAGCGAACTGGGTCAGCGCGTCGGCCTCACGCAACGGGCCGTTCACAAACTGGAACAGGGCGGCACTGAGCCGCGGCGCGCGACGGTACACGCCATCGAGCAGGTCTGGCGTGAGGAGGGCATCGAATTCGAGGATCTTGCCGACGGCGGCTTCCGCGCCGCCGTGCGTTGTGCGGTTTTCGATCGGTCGGCATCGGACCGCCGCCTGCGCACCGATCTCGGCATCACCGCCATCCGCCGGGCCTAAGGCGCGCGCCTCACGTTCCGGTGGCTGTCTGCACCGCGCATTGCCTCCGGCGGAGAGCGGCTTTATATGCTCGCCCGGATATTCGGGCTTTTCGCTATGACCGTACGCATCTACAAGCCGGCCAAGACCGCCATGCAGTCGGGCCAAGCGAACACCAAGGAATGGGTGCTGGACTTCGCGCCCGAGACGCCGCGCGAAGTGGAACCGTTAATGGGCTGGACGTCGTCCGCCGATATGCGTCAGCAGATCAAGCTGCGCTTTGCGACGAAAGACGAAGCGGTCGCGTATTGCCAGCGTCATGGACTTGCCTACCAGGTGTTCGAGGCCAAGCCCGCCGCCCGCCGCAGCATTTCCTATTCGGACAACTTCGCCTTCAATCGCCGCGACGCCTGGACGCACTGATTATCGCTCCGCAGCGGTTGTCGCGAGCTTGCGTCCTTGTGTCGCCGCCCGCTGGCGCAACAAGGAAATGAACCGCTCCTCGGGCATCGGCTGCCCGAGCAGGAAGCCCTGGCCGTAATCGCAGCCCATGCTGACCAGAGCCACGGCGTCGGATGCCTTTTCGATACCCATGGCCACGGCGGTCTTGCCGAAATTGTGCGCGAGATCGATCACCGTCTTGCAGAGCGGTGCGTTGACTTTGTCGCTGCCGCAATCCGCGACGAACGCGCGGTCGAGCTTGAGTTCGGCGAATGGGAGTTCGCCGAGACGCGCAAGCGAGGAATGGCCGCGGCCGAAATCGTCGAGCGCAAGCCGGACGTTTAGCCGCTCGAGCTTCTTGGCAAGCTCACCCGCGAGCGCAAGATCGCTGATGATCTGCTCCTCCGGAACGTCGATGATCAGGCCCGCCCAATTCTCGGTGTTGGGCCGGTGTCTTTTGATGATCGCCTCGACCGGCAAATTGACCAGAGCCGGCACCGGCACGTTCAGCGTGAGCCGAAGGCTGATGCCCACATTGGCGAACGTCAGCCCGGCCTTGACGACGTTCTCGAGCGTCAGCTCGGCAAGCGCGGCCAGCGTATCGTCCTTGGCGCCCGGCATGAACGAGGCGGGCAGCACGATGCCGTGCTCCGGATGCCTGATACGGGCGTAGGCTTCGGCGCCGGCAAGCTGGCGTTTGCGTAACGCGATCTTCGGCTGATACCAGAATTCGACCCAGTTCTTGGCCAGCGCCTCGCCGAGATCGATGCGCGTCTCCGAAACCGGCGGCAGGCCGAGCTTGAGCTCGTTAAGAACCTTGACGACGGCCTCGGTCTCGAACGGCTTCTTCAACACCGGCAGCATGTTCAACCCGTGCTGCACGCCGATCGTCTTCACGTGCTCAAGAACGGCGGCGCCGCGCGCGCTCATCAGTTGTACGGCGCCGCGGAAATCGCTTTTGCCGAGAGCGACCATCGAGGCGATCGCATCGGACGATTCCAACGAGACGTTGTGAAACACCAGCGAAGGCGCGCGCTTGACATCGACATTGCGCATGGCGGCGCCATCGGCAAATTCGAAGGTGTCGAGGCCGTGTCCGTGCAGGATAAGCGACAAAAAATGCCGGATGCTCGGTTCCTCGTCGATCACGTAGCAAAGCGGGGCCTGACCCGGGGCGAGGGAGGGCGCGTCGAGCACCGAGGCGGCTGGTGGTGCGTCTGTTGTCGGTGAGACGGAAAGCTCGGGCATTGCAAATACGCGCTTGACCCGGCGGAGCGGCGCCGGGCCGCTATTGGTGTGGCAAACTTATTAACGTTGAGTTTCCTTACGGCGGCAGCAAGTGATTGTTTAGAAAAAGGAATTGGCGACCCCGGCTGGATTCGAACCAGCGACCCTCAGCTTAGAAGGCTGATGCTCTATCCGGCTGAGCTACGGGGTCGGCACAGCCCCGATTTACTCGCAGCGCGCGCTGAATGAAAGGTGCGTGCGCCTGCCGCCATCGCTAACCTGCGGCTGTCGAGGAAGTCGCATGAGAATTGCCGACTTGAGCTGCGCGGAGTTGACCGCGCTCTACCGCCGCCGTGCGCTTTCCCCTGTGGAGGTCGCACGCGATTGCTTGGCGCGAATTGAGGCCAACGCGCGCTTCAATGCCTTCATGCCCATTATGGCCGAGCCGGTGCTCGCGGCGGCGTCGGCCTCGGAGTCGCGCT
>DASRDF010000086.1:0-35362 GCA_035652735.1 Pseudolabrys sp. | reverse complement strand
CCGCCGACATAGTCGTATACGGTCCCATCGGCGCGCGCGGAGAACGCGTTGATGGTGAAGTCGCGCCGCTCGGCGTCGACGCGCCAGTCGCGACCGAATGCAACTTTGGCGTGGCGGCCGTCGGTTTCGATGTCTTGCCGGAGCGTGGTCACCTCGAAGGGCTGGCTTTCGATGACCGCGGTAACGGTGCCGTGCTCGATCCCGGTCGGCACCGCCTTAAAGTTCGCCGCGTCAACGCGGCGCATGACCTCCTGGGGCAGCGCGGTGGTGGCGACGTCGATCTCGCCGGCATCCATGCCGAGCAGCGCGTTGCGCACCGCGCCGCCGACGACGCGCGCCTCTTCGCCGTCGCGGTCGAGCAACGAGAGCAGCCGCGACAGCGGCGCCGAGGCGAGCCATGGCGCAGCGATCTTGCGCTCGGTGCGTCCATCGGCGACCGACATCAGTTGATCCGCTGCGGCACCAGTTTGCCGCCCTCCATATGTGCCGGCACGTATTCGGAACCGACCGGCGCGCCGGTGAAATTGGCGAAATAAACGAAGCTGCCGATCACCAGGAGCAGCGCTGCAGCGACAAGCCAGCCGAGGTGCGATAGCGGCCACGATTTGGGATCGAGCACGCCCGCGCGCACGGCCACCAGATAGGCGGCGTAGAGCACAAAAGGGGCGGCGAACAGCGCGATCTCGGTGAGGCCGATGCGGATCATTTCGCGGCAGTCCTCATTCCCGATAAATCCTCTCGTGCAAGTTCCGCAAAATGCCCGCCGTTACGCCCCAGATGTATCGCTCGCCGAAAGTGATGGCGTAATAATGCCGCGTAAGACCTTGCCATTCACGCGAATGGCGCTGGATGTTCGTCTGATCCATGAGGAAGGCAAGCGGCACCTCGAAGGTGCCATCGACCTCGCTCATGTTGAGCTTGAGCTTGAAGCCGGGCTTGATCCGCGCCACCACCGGGACGATACGGTAACCGAGCGTGGTCATGTAAAGATCGAGGTAGCCGACCGGCGCGGCGTAGGCGCGGTCGAGTCCGATCTCCTCCTGCGCCTCGCGCAGCGCCGATTCAAGCGGGCTTGCATCGGTCTTCTCGATCTTGCCGCCGGGGAACGAAACCTGCCCGGCATGGTCCGGCAGGTGCTGCGCCCGCTGCGTCAATAGCACCGTCGGCTCCGTGCGCTCCACCACCGGCACCAGCACCGCCGCGGGCCTGATCGGGCGCACGGCCGCGATCTTGAGCATCACTGGGTCGACATCGTGGTCGCCGCGCCGCGGCGTGACGCTGGCGTCATTCAGCCCTGGCGGGACATCGAGCGTGAGCCGCGATTGGGCGCGCGAAAAAAACTCCGTACCGGAAAGCGCCGCCGCCTGCTGCATCAGGCGAACTCCGTAAGGGCGCTGGCCTCGGCCATGACAAAGAACTCACCGCTGGAGGCAACCCCAAACATTCGCTTTCCCTCTATGTCGCGCTCCTCACCCAAGTCCACCAGATCGTAAAACAGCGCGCGCGTCACCTTGGCCCACAGATCGCGGCGCACGTGCAAATATGGCTTGAGCCCCCCGGTGGACGGTTCAGGCACGAATTTGAGCGCATGGCCTGGACCAGCAACGACCCAGTCGTCGACGTTGGTGCGGAAGGCGAGCACCTGTTGCGCGGAACTATCGACCCTCAGCTCGACGGCAAGAAATGGTGCATCGACGACGGTTAAACCGACCTTCTCGACCGGCGTGACCAGGACGTATTTGCCGCCTTCACGCCTGAGAATGCTGCTGAAAAGCTTGACCAGTGCCGGCCGGCCGATCGGTGTCTTCTGATAATACCAGGTACCGTCGGCTTCGATTTTCATGTCGATATCGCCGCAAAACGGCGGATCCCACTGCTCGACAGGCGGCAACCTGCGGTTTTCGCGGGGCAGAGCTGCCACAATCGAGTCGAGCCCGTGCTGCCCTGTCTTCGCCATTGTTTCCCTTCGATATCAGCCCGTTACGCGGCTGTTCGCATCTTCGTGATTCACCCGGTCCACCCTGGGAAGATAGCGTAAGCTCGGCCTGAGAATGAGGCAGATTCGCCGGCAACCGCGCATCCAAAGAGCCTCTGGGGTGTTTGTTGCAAGGGGCAACGCGTTCACCGGCCCTTGGCCAATACAAGCCCTGTTGAAAGGACATCACTCATGGGATCGGCGAGCGGCGAAAGCCTGGAAAAGCTTGAAGACATGATCGTTCGCGCGGCGGAATCGACGGCCGCCCAGGTGCGGGCGGCGAAGGAGGCGATTGGCCGTGTCATCTTCGGGCAGGATATCGTCGTCGAGCGCGCGCTGGTGACCGTCCTGTCCGGCGGTCATGCCCTCCTCGTCGGCGTGCCCGGCCTCGCCAAGACCAAGCTCGTCGATACGATGAGCACGGTGCTGGGCCTTGATGGCCGCCGTATTCAATTCACACCCGACCTCATGCCCTCGGACATCCTCGGCACCGAGGTGCTGGAGGAAAGCCCAGGCGGCAAGCGCAGCTTCCGCTTCATCGCCGGGCCGGTGTTTGCGCAATTGCTGATGGCGGATGAGATCAACCGTGCCTCCCCACGCACGCAGTCGGCGTTGCTGCAGGCAATGCAGGAGCAGCATGTCACTGTCGCCGGGGCAAGGCACGATTTGCCGAAGCCATTTCATGTGCTCGCAACGCAAAACCCGCTGGAGCAGGAAGGCACCTACCCGCTACCGGAAGCGCAGCTCGACCGCTTCCTGATGGAAGTGGATGTCGACTATCCCGATCGCGATGCCGAACGAAAAATTCTATTCGATACGACCAGCGCCGAAGCCGCGCGCGCAACGCAAGCGATGTCTGCAGACGACCTGATTGCCGCGCAACGTCTCGTGCGCAGACTACCGGTCGGGGAATCGGTCGTCGAAGCAATCCTGCATCTTGTGCGTTCGGCGCGGCCAGGTCCCGATGCCGGCGACCTTGGCAGGCTGATCTCCTGGGGTCCGGGTCCGCGCGCGAGCCAAGCTTTGATGCTCGCAGTCCGTGCCCGCGCCCTGCTTGACGGCCGCTTTGCTCCGTCTGTGGACGATGTGATCGAGCTTGCCGAGCCCGTGCTCAAGCATCGCATGGCGCTCACTTTCGCAGCGCGCGCCGAGGGCGAAACCATTCCCCATGTAATCGGGCGGCTCAAGGCGAACATCGGATAAGGCGATGGCCGATCCGGCAATGAGCGAAATTGAAGCGGGCGCCCTGCCCCGCGTCACCGGCCGCGCCCGCTCGCTTGCCGAGACAATGCCGCGGCTGATCCTCGAAGCCCGCCGCGTGGCGGCAACGGTGATCCACGGCTTGCATGGCCGCCGTCGGGCCGGCCCCGGCGAGAACTTCTGGCAATATCGCCGTTTCATGTCGGGTGAGCCGGCACAGAACGTCGATTGGCGGCGCTCGGCACGTGACGATCATCTCTATGTGCGCGAGCGCGAGTGGGAGGCCTCGCACACGATCTGGATTTGGGCCGACCGCTCGCCTTCGATGGCCTTCGAGTCCGCGCTTGCCACTGAAAGCAAGCTCGATCGTGCCTTGGTGGTGGCGTTTGCGCTAGCGGAGGTGCTGGTACAAGGCGGTGAGCGCGTAGGCGCGCCTGAGCTGTTGCGCCCGACAGCGAGCCGCAACGTGATTGAGAAATTTGCCGAGGCGGTGCTGCACGATGCAGGCGCGCGCCCGAGCCGACCGCCGAATTTCGCGCCGTCGCCGCTGTCGGAGATCGTCCTGCTCACGGACCTCTGGAGTCCGCTCTCTGAGGTGAAGGCGACAGTGGCGCAGCTATCCGCCTCCGGGACGCACGGACACATCGTACAGATCGTCGATCCTGCGGAAGAAACCTTCCCCTATGCCGGGCGCGTTGAATTCATCGAGCCGGAGGGCGCGGGCTCGATTACCGCCGGCCGTGCCGAGACGTGGCGCGACGATTACCAGGCCTTGGTTGCCCGGCACCGCGCCGCCATTCGAGAAGACGCGGACCGCCTCGGCTGGAGCTTCACCATCCATCGTACCGACCGTCCGGCCAGCGAGCTTCTCCTGGCGCTGCATTCGCGCATGGGCGCCAATATGCAAATTTCGGCGGTCAGCAGCCGTCATGCGCCGAGCCGCGCCGGGAGGCTTGCGTGATCTCGTCACTGCCGCTGGCCTTTGCCGAGCCGCTCGTCCTGCTTGGGCTTTTGAGCCTGCCGGTGCTTTGGTGGCTGCTGCGCTTGGTGCCGCCGCGCCCACGCCGCATCAATTTTCCGCCGACTCGGTTGCTGTTTGAAATTGCGCCACGGGAAGAGACGCCCGCGCGCACCCCGTGGTGGCTTATTTTGTTGCGCCTGATGCTCGCCGCGTTGGTCATCATTGCGGCGGCCGGACCTTTGTGGAATCCGCCGATTGCCGCGCAGAGCCGCGGTGCCCCGCTTCTACTGATGATCGACGATGGCTGGGCGGCGGCCAGCGCTTGGGACGAGCGCATGCGTACCGTCGACGAACTGATCGCGCGCGCGGATGCCGACAATCGTGGCGTTGCTTTGTTGCCGCTGTCGCAGACAAGCCGCGATATCTCCTTGCAAGTTGCGGGCGCCGCGCGGGTGCAGGCAAAGCAGATCAGGCCGCAGCCCTATGGCATCGACCGCAGCGAGGCGCTGCCGCTGATCGAACGCTTCCTCAAGCGGGCTCCCGACGTTGAGATCGTCTGGCTGTCTGACAACGTCGATCTCGGCAAAGGCAGCCAATTTGTCGAAGGTTTGAAGAAGATCATCGGAAACCATCTCCTCACCGTCGTGTCCGGCGGCATCGCCATTCCGCATGCGCTCGCCGCCGCCGACAACGAAGCCGGCGCGCTGACGGTGAAAGTGCTGCGGCCGCAGGCGGGCAAAGGTGAGAATGGCATTGTCCGTGCGATCGACCTCAAAGGATTGCCTCTCGGCGAAGCGCCGTTCACGTTCAGCATCGATGCCCGCGAAACCGAGGCCGCCATCGACCTGCCGGTCGCCATCCGCAACGATGTTGCGCGGCTAGAGATCGTCGGTGAGCGCTCGGCCGGCGCCGTGCAACTTCTCGACAAGCGCTGGCGCCGTCGTACCATTGGCATCGTTTCGGGATCCGACGCCGATCGTTCGCAGCCGCTGATCGGTGCCACCTATTATCTCACGCGCGCCCTGAGCCCATTCGCCGACGTACGCCTCGCCGAGGGTGTCGCACCCGCCGAGGCGGTGAGCCGCTTCCTGAACCAGCATATCCCGATGCTCATCCTTGCCGATGTCGGCAACGTCGCCGAAGCGCGCGAGCCGCTGACCAAGTGGATCGAAGACGGTGGCGTTCTGGTGCGTTTTGCCGGCCCGCATCTTGCGCGCAACGACGACGATCTGGTGCCGGTCAAGCTGCGCCGCGGCGGACGCATTCTGGGCGGCAGCCTCTCCTGGGACAAACCGCAGAAGCTCACCGGCTTTGCCCAGAACAGCCCCTTCAACGGCATGGCGGTCCCAGACGACGTCACCGTTACGCGTCAGGTCCTGGCCGAACCCGATGCGGCGCTTCCCGAGCATACTTGGGCGACGCTCGGCGACGGCACGCCCCTGGTCACCGCGCAGCGCCGCGGCAAGGGGCTCCTGGTGCTCTTTCACGTGACCGCCGATACGCGCTGGTCCGACCTTCCGCTATCGGGCGCCTTCGTCGACATGCTCCGCCGCATCGTCGCCCTCGCCGACGCCAGCGCGGGCAGCGAGACCGCAGAAAGTAAAAGTTCGGAGGCGCGTCAGATCGTGCCGCCAACGCGCGTTCTCGATGGTTTCGGCGCTTTCTCTGTGCCGCCGCCGACGGCGCGGCCAGTGCCGGCAAATTTCACGGCGCGCGCCACCGCCGAGCATCCGCCGGGCTTCTACGGCCCCCCGCAAGGCCTTGTTGCGGTCAACACTTTGGCACCCGCTGACCGGCCCGCGCTTCTCGATTTCGCCGGCTTGAATGCGCGCTTCGATGTCTATCGGCATGGCGAGCCGCTCGACCTGCGCGGCCCCATTTTTCTCGCCGCGCTCGGTTTGCTCTTGCTCGATGCACTGGTCGTGATCCTGCTGTCCGGCGGCATCGCCGCAATGCTGCCGCGCGGACGAGCGGCTGCGGTGCTATTGGCCGCGGGGCTTGCGGCCAGTTACGGTTTCACCGATCCCTCACATGCGCAGCAAAAGTCGGCGGCGCCGCAGCAGCAATTATCGCAAGCCGCCGCAGCCTTCGCCATGAAAGCGACCGAGCGCACCCACCTCGCTTACATCATCACCGGCGACCCGCAAGTCGATGAAATCAGCAAAGCCGGGCTCAGCGGGCTTACGCTTTTTCTCGCGCAACGCACTGCTCTGGAGGCGGGCGAGCCGATGGGTCTCGATCCGGCCCGCGACGAGTTGTCTTTTTTTCCGTTGATCTATTGGCCGATCGCGCCCAACGCGCCCAAGCCGTCGCAGACGGCGTTGGAACGCATCGACACCTATATGAAACGCGGCGGCACGGTCTTGTTCGACACCCGCGACGCGGTCGATGCCACGCCCGGTCTTGGCGGCGAGAATCGTACGCCGGGCATGGTGGCGCTGCGTTCGATTTTGTCGTCGCTCGATATTCCAGAGCTTGAGCCGGTACCCCGCGACCACGTGCTAACCAAAACGTTCTTCCTGTTGCGCGATTTCCCCGGACGCTTCACCTCCGGCCAGCTTTGGGTCGAGGCGCTGCCGCCGGAAGGAAGTGACGAAGCGGAGAGCCGGCCGGCGCGGGCCGGCGACGGCGTTTCCTCGATCATGATCACGTCGAACGATCTTGCCGGCGCCTGGGCCATGCGCCCGGATGGACAGCCGATGCTGCCGTTGGTTCCTGGCGAGCCACGCCAGCGCGAGTTGGCATTTCGCGCCGGCGTGAACATCGTCATGTACGCGCTGACCGGCAACTACAAAGCCGACCAAGTGCACATTCCGGCGCTGCTCGAACGGCTGGGACAGTAGGAGCGGCGGCATGAATCTCAGCGTTTCGTTTGCCCCTCTCGTCCCGGATTATGTGCTCTGGGTAGCGATCGGCCTAGCGGTTCTGATCACGGTCATGCTGCTGCTGTCGCGCGGCCGCGGCGCGGCCATGCGCGCCACGGCGCTCGCGCTGTTCGTGCTGACGCTCGCCAATCCATCACTCACCCGCGAGGACCGCGATCCAATTCCTTCGGTTGCCGCGGTGATCGTCGATAAGAGCCCGAGCCAACAGTTCGGCGATCGCGAGAAGCAGACCGAGGAGGCGAAGCAGGCGGTCCTCGCGCGATTGCGCCGTATTCCTGGCCTTGAAGTGCGCGAAGCGGACGCTGCCGAATCCAACGGCACCAATGACGGCACCCGGCTGTTCTCTGCGCTATCCTCCACGCTCGCCGATGTACCGCCCGACCGTATCGCCGGCGCCATCATGATCACCGACGGACGTGTGCACGATGTGCCGGACAACGTAGCCGCGCTCGGCTTTAGGGCTCCGCTACACGCATTGATTACCGGCCATCCCAATGAGGTTGATCGCCGGGTGGTGCTCACCAGAACGCCGCGTTTCGGCATCGTCAACCAATCGCAGACCATTGGCTTCCGCGTCGAAGACCAGGGCGCGCATGTCGGCGCCGCGGAAGTCATTGTGCGCCGCGACGGGGACGTACTGGAAAAGCGCACGGTTACCGTGCACACCGATGTTCAGGTGAAGGTGCCGATCCCCCATGCCGGCCCGAATATCGTCGAGATCGAGGCCTCGCCCCTGGAGGGCGAACTGACGCAGGTCAACAACCGGGCAGTCCTCACGATCGACGGCGTGCGCGACAAGCTGCGCGTGCTGCTTGTCTCCGGCGAGCCGCATGCCGGCGAGCGGACCTGGCGCAACCTGCTCAAGTCGGACGCCTCCGTCGATCTCGTGCATTT
Organism: Pseudolabrys sp.; assembly: GCA_035652735.1. Lineage (GTDB taxonomy): Bacteria > Pseudomonadota > Alphaproteobacteria > Rhizobiales > Xanthobacteraceae > Pseudolabrys. Next base: position 27,447 of record DASRDF010000086.1, on the reverse strand, counting down.
CACCATTCTGCGCCCGCCGGAAAAACAGGACGGCACGCCGATCAACGAGTTGTCGCTGATTGCCTTCCCTACGCGCGAGCTGTTCCAGCAGAAGATCTCGGAATTTCAGCTCATCATCTTCGACCGCTATGCGCGGCAGGGTGTGCTGCCGATGATCTATTTCGACAACATCGCCAAATATGTGCAGGACGGGGGCGCCGTGATGATCGCCGCAGGGCCGGACTACGCCAGCCCCAACAGCATCTGGCACACGCCGCTCGACGCCATTTTGCCGGCGGAGCCTTCGGGTGACGTGACCGAGCAGCCCTTCCAGCCGCGACTGACGCAGGCCGGCGAGCGCCATCCGGTCACCCGCGGTCTGCAAGGCTCCGACAGTGACCCGCCGCACTGGAGTCACTGGTTCCGCGTCGTCAATCTCAAGCAAAACAACGGCACCAGCGTCATGGAAGGGCCCGACGGCAAGCCGCTGCTCGTGCTTGCGCGCGAGGGCAAAGGCCGCGTCGCCATGCTGCTATCCGATCACATCTGGCTGTGGGCACGCGGCTATGAAGGTGGAGGGCCGCATCTCGATCTGCTGCGGCGGCTATCGCATTGGCTGATGAAACAGCCGGAGCTCGAAGAAGAGGCCCTGCGCTTGATCGTGCACGGCCATGACGTGACGGTACAGCGGCAGACCATGGCCGACAGTGTAAACGAAGTGACGCTCACCTCGCCCACCGGCGTGCGCTCCGTCATCAACCTGCGGTCGACGGAACCAGGCCTGTGGCAGGCCGACGTCACGGTAAAGGAGCTCGGACTTTGGCGCGCGACCGACGGCAAGCTCACCGCACTCGCCAATGTCGGTCCCGCCAATCCACGCGAATTCGCCGAGGTTACATCGACGACCGAGGTGCTGAGCAAGATTGCCGAGGCGAGCGGCGGCAGCGTGCGCCGACTTGCCGAGGGCAATTCCGTAAGCGTCCCGCGCGTCGTACCGGTGCGTACGGCGAGCACTTACAAAGGAGACGATTGGATCGGATTGAAGATGCGCGATGTGTCGGTCGTGCGCGGCATCGGCGTGCTGCCGATCTTCGCCGGTTTCATCGGCTTGCTTCTGTTGGTGGGCTCGTTGGCCGCGACGTGGGCGCGCGAGGGACGCTAACTTTCACCTCGGTCCTCCCAATCGGGCCGGATCAGGCCCCTCACGCCGTCGACGGCTCCGGGCTTCAATTCGGCAATCAGCAACCGGGCCGGATCGACCGGGCCCGGCATTTTCACCTGGCCTTTGGGAATGCGCTTGAAGCCACTCTTCCTGTAGATCGGCTCGTCGCCCACCAACACAACGAGGCTGTGGTTTTTTGCCCGCGCCTCCTTGAGTGCGCGCGTCACCAGCGCCGTGCCGACGCCGCGCGAACGAAACGGCGGTTCGACGGTCAGCGGTCCGAGCAGCAAAGCCGGCGTCTCGCCAATGCAAATTGGGGTCAGACGCACCGAACCAACGAGCAAGGTACCGATGCGCGCGGTAAACGACAGATCGAGCGCGTGCCCTCTACCCTCGCGGATACGAAACGCGGTACGTGCGAAGCGCCCGGGGCCGAAGGTGCGCTCGTGCAGGCGCTCGATCGCCAACGCATCGTCAGGCTTTTCGGGCAGGATGGTAAGGGAAAGCTCGTTCATGACCTCTGGCGTTGCGACCAGCTTCCTGGGCATCCCCGACGATGGGCCCCGGCATAAAAGAGCTAGATTGCCGGGACAAGACCTCCATGACGATGTAGTGAATGGTCGTTGATTTTCGCCGGTTTGTCTCCCAATTCGTTACTGTGCAGGGAGTGTGCGCATGGGACTTTTGGTTGATGGTGTCTGGCAACAGGAAGGGCAGCGCACACAGGACGGCCATTTCATCCGTCCTACTGCGCGCTTTCGCAACTGGGTGACGTCCGACGGGTCGCCCGGCCCCTCCGGCGAAGGCGGATACGCCGCCGAGAGCGGGCGCTACCATCTATATGTCTCGCTCGCCTGTCCGTGGGCGCACCGCACCGTCATCTTCCGTAAGCTGAAAGGCCTGGAAAATATCGTCTCGATGTCGGTGGTGTCGCCGGACATGCTGCAGGACGGCTGGACCTTCAACAAAAACGAGGGCTCGACAGGAGACACCGCTAACGGCAAGAGCAGGCTTTCGGAAATTTATGTGCTCGCCGACCCGAAATATACCGGGCGGGTCAGCGTGCCGGTGCTCTGGGACAAGAAACGCCGGACCATCGTCAACAACGAGTCCTCCGAAATTATCCGCATGTTCAACGCGGCGTTCGACGCCCTAACCAACGTGCGTGCCGACTATTACCCGCAGGAATTGCGCACCGAGATCGACCGCATCAACAACCTCGTTTATCCGAACATCAATAATGGCGTTTACCGCGCGGGCTTTGCCACGTCGCAGGAGGCGTACGGGGAGGCGTTCCGCAATCTGTTCGACGCCCTCGATGAAATCGAGCAGATCTTGTCGAAGCAACGCTATCTGGCCGGTCCGACGACTACCGAAGCCGATTGGCGCCTGTTCACCACGCTGGTACGCTTCGATGCCGTCTATTATTCCCACTTCAAGTGCAACTGGCGCCACATCTACGAATATCCCAACCTGTCGAACTACACCCGCGACCTCTATCAGCAGCCGGGTATCGCCGAAACCGTGAGCTTGGCGCAGATCAAGCGGCACTATTACGGCAGCCAACGGCAGGTGAACCCGACCGGCATCGTGCCCGTCGGCCCGCAACTCGACTTTTCAGCACCGCACGATCGGGGGCGGTTCGCTTGATTCCGTTCGCAGGATAGTCGTTTTTCCTCACGGCTGACCATTACGAAAAATCTCACCACAATTCGCTGACCGCCGCCTGATCAAATACTTCGGCAAGCCGGGCGCGCGTCGCCCGGCCGGTATCGTCCGGCAAAGCGTCGCGGGCAAAAAAACCGTGCGCGACGATTTCGTGATTGGGCTGCGGCGGCGCCTCTTGCGTGAAGTCTCGCACGATAAACAGAGCGACGTGATCGCGGCGCGACACCCGCTTGTTGAAGAAGACGCCGTGCAAGCGGGGTGCTGCTGTCATGGCAATATTGCCCTCCTCGGCGAGTTCGCGCGCCAATGCTTCGGTGAGCGTCTCGCCCGCTTCCACTCCGCCGCCCGGCAAATGCCAGCCATCCACATAGGAGTGCTTGACCAGGAAAATGCGGCCTTGGCCATCGACCACGAGGGCGCGCACACCCAAAGTTACCGGGCGCGAGAAGCGCCAATAAAAATGCATGACCGGTCGTATGACCGGTTCGAGGGCGCGGCGCAGGCGCTGCATTACCGATTTTTTCGCGGGCGCGGGCATGCGGCGGGTTTTCCCCAAGATGCGCCACCAAGGCAATGGCTTGCGGATCGGAGCTTTCTAGTTTGGAATAGCTCTAATATATGAACGGACCCCCTGCCGGTCAGCGAAAGGATCGCCGATTGAAAAATTTTTCCGACCTCACCGAGCAAGAAATTCTGGCACTTGCCATTACCAACGAGGAAGAAGACAGCCGCATTTACCGCGGCTTCGCCGAAGGACTACGCGAGCAGTTTCCCTCCTCCGCCAAGGTATTCGACGAAATGGCGGAGGAAGAGGTGCATCATCGCACCATGCTCTACGATCTATACCGGCAAAAATTCGGCGAGTACCTGCCATTGATCCGCCGGCAGGACGTGAAGGGCTTCCTCAATCCCAAGGAGCCGCTGTGGCTAACGCGGCCGCTCGGGCTCGAAGAGGTACGCAAGTTCGCCGAAAACATGGAGTATGAGGCCGAGCGCTATTATCGCAGAGCGGCGCAGGGCGCGCGCGACGCTTCGGTACGGCAATTGTTGATCGAGCTTGCCGACGCAGAAGCCGACCACGAGAGTCTGGCGCACAAGCTCAGCCAGGAAATCCTCACCCGCGGTGCGCGCGCGAAAGAAGACGAAACGGCGCGGCGCATGTTCGTGCTGCAATACGTGCAGCCGGGGCTCGCCGGCCTGATGGACGGCTCGGTGTCCACGCTGGCACCGCTCTTTGCCGCAGCCTTTGCCACGCATAACACCTGGGCGACCTTTTTGGTGGGCATGGCGGCCTCAGTCGGCGCCGGCATTTCCATGGCTTTTGCCGAAGCGCTCTCGGACGATGGCTCGCTTACCGGCCGTGGCTCGCCGGTGATCCGCGGCCTGGTAACGGGTGGCATGACCGCGCTTGGCGGACTCGGGCACACGCTGCCCTACCTCATCCCGCACTTCATCACCGCCACTGTGGTTTCGATCTGCGTGGTCGCAGTCGAGCTTGGGGCTATCTCCTGGATCCGCACGCGATATATGGACACTCCATTCCTGCAAGCGGCGTTCCAGGTGGTGGTCGGCGGTGTCCTGGTGTTTCTGGCGGGAATATTCATCGGCAGTTCGTGATACTTCCGCCGCGTTAGCGCTGCGCCCGCCAAAGCGGCACCGAGTACGATGTTCACCCTTGCCCAGATTTCCGATCCGCACCTGGCGCCGCTGCCGCAGCCGCAATGGCACCAGCTCTGCAACAAACGCATCACCGGCTACATCAACTGGCGGCGCAACCGCCGCTTCGTGCATGACTCGGGCGTGCTGCAGACAATCGTCGCCGATCTGAAGGCACAGCAACCCGACCACATCGCTTGCCTTGGCGATCTCGCCAATATCGCCCTGCCGGAGGAGTTCACGCGAGGACGTGCGTGGCTGGAGCGGCTGGGTAAGGCCCACGACGTGAGCCTCGTGGCCGGCAATCACGATGCCTATGTGCGCGGCGGGCTGGAAAATGCGGCACGCGAGTGGGGCGCCTACTTACGCGGCGACGACGGCGGCACGTTTCCCTATCTGCGTACGCGCGGGCCGCTGGCCTTGATCGGTCTTTGTACCGCACTGCCGACGCCCTGGGGCTTCGCCACCGGCAGACTGGGACCCGCGCAGCTTGCGCAACTCGCGGAGCTGCTCGTCGCGATGGCACACGAGCACCTCTTCCGCGTGATCCTCATTCATCATCCGCCGACGAGCCAAGCGAAGCCGCACAAGCTGCTGCAGGATGCAGACGCGCTCAAGCGCGTCATCGCCGCGCATGGCGCCGAACTCATCCTCCATGGCCACGACCATCTGGCCATGCTCAATTGGCTCGATGGCCCGAGTGGCACGCGCGTTCCGGCAGTCGGCGTTCCATCAGCCTCGGCTGCTCCCGGCAAAGCGAAAAATGCGGCCGCCTACAATCTCTATCGTATAGACGGCACACCCGAGGCATGGACATGCGAAATGATTTCGAGGGGCCTCGATGACCTCGGCGAAGTCAAAGAATCGAGAAAGATTGTGCTGACGCCCGTAGCTTAAACCTGTCGTCGGCCCTAAGGCCTGTACAGCAGCGCCACTACGAACAGCGCCACCAGCGCGACGACAATGCCGAGGACGAAGCTGCGCAGCTTGCCTAATCGAGCGCGGCGGCGCTCCTGATCGATGATCTTCTGTGCCGAAGCCTTGCCCATGGCCGCGTCGTCGGCAAGCGCACGCTCGCGTTCGACGAGGCGGCGCGCGACGTAGCGCGTGACCGCCTGCACGATGTCCGGCACCTCGTAGCTTTCCGCAAGTACCGCGCGGCCGTAGCGGGTGTCCTGCACGAACCGATACTGGCGTTTGTCGCGGCCCATTTCGACATGGGCGATAACGTCGATCCATAGCCGCGGCACATCGCCAGGTGTGATGCCGGTGTCGAACAAATCGACATTCTGCGGAATATCCTTAAACACCGGTGCAAGCGCTTCCGCGAGCAATTCGAGCCGCGCAATTTCCGCATCACGCAGATCGACCACGACGGCCGAGCGCTCGGCTGCTTCGATGCGTGCCTCGCGTACGGCATCCTTGAGCACACTGGGGCCCTCCGACGCTTCGGCGAGGGTTTTCTTTCTGCGTCCGAACATGGCCCGAATCTACCAACTCCCGGGCTCAGGGCAAAGGCGATTTGTGTGCTTTTTCAATGTCTTTGTTGGTTAAATTGGCGCTCGCAGGCCGTACGGCTCGCCCCAGGCCAAACCCGCCTCGGTGCGACCACGAGGCCGATATTCCGCGCCGATCCAACCCACATAACCGAGCCGGTCTACCGCCGCAAATATGGCCGGATAGTTGATCTCGCCCTCGTCCGGCTCGTGGCGCGTGGGAACGGCGGAGCACTGCAGATGACCGATCACCGCTAGGTTCTTTTCCAGACGCCGGATCAGATCGCCGCCCACGATCTGCACATGATAAAAATCGAATTGCATTTTAACATTCGACAGCCCGACCTTGGCGATGATGTCGGCGGCGTGCTCGACGTGGTTGAGAAAATAATTGGGCCGATCGAGCGCATTGATCGGTTCGACCAATACGATGATATTTTTGGCCGCGGCGAGCTCGCCAGCGCGCCTGAGATTATCGATAAAGACACGGTCCGCCGCCGGGCGCTGCTCGGAAGCCACCTTGCCGGCGAGACAATGGATAGCCGCGCCATCGATTGCGCTGATGTAGTCGAGCGCACGCCCAAACAATGCGGCAAAGTCCTTTTCGCGCCCGGGCACCGCAGCTAGGCCGAATTCGCCCTCGCGCTCACCCGGCGGGGTGTTGATACCGAGCATCGTGAGCTTATTGCGCGCGATCGCCGCCTTCACCTGGTTTGGGGGCACGTCGTAAGGAAATTGCAGCTCAATCGCCTTAAATCCGCAGGCCGCCGCCGCATCGATGCGCTCGATAAGCGCACGGTCGGTGAACAGATAACCAAGATTGGCGGCAAAACGCGGCATGGTGCGAAGCCCCTCGCTTGCGCTGGCGCGCGCAAGCGTATTCATTAGCGGCCCGCGCCAACAAACGAAAGCCCATGTCCGCGAACACCGCCTTCCACATCGCCGTCCTGCCCGGCGACGGCATCGGGCCCGAGGTGACGGCGGTCGCACTGCAAATTCTGCGGCGCATTGAAGAAACGACCTCAAGCTTGAAATTCCGCTTCAGCGAAGCCGCAGCAGGCGCTGAGCATTACAAAGAAACCGGTAAGTCCATGCCGGAGTCCACCGTCAAACTCTGCGAAGAGGCCGATGCCATCCTGCTCGGCGCCTGCGGACTACCCAGCGTGCGCTATCCCGACAATACCGAGATCATGCCGCAGGTCGAACTGCGCTTCATCTTCGACCTCTATGCGGGTGTGCGGCCGGCGCGGCTTATTCCCGGGGTACCCAGCCCCATCGTCGGCGCGCAAGAGCACGGCATCGACTTCGTCGTTATCCGCGAATCGACCGAAGGCTTGTTCGCATCCATGGGCAAAGGGATCGTCGCAGACGACGAGGCCCGCGAGACGCTGGTGGTGACGCGCAAGACCACCGAGCGCCTGTTCGACTTTTCATTCCGGCTGACGCAGCGGCGCAAGAAACGTGGGCGCCCGGGACGGCTGTCCCTGATCGACAAAGCCAATGTCTTCAGGGCCTTCAATTGGCAGCGCACGATCTTCGACGAACATAAGGCCAAGTACCCAGAAGTCGCCACCGACAAGTTTTATGTCGATGCCTGCTCTGCCATGCTGGTGCGGCGGCCGTGGGATTTCGATGTGATGGTGATGGAGAACATGTTCGGCGACATTCTTTCCGATCTTGCCGCCGGCCTGATCGGCGGCCTTGGTATCGCGCCGTCGGCCGACATCGGCGACACACATGCCGTCTTTCAGCCTTGTCACGGCACCGCGCCGGACATCATGGGCCAAGGCAAGGCGAACCCCACGGCGATGATCCTTTCCGCCGCGATGATGCTCGACTGGCTCGCCGACAAGCACGACCACGCGCCGGCGGCGGACGCCGCGCGGCGCATCGAGCGTGCCGTAGATGACGCCTATGCTTCCGGACTCAGGCCTATGGAGTTCGGCGGAGCCGCGGGCACCGCCGCTATCGCTGCCGCTGTGATGAGGGCGCTGGGCTAGAGCTCCAGGAAATCTCGGATCGCCGCAAGAAATTCCTGCGGCTGCTCGAGCGGCGGACAATGACCGCAGCCCGGCAGTTCGACGTATTTGGCACCGGTGACTTTCTCCGCCACCTCCTTGGTGAGCGCAGGCGGCGTTGCCTGATCGAGTTCTCCGCAGACGACCAGAGTCGGCACCCGCACATGCATGAGCAGCGGGGTAAGGTCGGTCTCCTGCAGGATCTTGCAGGCCGCGTGAAAGGCCTTTGGATCAATCCCGAGCAGAACCTTCTTGCGTGCCTCGACTGCTTCGGGATGCGCTTGGAGATAAGCCGGCGAATGCACACGCTGGGCGGCAATCTCCGCGACGGCGCCAATGCCCGCCTCGGCGACTTTCTGCGCCATGACCGCGAAGGCCTGCCGCCCCTCGGGCGGAAATGCCGCCGCCGCGTCGCTCACCACGAGTTTGGACAGGCGCTCCGGGTGCGCAATAGCAAAAGCGAGCGCGACAGTGCCGCCGAAACCGTTGCCGATCAACGCCGCGTCGCGCCCGATACCGAACTCGTCGAACCCGTCTTCGACCGCCGCCACATAGGCGTCCATGAGCGCGAGCGGCAGCGGCAGCGAACCGTGAAAGCCTGGCAGGTTGATGAGGGTGAGGCGGCGCTTCTCCGCCAGCGCCGGCACAACGGGATCGAAAGCGGTACGGTCGGCGAGCAGAGAATGCAAGATCACCAGATCGCGGCCTTGGCCGATCCGTGCAGCCGTCAGCGCGCCGTGGCCGGCGCTGAGTTGCTCAAATTGCATTTAGAAACTCCAAGCTCCTCGAAATTGGTCGCGTTGTTTGCCGCCAACGTATGCAAGTAGATAGGCGTGCAATCGGGACCACGCGTTCGGACCGAGCGGACGCGAAAACGGGTCCACATTGAAAGGTTGGCCGTGCTCAGTTGCTCTCGCGCCAGATGCCGAGTGCTTCCTGTGCCGGACGATCGGAAATCGAGAACAGTACAGCGTCCTCGCCACCGATCGTGTGGTGATACTTCTTCCAAGGCGGCACGACAAAGACGTCGTTGACGCCCCAGTCGAACGACTTGCCGTCGATAACGGTCGTGCCTTTACCTTCGGCCACAGCGAAGATCATGCCGTCCGTCGAGCGGTAGGGCTCGCCTTTGAAGTCTTTAGGCAGCAGCGCGAGATTGGCCCCCATCGTCGGCAGCACCGGTCCGCCGTTGATCGGGTTGGCGTAGCGCACGCGCGCGCCATGCCGCTTGTCGACGTCGCCGGTATCCTTGAGCCGCTGCAGGATCGGCCGCATTTTGGCATAGGGGTAATTGATCACCGGCGAGCGATTGAGCGCCGGCGCGCCGTCCGGCAGCACGCCGGAAGCGTAACGCTCGAATGAGTCGCCGTCACCGTGGTTGGTCTTCTGCATCTTCTCTTCGGGATGGGTTGCGAACGAGGTCTCGAAGTGATTGATCGTCGGCATATCGAGCACGTCCAGCCACATCACCGGCTGCTTGCCGGGATTGCCGTGATCGTGCGGCGCCCAGTTGGCCGTGATGATGAAGTCGCCGTGCTTCATCATGGTCTTCTCACCTTCGACCGCGGTATAGGCGCCCTCGCCTTCGAGCACGAAGCGGATCGCCGAGGCGACATGCTGGTGCACGTCGGCGATTTCGCCAGGCATGATCAGCTGGATGCCGGCAAAGAGTGAATTGGTGATGCGCGATTTGCCTGTCTCGCCCGGATTTTCCAGGACCAGCACGCGGCGTTCGGCCTCTTCGGCGGTGATTACATCGCCAGCCTCGAGCATCAGCTTCTTGACGTCGCCGAATTTCCAGATCGCCGGCTGGCATTGCGTCTTCGGCTCGGGCGTCACCAGGTCTTTCAGCACCTCCCACAGCGGCGCCATGTGGTACTTGGCCGCCTTCTCGTAGTAGGCGCGCCGCGCCGCCTGAATGTTGTGTTTGCTGTCGCCGGGATGGGTTGCGACCGACATTTCGTCCTCCGCATCAAAAGAATGGCTGAATTTGCGTTCACTATAGCCGGTTCCGCCCAGAGCGGAAACGCCCGCCTGCTGCGTAGCTAAGGAGCCCCGGCACCGTCGTCCAGCTATTCGGCCGCCTCTCGTGTGGGCGGCCGCACGCCGGCGAGCCCATCGCCCTCGGTCGCGGAGATCGTGGTGCGTACCATGTAGCGCGCCTCGTGCGCAGGCCAAGGCCGTCCCCGATGCATGGTCGCACGATTATCCCACATCACCACGTCACCGGTTTGCCACCGGTGCATATAGCTCTGACCCGGGGCAGTCGCCGCATCCATCAGTTCAGCCAGCAGTTTCTGCGCGGCAGCCGGTTCCATGCCTTCGATGCTATAGGCATGCGAGGCGAGATAAAGCGCTTTGCGGCCGTTTACCGGATTCTTCCACACCATACGCCAACACACTGGCGGCAAAGCGGCGCGCTCCTCCGGCGAAGCGAGACCGGGTGCGATCTGTCCGCGCGAATGCGCATAGTCGTGCCAGACGAAGCAATTCTCCAATTTCCGCTGCGTCGCCACGTCGAGCCGCTCGAAGGCGAGCCGCGTCGACACATATTCGGTTTCGCCGCCGCGCTCGGGGATGATACGTGCCGATAGAACCGAAGCGAGCGCCGGCGTGCGTTTGAATGTCGAGTCACTGTGCCACAGCTGGTTGGCTTTATTGCGCAAGGCAATGCGCGAATCGGGCGGCGCCACTTTGCCGTCGGGACCGATGGTCGTGAGGATCACCAGATGGGTGCCGTGCCCTTGCGATCCGACCTTGGTGATTTCGAGGGGACCGAAGCGACGCGAGAAGGCGATCTGCAGATCGTCACTGACCTGCTGGCCCCGGAAAACGACTACCGAATGCTCTTCGAGAGCGCCGCGCGCAGCCGCATAGGCGACATCATCATTGGCGACATCGGCTAGCGTGACGCCGCGCAACTCGGCGGCAAAACCAGGCCCCAGGGGGATCACGTCCATGGCATTCCCTCCCGCTCGTGGCAGGAGCAGCTTCCATCAAAACCCTCGGGCGGGCAAGCGGCCCTACTGACCGCCGCCGAACAGAATGCGCGAAGGATGCTTGGCGAGATCGGACACCGCAGTGTCGATGTGCTGGATGGCGCGGTGCGCGTCGCCGCCGACGATGTTGATCTGCTTGTTGGCCGAATCGGTAACTTGAAGAACCCCGGCGGTGATATCGGCTGTGCGTTTATCCAGATTGTCGGCGAGCTGCTTGACCGAACTGACGGTTTCCGCGCCGGTCTTCAGGATGCGGTCGATATTGTCGCTGTTGTGCGCCAGCGTGTCGGTGAACGTCTCGATGTTCTTGATCGACTTATGCAGCGATTCCTGATTCTGCGTCAGGATTGCGTCGACATGAGCGAGCGTCTCGCGCGCAGCTGACGACATGTCGCCCGATGCCGATTGTGCACGCAACGTCGGCATTTCTCCGTTGTCGGCCTTGAGCGGCTCGGCCGTCGCCAAATTGCCGCGCATCGACACCGACGCGATGCCGGTGAGGCCGGCGTAGTCGAGCGTCACCTGCGTATCGGCACGCACCGGAGTCTTCGGACTGACGCTGAGGATGGCGGCCACCTCGGCCGGGTTGTCCGTTAGCGCGAGGCTCGATACCTCGCCGACGCGAATGCCGTTGAACAGCACCGGCGCGCCGGTGCGCAAGCCGGTAACCGAACCGGAAAAGATTACTCGGTAGCTGGCGCTGTCTTTTGTGCTCGACGTGGCGTGCAGCCAGTAAACAAAGCCGAAGGCACCGGCGATGACGGCAAAAGTGAACAACCCGATCAGAACGTATTTTGCCCGGTCTTCCATCGCACTCCTCCACTTTATCCTTTTACTCTCACGTGCCAGTCGGCATGGGCGCGCGCGCCGTGGAAATACGAGACCAGCCACGGATGCTGCGAAGCGAGCATTTTCTCCATTGTGCCGGCCTCGAGAATCTTGCCGTCGCCGAGCACCGCGATGCGATCGCAGACGCGGTGCAGACTATCAAGATCGTGCGTCACCATGAATACCGATATGCCCAGCGTTTCCTGCAGCGTCAGAATGAGCTGATCGAAGTCGCCGGCGCTGATTGGATCGAGCCCAGACGTCGGCTCGTCAAGGAAGAGAATTTCCGGATCGAGCGCCAGCGCGCGCGCCAGGCCCACGCGCTTGACCATGCCGCCCGACAATTCAGAAGGATATTCGCGGTAAACGTCAGGGCTCAAGCCGACCATTTCCAGCTTGGCGATGGCGATCTCCGTCGTCAGCTTGGGCGACAGGCGCAGGTACTCGCGGATCGGGAACTCGACGTTTTTTCCGACGGTGAGCGAGGAAAACAGCGCCCCTTGCTGAAACAGAATGCCCCAATGGCGATCAATCGCGCGCTTCTGCTCCTCGGTTGCTTTGTCGATGTCGACCCCGAGCACTTCGATGATGCCCGATTTTTTCGGCAACAGTCCGATGATCGTGCGTGCCAAAGTAGATTTGCCGGCGCCGGAGGCGCCGACGAAGCCGAGTACCTCGCCGCGGTTGAGCTCAACATTGACGCCGTTGAGCACGCGATGCGACTGAAAATCGACGACGAGGTCGCGCACCTTGATCACGTGATCGGTTTGCCCGTTCGTCGCCATCGCTAAATTCCGATCGAGGCGAAAAAGACGGCAAACAAGCCATCGACCACAATGACCAGGAAGATCGATTTGACGACCGAATCGGTGGTCTTTGTGCCGAGGGATTCGGCGCTGCCCTGCACCTGCAAGCCTTCGACGCAGGCAACAAGGCCGATGACCAGTGCCATGAACGGCGCCTTGATCATGCCAACCTCGAACGTCTGCAAGGAGATCGCGTCGCGCAACCGCGAGATAAATACGGTCGGATTGATGCCGCCGTACAGCCAGGCTACGAGCCCGCCGCCGTAGAGCGCCGCCATGGCGCCGATGAACGACAGCAGCGGCACGGCGATAATCAAGGCGAGAATGCGCGGCAAGATCAGCACCTCAACCGGATCGAAGCCCATGGTGCGCAGCGCGTCGACCTCCTCGCGCATCTTCATCGAGCCGAGCTCTGCGGTGTAGGCACTTCCCGAGCGGCCGGCGACCATGATGCAGACGATGACGACGCCGAGTTCTCGCAACACCAGCACGCCGACCATGTCGACGACATAAATGTCGGCCCCGAAAGTACGGAAATGGAAGATGCCCTGCTGCGAGATGATGGCGCCGATCAGCAGCGTGATCATCAGGATAATGGGCACCGCGTTCCAGGCCACGCGCTCGAGATGATTGACCATGGACGTGAAGCGGAACGTGTGGGGACGGACGAGCACGCGCAGAAACGCCGCCACGACAGCCCCGCCCATCTGAAAGAGCAGGACCACGTCCTGGCCGAGCAGGGTCATCGTGCGGCCGACGCTTTCCAGCGTCGCGATGACGCGATTTTCGCGCCGCGGCAGCGCGGAAAGCGTCTGCGTGCCCGCCTGCACCTTCTCGAAGAGCCCGCGGTGGCGTTCCGGCAGTCCAACGAGCCGCGTGTCGACGCCCCGGGTCTTCCACGCGCGCAGCGTACGCTCGATCAACCAGGCGCCGTAGGTGTCAATACGCTCGATCTGGGCGACATCGATGGCGATAACGCTGGCGGCTGTTTTGGTATGCACGGCAGCCTCGACCAGGGCGTCGAGCGTGCGCGCGTATTCGGCGGTCCACGAGCCGGCCGCCGACAGGCTGACAACGTCGCCGTGCGCTTGCCCGACCAGGGTCCCTGCCGCCACCGAAATTAACTCCTTCATCGCCGCGGGCGAGAACGCCCTACACATCTGGTCGCGAGCAGGAGTGACGGACGAGCCGGGGCCGGTGCGCGTATTGTCCGGCTCTTTCGCTGCCATCCGCTTCAACGGCAGCAAAGGGCCGGACACGCCGACCCAATCTCGCAATTTTAGCCCGTCGGAGGCTCTCCAGCCCGTCTTAAACTAGGTTAACAAATCGGAAAGATCGTTAAAATGCTCTTCAAATCTTAAGGTTAATGACCCTATCGGGCAAAACATGGCCACACTGTGGCTCGTCTAGTTGTTGATGGAACCGCCGTCGACAACGATGGACTGGCCGGTCACGAAATCGCTGTCGCTGGAGGCGAGAAACAACAGGGTTCCGACCAGGTCCTCCGGGTAAGCATCGCGCTTGAAAGCACGCGAATTGCGCACCGGCACGCGCTCCTCCTCCACGTGGGTTTTATTTTCCAGACCGGTGTCGCTGAGGATGTAGCCGGGCGACAGCGAGTTCACCGCGATGCCGTATTGGCCGAGTTCGCGAGATAAGGCGCGGCTGAAGGCGATCATGGCGCCCTTCGACGATACGTAAGGCAGCATGCGCGGCACGCCTTTGTAGGCGGCGGCGGATGCGACATTGATGATCTTGCCTGACTTGCGCGCAATCATGTGCGGCGCGACATGCTTCACCATCAGCCATGGCCCGCGGATATTTACCGCCATCACCTGGTCCCAGGTGGCGAGATCCCATTGGTCGAAATTGCGGGGCGCAAGCTTGGCGTAGAGCGCGGCATTGTTGACCAGAATATCGATCTGACCGAAGCGCGCGAGCGTCTCCGCCACGATACGCTTGACCGAATCCTCGTCGCTCACGTCACAGCGCATGCTGGCCGCTGAATTCGCGCCCTGCGCCTGAGCGAGTTCGCTCGCCAACGCGGCGCCGTCCTCGATGTCGGCGATCATCACCCGCGCGCCCTCTTTGGCGAGCGCTTGCGAATAATGCCGGCCGATGCCTTTGGCACCGCCGGTGACGATTGCGACCTTGCCGTCGAGCCGCGCCATAATGGCCTGACCTCGTCATGCCGACGCTTGTCGCCGGCATCCACACCTTGCAACATACGAAGACGTAGATGGCTGGGACAAGTATCACGGCCGGCCGGTTGCTCGGCCATAATGATAAGGGGGGAACATGCCGCGCGACACGGCCGACCGACTCGCCATTCGCGAGATCGTTGAAAACTGGGTGATGTGGCGCGACGGGCGGATGTGGGATCGCTTTCGCACGCTCTGGCACAAGGACGGCCAGATGTGGGCGACCTGGTTTCAGGGCTCGTATGAGGACTTCATCCGCGTCAGCCAGGAGGGCTACGACCAGGGCGTTCGCATCATGCACGCGCTTGGCGGCATGAGCATCGACGTCAAAGGCAAGCGTGCGATCGCGCAAACGCGCATGGCCATCCAGCAGCGCGCCATGGTCGAGGGCATGCTCTGCGACGTGACCTGCTCGGGCAAGTTCTACGATTTTCTGGAGAAGCGCCGCGGCAAATGGGGTCTGGTGCTGCGGCGCCTCGCCTACGAGAAAGATCGTCTCGATCCGGTCACACCGGGCGAGCACCCGCTGCTCGACCGCAAATTATTGGCCACGTTCCCCGAGGGTTATCGGCATCTCGCTTACCTCCAGTACAAGCTCGGCTACCGGATCAAAGACGAATTGCCGGGGCTGGACGGGCCGGCACTCGCTGCGCTCTACGCCAAAGGCGAGAACTGGCTCAAAGGCAAGAAGCTCTAGAGTGAAAGGAGCGAAGCTTGGGCAAGCGTGGGCAGCACTTGCGCGGCGGCATTGCGCCATATGCGCGATTAGGCGCAGACTTGCCTTAATCAATAAGACCGGGGAGGACGATCATGCCGCGTATCCATCGTCGAGAATTTCTGGCTGGAACGGCCGCCGCGGCCGGCGCCGCCAGCTTTGCAATGCCCGCTGTCGCGCAGAACGCGCCGATCAAAGTGGGCCTGCTCACGGTTAAGACGGGGCCCCTCGCTGCCGGCGGTGCCCACGCCGAGGAAGGCATCACCACATTTCTGAAGGAAAAGAACTTCACGCTGTCGGGACGCAAAATCGAGTTGCTGGTCGCCGACACCGGCGGCAGCCCGGCGGGCGCCAAGACCAAGGCGCAGGAGCTGGTCGAGCGGGACAAGGTCAACGTGGTGCTCGGGCCGTTCGCTGCGTTCGAATTATTGGCGACGCTCGATTACCTCGCGCAGGCGAAAATGCCGACGCTCGCCTTTGCCGGAGCCGAGGACGTGACGCAGCGCCGCCGCAATGCCTACCTCACGCGCACCTCCTACACTTCGGCGCAGTGCCTCTATCCGCTCGGCGATTACGTGGCGAATGAGATGAAGCTCAAAACCGCCGCCACCATCGCCGACGACTTCGCCTTCGGCTACGAGCAGATCGGCGGCTTTCAGCGCGTGCTCGAAGAAGACGGCGGCCGCGTGGTCAAGAAGCTATGGTCGCCTCTGAACACGCCGGATTACGGCCCTTACGTCGCGCAAATTCCCGACTGCCAAGTGATGTGCGTGGGGCTTGCCGGGTCAAACCCGATCAAGTTCATCAAACAAGCGAAAGCCATGGGGGTAAAGCAGCAGCTCACCGGCGGCTCTACGACCGCGGACGATACCATCATCGGAGCTTACGGCGACGAGGCGATCGGTCTGATCAACACCAATCCCTATTCGCTCGACATCGACAGCGAAGCCAACAAGCGCTTCATCGCCGGTATGCGCAAGAACTACGGCAACGACGTGCGCATCGGCCATTATGCGGCGTGCTTCTACATCGATGGCCAGGTGATCGAGGCGGCGCTCGCGAAAACCGGCGGCAAGGCCGACAATCCGGAGCAGTTCGTCAAAGCGATCCGCGCGGTGAAGCTCGCGGAGACGCCGCGTGGACCCATCCGCTTCGACGATTACGGCAACGTGGTCATCGATGTCTATGTTCGCCGCGCCGAGAAACAGAACGGCAAGATGGTGAACAAGACCATCAAAACCTATCACAACGTCAGCCAGTTCTGGACCATGGACCCGAAGAAGTTCCTGGCGCAGCCGGTATTTTCGCGCGACTACCCGCCGCTGAAGAGCTGAGGTTCCGAGGCGGCCGCGAGCAGTTCTCGCGCGCCGCCTCGCAATCACCTGTGTTGCCGCGCGGCGAAGAAGCTAGGCTCGCAGCAAAGAACGCCGGGAGAATTCGATGATGAGACGCTTGGCCGGCGTGATCGCCGCCGCTTTTGCAGCCCTCCTCGTCGCGACGGAGGCGCAGGCGCAGAACTATCCCACCCGCACCATCACCATCATCGTTCCCTATCCGGCCGGCGGCCCGACCGACACCACCGCGCGCGAGATCGGCAACGCCTTATCGGCGAAGCTCAAGCAGACCGTCGTCGTCGAGAACGTCACCGGCGGCGGCACCACCATCGCCACCAACAAGGTCGCCCGCGCCGCCCCCGACGGCTACACGTTGCTGCTGCACAATTCGCAGATCTCGGTGAACGTGACGCTATACAAAAACCTGCCGTTCGACACAGAGAAAGACCTCACACCGGTGATGCTTGTCAACAAGAACCCGCTGGTGCTCGTCGGCCGCGCCGGTTTGCCGGCGAACAATCTGACCGAACTGCTGGCGCTGATGAAGAAGCAGACGCTGAAGGCGGCGATCCCCGGATATGGCGCCACCGGCCATCTCACCACCAATCTGGTCGCCCAGCAGGCCAAGGTCTCGATCGACCAGATTGCCTATCGCGGGGCGGCGCCGGCAATGAATGACTTGCTCGGCGGCCATGTCGATCTGTTCTTCGGCACGCCGCAATCGGTGGTGCCGCACGTCGCCGCTGGCAAGCTCAAGGCCTATGGCATCACCTCGAAGGAGAAGAACCCGCAACTACCGACAGCCGAAAGCCTGGTGACCGTGCTCGGACCCAAACTCGACATCGTTTACTGGCAAGCCCTGTTTGCGCCGGCCGGAACGCCGCAGCCGGTCATCAAGACGCTCAATACCGCCCTGCAAAGCGTCGTCGCCGACATGGCTTTGCGCAAACGCTGGCAGACGGAAGGCTTCGAGCCTTTCGCCACGAATCAGCTATCGCCAGAAGCGGCGCGTAGCTTCATACACAGCGAGGTCGGGCGCTGGGCCGAGGTTATCCGCGACAACAACATCAAGGTCGAGCAGTAGTCATCAACGGCGGCCGGGCTGCAAGACTTGCTCAAGCCAATCCCACATATAAGCCGAGCAGATGCTCTGGTTGTCGATCTGACAGTGGTGATAGCCGCCCTCCTCCCGCGTGAACAGCTTGAACGTCTTCTGCTTGGCGCCAACGGCGTCGAAGCACTTGCGCGCTTCGGCCAGCGGAATTTGTTCGTCGCCCTCGCCGTGCAGCATCAGGAATGGGCAAGTGATCTTCTGCACCACGCCCTCGAGCTTGAACGGCGCGAGCTTTTCCAGCACCTCATCCTGTGTCTTGACGTTGAGCACCCAGGCGATGTGCTGATGCGCGACAGACAATGATGGCGTGTCGGCGCGCGCCAGGCGTTCGAAGCGATCCCGCCAGATCTTCTGGTAGTCCCATTGCGCGCCCCAGGCGACACAGCACGCAAAGCGCTGTTCGAAGGCGGCCGCGCGCGGCGCATAGTAGCCACCGAGACTGATCGCCATCACGCCGATGCGTTTGGCATCGACTTCCGCCCGCGCGGCCAGATAATCGAAGACAGGCTTCGCGTAATGCTCGGTGTCCGGCCGCAGATAGAGGCCGCGGAAGCGAATGCTTTCTCCATTTCCCGGTCCATCGACAATGAGGCAGGCGATGCCGCGCGCGACGAGGTCGGCGACGCCTTTGAAGTATTGAATCTCCTTGGTGACATCGAGGCCGTCGAAAAACACCATCGCCGGCACCTTGCCGCCGCGGTTTCTCGGCTCGGCATGGACATAGATCGCCGGCAATGCCGTATCGCCATAGGAAATTTCGACGTGCTCAAGTTGCGGCCGATCGAGGTATTTCGCAGCATCGCGCAGCGCTTGCACACCACGCTTGTAGGCCGCATTGCCCGCTTCGCTCTTCGGCTGCAGGAAGCGCTCCCCGATGTGGTAGTAGACACTCGCGCGTTGAAGGTATTGCGCGCCGCTCACCGTGCGCCCCTCGGCGATCAACGCGCGGCCCGCATCGTCGACCTTCTGCGCCTCGCGCGCCCACTCGGCAAACCAGGCATCGTCGTCGCCGACTTTGTCCTTCAAGCGCAGCCCGATGCGATTGACCTCGCCAATTTCGGCGCCCCCCCATGGCGCCGTGTTGAGGCCGATCAACAGGCCATGCGACCAGCGGTAATTGTCCGGAAAATAATTGAAGGAAAGGTCAGGCAGCCCGCTCATTCATAGCTCCCGCGGAAACAGGCGGGCCAGGATAGGGCTTGGCGGCTGCGGCCAGAAGTGCGAATTATCGGACCGCAAGAGGCCGGGAGCGCCGCCGATGTCGTGGGTCGACAGCTTCAACCTGCTCAACGAATTCAACATCCTCCGCATTATCTGCGCGGTCTTTTTCATCCCGCACATCGTCGGCAAGCTCACGGTCCCCGCCACGCTCGATTTTTTCGTCAAAGCCGGCTTCAAGCCTCCGGCGACCTGGATGTATATCGCCGGCGCCATCGAGACGGTGCTGTGCCTCTGCTTGTTTTTCGACATCTATACCCGATATATCGGGATCATCGCCTTCATCCATCTCCTGGTCGCGGCGGCTGCCACCTACAAAGTGACCAAGTGCTGGATCTGGGTGATCGGGGGAGTTGAATACTGCATCTTTTGGGCGATCTGCTGCCTGGTCGTGGCGATGCACGCCTGGCACTGATTGATCTCTGTATCTGAGGGAAATCTGCAAATGGCTAGCGTTCTCTTCTCGCCGCTCACGTTGCGCGGGCTGACTTTACCGAATCGCATCGTGGTCTCGCCGATGTGTCAGTACAATTCCGAGAACGGCTCGGCCAATGACTGGCATCTGATGCATCTCGGCTCGTTTTCGCTCGGCGCCGCCGGCCTGGTGATGACCGAAATGACCGACGTGTGCCCGCAGGGGCGTATCTCGCCGAAATGTGCCGGGATGTGGTCCGACGACAATGAAAGAGCGCTCAAGCGCGTGCACGACTTCTGCCGGCAATACGGCGTCGCCAAACTGGGCGTCCAACTTGCGCATGCGGGCCGCAAGGGACCGACCACGCCGCCTGCGGCCGGCGGCAAGCCGATCCTGGAAGGGCCGGACGCCTGGACACCGGAAGCACCGTCGGCAATCCCCTATGACACCGGCTGGCCGGTGCCCAAGGCGATGACCAAGGACGACATCAAGCGTGTGCTCGGCGATTTCGCCGCAGCGGCAAAGCGCGTCGACCGCATCGGCTACGACGTGATCGAACTGCACGCCGCCCACGGCTATCTGGCGCACCAGTTCCTGTCACCGATCTCCAACAAGCGCACCGACGAATACGGCGGTTCGCTGGAGAACCGTATGCGCTTCGTGCTCGAAATGTACGAGGCGGCGCGCAAAGCCTGGCCGGAGCAGAAGCCGATCGGCATGCGCGTGTCGGCGACCGATTGGGTGGACGGCGGCTGGACGCCGGAAGAGACGGTGGTGCTGGCAAAAGAGTTGAAGAAGCGCGGTCTCGATTACATGGACGTGTCGTCCGGCGGATTATCGCCGGCGCAAAAGATTCCGCTCGGTCCCGGATATCAAGTGCCGTTCGCTGAAAAAGTGAAAAAGGAGACCGGCATCGTCACCATGTCGGTCGGCCTGATCATGGATCCGCGCATGGCGGAAGACATCGTCGCTTCCGGCAAGGCCGATCTCATCTGTATCGGCCGCGCGGCGCTGTGGGATCCGCGCTGGGCCTGGCACGCCGCCGAGGAGCTTGGCGCCGAAGCGCCCTACGCGCCGAAGATGATGGCGAGCCATCCCAAGCTGCGGCCGCAGCTCTTCCCCAAGCGCGCGCAGGCGGCGACCTAGTCCGTTCAGCCCTTCATCTTCTTGATGAACTTGGCAAAGGCGGCGAGCTGCGTCTTGACGATATCCTTGGTGGGCTGATCCTTCAGCTCCAGGGTGTCCTTGTCGAACTTGGTTTGCGCCGAGCCGACAAAGACTTCGGGCGTGCCGAAGATAAAGGCGTTGAGAAACGTCATCGACATGCGCCAGTGATATTGCATGCGCGCACCGCCGAGCGGCCCTTGCGAGCACGATTGGATAGCGACAGGCTTGCCGTTGAACGGCTGGTCTTTCATACGCGAGACCCAATCGATGGCGTTCTTGAGCACGCCGGACATCGACCAGTTGTATTCCGGCGTCACGAACAGCACGCCATCGGCGGCGCGCACGGCAGCGGCGAGATCTTCGGCCGCCGGCGGAAAGCCGGAAGCCTCCTGAATATCGGCGTTGTAGAGCGGAAACGCGTCGAGCGGCGGCGCGCTCTTGAGCTTCATCTCCGGTGGCGCCAGAGGCGGCAGCGCACGCGCCAGCGCCGCGTTGTATGAGCCCTTGCGCAGCGATCCGACAATGACGAGAGCATTCAATTGATCAGCCATTTTATCCTCTCCGCAATAATTGACCGATAAACGTCGCCCGTTATTTCGCCTCCAGCCCGGCCTTGTCGCGCACCGACTTCCACTTGGCGACTTCCTCGGCCAGACGTTGGCCGAACTCCTGCGGCGAGCTCACATCGATCTCGGCACCGACCTTCGCGAGCTGCGCGCGCACATCGTCACGCGCCAGGACCTGACGCAGCGCCTTGTTCATCTTGTCGACGATCGGCTGCGGCGTGCCGGCGGGAAAAACCAAGCCGTACCAGCCGACCACAGAATAGCCCGGCACGCCGGATTCGGCGATGGTGGGCACATCGGGAATGGTCGGCCAGCGCTTCGGTCCGCCGACCGCGAGGATCTTGAGTTCGCCCGCGTTCACCTGACCGATGACCGCATGTACCAACTCGACGGCATAGTCGATTTCCCTCGCGCGCAGCGCCTGCACCACGTTGGGCGTGCCGCGATAGGGAATATGTTTGACTTCGATGCCGGTCATTTGTCGGAATAGCTCGCCGGCCATGTGTTGCGTTGAGCCGAGACCGACCGTGCCGAAATTGAGTTTGCCAGGCTCTGACTTCGCCAACGCGATAAGACCTTTGATATCGTTGGCTGGGAAATCCTTGCGCGCGACGATGACGAAGCACGAATCCGCAACTTGCGCCACCGGCGCAAAATCCTTCACCGGATCGAACGGCAGGTTTTTCATCATTGCCGCCGATACGGTGTGGCCGGTGCTGAGCATAGTAGCGGTGTAGCCGTCCTTCGGCGCCTTGGCGACGACGTCGGTGGCGAGCGAGCCGCCGGCGCCGGGCTTGTTCTCGACCACGATCGGCTGCCCGAGCAGTTCGCCGAGCGGCTGGCCGATGATGCGGGTGACGATGTCGGTGCCGCCGCCGGCACCGAATCCGACCATCACGCGGATCGGGCGCGCCGGCCAGTCCTGGGCTTCGACAAATTGTGCGGACGCGGCGAGCAGCAGCGCGCCAAGCGCCGCCGGCAAAAAACGCGTGAACCCCATCGACTTCCTCCCCACCCGTCTCCTAGCTTGTGCTCTATCGCTACGCCTTCTCGTCCTCGACCGGATTGCGCAGCGTGCCGATACCCTGGATTTCGACTTCGACCGTGTCGCCAGCCTTCATCCATACCGGCTCCGGCTTGCGTGCATGGCCGACCCCGGAAGGGGTGCCTGTAAAGAGAACGTCGCCCGGTTCCACCGTCATGCCTTCGGTGAGATAAACGAGCGATTCCGCCACTGGAAACATGAACATGTCGGTATTGGCCGACTGCATGGTCTTGCCGTTCAGCCGCGTCTCGATCTTCAGTCCCTTGCCGCCCGTCGGCAATTCGTCGGCGCTGACCATCCACGGGCCGACGCTGCCGGTGCGGTCGAAGTTCTTGCCCATACCCCATTGCGTGGTGTGGCGCTGATATTCGCGCACCGACCCTTCCATGCCGCAGGCATAGCCGGCCACGCAATCGGCGGCATTCTCGAGCGTCAGATGCTTGGCGCGCTTGCCGATGATCACGACCATCTCGCCCTCGTAGTCGAGCTGGATCGATTTTTTCGGCCGTATCAACGGCTGCAGATGCGGCGTCAGCGAACTCGCCATGCGGAAGAAGATCGACTGATATTTCGGAATGTTATCGCGCTGCGGCCCCTCTTTGACGTGATCGAGATAGTTGAGACCGAGACAGATAATCTTGCCGGGGCGGGCGACCGGCAAAGCGTATCTGAGGCCGGCGAGCGGGCGGCGCGCATTCGCCGGCGCTCTCTTGGCGAGATCGGCGAGCGGCTTGAGGTCGCCATTGCTCCGCCGCAGCACTTCGCCGAGATCGGCCGGAAAACTGGCGTCGACAGTCTGCAAATCCACCACGGCGTCGCCCTCGACCACCCCGAGCCGCGCGCCGCCGTTCGCTTCAAACGCAACGATTTTCATTGCACCCTTCCCTCATTCAAGCGAGCGGATGCTTAGCGCAGCCGCGTCCTTTCGGGAAGCTAGAGCACTATCCGGTTACGTTGAACCCCGCTCGTCCCTGCGAAAGCGGGGACTCAGAGAGCGACAATCATAGATGTTTTCGTCCTGGTCTGGATTTTCGGTTGCGCGGGAATGAACGGAGTATGAGCCAATGTCAGCGGACAAGACCTAGTCCGCTGCCCGCAATGGGCGCTCATCCGTGAGCGCGAAGGCTTGAATGGAGAAGTATTTGCGCGAGTCGGTCCAGACTGCGAGCGGCCGCCAGCCCGCGCCCCGCGCCAGAGCGCCGAGTGACTCAACGCTGTATTTGTAGCTGTTTTCGGTGTGGATGGTCTCGCCGGCACGGAAGTCGATGGTTTCGCCGGCGATCTTCACTTTCTGCCGCTTCAGGCTCGCCAGATGCATTTCGATGCGCTGTCGCTCGCGGTTGTACACCGCGTGATGCTCGAAGCACTCAGGCCGAAAATTGGCGCCGAGCTCGCGATTGATGCGGGTGAGCAGATTGAGATTGAACTTGGCGGTAACGCCCTCGCGATCGTTGTAGGCCTTGTTGAGAACGTCCGTGGACTTGATGAGATCGGCTCCGACGATGAGACGCGCGCCGGTGCCGAGGATCTTTGCGGCATTGCGTAGGAATGCGGCCGCCTCATGCGGCTCGAAATTGCCGATCGTCGATCCCGGAAAAAATCCGACGCGCACCGGTGCCGCCTTGGCGGGCGGCGGCAAAGGGAAGAGGTGCGTAATGTCGGCGGTGACCGGCAACACTTCGACATTGGGGAAATCCGGCCGCAGCTCGGCGGCTTCGCGCTCGATCATCGGGCCGCAAATGTCGACCGGAACGTAAGCGACGAGCTTTTCCGCCGCGGCGGCGAGGACGATGCGCGCTTTCCGGCTCGAGCCGCTGCCGAACTCGATGAGCGCGGCGCCCTGCGGGATTAGCGCGGCGATGTCGCGGTCGTGCGCGCGCAGAATGCTCATTTCGCAACGCGTCGGGTAATATTCCGGCAGCTCGGTAATGCGTTCGAACAGCGCCGAGCCATCCGCATCGTAGAAATACTTGGGCGGCAGATGTTTCGGCGTTGCAGTCAGGCCAGTAAGCACGTCCGCCAGAAACGGGTCGTCGGCGTGATGCAGACGGCGTGAGCGTGCGAGCGCAACCATTTGCAGGAACCCTTATGTGAACTCGGCGAGCCGCACCGAGCTGAACTGCCAGCGCGCCGGCGGATAAAAGAAATTGCGGTAGGTGACGCGCTCGTGCCCGGCCGGGGTCGCCCGCGAAGAGCCGCGCAAAACCATCTGATTGACCATGAACTTGCCGTTGTATTCGCCGAGCGCGCCCTCTGCGGCGCGATAGCCCGGATAGGGCAGATAGGCGCTGCGGGTCCATTGCCAAGCAATACCGAAGGCGTCGGCGATCACGTTCTCGCGTGCGGCCGCCTCCCATTCGAACTCGCTGGGCAGATGCTTGCCGGCAAAGCGCGCGAAGGCGTCGGCCTCATAATAGCTGACATGCAGCACCGGCGCGGCGAGATCGACGGGCGTCAAGCCGGCGAGCGTCATCGTGTGCCAAGCGCCGTCGTGCTGCCGCCAATAGCCCGGCGCTTGCCAGCCTTCAGCCTCGACCAAGGCCCAGCCGTCGGAGAGCCACAGCGAGGGCGTCCGGTAACCCCCGGCCTCGATGAATTCGAGCCACTCGGCATTGGTGACCAGATGCCGCGCAATGCGCATTTCTGCAATGAGCGCGTCATGCCGCGGCGTTTCGTTGTCGAAACAAAACCCTTCCCCGTCGTGGCCGATCGCACGGATGCCCGCGGGCACGTCGACAAAAATGCCGCGCGGTCCTGCCGCAGCACGCGGAGGGCGCCATCCGGCATCATAGACCGGGTGGGTCGGATTTTGTGCAAAAGCATGCAAGATGTCCGTGAGCATCAGCTCCTGGTGCTGTTGCTCGTGATGCAGGCCGATCTGCAAAATCTCGAATATGCGTGCCGCCTCGGCCGCGGGAACAGTATGGATCAACCGCTCGACCGCGCCGTCGACGTGCGCACGATAGCCCCCGACATCCGCTCCGCTTGGGCGGGTGATCAGGCCGCGCTGCGGCCGCGCATGACGCGGGCCGGCGGCAATGTAGTAGGAGTTGAACAGGAAGGGAAAACGCGCATCGAACTCTTTGTAACTTGCATCGTGTGGCTTAAGCAGAAATGTTTCGAAGAACCACGTGACGTGGGCGCGGTGCCACTTGGTGGGTGAGGCATCGGCCATCGACTGCACGAGCTGGTCTTCCGCCGACAGACGCGCCGCACGTGCTTCGGTCTCAGCGCGGACGCGCCGAAACGCCTCGCACCAGTGCGCCCGTGTTTCGTCCAATGTCGGTTTGACAACGTCTGCACCGCCATTGGCGCTGTCCCGCGACAGAGGTGTAACGGCGGTGCGCGCCATGACAGGGCTCCTCGGCTTATGAAAAAGTCATGCGCAGTCGATTTACAGCATCACGAAATCATACGAATGATGGGTACAATTGTTCCATCGGCGCTCGGGCAGAGCAACCCACCGGGCGCAAGCTGACAAGCTTGTGATGCCCGCGCCGATGTGGCTCCGGCGTGCAAAGGATTCCTGCGATTGTAGAATTTGGTAGCGGGGGCCCGCTGCCGCCGTTGGCAACGCCCGGAACAGGCGCTGTTCCGGTTCGCGGCCTGACTCACTCAGGAACGAAAAAGGCCGGCGCGGCGCGAAAGCGCCGGCCGGCCAAGGCTTGGGGAGATACTGGGGCGCACGCCCGGAGCCCAACTTTCCCGCCGCCGGGAGGTTTGCGATGGCGGCGGGAAACCTGTTATATGCTTATCCGGTTTAGACACACAGCCCTAGATGTTGTGTCATCGCTCATCCTCATAAAAACTCTCCGTAATCGTGCCGAAATGACCGCGCTTCCAATGAATTGCGGAGATCGCGTTCCCCATGGGGAAATTCAAGCGCGCTCCGGTGCCGTACCAGCGGATAGCGGCCATGCCGCCCCATCCGGCGCACTCGCGCACGATGCCGTACCCGCTGAAAATATTGCGCGCTGGCAGGAGAAAGACGACGTTGGCCGCGACCTCAAGCGCGTGCCGCAGAAACTCACGGGTGAGGCTGTATGGCGGATTGGTGATGATCCAATCGACGGCCTCAAACCACGCGAAAAAGTCGCGACCCTCGGATATCTCGCACCACAGCGTATCTGCGGGCAGTTGGCGCATGAACGCCCCGCCGCCGCGACACGGCTCAAGGATTCGCCCGGTTGGTTGAAAATAGCGAACCATGTCAGCCGCACACCAATCCGGCGTCCAAACAGCATCGCCAGCTTGCGCGAGCGGGCCGTGAGAGCCGAACAAATCTGCGAATGGTGCTTCGCTCAACATCTAGTAGGTTTCAGCCGTTGTGTGTGGCAACCGGATAAGCATGACCCGTTACGGCAGCTGCGCCAGCAGCAGCGCGATGGCGAGAACCGCCGCCACCGCAGCCGCCAGCAACAACGCCGCCGCAAGCTCGCGCAGCGCCGTCAGCGCTTCACGCCAATCGCAGCTCATAAGCTCACGCAGACGTAGCTCGACTGTTTCAGTCCCAGCGCCCTGGCGGCGCCGCGCGACAAATCGATCCAGGCGTGCGTCGCCGGTCCGCGGTCGTTGATGACCACGGTGACGGCGCGGCCGTTGTGAGGATTGACGATCGACAGCCGCGTGCCGAACGGCAGCGTGCGGTGTGCCGCGGTGAGCCCGTCGGGATCAAAGCGCGCGCCAGATGCTGTGCGCCGCCCCTGCCAATAGAAGGTGGCGAGGCGCTCTGTGGCGCCGCCGGCGCATTGGCCGGTCGGGTGCACCCAGCGCGCCAGCTTGGCGTTGATGGTGGCGATGAGTGCCGCGTCGCCGGAGCCGGCGCGCGCCGGCACGATCGACAAGCAGGCGAAGAGCAGCGCGGCGAGCAAAGGTCGCATGACGTATTCCCCCGAATGATGGAAAGGACGCGCGTTACGGCAGATGCAGCAGTCTTTGCGAGCCGATCCACAGCGCGTGCAGCGCGCCCATCACGGAAATGGCGAGCGCCGTCGCCAGCGCCTTGCCGAGAAGGCCTTCGCCGCGCTTGCGCGTGCGGCGCAGCCACGACAGATCGGACA
>DASRDF010000085.1:0-13642 GCA_035652735.1 Pseudolabrys sp. | reverse complement strand
GCCAAGGCGGCGACCGACGCGCAGGCCCTGGCGCGGCATCTCGATGCGCATGACGACATCGAGGAGGCGCTGGAAGCCTATAACGCCGAGCGTCAGCCGATCGGCAACACCATCGTCCTGCACGGGCGCAAGCTCGGCACGCATATGGGCGTCAACCTCAAAACCGAGGAGGACCGCCGCATGCACGAACTGCTGCAAAGCGACGGCGCCATGCTCGACTGGATCGCGGTGCCGAATTTCCTGGATGCGTATAAATGACCGATCTGCCCAAGCCCGACTTCGCCCGCAACATGCGTATCCTCGGCCACACCGACCAGGGCGGGCGGCCCGATGGCGTGCAGATCATGGTGCACAAGGGCTACGCCTATGTCGGGCACATGTTCTCCAAGGGCTTCTCCGTCATTGACGTGCGCGATGCGAAAAACCCGCGCGCGGTGAACTACATCGCCGCGCCCCCGAACACCTGGAACATCCATCTCCAGGTTGCCGGCGACCTGCTGCTGGTCATCCACGCCAAGGACATGTTCGCCGCGGCCGAGTTTGCCGACGAGCGCGCCTACTACAGCGGCGCGCTGGGCAAGACGGTTGGCACCGCGGAGGCCAAGCGCGCGCGCGACTGGAGCGCCGGGCTTGCCATTTATGATGTGTCGAAGCCGCAGGCGCCGCGGCGCATCGGCTTCATGACGGTCGAAGGCGGCGGCGTTCACCGCGCCTGGTACACCGGAGGACGCTGGGCCTATGTCTCCGTGCTGCTCGACGGTTTCACCGATTACATCTTCATGACCGTGGACATGAGCGATCCTACCCAGCCACGCGAGGCGGGCCGCTGGTGGATTCCCGGCATGAATCTCGCCGCCGGCGAAACGCCCTCGTGGCAGCCGTCGCGCCGCTACGGGCTGCATCATGCGATCGTGCACGGCGACACGGCCTACGCGGCCTGGCGCGACGCCGGCATGGTGGTGCTCGATGTTGCCGACCGCAGCAAACCGAAGTTGATCGTGCACAAGAACTGGTCGCCGCCGTTCGGCGGCGGCACGCATAACTGTTTGCCGCTGCCCGATCGCGATCTGCTGATCGTGCTCGACGAAGCCGTGCTCGACCATCAGGAGGACGGCCTCAAGCTCATCTGGGTTTTCGACAACCGGGCCAAGGAGAATCCGGTCAGCATCGCCACGTTCCCGACACCGGCCGAGGCCGACTACAAGAGCAAAGGCGGCCACTTCGGGCCGCACAATATTCACGAGAACCGCCCCGGCAGCTTCGTCTCGTCAACAACGATCTTCGCCACCTACCAGAACGCCGGCATCCGCGTCTTCGGCGTCTCCGACCAATTTGCGCCAAAGGAGGTCGGAGCCCTGGTGCCAGCGCAGCCGGCGAGGCTCGTCGATACGCGGCCAAACCGCGCCCGTGTCATTCAATCGGCCGACGTGTTTGTCGATGCTGCGGGATTGATCTATGCCACCGACTACAATGCCGGGCTTTATATTTTGGAGTTTGAGGGAGCTTAACCATATCCGCTCGTCCCCGCGGAAGCGGGGACCCAGGATTAAACTCGACGCTTTTCCGTCTTATTCTGGATTCCCGCTTGCGCGGGAATGAGCGGAGAAAAGCTTCAGGCGCTTATCTTCTGCATCAGCGCGTCGGAGACTTCGAAATTGGCGTAGACGTTCTGCACGTCTTCATTGTCGTCGAGCGACTCGATCAGCTTTATCACCTTCTCGCCGGCCTCGTCGTCGACCGTCACCGTGTTCTGCGGCTTCCACAGCAGCGCCGATTTGCGCGGCTCGCCGAACTTCGCCTCCAGCGCCTTAGCGACCTCGTTCAAAGTGTCCGGGGTGGTGAAAACCTGGTGGCCGCCCTCATCGGAGACTACGTCTTCCGCACCCGCCTCGATCGCCGCTTCGAGCATCGCGTCGGCGCTCGCGACTTTGGCGTCGTATTCGACGACGCCGACATGGCTGAACATAAAGGAGACCGCGCCGGTCTCGGCCAAGTTGCCGCCATTCTTTGTGAAGATCGCACGCACCTCGCCTGCGGTGCGGTTGCGATTGTCGGTCAAGGCTTCGACGATCACGGCGACACCGCCCGGGGCATAACCCTCGTAGCGTATGGCATCGTAGTTCTCAGTATCGCCGCCCTGGCTCTTCTTGATCGCGCGCTCGATATTGTCCTTGGGCATGTTCTCGGCCTTGGCCGCCAGAATGGCGGCGCGCAGGCGCGGATTGAACGCCGGATCGGGCAGACCGAGCTTGGCCGAAACCGTGATTTCACGGGCCAGTTTCGAGAACAGCTTGGAGCGCGCTTTATCCGCGCGCCCCTTTTTGTGCATGATGTTCTTGAACTGGGAATGACCGGCCATGGCGAGAACGTAACGCTTTGACGGCGGCTATATAGGCTGGCTTTTCGGGAAAATAAACTGCGTCGCCGAACGGCTGAAGATTAGACGTTCGCCGCCGCCACATTGCGCAAAGTGGTTTCGATGCAGTCGCGCAGCCTTGCGATGTTGCCATGGATACGGGCTTTGTAGCGGGCGACCGCATCGCGATCGACCATGAAAAATTGCCGCTCGGGAGGGCTGCGGCCGAAAACGTCCACCAGCATCGAGCGGAATTTACCGGAGACGATCCCCGGCATCCGGCTCGATCCCTCCTCGGTATAGGCCGCGTATTCGGCCGAGGTCAGCGCGCACAGCAAAGGATGCAGCCGCGCCGAATAGACGCGCCGGTGCCGCTGGATGAGCTCGATCATGCGGTCGAGCGGCAGTTCCGGGCCGATATCGGCACCGATCTGCAATGGCTCGTCCAGTGACGGTTCGACAAGCGGGAATTGCTCGATCAGCCAGTCGCCCAGATGCACCGCATTCGAGCGGCCGCGGCCGTACAAAAGAATGTCATCCTCATAGGGCGCGAACCAGCCATCGAGCCGGTCAATGACCCGTTCGAGCGCCGGCCGCGGAATCAATTCACGATAGGCGGTGCCGAAAATACCGATAGCCGATTTGGCACGAGCCAGGGTATTGACGATGCCTTCGCCGATCAGCGGCTGGAACATCGCATTGCCGACGCCGACCACGACCAAGTCATAGTCGCCGCGTGCCTGATCGAGCGTATCGAACGTCATGTGATGCACGCGCGCGGCACCCGGCAGCACCGTGTTGATCATCTGCCGACCGAGCCGATCGCCGAAGTTTCCGCTATCGCTCTCCGAGATCACCGCGATGTCGCACGCGGACACAGGAGCGACGCGATTCGTGGCCGTTAGCCGCATCAGCATCTCGTCGTCTCCGACTGACGCGGTGCATTCAATGCGGAAGCCGTAGCGGTCGAACAACGTCACCAGGCCGGCATAGCTCAGGTGATTGGTGAAGCCGCGCACCTTGCGCGCTTCCGTGCCCACGAGATTGGTCGGGCAATAGCTGAGGATGACGTCGTGCCTATAGGTCTGCAGATGTGCGAACAGGCTGTCGAGGTCGGCTATCGTTTCGACCACGCCAAGCATAACGACGATGTCACTCTCGATCGCCGCCTGACTCGGAAATTCCTGGCCGGTCAGATTGTGGATCAGTGAGCCCTGGCCATGCGTAAGGCTCGCGCCCGCTTCATAGGAGCAGCCGAATGGCATCAAATCGCGCAGGCGCTCGCCGCCGCCTTCGCCGAGATCGAACACCCGCGCGCCGCAGGGAATGAATTGCGCGGCAAGCTGCGCACGTCGATCCGCAATGGCGATAGCGCCGACACAGCGGGTCTCGTCCGGTACCGCTTTGAGCGCGAGATTTGCGTTGACGTGAAGGGTCATGTCGACCTGCCGGTTTTGATGGCCGGACCCAGCACGAACCGGCGGTTGAGCGCGCGCCGCACCTCGGCGCGCCGCTTTAAGAGAACAGCAACCGTGGTTAACGAGGGGTTAATTCCGCCCTCAGCTCCAGAAAGCCGGGCGCGCCTCTTCCAGCGCCCCGCCGAGCCGGACGGCGGCAACTTTCGCGGCGAGGCCGGTGCCGTTGGTCTCCACGGCCAGCGCGCACATCGTCGCCGCGCCAGTCGCCGGCTCGAATTTTGCGCTCGGAATTTTACGCAGGAATCGGTTGAGCGGCTCGTCCTTGCTCATGCCGATGATGCTGTCGAAATCGCCGGTCATACCGACATCGGAGACGAAGGCGGTGCCGCCGGAGAGAATGCGATGGTCGGCGGTCGGCGCGTGCGTGTGCGTGCCGACGACGAGGCTGGCGCGGCCGTCGCAAAAGAAGCCCATTGCCTGCTTCTCGCTGGTCGCCTCGCAGTGCATGTCGACCACGGCGACGTCCGCATCGCGGCCGAGGACGCACGCTGCAAGCTCGCGGTCGACCGCCGCGAAGGGATCGTCCAGCGCGTCCATGAAGATGCGGCCCATGGCATTGATTACCAGCGCGCGCTTGCCGTTCTTGGTCTCGATCAAGGCCGCGCCACGGCCTGGCGTACCGGACGGATAGTTGATCGGACGGATGAGCCGGGGCGCGCGCTCGATGAACACCAGCGCCTCACGCTGATCCCAGGCATGATTGCCGAGCGTGATGGCGTCGGCGCCGGCCTCGACCAGCTCGTTGTAGATCACCTCGGTGATGCCGAAGCCGCCGGCCGCGTTCTCACCGTTGACCACGACAAAGTCGAGCCGCCAATCGGCGATGAGGCTGGGTAGGCGATCGAGCACGATGGTTCGGCCCGCACGCCCAACGATGTCGCCGACGAAAAGAATGCGCATGCCAGCCTATAACCCGCGAAGATCGATTGCTTCGTGCTCCGTTAGCACGACATCGAGCCGGGCGTCGCGGTCGGTGATGGGAACGTGGGGAATTTCCTGTGCGGCATAAGCAAGGCCGATGGCGGTGATCGGCTTCTTGGCCCGCAAGGCTGTGATGGTCATGTCATAATAGCCGGCGCCGTAGCCGATGCGATAGCCGGCACGATCGAATGCCAATAGCGGCACCAGCAGAACGTCTGGCTCGACTTCCGGCGCGTCCGCGCTGGGCTCGCGAATTCCCCACTGCCCGCGCACGAGTTCGTCCTCAAAAGCATAGGCGCGCATGATCAGCGGCTTGCCGCGCCCGGCAATGACAGGCAAAGCAAGCGCCGCACCCGCCTGCGCCACCTTGCGCATCAGCGGAATAGGGTTGATCTCGCTCTTCAGCGGCATGAAGCCGGACACGATCACGCCGGGCCTGGCTTCGGCGATACTGTGTGCGGCGATCAGCTCGGCGGCGCGGGCGCGCAGGTCCGCGGGCAGCGCGTCGCGCTTGGCGAGCGCCTCAGCGCGGAGTTCTGCTTTGCGTTCTGAAGCCGTCACGCTCGTGTCTCGGATGCGGTGCAGCGCCATAGCGCGTCGAAGACGCGCGTAGACCCGCTGATGGCGGTGCACCGCTGATCCGGGACCGCCGAGCTTTTCTCGGCCCCGGGTTTGCAGCGCATCAGCATAGCGCGCCAAGGACACGCGTGGACGCGCTTGTGGTGCTGCGCTGCGCCCAGGACACGAAATCAGTGCGGAGCCGCAAAGGCCGTCGGGACATCGATCCCGGGTTCCCTACGAAAGTAGGTGGGCGCCATATGTCCGAGCCCACGAGCCCGGTCAGGGACAGCTCCCTTGAGGATCGATAAGGCCCCGGGGAAATTGTCGCCTAACGCACCCCGCAGCCCCGCAACGGCGCAATGTAATGCCTATCCGAAGGCGGCGCCACCGGTCGTTCGCCGCTTTGCGATAGGGTCGCTCAGCCGATCGCCACGCCGTTCCCGACAGTGGCGTTGAGCTTTTTGGTGATGCCTTCGATGCGTTCGGCGGCGGAGTTGAACGCGTTAACCACGGCGGCGGAAGCCGCCTTGGCGCGGTCGGCGGTGACGATGCGCGCATCTTGCAACGCGGCGATCTCCTCCTCCAGGCGCCGCTCGCGTCGCTGAGCTTCCGCGAGTTCGTCTTCGAGCATCAGCGCCGCCATCACGGTGAGCCGCGTGTCGCCGATCTCGCCGAATTTCTGGCGCAGCTTGGCGATGCGCTCGTCCATGTCGCGGGCGAGCGAGAGCAGATGATCCTCCTGTCCGTCCTCGCAGGCGAGGCGGAATTGGCGTCCGGCGATTGTCGCATTCACCTGGGCCATGAGCTCACTCGTTCGGTGCCAGCACCGATTGGATCGATGCCATCGCCGCATCGAGACGGCCGGCAATCTCGCGATTGGTGGTTTCGAGGCGGCGCGCGCGCGCGGTCTCGCTGTCGAGCGCGGCAGCCAATTGGGTGCGGTCGATGCCGAGCGCCTGCACCTGCTCGACGAGAGCTTCTTCGCTGCGGTCGGTCTCGCGGCGGCGCTCCACCGCAGCGTCCAGTGCGTCGAGCGCCAGCGCAAGCCGCTTCACCGCCGCGTCGATTGTGCTTTGATCGCTCATCGCCCCTTCCGCCCTTGAAAAAACTCTGCGGTGGCAGATGTTTAGAGGAAGAGTCTTACGTCCTGCCCGATCAGGCCGTCAACGCCGCGCACGAGATTTGCCCGCTCTTTTTGCCGCCCTGTGCATGGCGTGAGCAAGCTTCGCCCCTCACATTGACTCGGGGGGTACCCATGCTATCCCACCCTCGCAAACAGGCCTTTTCATGAGCGCAAACGCGTCGTCGATGGCAGCCGCGGTGTCCTCAGGCCGCCGCGAGACGGCGAGTTCCGTCCATGCGCGCATGGCCAACGCCGTGCGCGCGCTGGCCATGGACGCGGTGGAACAGGCGAAATCCGGACATCCCGGCATGCCGATGGGCATGGCCGACGCGGCCACGGTGTTGTTCGCGCGCTTTTTGAAATTCGACCCCGCCGATCCGGCCTGGCCCGACCGCGACCGCTTTGTGCTCTCCGCCGGTCACGGCTCGATGCTCATTTACGCGCTGCTTTATCTCACCGGCTATCCCTCGATGACTATCGAGGAGATCAAACGTTTTCGCCAGCTCGGCTCGAAGACGCCCGGGCATCCGGAAAATTTCATCACGCCGGGCGTGGAGACAACCACCGGCCCGCTGGGCCAGGGGTTGGGCAATGCCGTCGGCATGGCCATCGCCGAGCGGCACCTTGCGGCTGTGTTCGGCGACATCGTCAATCACAGAACCTACGTGATTGCATCCGACGGCGACCTGATGGAAGGCATCAGCCAGGAAGCCATCGCACTTGCCGGTCATCTCAAGCTCAACAGACTGATCGTGCTGTTCGACGACAACGGCATCTCCATCGATGGCGCGCTGTCGCTCACCGACTCCGTCGATCAGATCAAGCGCTTCGAGGCCGCCGGCTGGGCGGCGATGCGCATCGACGGCCACGACGCCGACGCCGTCGCGGCTGCGCTGCAAAAAGCGCAATCCTCGGACCGGCCGGTGCTGATCGCCTGCAAAACGCAAATCGGCTTCGGCGCGCCGACCAAGGCCGGCAAGGCGTCGTCTCACGGCGCGCCGCTCGGTGCCGATGAAATCAAAGGGGCGCGCGAAAATCTCGATTGGAGCCACGCGCCCTTCGACCTGCCCGCCGATGTGCTGGGCGCCTGGCGCGCTGCCGGCCAGCGCTGCAAGCAGGCGCACGCGGATTGGAAGAAGCGCCTGGCGGCGCTCGATCCGGCCAAACGCAGCGAGTTCGAACGACGCATGCGCGGCGATCTGCCGAAGGCGCTGAACGAGGCGGTTACCGCGGTGAAGCAGTCGCTTGCGACGGCGCCGAAGGACATTGCCACGCGCTCGTCCTCCGAAGCGGCGTTGGAGGCCTTGACCGCGGCGGTCCCGGAAATGATCGGCGGCTCCGCCGACCTCACCGGCTCCAACAACACGCGAACCAAGGCGATGAAAGCGATCACCGCCGCCGACTTCTCCGGCCGTTTCATTCATTACGGCGTGCGCGAGCACGGCATGGCGGCGGCGATGAACGGCATGGCGCTGCACGGCGGCGTCATTCCCTACTCAGGCACGTTCCTGGTGTTCTCCGATTATGCGCGACCCGCAATCCGGCTAGCGGCGCTGATGGGCGAGCGCGTCGTCCACGTGATGACTCACGACTCGATCGGGCTCGGCGAAGACGGGCCGACGCATCAGCCGGTCGAGCATCTCGCCGCGCTCCGCGCCATCCCCAATTTGCTCGTGTTTCGCCCTGCCGACGGCGTCGAAGTGGCGGAATGTTGGCAACTGGCGCTGCAAACCAAGGACCGGCCGAGCGTGCTCGCGCTGACGCGGCAGAACCTGCCGCAGCTGCGGCGAGTCTTCGCAGCCGATAACAAGTGCGCGGCGGGCGCCTATGAAATCTCGCCGGCGGACGGCACGGCGCAGGTTTCGATCTTCGCCTCCGGTTCGGAAGTGTCGATTGCCATCGAAGCGCAGAAACTTTTGGCTGCTAAAGGTGTCGCTGCCCGCGTCGTCTCGGTGCCCTGTTTCGAGTTGTTTGCCGGCCAACCGGCGGCGGTGCGCGCCGCCGTGATCGGCCCAGCCAGCGCGAAGGTCGGCGTCGAAGCCGCGGTGCGCCAGGGCTGGGATGCCATCATCGGCACCGAGGGCACTTTCGTCGGCCTCAGCGACTTCGGCGCCAGCGCGCCGTACAAGGAACTCTACAAGCATTTTGGCATTACGCCGGAGAAGGTTGCCGAAGCGGCGCTCAAGACGTTAGGGAAGCATTGAAATCATTCACCGATGCCGTCGCCCGCGAAAGCGGGCGATTCAGTAAGGCTGCCCTATATAGCTAGCATGGTACTGGATGCCCCGACGTGGCGGGCATGGCAGCGAGAGCAAAGCCGGAGAAGCGATTATGACAGTGCGTGTCGCCATTAACGGATTTGGCCGCATCGGCCGCAATATTCTGCGCGCGATCGTGGAATCGGGCCGCAAGGACATCGAGGTGGTCGCCGCCAACGACCTCGGGCCGGTCGAAACCAATGCCCATCTGTTGCGCTACGACAGCGTGCACGGCCGGTTCCCCGCCGATGTCACCGTCAACGGCGACAGCATCAACGTCGGCAACGGCGCCATCAAGATCACTGCCGAACGCGACCCCTCCAAGTTGCCGTGGAAGGACCTCGGCGTGGATGTCGCGCTCGAGTGCACCGGGCTGTTCACCGCCAAAGACAAAGCGGCGGCGCATCTGACGGCAGGCGCCAAGCGCGTCCTGGTTTCGGCGCCGGCCGACGGCGCCGACGCCACGATTGTTTACGGCGTCAATCACGAGACCCTGAGCAAAGACCACAAGGTTGTCTCCAACGGTTCGTGCACGACGAATTGTTTGGCGCCGGTTGCAAAGGTGATCAACGATGCAGTCGGCATCGAGACCGGTTTTATGACCACGATCCATGCCTATACCGGCGACCAGCCGACGCTCGACACCATGCACAAGGACCTGTACCGCGCGCGCGCCGCGGCCCTGTCGATGATCCCGACCTCGACCGGTGCGGCAAAGGCGATCGGTCTCGTGCTCCCCGAGCTCAAAGGCAAACTCGACGGCGTCGCCATCCGCGTGCCGACGCCGAACGTGTCGGTGGTCGACCTCAAGGTGGTGGCGAAGAAAGCCACCTCGAAAGACGAGATCAACGCGGCCTTCAGGCGCGCCGCCGAACAGCAGCTCAAGGGCATTCTCGGCTACACCAACGACCCCAACGTCTCGATCGACTTCAACCACAACCCGCACTCGGCCACGTTCCACATGGATCAAACCAAGGTGATGAATGGCACGCTGGTGCGCGTAATGGCCTGGTACGACAATGAATGGGGCTTCTCCAACCGCATGGCCGACACCGCAGTGGCGATAGGCAAGCTGCTGTAACAGCCTATCCCGGCCCAGCGCACCACGAAGTGGTGCGCTGCAGGCCCGCCGCGATCTGGAATGGTCCCGGATCGGCGGCGCACCGCTTGGCGCGCTGCGCCGCGTCCGGGACACGAATTCCGCGATGAACCAATTCCGAACTCTCGACGGCATCGAAGTGAAGGGCAAACGCGTACTCGTGCGCGTCGATCTCAACGTGCCGGTCGAGAATGGGGTGGTCGCCGACGCGACGCGCATCGAGCGGGCGGCTCCAACCATAACCGAGCTTGCCGACAAGGGCGCCAAGGTTATTCTGTTGTCGCATTTCGGCCGGCCCAAGGGACGCGATCCCAAACAATCGCTCAAGCCTGTCGCCGCCGAGGTCGCGCACGTCATCAAACGGCCCGTGAACTTCGCCGATGACTGCGTCGGCGCGCCGGCCGAGCAGGCCATCGCAGCGATGAAGGGCGGCGACATCCTTTGCCTGGAGAACACCCGCTTTCATCCTGGAGAGGAAAAGAACGATCCAGCTTTTGTTGCCGAACTCGCTAAGCTCGGCGACCTCTGGGTGAACGACGCCTTCTCGGCAGCGCATCGGGCGCATGCCTCGACGGAAGGGCTCGGGCACAAACTGCCGGCCTACGCCGGGCGCAGCATGCAGGCCGAGCTCGACGCGCTAGGCAAAGCTTTAGAGCATCCGCAACGGCCGGTGGTGGCGATCGTCGGCGGTGCCAAGATTTCCACCAAGCTCGATCTGCTCGGCAACCTGCTCGGCAAGGTCGATGTATTGGTCATCGGCGGCGCCATGGCCAATACCTTCCTGCTCGCGCAGGGCAAGGCGGTCGGCAAATCGCTGGTCGAGAAGGACCTTACATCGACGGCGCGCAAGATCATGAGCGATGCCGCCGCGAGCAATCGCGACATCGTGCTGCCGGTCGACGCCGTCGTGGCGCAAAAGTTCGAAGCCAACGCGCCATCGCGCGCGGTGATGGTCGATGCCGTGGAACCGAGCGAAATGATCCTCGACATCGGACCGAAAAGCGTCGAGCGGGTGGCTTCCGTCCTGGCGCGCGCAAAGACGGTGGTGTGGAACGGACCGTTCGGTGCCTTCGAGATGGAGCCGTTCGATAACGGCACCGTGGAGGTCGCGGAAGCCGCGGCGGAACTGACGCAGGCCGGCAATCTTGTCTCGGTAGCCGGCGGCGGCGACACGGTGGCGGCGCTCAATGCCGCCGGGGCTGCGGATCGCTTGACCTACGTGTCCACGGCGGGCGGCGCCTTCCTCGAATGGCTGGAAGGCAAGGCCTTGCCCGGGGTCGAGGTGTTGCGGGTAAAATGACCGCGAAACCCTGGGACGCGGGATGTGATGGAGGGAAAAATGAATCTCGATGCATTGAACAAAGTGGCGACGGCGATGGTCGCGCCCGGGCGCGGCATCCTCGCCGCCGATGAATCCACCAGCACGATCAAAAAGCGCTTCGATGCCATCGGCGTCGAATCGACGGAAGACAATCGCCGCGATTATCGCGAGCTGCTGTTCCGTTCGGCGGAAGGCATGAAGCACATCTCCGGCGTGATCCTGTATGATGAGACCATCCGTCAGAAGGCGAAGGACGGCACGCCGCTTGTCAAACTGATCGAGCAGGCAGGCTCAATTCCCGGCATCAAGGTCGACAAGGGCGCCAAGCCGATGGCGCTCGCGCATGAGGGCGAGACCGTCACCGAAGGCCTCGACGGGCTGCGCGAGCGGCTCATCGAATACCGCGGTCTCGGCGCCAAGTTCGCCAAATGGCGCGCCGTGATCGACATCGGCAAGGGTATGCCGACGCGCAATTGCATCAGTGCCAATGCGCACGCGCTCGCGCGCTATGCCGCGCTCTGCCAGGACGAAGGCATCGTACCGATCGTCGAACCGGAAGTACTGATGGATGGCGATCACGATATCGACCGCTGCTTTACCGTCACCGAACACGTGCTCAAGACGGTGTTCAACGAGCTATACGAAGCGCATGTGATGCTGGAAGGCATAGTGCTCAAGCCGAACATGGTCATCGCCGGCAAGAAGTGTCCGAAGCAGGCCTCGGTCGAACAGGTCGCCGAGCAGACCGTGCTGGTGCTCAAGCTGTGCGTGCCGGCGGCGGTGCCCGGCATCGCCTTCCTCTCCGGCGGACAGAGCGACGAGCAGGCGACCGCCCATCTCGATGCCATGAACAAAATAGGCCAGCTGCCGTGGAAGCTCACATTCTCCTATGGCCGCGCGCTGCAGCACGCGCCGCAAACCGCCTGGCGCGGCAAAGCCGAGAATGTCGCCGCCGCGCAACGCGCCTTCGCCCACCGCGCCAAAATGAACGGTCTCGCCGCGCTCGGGCAGTGGAAATCCGACATGGAGAAAAAGGCCGCCTAGAATCGGCGGTGCTTTTGACGGCACGAAAAAAAGGCCGCGCACCGTGCGCGGCCTTTTGCTGCTGTCCGCAGCGTCAGTCGCAATTCGACTTCGTCACCGTCTTGGAGCCGTAGTCGGTCTCCTTGTGCACGGTTTTGCTGTCACAGCCCGAGCCGGTTGTCTCGATCTTCTTCTTTTCGACAACGGCCGGCTTCTCCTTCTCGATCGTCACCGACGGACGGTCGTGCTCGACCACCACCGGCGGATCGTGCCGCTCTTCGATGACGGTCTGTGCATTTGCCGCAAATGTGAACGCTGACGCCGCAAGCGCCAGGGTCAGAACATTGAGTTTCATGGCCGCCTCCTGCTAAGGAACCGGCCCGATAACGTCCCGCTCCCCCCAACGTTCCAGCACTGACATCGAAGGACACCGAACGTGATCGATCTCTACACTTGGACGACGCCGAACGGCCGCAAAGCCTCCATCGCACTCGAGGAGCTTGGCCTGCCCTATACTGTCCACCCCATCGACATTTCTAAGGATGAGCAGTTCAAGCCGGAGTTTCTCAAGATCGCCCCGAACAACCGCATTCCGGCGATCGTCGACCGCGATACCAACATCGCGCTAATGGAGTCCGGCGCCATCCTGATTTACCTCGCCGACAAGACCGGCAAGCTGCTGCCGAAATCGGGCGAAGAACGCTATCGCGTGATCGAATGGCTGATGTGGCAGATGGGCGGCCCCGGGCCGATGTTCGGTCAAGTGCATCACTTCGTGAAATACAACAAAGGCAAGGCGCCCTACGCAGAAGAGCGCTACCTCAAGGAAGCGCACCGGCTTTACAAGGTGCTCAACACGCGCCTCGAAGGACGGCAGTTCGTCGCCGACGAGTACTCCATCGCCGACATCGCCATCTGGCCGTGGGTCTCGCGCTTCGAGTGGCAGACCGTCGACTTGAAGCAGTACCCGAATGTGAAGCGATGGTACGAGACGATCGCGGCGCGGCCGGCGGTGCAGAAGGGCTATCGCGTGCCGAAGGACGTGGGGCCGGTGCCGATACCGGCGTGAGGCCGGTCGCACTTTGAAAACCGTCAGCGCACTTCCGTGGTGCGACCACAGCGGTAGAATCGCTCCGACGTCCGCTCGTCCGCGCGGGGCGCGGGGACCCAGACAAAACGCTGGATTCCCCCTTTCGGGGGAATGCGCGATCAGGAAGTCATTCGATCAGAATTGCGTCGTCAGCCGCAACATCGGGCCGTGATAAATGCGGTCGGCGTTGACGATGTTGCCGGCGCTGTCGATCGTGCGCAACGCGTTGAAATAGGCGTCGACGCGATAGCTGGCCGTGAGCTTGAAGTTCGGGTTGAACGAATATGACAAGCCGATCTGTCCGTCCGGATTGAAGACTGCGGCGCGGCTCGATGAGCTTTGCGTGATCGACGCCGCCGTTGCGGTGGCCGCCGCGCTGAACGTTTGATCGAGACTGCGCTTGCCGAACAAG
>DASRDF010000084.1:0-5754 GCA_035652735.1 Pseudolabrys sp. | reverse complement strand
GTTGACCTCCTGCGACATGCTCATCAGAGCGCCGGGCGTCGGACTGCCTGGAAAGCTGCAATTCGGCGAAGAACAAACCGTCGACGACTCCGCGCTCAATGTCTTGATCCCGGTGCCGGTAATGTCACCTTCGATGCCGATCACCCATCGCGGATCGATCTGCCAGTTGTAGCCGGCGTGGCCGCCGAACAGCGGTCCGTTGGCGCCGAGATCGTGCTGCGCGGCGAGCGCGTTGGGGAAACCCGCCGCGCTAATGCTCGACGTGCCGGTGGGATCGTTCCATCCCCAGCCGGCATGCACGCCGGCATAGAACCCGGTCCAGCTAAACGCCGGCACGGTGGGCGCCACCGCCTTCACCGGCATGTCGGCCGCCGCAGCGGACTGCACGAGCCCAATAGCTGCCGCCAGCACGAGGCCGGCTCGCACGAACCGCATCACTCCCCCCACAAAAGCATAAGTTCGGATTTTGGCCGGGGGGGCCTTACGGCAAGGCGCGCTGTGCCGTTTCACACACCGTCGGCGCGTTTTGGCGCCGCTGTGGCGTTGCCGCCACAGCGGCAAAGGTCAAGCTCACACGCGATGGCTTAGGGCCGCAAGCGCCTCAACGCCCGGCGGAAATCCGCCGCTCACGATCGGAGCGCTATGCGCTTAGCCGAACTTGCCGTGACAGTGCTTGAATTTCTTGCCCGAGCCGCAGGGACAGGGCTCGTTGCGGCCGACCTTGCCCCAGCTTTGCGGGTTCTTCGGATCGCGCGCAGCCTGCAGCCCGTTGCCATTGCCGGCCATCGCAAGCGCCGCGGGCGCTGCAGCCGGGGCCATCGCCAACTCATCCTCGCCGGTCGCCGGGTCGACTTTGTGCGCCTCCATATAAGGAAGCTGCTCGGGCGGCGGCTCCGGCGGCGGTTGCTGCACGATTTCCACGCGCATCAACTGCGCCGTCACCGCCTCACGCAGATGCGCTACCAGGCCTTCGAACAGCGCAAAGGCTTCCGCCTTGTATTCGTTGAGCGGATCGCGCTGGCCGTAGCCGCGCAGGCCGATCACCTGGCGCAAATGCTCGAGCATGACGAGGTGCTCGCGCCACAGATGGTCGAGCGTTTGCAGCAGGATCGATTTTTCCACATAGCGGATGACGTCGGGGCCCCATTTGGCGACCTTCGCCGCCATGTGCTCGTCAGCGCGCCGGGTGATGCGCTCGCGCACCTCCTCGTCGGCGATGCCTTCCTCCTTGGCCCAATCCTTCACCGGCAGATCGAGGGTGAGCACGTTCTTCAAGGCATCGTCCAGGCTGGCCACGTCCCATTGCTCCGGATAGGCCTTCTCGGGAATGAACTTGGCGACCAAATCCTCGATTACCGAGTGACGCATGTCGGCGATGGTTTCATCCACCGATTCGTCGCGCATCAATTCGAGCCGTTGCTCGAAAATGACCTTGCGCTGGTCGTTCATCACGTCGTCGTATTTGAGCAGGTTCTTGCGGATATCGAAGTTGCGCGCTTCGACTTTCTGCTGCGCCTTCTCCAGGGCCTTGTTGATCCAGGGGTGAACGATGGCCTCGTTCTCCTTCAGCCCGAGCTTCTGCAGCATGCCGTCGAGTTTGTCGGAGCCGAAGATGCGCATCAGGTCGTCTTCGAGCGACAAAAAGAACTTGGAATGGCCGGGATCGCCCTGGCGCCCGGAGCGGCCGCGCAACTGGTTGTCGATGCGCCGGCTCTCGTGGCTTTCGGTGCCGAGCACGTAAAGGCCGCCGGCGGCGAGCGCCTTCTCTTTCAGCCGCGCCACTTGCGCGCGAATGTCAGCCGCGCGCGGGCTCTTCTCGCGCTCGCGCGCATCTTCGATTTCCGTGATCTCCTGGCGGATGCGCATGTCGGCGTTGCCGCCGAGCTGAATATCGGTGCCGCGGCCCGCCATGTTGGTGGCGATGGTAATCGCCCCGGGAACGCCGGCCTGCGCCACGATATAGGCTTCCTGTTCGTGGTAGCGCGCATTGAGGATGGCGAAGACTTTCTGTTTGGCCGCGCCGTCGTCGCCGGAATAGAGCGCCGCAAATGCGTTCGGATCGGAGAAATCGTGCTGCTCCCAGCCCTGCTTGCGCAGCATCTCGGCAAGCTGCTCGGATTTCTCGATTGACGTGGTGCCGACCAGCACCGGCTGGCGGCGCTGCTTGCAGTCCTCGATCAGCGCGATGATGGCGCGGTATTTCTCCGCGGCGGTCCGATAGACCTCGTCGTCATCGTCGAGGCGAATGAGCGGCATGTTGGTCGGCACTTCGAGCACTTCGAGGCCGTAGATGTCCATGAATTCGTCGGCCTCGGTCATCGCCGTGCCGGTCATGCCGGCAAGCTTCTCGTACATGCGGAAGTAGTTCTGGAAGGTGATCGAGGCGAGCGTCTG
The DNA here is from genome assembly GCA_035652735.1 of Pseudolabrys sp. GTDB lineage: Bacteria > Pseudomonadota > Alphaproteobacteria > Rhizobiales > Xanthobacteraceae > Pseudolabrys. Next base: position 3,360 of record DASRDF010000084.1, on the reverse strand, counting down.
GTTTTCCGGCTGGATCGGCTGGTGCTCTTTCGCCTCGAGCGCCTGGTGCAGGCCTTCCGAATAGCGCCGCCCCGGCATCATGCGGCCGGTGAACTCGTCGATGATGACCACCTCGCCGTTGCGCACGATGTAATCCTTGTCGCGCTGGAACAGCTTATGCGCGCGCAACGCCTGGTTGACATGGTGGACGACCGAGACGTTCTCGACGTCGTAGAGCTTGCCGCCTTTGAGCAGACCGGCGTCGCGCAGACGCGTCTCCATCTTTTCCATGCCGGCTTCGGTCATGGTGACGGTGCGCTGCTTCTCGTCGACTTCGTAATCGGTCTTGTCGAGCTTCGGGATGAAGGCGTCGATCGTGTTGTAGAAGTCGGAGCGGTCGTCCAGCGGCCCTGAGATGATGAGCGGGGTGCGCGCCTCGTCGATCAGGATCGAGTCGACCTCGTCGACGATGGCATAGATGTGGCCGCGCTGGACCATGTCCTCCAGGCGGTACTTCATATTGTCGCGCAGATAGTCGAAGCCGAGCTCGTTATTGGTGCCGTAGGTGATGTCGCAGTCGTAGGCCTTCTTGCGCTGCTCGTCGTCGAGGCCGTGCACGATGACGCCCACCGACAGCCCGAGGAAATTGTAGATCTGGCCCATCCACTCGGCGTCGCGCTTGGCGAGATAGTCGTTGACGGTCACTACATGCACGCCGCGGCCGGCAAGCGCGTTGAGGTAGACGGGAAGCGTGGCGACCAGCGTCTTGCCTTCGCCGGTCTTCATTTCCGCGATCTTGCCCTCGTGCAGGATCATGCCGCCGATCAACTGCACGTCGAAATGGCGCTGGCCGAGGGTGCGCTTGGCAGCCTCGCGCACGGTGGCAAAAGCGGGAACCAGGAGATCGTCCAGCGACGTGCCCGCGGCGACCTGTTTCTTGAACTCGTCGGTGCGCGCGCGCAGCGCCCCATCCGAGAGTGCCGCAACCTCCGTCTCGAGAGCGTTGATCTCGGCGGCGCGCGGCTGATAGCTGCGGATCCGCCGATCGTTGGCGGAACCGAACAGTTTGCGGGCAACCGCACCGATCATTCAGGGGAGCTCCAATTCGAGCCGCGCTTCTACCATACCGCGGCGCCCGGATGTTGCGTCCGGTGCTCCGGAAATCCGCACTTTTCGGGCTGATTCGACGCGAAACGGGGCGACCGGCCGGGATCAATGGAGAGATAGGAGGGGGGCGAATTGATGTCAATTGGCGGCTTGTTTTTGCGGTTTCGCCCCCGTCGCTCACGCAGAGGTTAACGCGCCGACGCCTCGGCGCCATTGCAAAGCCATAGTTGTTGCGCGACAAGGCGGCCGCCGTCCGCAGGTGCGGATCGCCTATTCCAGGAACAGCTCATGACCGCTTTCTCCATCGCCGCACGCCCGGCCCTTGCCTGCCGCGCCGGCCTCTTCGCAGCCACGCTCGCGGCGTTTTTCGCGGCGCCGGCTTTGGCGCAGGACGATCCACTTGTCGCCAAAGTCAACGGTGTCGAAATCCATCAGAGCGATCTCGCGATCGCGGAGGAAGAGGCCGGGCAGATCCCGCCGATGCCGGCCGATGCCAAGCGCGACTACCTGGTGCAGTTCATGGCCGACCTCATCACAGTGTCGCAGGATGCCGAATCGCAGAAGGTGGGCGACACCAAGGAGTTCAAGCACAAGCTCGAATTCGAGCGGCGCAAACTGCTGATGTCGAATTTGCTGCAATCGGTCGGCAAAGCCGCGGTAACCGATGCGGCCATGCACAAGGTTTACGATGACGCCATCAAAGGGCTTGGGCAGCAAGAGGAAGTGCACGCGCGCCATATCCTCATCCGCGCCGACGCCGGCGACGAGAAGGCGAGCAAAGCGGCCGAAGACAAGATCAAGGCGATCATCGTGCGGCTCAACAAGGGCGAGGACTTCGCCAAAGTGGCAAGCGAGACCACCGAAGATCCCTCAGGCAAGGCCAATGGCGGCGATCTCGGCTACTTCACCAAGGAGCAGATGGTGCCCGAGTTCGCCGACGTCGCCTTCAAGCTCGACAAAGGGCAGATCTCAGGGCCGGTGAAGACGCAATTCGGCTGGCATGTGATCAAAGTGGAAGACAAGCGCATCAAGCCGCCGCCTGCCTTCGACGAAGTGAAGGGGCAGATCGAAAATTTCGTGGTGCGCAAGGCGCAGGCCGATCTGGTGACAAAGCTGCGTGGGGAAGCCAAGGTCGAGAAATTCTACAAGCCGGCGGAAGCGGCCAAGACCGACGCGCCCAACACCGACGCGCCCAAGGCCGACGCACCGAAGACCGACGCGCCGGCGAAGAAATAAATCGATCAAAGCATCAATTGAATTCGTCTCGGCCGGGCAACAGGGTCCGGCTTCGCCGGCCCGATCGTGGCACTTGTCCCGGCCATTCACGTCTTGCATAGATGACGCGGCACCAGGTCGTGGATGCCCGCCACCAGGCCGGGCATGACGCTGGAGAGTTCATGTCCACTTCTATCTCCCCCCTCGCCCCCAAGCATGTGCCCGACATGCCGCCGATAGAAGGCCTGCGCATGGCCACGGCGGCAGCGGGAATTCGCTACGCCGGGCGCACCGATGTGCTGCTGGCGCTGTTCGATCCCGGAACGACGGCCGCCGGTGTATTTACAAGGTCGAAGTGCCCCTCTGCACCGGTTGAGTGGTGCCGGGCGCATGTGCAATCCGGCAAAGCCCGCGCGCTGGTGGTCAATTCCGGCAATGCCAACGCCTTTACCGGCAAGAGCGGCCGGCAGGCGACCAAGCTGACCGCAGACCTCGCTGCCAAGGCTGCCGGTTGCAAGCCAAGCGATGTGTTCCTCGCCTCGACCGGCGTCATCGGCGAGCCGCTTGATGCGACGAAATTCGGTTCGGTGATGGATGCTTTGGTGGCGAGCGCCAAGTCCGGCGATTTCCTCGCCGCCGCGCGCGCCATCATGACCACCGACACATTTGCGAAGCTCGCAACCGCGCGCGCCAAGGTCGGCAAGGATACTGTCACCATCAATGGCATCGCCAAGGGCGCCGGCATGATCGCGCCGGACATGGCGACAATGCTGTCGTTCGTTTTCACCGATGCGGCGATTGCCGCGCCGGCGCTGCAGGCGCTGCTCAAGGAGGGCGTCGCCGATACCTTCAACGCCGTCACCGTCGACGGTGACACGTCCACTTCCGACACGCTGATGCTGTTCGCGACCGGCAAAACCGGACCGCGCGTGTCGCGGGCAAGCGATCCGCGCCTGCGCGCCTTCAAGCAGGCGCTGCACGAGGTGCTGGCAAATCTGTCCGAGCAGGTGGCGCGCGACGGCGAAGGTGCGCGCAAGCTGATCGAAATCGTGGTCGAGG
>DASRDF010000083.1:0-27805 GCA_035652735.1 Pseudolabrys sp. | reverse complement strand
GGACTACATCCCGAACAAAAACAGGAGCAACGACTACGGCTTCGATCCGCACGAGCAGGCGCACGAGACGTATACGGGCATGGGAGCCGACATCAACGTACACGACCAATGGGCCTGCGAGTCCATGGGCGCGGTGCAGGACCGCACGCAGGAGCATCTCGGCACGTCCGACAAGGCGATCGTCGCCTATCGCAAGCTGCTGCGGCAGGCCATCGAGCAGGCGGAGAAAGGCGAGCGGCCGATCATGGTGCTTGATGAAAAAGCCGCCGCTTCCATCGTCGGGCCGCCGGCGATTGACGGCATCGGCCCAGCCGATGACTGGCAGGGCTATTGGCAGAAGACCGATCTCAACAAACGCAAGGCCGCGAGTTGGGCCAATGGCCGCTGACCACTCTTGCCTTCCTGTGAAAGGGAGAGGCCGCGCGCCGAGGCATAGCGGAGGCGGGCAGTTGGAGCCCGCTTCACAGCGAGAAAAAGCCTCCCACCCGGCTCGCTTTGTTCGCCGACCTCTCCCTTGCCGGGGGAGGTGAGGAGAGGCTGTGCCGTCTCGCCCGTCAAAATCCGCTGCCGACTTCGTCTCCCGCCATGAGCTTTGGACCGACGAACAACGGCGGGCCGCGGCCGAGGTCGCGCGCGCCATCAAGCGCGAGAAGCTTGAGACCGTGCGCTTCTCGTTCGCCGATCAGCACGGCGTGCTGCGCGGCAAGACGGTGATGGCTGCGGAAGCCGCGGCTGCGATGCGCAGCGGCGTCACCATGACGACGACGCTGCTCGCCAAGGACACATCGCACAAAAGCGTGTTTCCGGTGTTCACCGCCGGCGGCGGCTTTGCCATGGCAGAAATGCAGGGCGGCGCCGATTTCGTGATGATAGCCGACCCATCGACCTTTCGTGTCCTGCCATGGGTGGACAAGACCGGCTGGCTGCTCTGCGACATTTATTTCACCAACGGCAAGCCGGTGCCGTTCTCGACGCGGGCGCGGTGTAAGGACGCGCTCGCCGCGCTAGCGAAAGCGGGCTTCGACTACTGTGCCGGACTCGAAGTCGAATTTCATCTGTTCAAGCTTCAGAATCCGCGGCTTGCGCCCGCCGATGCGACTTGGCCGCCGGTCGCGCCGGAGGTCAGCCTGCTCAATCAGGGCTATCAGTACCTCACCGAGAGCCGGTTCGACATGCTGGAGCCCGCGGTCGATCTCTTGCGGCGCGGCATTCAGGCCCTCGACCTGCCTCTGCGCTCGGTGGAGGTGGAGCTCGGTCCGAGCCAGTGCGAGTTCACCTTCCGCACCCAGGGTGGGCTCGATGCCGGCGATACCATGGTTCTTTTTCGTGCGGCGGCAAAGCAAATCGCCCGCCGCAGCGGCTATCTTGCGAGCTTCATGTGCCGGCCGGCGCTGCCGAACGTGATGTCGAGCGGCTGGCACCTGCATCAATCGCTGATCGACCGCAAGGCCAGGCGCAACGCGTTTGCCGCGCGTGACGGGCTGTCGGGCACCGGCCGCCATTATCTCGGCGGTCTTCTTGTCCACGCGCAGGCCGCTGCTGCTTTCGCCACGCCAACGGTCAACGGCTACAAGCGCTATAAGCCCTATTCGCTCGCGCCCGATCGCGCCATCTGGGGGGAGGACAATCGCGGCGTGATGGTGCGCGTCCTCGGGCAGCCGGGCGATGCGTCGACGCACCTGGAAAACCGTGTCGGCGAGCCGGCCGCAAATCCCTATCTCTACATTGCGTCGCAGATTTACGCGGGACTCGACGGCATTGCAGGCAAGCGCGATCCGGGTCCATGCGCCGATGCGCCGTATGAGACCGTGGCGGCGCCGCTGCCTAAAAGCCTCGGCGAAGCCATCGCCGCGCTGCGCGCCGACGAGTGCTACCGCGCCGGTTTCGGCAGCGGCTTCGTCGACTATTATGCGCACATCAAGGAGGCCGAGCTCGAACGCTTCCGCAAGGAGCAAGGCGAGCAGAGCGAGGTCACGCCCTGGGAACAGCGGGAGTATCTTGATCTATTCTGAGCCTCTTCCGCTCGTCCCCGCCAAAGCGAGGATCCGGCGCCAAAAGAACAAAGGCTCGCAACGTCACTCCTCGATTCCCGCTTTCGCGGGAATGAACGGTGTGTGTGGATCACGCTGGGACGATCAATGCCGTACGCAATCACACCAGACAAGGTGAAGCTCTATTACGAAGAGGTCGGCCAAGGAACGCCCATCCTCTTCGTGCATGAATTCGCCAGCGACCACCGCGGCTGGGAGCCGCAGATGCGCGAGTTCGGCAAGCGCTATCGCTGCATCGCCTATTCCGCGCGCGGCTACACGCCGTCCGACGTGCCGGACGACCCGGCGGCCTACAGCTACAAGCACGTGATGCGGGATGCGATTGCGGTGCTCGATCATCTCAAAATCGAGTCGGCGCATTTCATCGGGCTGTCGATGGGCGGCTACACCTCGCTGCAGGCGGCGCTCAATTTTCCCAAGCGCGTGCGCTCGCTGGTGCTGGCGGGCACCGGCTCGGGCTCGGAGCGCTGGTACACGGAGGAATTCCACAGGCATTCGCGCGAACTTGGCGACTTGTTCGAGAGCAAAGGCGCGGCCTACGTCGCTGAAACCTACGGCATGGGACCGAGCCGCGTGCCGTTTCTGCTCAAGGATCCGCGCGGCTTCGAGGAATTTCGCAAGCGCCTCGCCGAGCACGACGCCAAGGGTTCGGCGCTCACCTCGCGCGGCTTCAGGGCGCGCGGCCATCGCTTTACGATTTCGACGCCGAGCTCGCCAAGCTTACGACGCCGGCGCTCATCGTGGTCGGCGATGAGGACGAGCGTTGCATCGAGCCGGCGCTTTTCCTCAAGGATGCGTTACCAGCTTCCGGCGTGGTCATGCTGCCGAAGACCGGACACGTGGTGAATTTGGAGGAACCGGACCTGTTCAACGCGGTGGTCGGTGACTTCCTCACGCGCGTCGAAGCTGGACGGTGGCTTCCGAGGGACGCGCGGACGCGCGCAGGCCGCGCCGCTCCGGCACCGTGGAACCGGTGAGGGTCCCGCATCATTGTCGAGAGTCGCGCTGAACCGAGGAGGCGCTGATGCTGAAATGGGCATTTATTTTCCTGATCATCGCCATCATCGCCGGAATTTTTGGCTTCACCGGTGTCGAGCAGGCGTCGGCCACCATTGCGCAATGGCTGTTCGGGATTTTCCTCGTGCTGTTCCTGGGCGCCCTAATTATTGGGCTCGCGATTGGCAGCAAGCTGATATCGTGATGAAGACGGACCAGGGTCGGCCGCTTTGGGTACAAACCAAGAGCCGGCGTGTGCCCGGTGGATGCAATGAATGTAATGAGCGGTCTCTGCGCTGCGAATACTCGAGCCTGATCTCGGCTCAATGATCGACTGCTGTTGAGATGCTGGGCGGGCGGAGGCTTTACTTACACCGCGGCGTCTTAATCTTCACCGCTTGACCGCTCCTCAGGGCCCGCGTTTTACGCAAAACAGCACCGAAATTTGCAACAATCGGGGGAAAAAGCTGATAATTTATGGTTAACGGTGGAACACCCCGGTGTTCCGCGCGCAATAGTTCAAGGAGTGTTGTCATGCGTCGCATTCTGTTTGCGTTGTTGTGCGCCTGTGCGTTCCTTTCGCCGGCGCTCGTGACCGGTCCCGCGCAAGCCGGCGATTGGTATCGCGGCGACGACTACTACGGGGGCGGCTACTACCACAGCAGCTATTATGGCGACGGCTACTATCGCCGCCATTACTCCTACGACGACGGCGACTACTACCGGCCGCGCCACTACGCGGGCACTTGGTACACTTCGAGCTGCTGCTATCGGCGCGTCGTGCGTCACACGGCCTGGTACGAGCGGACCTATCGCTCGGCATACTACGGCGACGGCTACTACTATCACCGGCCGTATTATCGCTACGGCTACGACGGCTATTATCGTCCCTATCGATACGGCTATTACGACCGGCCCTATTACAGGGACTACAGCTACTATCACCGGCCGTATCGTTATTCCTACTATGACGATAGACCGTCTTACTACGGAGGCTACTACGCGGCCGGCTATTACGGTTGGCGCGGCGCCTATGCCGGCTGCGGCCGTATCAGGATTCCCGACGGACGCGGCGGCTGGGTGTGGGGATACTCGGCCTGCTGACGACGCTATCTTGGAGGATGCACAAGCGGCCCGGGTAAACGCCCGGGCCGCATTCGTTCAGACATCGACGCTTGCAGCGAGCGCATTCTCCTGAATGAACTGCCGGCGCGGCTCGACCTCGTCGCCCATGAGCTGATCGAACAAGACGTTGGCCTCGTCGATCTCCTTGACCCGCACCTGCAGCAGCGAGCGGACGTCGGCATCGAGCGTGGTTTCCCACAACTGCCCGGGGTTCATTTCGCCGAGGCCTTTGTAGCGCTGCAGCGACACACCCTTGCGGCCGGCCGCCGTCACGGCTTCAAACAGCCCGACCGGACCGTGGATCGCCAACGTTTCCTCCTTGCGCCGGAGCATCGCGGGCGGCGTCGGCCGCGGATAGACCTGTTGCAGGGAAGCGGCAAATTCGTCGAGCTTGCGCGCATCGGCGGAGCCGAGCAACGCCTGATCGATGACTGCGGCGTCTTTGACGCCGCGCACGGTGCGCTCGAAGTGGAAGCCCGCGTCGTCGAACATGCCTTGCCAGCCACGTTCGGTCTCTTCCTCCAGCGCGTCGAGGCGCTTGGCGATGTAGTTGGCGGCCGCCGTGCCGGTCTTCTTGTCGTTGGTGACCTTGGGATTGAGCACGCCGGCGATCGCCGCCTGCTCGATGACCTTGCGGTTGTACCGGCTGTGCAGGCCTTGCAGAATGTTGCGGATGGCGCGCGAGTCCTCGACCAGCTTGCGCAAGTCTGCGCCGGCGCGCTCTTCGCCGGAGGCGAGCCGTAGCACCGCGTCTTCGAGGCCGGTGGTGATCAGGTAGTCCTCGAGCGCCCGCTCGTCCTTGAGGTACTGCTCGGACTTGCCGCGTGCCACTTTGTAGAGCGGCGGCTGTGCGATGAACAGATTGCCGCGCTCGATGAGCTGCGGCATTTGCCGATAGAAGAACGTCAACAGCAGCGTGCGGATGTGAGCGCCGTCGACGTCGGCATCGGTCATGATGATGATCTTGTGGTAGCGCAACTTGTCCGGGTCGAACTCGTCGCGGCCGATGCCGGTGCCGAGCGCCGTGATCAATGTGCCGATCTCCTGACTCGACAGCATCTTGTCGAAGCGCGCCCGCTCCACGTTCAAGATTTTGCCGCGCAGCGGCAGCACCGCCTGGAATTCCCGGTTGCGTCCCTGCTTGGCCGAGCCGCCGGCGGAGTCGCCCTCGACGATGAACAGTTCGGATTTGGCGGGGTCGCGCTCTTGGCAGTCCGCGAGCTTTCCGGGCAAGGAGGAAACGTCGAGCGCGCCCTTGCGGCGAGTCAGTTCGCGTGCCTTGCGCGCCGCCTCGCGCGCCGCCGCCGCCTCCACCACCTTGCCGACGATGACCTTAGCCTCGGAGGGGTGGATCTCGAACCAGTCCTGCAGGGCCTGGTTGATCACGTTCTCCACCACCGGCCGCACTTCCGAGGAGACGAGCTTGTCCTTGGTCTGCGACGAGAACTTTGGATCCGGCACTTTGCAGGACAGCACGGCTGTCAGGCCCTCGCGGCAGTCGTCGCCGGTCAGCGCCACCTTCTCTTTCTTCGAGGTGCCGAGCGTCTCCGCGTACTGTGTGATCTGCCGCGTCAATGCGCCGCGGAAGCCGGCCAAATGCGTGCCGCCGTCGCGTTGCGGAATGTTGTTGGTGAAACACAGCACACTTTCATGATAGCCGTCGTTCCACCACAGCGCGCATTCGACGGTGATGCCTTCGCGCTCGCCTTTGATCATGATCGGCTGCGGGATCAGCGGGGCCTTGTTGCGATCGAGAAACTTGACGAAGGCCTCGACACCGCCTTCATATTTCATCTCCTCACGCTTTTCGACGGCATGGCGCTTGTCCGACAGCACGATGGTGACGCCGGAATTTAGGAAGGCGAGTTCGCGCAGCCGGTGTTCCAGCGTGGCGAAATCGAACTCGACCATGGTGAAGGTCTTCGCTGAAGGACAGAACGTGACCTCGGTGCCGCGCTTGCCTTTGGCGTCGCCGACCGCTTTGAGCGGTGCAACTGCGACACCGTCGCGGAACTCCATGAAGTGCTCTTTGCCGTCGCGCCAGATGGTGAGCTTGAGCCAGCTCGACAGCGCGTTCACCACCGAGACGCCGACACCGTGCAAGCCGCCGGAGACCTTGTAGGCGTTCTGGTCGAACTTTCCGCCGGCGTGCAGCTGCGTCATGATGACTTCGGCAGCGGAAATGCCTTCACCCTTGTGGATGTCGGTGGGGATGCCGCGGCCGTTGTCGTGCACGGTGCAGGAGCCGTCCGGATTGAGGGTCACCGCGACTTCGCTCGCAAATCCCGCCAGGGCCTCATCGATCGCGTTGTCCACCACCTCGTAGACCATGTGGTGGAGACCGGAGCCGTCGTCGGTATCGCCGATATACATGCCTGGCCGCTTGCGCACGGCATCGAGGCCCTTGAGGACTTTGATCTGCTCTGCGCCGTATTCGGAATCGGATGGTTTTTTGCGGGCCGGTTCAGCCATCGACGGCACCCTCAAAACAGGCGGAAAATGAGTCGGATATGACGATTGGTCTGACACGAAATATGGGGTTCGTACAGAGCAAAGTCACTGCTGTTAATAGGCTGATTTGAAAGCTCTTTTTAAAGATTCTGCGGTCCGGAAAACGGCCCCCGCGCCGCCTATTTTTTGCACGATTTTGCCGATCTTTCGCGGCGGCAATGTCAGGACTCGTGTGCGCCCGGACAACCGAGTTCGTGGCTATTTAAATGCGCCACGGTGTTGTGGAATCTCGGCTCGTAATCGGGAACGGGCATACTGAAGGCGTAGAGCGCCGCCGTGAGAATCTCCACGCGCTCCAGATCGATGCGCATATCGCCGATGGCAGCGCGCAAGTCGCATTTGAGCCGCTCCGATGCCGTTTGCATGCGCTGCCCCAAAGTGCCTGTCCGGGTTAAAACCTCGCCTCCTTGACGGTTCCTGGGTACTCGCATTTTTTTGTGATCTATCCGACTTAATGCATGGGGGTCATTCGCTGGCGCATGGCAACGCTGCCGTTGCGTATTTCGCAAACGTGCGCGCGATCCAAGATCTCGCCGAATGCTGCAGGATCGGCGCCCGTCATCCACACTTGGGCCCCGAGACCGGTCAGCGCCTCATAAAGCGCAGCGCGGCGGCGCGGATCGAGGTGCGCGATCACTTCGTCGAGCAGCAGCAGCGGCGCAAAGCCTGTCATTTCTTTGATCAGGCCGGCGTGAGCGAGCACAAGCCGGATGAGCAGCGCTTTCTGCTCGCCGGTCGAGGCATTGTCCGCCGGCATCGCTTTGTCGACATGAGTGACCCTCAGATCGGAGAGATGGGGGCCGTCGAGGGTACGGCCGGCCGCGGCATCGCGCTGTCGGTGGTTCTTCAGCAGCGCGCGATAACGGTCCTCGATCTCGGTGGCGGTATGGCCGGGAAGCAATCGCTCCATCCAACCATCGAGCGTGACATCGGCGCGCGGAAATTCGCTAGCGGCAGCGCGCGCCGCAGCGAGTGCACCCGCGAGCCGCGCCACCGTCTCGGCGCGCGCCGCCGCAACCGCGACCGCGATCTCCGCGGTCTCGTGCTCGACGGCATCGAGCCAGTGGGAATCGCTCGCCGGATTTTCCAGCAGGCGATTGCGCGAGCGTAAACTGCGCTCCAGCGCAGCGACGCGTCCCGAATGCGACGCGTCGACGGCCAGTACCAGGCGGTCGAGGAAGCGCCGCCGCTCCGAAGCCGGGCCATTGAACAGCCGATCCATCGCCGGGGTCAGCCACACCACGCGCAAGTGGTCGGCAAAGGCTGCTGCCGAAGACACGCTTTCGCGATCGATGCGGCATTGCCGCGCCGGTGCGGCATCTTCGCCCGCTGGCGGGTCGATGCCGGTGCCGAGGGTAGCCAGCCCGAGCATACCCTCGATCTCGGCGGACACCGCCCAGGAGCCGTCGCCTTCTGCGAAAGCGAGCTCTTCGTAAGTCGCTCGCCGCAAGCCGCGCCCCGGCGCCAGCAGCGAGATTGCCTCGATCACATTGGTCTTACCGGCGCCGTTTGCGCCCGTGAGCACGACCGGCCCGAGCGCAGGCAATTCGATCTGCGCTGCGTGATAGTTGCGGAAATTGCTAAGCGAGAGGCGGCGGAGGAAAGCGGCAGACATGCCAGGGATCACTAGTCAGTAATCAGCAATCGGGAAAGGCGGATTCTGATTCCTGGTCCTGATTACGGACACCTGTCACTCACACCCGCATCGGCATCAGCACGTAAAGCGCGCCCTTGGCGTCCTTGTCCTGGATCAGCGTCGGCGAGCCCGGATCGGCGAGCTTGAGCAGCGCAACTTCGCCCTCGATCTGCGCCGCGATGTCGAGCAGATAGCGCGAGTTGAAGCCGATATCGAGCGGATCGGCCTCGTATTCGACCTCGATCTCTTCGGTGGCGCTGCCGGAATCCGGGTTGGTGACCGAGAGCACGAGGCGTCCGCCGGCAATCGAGAGCTTTACTGCGCGGCCGCGCTCGCTCGACACCGTGGATACGCGGTCGACTGCGGCCTCGAAATCCTTTTTGTCCACCGTCAATGTCTTGTCGTTGTTGAGCGGAATCACGCGCGCGTAATCGGGGAAGGTGCCGTCGATCAGCTTGCTGGTGAGCACGACGTTACCGATGGTGAAGCGAATCTTGCCGGCGGAAAGCTCGATCGCCACGTCGCCTTCGCCCGTTTCGATCAGCCGCTGCACCTCGCCGACGGTCTTGCGCGGCACGATGATGCCCGGCATGCCGGCGGCGCCTGCGGGCTGTGGCAGCTCGCATTGCGCCAGCCGATGGCCGTCGGTTGCCACCGCGCGCAGCGTCGCGGTCTTTCCTGAACCCGCTGCATGCAGATAAATGCCGTTCAAGTAGTAGCGCGTCTCCTCGGTGGAGATGGCGAACTGCGTCTTGTCGATCAGCCGCTTCAAATCGGCGGCCGGCAGAGTGAACGAGTGCGTCATGTCGCCGGCGGCGAGATCGGGAAAATCGCTCTCCGGCAGGGTCTGCAGCGTGAAGCGTGAGCGGCCGGCGCGGATCGACAGCACGGCGCGGTCGCCCGAGCCCTCGATGATAATCTGCGCGCCCTCCGGCAGCTTGCGCACGATGTCGTAGAACATATGCGCCGGCACCGTGGTGGCGCCGGCGGGCGAGACTTCGGCGGCGACCGAGTCGGTAACCTCGAGGTCGAGATCCGTCGCCTTCATGCTCAGTCTGCCCTTTTCGGCTTTGACCAGCACGTTGGCGAGTATGGGAATAGTATTGCGGCGCTCGACCACGCGATGAACGTGGCCCAGCGATTTCAGAAGGTCTGCGCGTTCGACCGTGACTTTCATGGAAATTCCGCTATGGCGCTGTTGAAAAGGCCCGGAAAATCCGGGCGACGCCAAATCGGCCGCACGCGGAATGCGTGGCCCGAGGGAAGGGTACGCGGCGGCGCGAAAATCGCAAGGGTGGCGGGCCTTAACGCGTCCCTATCCCCAGCCGGTCCACAGGGCGGGATCCCGGTGCCCCGGACGCGCCGCAGCACGTTGGTGGTGTGGCGCCGATCGCCGGCCGCCGCCGGTCGCGGGTGTTTGCAACGGCCCGGGTCTGCGGCGCTTTATTTCACGCCCGCGCCGCGCCCGGGACACGCGGCTACTCCTGCAGCTGCCGCTTGAGGATCTCGATCTCCTCGGCAAGCGCCATGTCGTTGCCGACCAGACCTTCGATCTTGCGCACCGCATGCAGCACGGTGGTGTGATCGCGGCCGCCGAAGCGCCGGCCGATCTCGGGCAAGGATCGCAGCGTCAGGGTTTTGGCGAGGTACATGGCGACCTGCCGCGGGCGGACGACATTGGCGGTGCGCCGCGACGACAACAGGTCTGAGCGGCTGACGTTGTATTGGCGTGCCACTACGCGCTGGATGTCCTCGATCTTGACCCGCTTGGGCTCCTGCGGCCGGATGAGGTCGCGCACCTCACGCTCGGCCATTTCCAGGGTCACCGGATGGCCGGTGAGCTTGTTATGGGCGAGCAAGCGGTTGAGCGCGCCTTCGAGGTCGCGCCCGTTGTGCGTCACGGTCTTGGCGATATAGGCGAGCACCGTCAGCGGGACATCGAAGCTCGGATGATGCGCGCGCGCAGCCTGCACGCGCGCTTTGAGAATCTCCAAACGGAGCTCCTCGCCCAACGGCCCCATCTCGACTACCAGCCCGCCGGCCAGCCGCGAGCGCACGCGATCGTCGAGGCTCTCCAGGTCCGACGGCGGCCGATCGGAGGCGATCACCACCTGGCGCCCGGCGTCGATCAGTGCGTTCAGCGTGTGGCAGAATTCGGCTTGCGTCGACTTGCCTTGCAGAAATTGAAGATCGTCGATCACCAGCACGCCGATGCCGCGCAGCGTCTCCTTGAAGGCGAGCGCCGTTTGCGTGCGCAGCGCCGACACAAAGCCATACATGAACTTCTCGGCTGTGAGATAGAGCAGCTTGCGCTCGCCCAAAGCATTGCCGGCCCAGGTGATGGCCTGCAGCAGATGAGTTTTGCCGAGACCGACGCCGGCGTGAATGTAAAGCGGATTGAACATGACCGGATCGGAGCGCTTGGCCGCGGCCACCTGCTTGGCAGCGGCGTGAGCGAGGGTGTTCGAGCGACCGACAATGAAGCTGTCGAAGGTCAGCCGTGCGTCGAGCGGGGAGCCGCCCAGCGCCTCGTGGCCGTTGCCGTCGTTGGCCGCCGGCGGCCGCCCATGGCCGTTGCCGTTGCGGCTGGGGAAGGTCGCCTCTGCATCCTTCGGTTTGGCCGGCACCGCGGAGCGCAGCACCGCCGAGCGCACGATCAATTCCACCCGGCTAACTTTGCCCTCTTGCACCTGCCAGCAGGCGAGCAGCTTTTCCGCATAATGCGATTGAATCCAGCTCTTGAGAAAGCGCGTGGGCACCGATAGCCGCACCGAACCGTCCTCGATCGCTTCCAGCTCCATGCGCGCGAACCAACTCGTATAGACATCGTCTCCGACCTCGGCGCGCACGCGCTCTTTGACTTTCAGCCATACCTCCTGATCCGCGTTGGACATCTTCTTCTCAATTGCAAACGGTGGGAACGAACGCGGTTGCTCGGCCTGGCGGCGCGAACAGCCGCCGACTCGCCGAAACGACGCAACTTACTCAGCCGATGTTCGCGTTGGCGGGAAGTTCAATCCGCGACGGCGCGCTTCGGCCACGAGGAAGCTGCGTCTTCAGCCGAGAGGTGGTGAAACGGATCCTCGAGCCCCCGTCGCGAACGCGGAGGTGTTACGGTTGGACAATCGTACGGTGCTGCAGGAGCGGGAGATCGTAAGGGTCGAAAGCATGCACACTAATTTTGTCTTTATGCGCGCCGTTGCGAAGCGATCAAAGCCGGCAACTGACACACGTGTCTGCTCAATCATGCTGACCCCCCTCACGTTCATCCACATCGCCCGTCTTGAATTTCGCGCTTCGAAACTTCCCCACCTGCTGCTGCCGCATCTGCAATGGGCCGTTCGGCGCGCGTCGTCAGGCAAACAACAACCGTTCTCATCCACGATGAGTGTGTGGTGAACCTTTTGCGATGACGCCCGAGAGACGCTCGGGCTTGCCAGCGAAAAAAACATAACGACCCATGCGCGGCAATAATTTTTGCGCCGGTCACGGCGTCGCGACGTGATGTCGTTCACACCTGTGGCATGCATGCACCACTTGCGGGCGGATCAAGATGTTGAGGAAGCGCAGGGAATCTCTCGGTCACGCGCGTGTGCAAAAGAGCGTGCGGCGGCTGGTTGCAATCGGCGGCGACGGCACAAAAACGCCCATGCCACGGCGGTTTTTCAAGTGCTCGGCTCTGCTATGATCTTAAGTCATTCTCCACACGAAAAAATCTCTGCGCGGAAATGTCACGTAGCCTTCATATCGAAAGGGCGCTGCAGCGCCCCAAAGCGAGTGCAGCGGCCGCTGTGGTGAAAAGTTGTCAAGCAAAATGTCCGCACGCAGAAATTTCCTATCAGTGCGCTGACATTTCGGTAACAGTGCGCGCGCGGTGAACCGCGGATTCGTGCGCATTCGCAGAAAAAATTTTGCGCGCGCTGCGTTGCGCGCTCGGTTCGCGGCGAAATTACTTGCCGATCCGGGCGACGCGTTGCGCCAGCCGTGAAACTTTCCGGCTCGCATTGTTCTTATGCACGACGCCGCGCTGCGCTGCGCGCATGATCACCGGCTCGGCCGCCTTGAGCGCCGCCGCCGCCGCCGCTTTGTCGCCAGCCGCGATCGCTTCCTCGACCTTCCGTACCGAACCGCGCAGCAACGAACGCCGCGCCTTGTTGATTTCAGTGCGGCGCGCAATCACGCGCGTGGCTTTGCGGGCGGACTTCGTATTGGCCATGCTCAACTCGTTTGCAGCGTGCGCCGGGTCGGGAACATCCCGAGAAGCGCCGGATTTGTCACAGAAAAATGGCGGCGGCAAATACTGTCGCCGCCAAGGTTGAGGCTTATAGAGAGGGCCCCTGCGGGCGTCAACGCCGCGGACAGCAAAGTCACGCCACGCGCTTGGCGCAAACGGCGTCGTAGGCGGCCACGACCGCGGTGCGGTCGGCGGCGGAGAATGCCGCAAGCGGCGGCTTGACCCGCGCGAGCTGCGGGTCGCCGTGGATATGGGCGAGCAAGGCTTTGACGCCCGGCACCAGCGGCTTGCCTTCGAACAATTTGCGAATAGCCACGGCCTGGTCGAGCGCCTTTTGGTCGCCATTGTGGAACGCGCGCGCACACAGCTCGGCGTTGCAGTTTGCGGTTGCCGAGATGCAACCGGCGAATGCGCCGTTCTTTGCCTCGATCAAGCAGGCCTCGGTCGAGGGGAACACGGCAAAGTCGGGCGAAATCGCCGCCGCGGCGTGGGCGAAATCCATATCGCCCGAGGAATCTTTCAGCCCGACGATGCGTTCGGGATGTGCCGCCAGCAACCTTTTGATCAAGGCCGGGTGCCAGGGCAGGCCCGACATGGCCGGGAAGTGGTAGAGGTAAAGCGGCACCGGTTTTGCCACGGTCGCTTGCACCAAGGCGGCGATATAGGCGGCCAACCCGTCATCCGGTACGCCTTTGTAATAGAACGGCGGCAGCACCAGTGCGCCGGCGAAGCCGAGTTCGGCGGCGTGGCGCGTCAGCGCAATGGCATCGGCGACGGCGGCGGCCCCGGTGCCGACCATCAACCGCTGCAGCGGCAACCCCTCGCGCTCGTAGGCACTCATCACCGCCATGCGCTCGTCGCGCGAAAATGAGGTCGCCTCGCCGGTGGTGCCGAGCACGTTCAGGCCGTCGCAGCCATTGTCGAGCAGATAGCGCGCGAGCTTCAGCGCGCGCGGGATGTCGGGTGCCCCATCCTCGGCGACGGGCGTGGCAATGGCGGCGATGACGCCGGCGAGAGTTTTGCTCAAGGTCGATCCTCCGATCTTTCCACCGTCATGACCGGGCCTGTCCCGGCCATCCACATCAAGCCTCAACACAGTAAGGTGGGGATGTCCGGCATACGGCCGGGCATGACGCGTAACGACTAGCCGCTGATATTATAGGCCGCCAGGGCCGCCATGTTGACGAGCTGATTGTCCTTGGCGCCGAGCGGCACAATCTGCACCGGCCGGTCGAGCCCGACCAGCAGCGGGCCGATCACGGTGGCGCCGCCGAGCTGCTGCAGCATTTTTGTGGAAATCGACGCCGAGTGAAATGCCGGCATCACCAGGACATTGGCCGGCCCGGACAGCCGGCAGAACGGATAAGCCGCCATCAGTTCGGGATTGAGCGCCACGTCGGCGGCCATTTCGCCGTCATATTCGAAATCCACCCGCCGTTGGTCGAGAACGCGCACCGCCTCGATCACGCGCGAGGACCGCTCACCTTCCGGGTGGCCGAACGTGGAAAAAGCGAGCAGCGCCAGCCGCGGTTCGTAGCCGAGCCGGCGCGCCACCCCCGCCGCCTCCATGGCGATGTCGGCAAGCTCCTCGGCGTCCGGCATCTCGGTTACCGCCGTGTCGGCCACCAGTACGGTGCGCCCGCGCGCCACCACTAGCGAGGCGCCGATGACGCGATGACCCGGCTTGGGATCGATCACCCGCCGCACGTCTTCGAGCGCCACGGAGAAATTACGGGTGGCGCCGGTGACCATGGCGTCCGCGTCGCCCAGCGCCACCATGCAGGCGGCAAAATGGTTGCGGTCGGTGTTCACCAGCCGCTGGCAGTCGCGCACCAAGTAGCCGTGGCGCTGCAGGCGCTCGTACAGGTAATTGATATAGGCGGCATTGCGGGTGGACAGCCGCGCGTTGATGATTTCGATGCCGTCGAGCTCGACGCCGGCTTCCTGTGCCGTCGCCTTGACGCGGTCCTCGCGGCCGACCAAGAGCGCGGTGCCCAGCGCCTGGTGCACGAAGCTCGCCGCGGCGCGGATCACCTGCTCTTCCTCGCCCTCGGCGAACACCACGCGCTTGGGGGAGCGCCGCAGCCGGTTGAACACATTGGTGAGCGTGCCGGCAATCGGATCGCGGCGCGCCGAGAGCTGCTGGCGATACCCCTCCATGTCGACGATCGGCTTGCGCGCGACGCCGGTATCCATCGCCGCCTTCGCCACCGCGGGCGGCACATAAGAGATAAGTCGGGGATCGAACGGAACGGGGATGATGTAATCCGCTCCGAACTTCGGCCGCGTGCCGTACGCGGCCGCGACTTCATCGGGCACATCCTCGCGTGCGAGCGCGGCAAGGGCGCGCGCCGCCGCGATCTTCATCTCCATGTTGATGGCCGAGGCGCGCACGTCGAGAGCGCCGCGAAAGATATAGGGAAAGCCGAGCACATTGTTGATCTGATTGGGGTAGTCGGAGCGGCCGGTGGCCATGATGGCGTCGTCGCGCACCGCGGCCACGTCTTCCGCCGAGATTTCCGGGTCGGGATTGGCCATGGCGAAGATGATGGGCTTTGCCGCCATCGACTTCACCATCTCTTTGCTCACGGCGTCCTTCACCGACAATCCGAAGAACACGTCGGCGCCGTCGAGCGCGTCGGCGAGCGTGCGCTTGTCGGTCTTGACCGCGTAGGCCGACTTCCATTGGTTCATGCCGTCCTTGCGGCCTTGATAGATGACGCCTTTGGTGTCGCAGAGGATGAGGTTCTCCGGGCGGAAGCCGATCGCCTTGAGCAGTTCGAGACAGGCGATGCCGGCGGCGCCGGCGCCGTTGCACACGAGCTTAGTGTCCTTGATTTCCCGGCCGGTGAGATGCAGTGCATTCAACAGCCCGGCGGCGGCGATGATGGCGGTGCCGTGCTGGTCGTCATGGAAAACCGGAATGTCCATGAGCTCGCGCAGCCGCTGCTCGATGACGAAGCATTCCGGCGCCTTGATGTCTTCCAGATTGATGCCGCCCCAGCCTTTGCCCAGCAGCTTGACGCAATCGACGATTTCGTCCGGATCTTCGGAGGAGACCTCGAGGTCGATGGAATCGATGTCGGCAAACCGCTTGAAGAGGACGGCCTTGCCCTCCATCACCGGCTTTGCCGCCAGCGCGCCGCGGTTGCCGAGGCCGAGGATCGCGGTCCCGTTGGTGATAACGGCGACGAAATTGCCCTTGGTCGTGTAGTCGTAAGCGCGCGTTGCATCCTCGGCGATGGCCAGCACCGGCACCGCCACGCCGGGCGAATAGGCGAGCGAGAGGTCGCGCTGCGTCGCCATGGGCTTGGTGGCCACGACTTCGAGCTTGCCGGGGCGGCCCTGGCTGTGGAATTGCAGGGCTTCTTGATCGGTGAAGGTCGGCCGGCTGTGGCCGGGGGGCTTGGCGGGCATTGCTACTCCATGAACGCGGCCGGGATGCCCGGCGCTACGACCCTAGCGGAACCGGTCAGGGCTGCTCAAGGCAAAGGCCGCTTGCTTGCTTGCCGGGACGGAGCAGGCTAACGGTGCCCCAGGACGGGGGAGCGCAGCAGACTTCTCGAAACCATGATCCGTTTTCTTTTCCGCTTTGTCGGCCTGATCCTTCTGGCTGCCGCCTTCATCCTGGTGATCTATGACGGCACCAAGTCGATTGCCGCCAATAACCTGTTCCTCACGAGCGTGCAGACGCTGTGGGACCTGATCAATGCCGGCAGCCTCGATCGGCTCAAGCCGGTGATCCAGCATTACGCCAACGGCTATTTGTGGGATCCGGTCATGCTCGGGTTTCTGGCGGCGCCGAGCTGGGTGGTGCTCGGCCTTGCCGGCATCCTGCTCATCCTGCTCGGCCGCAAAAAGAAACCGCTGATCGGCTACGCGCGGCCTTAGACCCGGTTCGTCATTGCCGGGCTTGTCCGGCCCATTCCATCCTTCGGCGCCGCCAGACGTGGACCCCGGCACAAGCGTTTATGCGCGGGCGGGCGCGGCCGGACCCGAAAGCCGGGCATGACGGTCGAGAATTCGTGAACCCGGCCAAGGCACGCCTGCCCGGGTCGTGATTTCCCGTCGGAGTTCGGCGCGCCTATATATCTGCCAGCAAGCGCAGGGAGGACCCGCGATGTTCGGCTTCAAGAAAACCGATATGCCAAGCCCGGCTGAAGCATTGCCCGGGCGCGACCGCGAAATCCCCACGGCAGCCGAGCACTTCATCAATCATCATCCGCTCAAAGGTCCGTACCCGGCCGGCAGCGAGAAAGCCATGTTTGGGCTGGGCTGCTTCTGGGGCGCCGAAAAGGCCTTCTGGCAGCTGCCCGGCGTCCATGTCACCGCTGTCGGCTATGCCGGAGGACTGACGCCCAATCCGACATACGAAGAAGTCTGCAGCGGCCGCACCGGCCACAACGAAGTGGTGCTGGTGGTCTACGATCCAAACACGATTTCCTACGAAAAGCTGCTGAAGACCTTCTGGGAAGGCCACGATCCGACGCAAGGCATGCGTCAAGGCAACGACATTGGCACGCAGTATCGCTCCGGCATCTACGTGTTCACACCCGAGCAAAAGCGCGCCGCTGAAGCCTCGAAAGCCATGTATCAGGCGGAGCTGAAAAAGAAGGGCTACGGCGCGATCACCACGGAGATCGTCGACGCACCCGCCTTTTACTTCGCCGAGGATTATCACCAGCAATATCTGGCGAAGAATCCGTTCGGCTATTGCGGCCATGGCGGCACTGGCGTTGCTTGCCCGATCGGCACCGGCGCCAAGCTGGCAACGGCATAGCCCGCCGCTCTTCCCGCACGCGGGGAGAGCGAGGCACCCTCGGTTAGACTTTCTTAACCATATAAAGCGTTAATCGGGCTTAATTTCTCACGGCCCGGATTCGCTTGATGCGAACAGCCAAATTCCTGTTGCCGGTTGCCGCCGCGCTGGTGGTGGCCGCCTGCGCGCGCCAGCAGCAGACCATGTATGTGGTTGACCCGCAGACCGGGCAGCCCGTGCCGGTGGTGCAGCAATATCAGCAGCCGCAGGTTTATGCAGGCCCGGCGCAATATCTGCAGGCGCAGGCGGCACAGCCGCAGAATGCGCCGAGCGCCGGCCGCGGTTTCTTCAACACGCAACCGGCTTATGCGCAGTCTTACGCGCAAGGGCCGCAAAACGAGAATGAGCGCGGCCTGTTCAATTCGCATCGGCAGGCGCCGCCGCAATATGCCATGCAGCCGTCTCAGTCCTACGTGCTGCAATATCACCCGCCCGCTGCTGCACCGGCGCCGCAAGCGATGGGCGGCCCTTATCAGCCGGCGCCTTATGGCTACGGCTACGCCTCGGCGCAGCCAAATTATCAACCCGCCTATACGCTCGATGCCGGCGACAAGCTGCGCATCAGCGTCTTCGGCCAGGAAGGCATCAGCGGCACTTACATGGTTGACGCCGGCGGCAACGTGAACCTGCCGCTCGCCGGGCAGGTGCCGGCGCGCGGCTTCACCACCGAGCAGCTCGCCAAGATGATCGCCGAGCGCCTGAAGCAAGGCTATGTGCGCGAGCCGCACGTCACCGTCTCGATCGAGAGCTATCGTCCGTTCTTCATCATGGGCGAGGTGACGACGCCCGGGCAGTACCCATACGTGCCGAACATGACTGCAGAGAACGCGGTCGCCATTGCCGGCGGCTTCTCGCCGCGCGCCAAGAAGACCGGTGTCGAGCTCACACGCAATGCGGGCGGCCAGCGTTTCACCGGCGAGGTGCCGCTCAATTATCCGCTGCTGCCCGGCGACACCGTCGTGGTCAAAGAGCGCTGGTTCTAATTATCGGACAGCCAATTCGGCATGCCCGCTTTGGTCTGAAAACGACGTTTCCCTGAGCGTTCATTGTAGCTCAGGGCCAGCACCCACTAGCTTAGCCGCGCCGCGCCGACTCGATTGCAGCGACGTCGATCTTTTTCATTCCCATCATCGCTTCAAACGCGCGCTTTGCCTCTTCGCCCCCGGCCACCATTGCTTCCATCAGGACGCGCGGCGTAATTTGCCACGACACTCCCCACCTGTCCTTGCACCAGCCGCAGGCACTCTCCTGACCGCCGTTGCCGACGATGGCATTCCAATAGCGATCCGTCTCGGCTTGGTCCTCGGTCGCGATCTGAAAGGAGAAGGCTTCGCTTTGTTTGAACGCAGGCCCTCCGTTGAGACCGATGCAACCAACGCCGGCAATCGTAAATTCGACCATCAGGACATCTCCCTTCTTGCCGGATGGATAATCGCTGGGTGCCCGATAGATTGTGCCAACTGAGCTATCGGGAAAGGTTCGCGCATAAAAGCTGGCAGCCGCTTCGGCATCCTTATCGTACCAGATGCAAATCGTGTTCTTTCTCATTGCCGATCCTCTCGTTGTGAAACCGAAGCGGCGTGATGCTTGGATGCAAAAAATGACCGCTTTGGGTCAATCGCGTTCGGCTGATTTGGCAACTGTCGGTCGAATGTCCGGCTGAAAGCGGACGCAGTTTCAGTCCGTTATTCGGGAGCACCTCTTGCCAGCGACACGCGGGGAACACGGCTATTCCAACCGCGTTGACCGGCGGCCAATAACTTTAGTGGGAGGCCGTCATGAGTCGCTTTGCATCGAGGATTGCCACGGCGCTTCTGGGCGTCAGTCTGCTTTGCGGCGTAGCGGACGCTCAGCAGCCTGCCGCTGATGTCGAGAAGGGAACGTTCCTGCTCACCATCTTTCTCAAGCACGACCAGTCCAAGCCGCTCGAGCAGATCAACGCGCAGCTTCGCCAGCAGGGCTTTTACAAGGCGTTCCCGCCGCCCGGCATCGAGGTGGTGAGCTGGTACGTGATGATGGGCATCGGCCAGGTGGTGACCCTGCGCGTGCCGGCCGACCGATTGCGCGAGGTCAATCGCGCCGTCGAGACGACGGCATGGGGTGGTTATCGCACCGAATTCTATCCGACCTACGACTATAAGAAGATCGCCGAAGAGACCCGCAAGAAAGCGCAGACGCAGGACTCCGCTCCGCAGTGAAGGTCGTGGCTGGCTTAGCCTCGAAGACGCGAACGCTCTTTCCATGCGGCCATTCAATGCTCGGGCCGGCAGAGCCGGACCCGAGTGCGGCGCATGACGCGGCAAAAAGTTCGCCGTTTATTTCATGTGCTTCGCCAGGAATTCCTGCGTCCGCTTCCAGGCAAGCTCCGCGGCCTCCTTGCGGTAGCTCGCGCGCTCGTCGCAATAGAAGCCGTGCGGCGCGTCAGGATAGGTGTAGGTTTCCGCCTGCGGCAGCTTCTTCTTGATCTCGGCAACCGTGCTCATCGGGATGCCTTCGTCCTTCTCGCCGAAGTGCATCTGCAGCGGGCATCTCGGCTTCTCGTCGGCGAACTTGGCGATCATGCCGCCGTAGAAGCTAACTGCGGCGGAGAGGCCGGGAATACGGCAGGCGGCAAGGAACGCCGCGGTGCCGCCCATGCAGAAGCCGACGACGCCGACCGGGCCGATGCCCTTGAGGTCGTCCTTGGCCGCGGCCATGTCCGCGACCATGTTGTCCCAGTTGAGATTGCCGAGATAGCTGCGCGCGTGCGCAATCTCATCCGGCGTATAGCCCGACTCGAAATTGCGCACGAAACGGTCGAATACCGCCGGCGCCACCGCGGCGTAGCCGAGCGCGGCGAGGCGGTCGCACACCGCGCGGATGTGATGATTGACGCCGAAAATTTCCTGCACCACTACCATGCCACCCTTCGGCTTGCCTTGCGGGTCGGCGCGATAGGCGCCGAGCGAGTGCTTGTCGGCAGCCGTGAGGGTGAATTGCTTGCCCAAGTGAACCTCCCGTTTTTCGTCAATCGATATGGAAAATCCGTCGTCCCGCGACGTCTCTAGCATAGCGACTTGCCGCCAAACCAGCGGGCGTGCCCCGGACGCGGCGCAGCACGAAGCGTCGCGGTCCCCGGTCTGCAGCGCAGCGCTTACCCGCTGCGCTGCGCCGGGGCAGAGCTCAGGCAAACGCCTGCCACAGCAGTTCATACGAGCGGCGGCGCGCTGCATGGTCGTAGATCATCGTCGTCACCATCAATTCCTGAGCCTGCGTCGCCGCCATGAGCGGCTCAAGTCGCGCTCTAACCGTGGCGGGCGCGCCGACCGCGATGCGCGCGCGGCTCTGCGCGATGCGCGCTTTGTCGACCGGCGCGTAATCGTAATTCGCCGCGTCTTCTGGCGAGGCGAGCGGCAGGTGCTCGCCTTTGGCGCGGCGCACGACATTGAGGTCGACCGTGGCGGCAAGCCGCTCGGCCTCGGCGTCGCCGTCGGCGCAGACGACGTGCGTCGCCAGGATGGCGTAGGGCGCGGCATGGGCGGGCGAGGGACGGAAGCTGTCGCGATAGAGCCGCATCGCCTCCACCGCGTCGAAATTGGCGAAGTGATGCGCGAAGGCAAAGGCGGCGCCGATCTGCCCGGCCAGCTGCGCCGAATAATCCGACGAGCCGAGCAGATAGATCGGTGGCAGAGGCACCTCCGCTGGCATTGCCTGCACTTTGTGGAACGGATGGCCTTCGGGAAAGCCGCGTGTCTCCAGCAGCATCAGCTCCTGGAAACGCTGGAGGAAATCGTCCTCCTCGGAAATGCCCTGCCGCCGCCGCAGCATGTAGGAGGTCGCGGGATCGGTACCGGGCGCGCGGCCAAGACCTAAGTCGATGCGGCCGGGATAGAGCGCCTCCAGCACCTTGAAGCGCTCCGCCACCATCAGCGGCGCGTGATTGGGTAGCATGACGCCGCCGGAGCCGACGCGGATGCGGTGCGTCGCCGCGCAGATCTGTCCGATCATGATCTCCGGCGCCGAGGACGCAATCGCCGGCAGATTGTGATGCTCCGCCACCCAGTAGCGTGTATAGCCGAGGCGGTCGGCAAGCTGCGCGAGGTCGAGCGTGTTGCGCAGCGACTGGGCGGCGGGGATGCCTTCCGACACCGGCGAGAGATCGAGGATGGAGAGCGGTAGCATGCGGTTATCCTCTTAGGTCATTCCGCGGCCGGAGCGAAGCGAGCTTGGCGCACGCTTGCCTGGGATGACAGGCGAAACGATCCGCGTAATATGCGTGGCGGAGCTGGCAGTCGGAGTGCACCCATGGCCTCGCTGCTCGAATGGAAGGTTCCCGCCGCGGCGCAGCCGCGTCCGGAAGATTACGGCTACGACCTCGAGCGGGCGCTTGCCTCGGTCGTCGGCATCCATTCGCTGATCCCAGGCGACGCCTTCACCGCCGAGACGCTCGGCACCGAGCGGGCCGGCAATGGCGTGATGATCGACGACGGCTTGGTGCTCACCATCGGCTATCTCATCACGGAAGCCGAAACGGTGTGGCTGCATTTCGGCGACGGCCGCGTCGCTCCGGGCCATCCTCTTGGTTACGACCATGAGACCGGCTTCGGCCTGGTGCAGGCGCTGCAGCGGCTCGATCTGCCGGCGCTGCCGCTCGGCTCCTCGCAAGCGCTCGACATCGGCGTGCGCGTGGTGGTGGGCGGCGCCGGCGGGCGCACGCGCTCGCTCGCGGCGCGCGTGGCGGCGAAGCAGGAGTTCGCCGGCTACTGGGAATACGTGCTCGACGAGGCAATTTTCACTTATCCTGCGCATCCGAATTGGGGCGGCACTGCGCTGATTTCGCCCGACGGCAAGCTGGTCGGCATAGGCTCGCTGCAGGTCGAGCGCGAGCGCGAGGGCCGCGACGAGCACCTTAATATGATCGTGCCGATCGATCTGGCAAAGCCGGTCGTCGATGATCTGCGCAAGTTCGGTCGTGTGCAGAAGCCGGTGCGGCCCTGGCTCGGCGTCTACTCTACCGAGATCGAGGATAAGGTCATCGTTGTCGGCATTGCGCCCAAAGGACCGGCGGCGCGTGCCGAGCTCAAGAACGGCGACGTTGTGCTCGCGGTTAAAGGCGAGCGCGTGACCTCGCTCGCCGGCTTCTACCGCAAGGTCTGGTCGCTCGGCGAAGCCGGTGTGGCGGTGCCGCTGACCCTGCATCGCGACGGCGTCACCTTCGAGGTGTCGGTGAACTCCTCCGACCGGGCCAAATTCCTGCGCACTCCGCGCCTGCATTAACGCAGGGCAGCCTCCCGGGCCGCGGGAGGCTGCGCCAGGTTTCAGGAACCAGCCGCCAGAAATCGGGTTGGCCCGCACATGCCGGGCGGCCTAGATCGCGTCATGACCTTGTCGAGTCTCACCCGCGCCTACCATGTCGAACTCACCGGCGCCGCGGCGACCGCGGTGGTCGCTGGCATGATCGGCGTGTTGTTTGCCGGCTCGACGCTGCTCACGCCGCTCTACATCATGTACGAGCAGCGCTTCGGCTTTTCCAAAATCACGTTGACCCTGGTTTATGCGGCCTACGTGCTCGGCAATCTCGGCGCGCTGCTGCTGTTCGGCAAAGCCTCCGACATCGCCGGCCGCCGCGTCGTCGCGTTGGCGGGAATCGCGGCGAGCATCGTCAGCGCCTTGGTCTTCCTGTTCGCGCAGGGCATCGCGTCGCTTTATATCGGACGTATTCTCAGCGGGCTCGGCATCGGCGTCGGCGCGGGCACCGGCACCGCCTGGCTCGCCGAGCTCATTGCCGCCAAGGACCAAGGCCGCGCCAGCACGGTTGCCACCAGCACGAATTTCTTCGGTCTCGGCCTCGGCGCGCTCGCCGCCGGTTTGCTGGCGCAATACGCGCCGCTGCCTCTGCAGCTGCCGTTCATCGTCTACCTCGCCGCGCTTTTTGCTGCTGCCGCGCTGGTGTGGCGCACGCATGAGACCGTCGCCGGCCGGCCGCTGCGCGAGGTGCCCTTGCGCCCGCAGTTGTCGGTGCCGCGCGCGTTGCGTGCGCAGTTCGTGCCCCCCGCGGTCACGGGCTTTGCCAGCATGGCGCTAGTCGGTTTCTACGCCGCGCTCGCGCCCAGCATCCTCGCCAACGACTTGCACGAGACAAGCCATGCGGTGGCCGGCGCGCTGTTCTTCGAGCTGGCGATCGTGGTGTCCGCCTGCATCGTGGTGACGCAGAAAGTGCCGAGCCGCACCGCCATGCTATCTGCGCTCGCTTTGATGCCGCCCAGCGTTGCGCTGCTCGTCGCCGCGCAGTTGCTGGCGTCAATGGACGTCATGCTCGTCGCCACCGCCTGTTGCGGTGTCGCCGCCGGGCTCGGCTACCGCGGCAGCCTGCAGGTGGTGAACCAGATTGCGCCGCAGGAGCGCCGCGCCGAAGTGATGTCGAGTTATTTCGTCTGCGCGTTTTGCGGCAATGCGCTGCCGGTGATCGGCGTCGGCGTCATCGGCACGATGTGGAGCGCCGCTGCAGCGAGCATCGTCTTTGCTGCCGTGATCGCCGCGTTTGCCTTGGCCGCGCTGGGCTTCGGTCTCAGGCACGCCAAAGCTTAGCGTTTGCGTGCGAACAACGCTCTGGCGCCGGCGCCTGCATAGGCGGCGGTGATCAGCCAGGCAATGACGGCGCCGATTGCGAAAGCGGCGCGGCCGATGGTTTCCGCCCAGGCGCCCCAGATGGGGATCGGCAGCAGGAAATGGCGCGGGCCGGCGCCGAAAGCGACCCAGCTGGCCGCGCTCGCCAGCGCGGCGCAGGCGGCGACCGCAGCGAGCCATTGCAGTGCGACGAGCACGCGCGGCGCATCCGCCGGCAGGTCTTCGGCTGAATCCGGTACATTGAGCCAGCCGCGCACCAGGACCATGACGCCGCCGGCGAGGAAGATGAGGCCAACGCAGGCGGCGAGCCATTGCGGGCCGTTGATGCTGTCCGGCGGCGCCGTCACATCGGCGCCGGCCAGCAGGAAATAGACGCCGCCCGCGGCGCACACCGCGCCGATGGCCAGTAGCTGCCGGTCGTGAACGCGCGCACTCGCCACGCAACATCTCCGTCGCGCGTGAGCATGGCAGGCGCTACTTGAGATTTCGTTGCCTGGGACCGTTACGAGTACAGCATTGCCGGCGGCCCCGGATCTGCGGCGCAACACTGCGCGTTGCGCCGCGTCGGGGCACAAATGCGTCAACCTTCTTCGATCCTGTCCACACGGTCGGGATAGAACGCCAGGTGCTCCTTGATCTCCGTCACCGCCGGAAAGGGCTGTTCGTAACTCCACACGGCGTTCTCGGCGCTGCGGCCGTCGACAGTAATGCTGAAGTAACTGGCGTCGCCTTTGTATGGACAATGGCTGGTATGCGCGGTGCGCGACAGCGCCGCCATATCCACGTCGGCGCGCGGAACGTAGTTAACGGCGGGATAGCCTGCTTCGCGCAAGGTCAGCGCCCGCGTGCTGTCGGCGATGGTCTTGCCGGCGAAGGTGACGCGCACGCGCTTGCCGTTGCGCGCAATGGTTATCGGATGATCGGGTCCCGGAATTTTCACGGCGCGCTCCTTTTGTCCTTAACGTCCTGTTAGCTACGACATAGGGTGTATGCGTCCGCTTGGCGAGACGCTCATTGAGACGCTTTGAACAAATTGAGGCAATGCGCTTAGCAATATCGCAGAACCTTGCCACTAGCGTCGCCCCGCGGACGGGACAAGGCGGTACACATGACGCAAGTCGAGCGCGTGCTGGCGAGCAAGTCGATGGAGAAGCTGATCCAGGGCCTCACCATCCTGGTCGTCGACGGCAACGCCTATATGCGCCGGCTCACGCGCATGATGCTGATGAATCTCGGCGCCAAGTCGGTGCTGGAGGCGGCCGACGGCCTCGCCGCACTCGAGGCGATTCGCACCTGCGATCCCGACGTCATGTTTCTCGACTGGGATATGCCGGTGTTGAACGGCCTGGAAGTGATGCGCATCGTGCGCTCGCCCGGCGTGTTCCCGCGTCCCAATCTGCCGATCGTCATGCTCACCAGCCGCGCCCAGCGTTCGGCGGTGATGGAAGCCTTGTGCAACGGGGCGCACGAATTCTTGCTCAAGCCCACCTCGCCGAAGGCGCTGGGCGACCGGCTTATGTCGATCGTCGCCAAGCCGCGGCCGATGGTAACGATGGGCAAATATTACGTGCCGCAGCCGCGTCGCATGCCGGTGACGGCCGAGCTGGCGAACTAGACCTGAACCGATCGAGCTGACCTGAGCCTTGACGCGCTCATTCCCGCGCAAGCGGGAATCCGGCGCCAGTTACTCGGCGCTTCAATTTGTCGTCCCCGGCTTGCGCAGGAACGGGCGAGAAACGAAAAGCCGATTCGATCCGATCGAGCGCGCGATAGGCGATTGAGCTTCGACCGCTACTTCGGCGTAATGCCGGCGAGCTTTGCCGCCTCGCGCATATGCGCGTAGTCCTCGCGAATGAAGGCGGCAAAGCCCTGCGGGGTCATCTGCTCGGCTGTCGCGATCTCCGAACCCATGGCGCGCAGGCGCTCCGGCGCCGGTCCGCCGGTGAGGCCGCCGGCCACCGCCTTCTGCAGTTGGGCGACGATTGCGTCCGGCGTCTTCGCCGGTGCCACGATGCCGATGTAGCTTTGCGCGGTGAAATCTTTGACGCCGCCTTCGATGAAGGTGCCGATGTCGGGCGCAAGCTGCGAGCGGCGCGCCGCCGCAATCGCCAAGATGCGCGCCTTGCCGCCTTTGTGCAGCGGCAGCGCGGTGGAGAATTCGGTCATCGCGCCCTGGATGGTGCCGCCGATCAAATCCGGCAACAGCGCGCCGCCGCTCTTGTAGGGCACGTGGGTGATGTTGGCGCCGGTCGCCGCCTTGAAGCGCTCGAGCGTCATGTGCGTGGCGCTGCCGACGCCGCTGGTGGCGACGTTGACCGGTTGCTGCTTCGACAGCGCGATCAGCTCAGGCACGGTCTTGGCGGTGACGTTGTTGCTGAGGATGAGCACGTGCGGGACGTAGCTCGTTAGTGCAATCGGCGCGAAGTCCTTCAGCGGATCGTAGGCGAGATGCGCCTGCACGAAGGGATTGACGGTGAGCGGCCCGTTGGAGCCGACCAGCAGCGTGTAGCCGTCAGGCGCTGCGTGCGCGACCGCTTCCGCACCGATGCTGCCGCCGGCGCCGCCGCGATTGTCGACCACCACCGGCTGGCCGAGGGCCTTCGCCATCTGCTCGCCGACCACGCGGCCGACGATGTCGGCGTTGCCGCCCGGCGCGAAGGGAACGATCATGTGGATCGGATGGTCGGGGTAGGCGGCAAAAGCCGCGCGCGGCAGCAGACCCAAAGCGGAACCGGCGCCCAGCGCGCTCAGCAAGGCACGGCGCGAGATCGGCATGGGTGCGCTCCTCCGGACGGGTGATGGTGATGCCTTTGCGGCGATGGCGCGCCCGAGACGATTCGAACGTCCGACCTTTGCCTTCGGAGGGCAACGCTCTATCCAGCTGAGCTACGGGCGCTTTAGGCCCTGAAATAGACGAATTGCGCCTGACCGGCAACGCCGCCGGGCGCCCGGAACAGCGAAAAACCCGCAGTTTCTGTGACTTTTTGCCCCGGGGGACGCGGAAAGCTGTTTGCGAAAACCCGCGAATCTCATAGGTCTTGGGCTTCCGCGCATAGTGCGCACCAAGGAGCGATTCCCATGGCAGCCATGGTAGCGGCCTCATCCAAACCCAAACCGATCACCACCCGGCATCTGGCCGCGGCGCTGGCCGAGCAGCACCAGCTCAGCAAAAAGCAGGGGCTCGAGATGCTCGAAGATCTCGTCGGCATGATCACCAAGCACCTGAAAAAGGGCGAGCGGGTGAAGATCGCCGGCCTCGGCATCCTGCAGGTGCGCAAGCGCGCCGCGCGCATGGGCCGCAATCCGGCGACCGGCGAGCCGATCCAGATCAAGGCGTCGAAGAAGGTCGCCTTCCGCGCCGCCAAAGATTTGAAGATGGCGATCTGACCGCCGCTTGCCGTTGTCTTGGCGAAAACCCCGCCGTTTTGCGGCGGGGTTTTGTTTTTTGCGGAGCTTATTCTGAGATGCGGCCTGACGGCCGCTCTTCGGGATCGGCCGCGACGCCGCAAGTCATATCTCGGCGTCATGCGCACCGCCGCGCGGTCTTTAGGGATTGCCGCAGCAAGTCCTGCAATGACGATCGGGAGGTGTGGCGACCAAAAAGGTTACGACGACCGCGCAAAGAATATTTTCCGGTGTACCTTGACTATATTCCCATATGGTGTTATTTGAGGCGCCATCCCGCCTCGTTACCGAGGGGTGTCTGCAGCATCTCGGACATGGGGCGGGGAGCGGTGGCCGGGGAATGACGCAGCAACCGGAGATGCGGTTGCGCGGCCCGGCGGTCCAAGCCGCAGACGTCCCGGTTCGCGTACCGCGGACCACTG
>DASRDF010000082.1:0-2150 GCA_035652735.1 Pseudolabrys sp. | reverse complement strand
CAATTCCAGCGAAATCGACTTTTTACGATTGAGCTGCGCCAGGATGTCTCGTGCAATGTTCAGCGCGTGCGCATCGTTTTCGGCGAAGTGATCGGCCACGCCGGAAATGGAGGTGTGCACGTCGGCGCCGCCCAGCGCCTCCGCATCGACGACCTCGCCGGTGGCGGCTTTCACCAGCGGCGGCCCACCCAGGAAAATCGTGCCTTGTTCCTTGACGATCACGGTTTCGTCGCTCATCGCCGGCACGTAGGCGCCCCCGGCGGTGCACGAGCCCATCACCACCGCGATCTGCGGAATGTTCAACGCGCTCAGACGCGCCTGGTTGTAGAAGATGCGGCCGAAATGTTCTTTGTCGGGAAACACTTCGTCTTGCAACGGCAGGAAAGCGCCGCCGGAGTCGACCAGATAAATGCAGGGCAGGCGGTTTTCCAGCGCGATTTCCTGCGCGCGCAGGTGTTTCTTCACCGTGATCGGAAAATACGTGCCGCCCTTTACCGTGGCGTCGTTGGCGATCACGATGCATTCGATGCCGCGCACGCGGCCGATGCCGGTGATGAGACCCGCCGCCGGCGCGGCATCGTCATACATGCCGTATGCGGCCAGCGGCGACAATTCCAGAAACGGCGAACCCGGATCCAGCAACGCACGGATGCGTTCGCGCGGCAGCAGTTTTCCGCGCGCGGTGTGCTTCTCACGCGCTTTCTCGCCGCCACCTTCGGCCGCATGAGCGAGCTGCGAGTGCAAATCGGCTACCAGTTCCGACAGCCGTGCGGCGTTGCCGCGGAATTCCGGGCTTTTCGCGTCGATGCGGGATTCGAGGACGGGCATGTGGGTGTTCCCGGGTACCAGCGCGCATCAAAGCACAGAAAAAAACCGGCCGCATCACACGGCCGGTTTTCGTGCAACGGAGCAAACGATCAGTGGCCGCTGCTGCTGCTGTTGGCAGCATTCTTGGCCGCGTCCTTGGCGGCGTCGGCATTGTCCTTGGCCTGATCCGCAGAGGCAGCCGCGTTGTCGGCGGCTTGCTTGGCGGCATCCGCGGCCTGATCCGCAGCCTGACCGTTGGCTTGCATCGCATTGCCGGCGGCATTGGTGGCCTGACCCGCGGCGGCGGCGGCCTGGTTGGCCGACTGCTGCGCTTGCGAGGCAGCCTGATCGGCTGCTGCATTCTGGCTTTGATTCGCCGCCTGTTGCGCCTGCTGCGCGGCCTGTTGCGCGTCAGCGGCAGACTGCTGCGCGTCCTGCGCATTGTCGGACGGATTGCTGCACGCAGCCAGCGCAACGACCAGAGCCGACGCAAGTAGGGTACGGGTGAATTTCATGGGTCTCTCCTTGGATTTTGCCGTGGATGCCATTGCTCAAAATGGCGCGACTATTTAAGCCGAACGCGCATGAGCGCGCCAGCTTTTGCGCAACGAGAGACGGGATTCGTACAGCAAGATTGTGCGACTGCACGCGAACGCATTGCACGTCTGCGTGGAGACGCGCGCGACATTCGTCGCGCGCGCTCCAAGACACTTCGGTGGATCAACCGCCGCTGGAAGACGACATCGGCGTCGAAGCGGAAGGCGGAGTCGCGCTGGATGAAGCCGGCGGCGCGCCCGCCGTAGAAGCCGGCGCGGCAGCGGTAGAAGACGACATCGGTGCCGTTGCTTCGGGCGCCGGAGCCGTCGCGGCCGGAGCCGCCATGGTCGAAGACGCCGCGGGATTCTCATTGTTGTCACCGTTGTTGCCGCCGCACGCGGCAAGTCCGACCACCAACGCCGACGCAACAATGATACGTGTCAGTTTCATGGATTTTCTCCGAGCCGTGGGATGCCAGTATTTGGCCCATTCATTAAAGCGCGAACTTCGTCGCGCCGCCACTACCGCGTTTTCTTGTTCAGACGAGCGTAACTTCCGGAAGCGGCCTCAGTCCCGCTCGATGGCCACCGCCGTGGCCTCGCCGCCGCCGATGCACAACGCGGCGACACCTCTCTTTCCACCACGTTTCTGCAGGGCATTGAGCAGGGTGACCACGAGGCGGGCACCCGAAGCGCCGATCGGGTGACCGAGCGCGCAGGCCCCGCCGTTGACGTTGAGCTTTTCGTGGGTGATGCCGAGATCCTTGATCGGCGCCATCGCTACGACCGCGAAGGCTTCGTTGATCT
>DASRDF010000081.1:0-35324 GCA_035652735.1 Pseudolabrys sp. | reverse complement strand
GCGATCGGCGTAGACGACGGTGGTGCCGCGCTCGCCTTTGCGGACATGGCCGCCGAGCGATAGCGCCTGGCGGAACGTCAGCCAGCTCTGGACCGGGAAGCCATGCTCGACGACCGCGCCCCACAGGATCAGCACGTTGATTCCGGAATATTGCCGGCCGGTCGCAGCATTCGCCGGCATGGCGAGCGGCGCCTTCGCCGCCGCCGTCCCCCAAGGCTGGACCCAGGGCACGCGGCCGGCCTCCAGCTCGGCGATGATCTTGTTGGTGATGTCGTCGTAGAGACTCGTCCGGTCGGCGCCGGCGCGTGCTTTGCTGTCGTGTCTGGACATCGCGGTTCTCCGCGACGGGCGCCGGAGGCCTCTCCTCCAGCCCTCAACCCGTCACGGCAAACCCGGTCCGCACTCTCACTCTCTATAGGCGGGCGTTGCGGGGGCTCCCCGAGCGACAAGGGTCGGCCGAGACCTTGGCTCGGCCGCATGGGAAGGCGTTCCCTTCATTTAGTTAGTTTGATGCGGGATATCGTAGCCTGGCTACGATCCAGCCAGTGAATTCAAGCTTGCCGATTTTTGAATTTATTCGTACAGTCGTAGCATGGCTACGACTCAAAGAGACAAGCTAAACAGGCTCTATACCCGCCTGGTGCCAGGGACACCGCTGACCTCCGAGGACCTCGCCGGCCTCGGAATATCGGCCGACCTCGCGGTCCACTATGTCCGGGCGGGCTGGCTGGAGCGGCTGGCGCGCGGGGTCTTTTGCCGCCCCAATGATCCGCCCGCCTTGCATCCCAGTGTCGCGTTGCTGCAGCGGAGCTTCGAAGGCCTGCATGTCGGCGGCAAGTCCGCGCTGGACTGGCATGGCATCCGCCACTACGTGGCGCAGCGGCCCGTCCTTCACCTCTACGGCTGGAAGGCGGGACGCCTGCCTGAGTGGTTCACCCAGCGCTTTCCGGCCGAGTATCACCGCAAGCGGCTGTTCGAGGAGCGCCCCGGCGCATTGCTGTACGTCCGCCCCTTCGAGAACCGCAAGGGCGCTCCGCTCGTCTCCGCGCCGGAGCGCGCACTGCTGGAGGTTCTGAGCGAGGTTGGCGTCCGGCAATCGCTGCAGGAAGCGCGCGAGCTGGTGGAGAGCAGCTACAGCTTCCGCGCCGACGTGCTGCGCGAGCTGCTCAAGCACTGCACCAGCGTCAAGACCGTGCGCCTCTGCCTGCAGCTCGGCCGCGAGCTCTCCCAGCCCTGGGCCAGCAAGCTCGATCCGTCCCAGTTGCCCAAGGGCAGCGACCGGCCGTGGGTGTCGCGCTCGGCTGACGGCCTCCTGGTGCTGAAGCCGTGAACCAGATCTATTTGGACAGCGCCCGATTGCTGACGCGCGTCGCGCCGCTCGTGCTCGTCGACGACACGTTCGCGCTCAAGGGCGGCACGGCGATCAACCTGTTCGTGCGCGACATGCCGCGGCTCTCGGTCGACCTCGACCTGGTGTTTCCCGACTACACAGCGCCGCGCGAGGAGGCGCTCAAGTGCCATCCGCCAGTCCGTTGCACGCCTGAGGAAGCAGGGCTTCCAAACGCATGCGCCAACTTCTGCTGTAACCCGCAGAAATCCGCCATTGTCAGTTTCAGCATGTGGCAAAATTCTAACGATCATTATGGAAAGAGCATTGCTGCGACCCTCCAAAACTGTAAGTCACAGTGACGCGCCGTGCATCACTCTGTTGCACCAAGGGCCTGAATCGGGTAACGTGAACATACAGAGAACGCGCATCGGTGTCCAATGAAGGGAAAATCGAGAAAGTTCGAGCCGCGGCTGACCGTCAGTCTGACCCGTAGCAACTACGATACCCTCAATGCGCTCGCCGAGAAGGATGACGTGTCCGTTTCGTGGGTCGTCCGGCGTGCGATCGACGAGTATCTGCGCAAGCACCGGAAAGAGATCGGTTCTGCCCTGGCCGCCGCGAAGCCGCGCGGCGAGAGCGGAGCGGCTTCGCGATAGTGCAGTGTAAACGAGAGGGGGACAGAGTGACAAAGCTTCGGCGCAATAGAATCGGTAGCAAGGCATCGGCAGCAAGCCGCGAACTGGAGGCTCTTTACGCGCGTGCGTTGCCGGCCAGCCGCACCGGCCCTCTCTATGGCGCTTTTCCGTATCCAACCAAGATTTCGCCCGAGGCCATCGCGCTGTTCATCGCCGCTCACACCAAGCCAGGCGATACCGTGTTCGACGGATTCGCCGGCAGCGGCACGACAGGACTTGCGGCGCTGCTTTGTGAGAATCCGACTCCGCAACTGCGCAATGAAGCCAAGAGGCTGGGCCTCAATGTGCAATGGGGCGCGCGCAACGCCGTTCTCTATGAGTTGGGCGCGCTCGGCGCCTTTGTCGCGCAAACTCTGACCAACCCGCCCGATCCCAAAGCCTTTCGGCAGGCCGCCGAGAAGATTCTCCGCGAAGCGGAGCGTGACGACGGCTGGATGTACGCGGCAACCGATCCGCGAGGGAACGAGGGCACCATAAGATATCTGATCTGGTCAGATGAATTACGCTGTCCTGCGTGCGGCCACCAAGCCAGCCTCTGGGACGCGTGCGTCTCCCGCGCTCCCGCTAATATCGCATCGGTTTTCACCTGTCCTTCCTGCACCCGCCGGGCGCCACTTGATGAAGTGGAGCGCGTCACCGAAAGACGCCGCGACAAGGTGCTCGGAAAACGCATCGAAAAGCGGGCGCGCCGCGCGATCTGGATGTACGGCGCAAGCGGCAAGAAAGCATGGTCGCGCCCTGTGACAGACGACGACCTTGTTCTTCTTGAGCGCATCGCCGCCGAGCCGGTCCCCGATAGCGTGCCCCGCGTCGCGATCCCGTGGGGCGATCTCTACAGGCGCGGCTATCACCAGGGCATCACGCATCTTCATCAGTTCTATACCCACCGCAACCTGATCGTATTCGGCAGGCTATGGGAACGGACGGAGCGCTACGCGCCCGCATTGCGTGACGCCCTGCGTTTTTGGCTGCTCAGCTACAACGCATCGCACGCGACACTCATGACCCGTGTCGTCGCGAAGTCCGGCCAAAAGGACCTTGTCGTCACGAGCGCCCAGCCGGGTGTGCTCTATGTCAGCGGCCTTCCTGTAGAAAAGAACCTGATCGCCGGCCTGCGCCGGAAGCTGGCGACCATCGCGAAAGCCTTCGCGTTGATCCGCGGCCGTGAAGGCCGCGTCGAGGTCCACCAGAAATCGAGCTGCCGCGTCGATCTGACGGACCGCAGCATCGACTACGTATTCACCGATCCGCCTTTCGGCGGCAATATCCCCTACGCCGAGATAAACTTCCTGAACGAGGCATGGCTTGACCGTTACACCGACCGGGGCGACGAGGCGATCGTCAGCAACGATCAGGAAAAGGGTCTTGCCGAATACCAGGAGCTTCTGACAACGGCGCTCTCCGAGGCGCGGCGAATCCTCAAGACCAAGGGCAAGGCTACGCTGGTCTTCCACTCGGCATCGGCCGATGTCTGGAACGCGTTGCAGACCGCCTACACCGAGGCTGGTTTCGGCGTCGAGTGTGCCGGCGTTCTCGACAAGACGCAGGGGAGCTTCAAGCAAGTAACGACGGCCGGCGCCGTGCGCGGTGATCCCGTCCTTCTTCTCGGCAAGAAAGCCGCAGCCGCGGAGACGAGTGTTTCATCTGTCTGGCACGTGGCCGAGCAGTTGCGCCGCGAGGCAATTCACGCGCTCGATCCCGTGGAGCAGAGTGCGCAACGGCTCTATTCGCGCCTTATCACTCACTACCTTTCGATTCACCAGCAAGTGCCGCTGGATGCCGACACGTTCTACCGTTGGCACGCGGAACAGCCCATACCGGAGGTGATTGCCGGTGTTTGAAGCTGAGGCGCGGGGCGCCATACGAAATGCTGCCCGCGCCTATGAAGAGGCGCTTCCCGCCGGGAAGCGCAAACAGCTCGGCCAGTTCTTCACGGGGCTGCCGCTGGGCAAGCTGCTGGCTCATCTTGCGCTCGAAACCCACACAACAACTATCCTTGATCCTATGGCCGGCAACGGCGATTTGCTCGACGCCACCTGGGAGGCGGCGGCCCAACAAGGAATCCCCCTTGAACGGCTGGACGGTATCGAGATCGATGCGCCCACCGCCGCAGCGTGCCGGCGCCGGCTGGAGCAAATTACGAGCGGGGACCTGAAGCGTCCGGAGCTTGGCATCGTCGCTGGAGACGCTTTCGATCCCGCATCTGTTTCGGCGCTGCCATGCCGCCTCTACGATCTTGTCATTACCAATCCGCCTTACGTTCGCTATCAGGCGCGCGGCACGAACGGCAGCAAAAGCGATCCTGTCCGCGCCGGCGTTGCCGCGACGGCGCTTTCGTCTGCCGGCCCGGCGGCCAACGTCTGGTCCGTGCTCATCGAAAGCTATTCGGGGCTTGCGGACCTTTCGGTTCCGGCCTGGCTTCTCGCCGCATCCCTCGTGCGTCCGGGAGGACGCCTTGCTCTTGTCGTACCCGCCACCTGGCGTTCGCGGGATTATGCGGACGTGATCCGCTACCTCATGCTCCGATGCTTCGACCTTGAATTTATCGTCGAGGACACGCAGCCGGGCTGGTTTTCCGATGCGCTTGTCCGCACGCACCTGATCGTCGCTCGCAGGCTGGAGTCCGGCGGCGCTCTGCCATCGCTTGCACGCCGGACAAACTGGCCATCCGCGGTGTGGCTTCAGGTTGCGCCGGAGGCCGCCGGCGGCGATTGTCTGGTCGGCTCTGCCTTTGACGGCGATCATTCCGAAGCGCAGTTCGCGGGATGGGCACGCGGCGACCGGGCATCTTCCGCGCGCGGTATCAGCGCGCGGCCGTTTTCATCGCAAGAGGAATGGGCGTCTCTTGCGCCGCGGATCAGAAGGCGGCGCTGGTATCACGCGCTGGAAGGTGCCACCGACGACCTGCCGTTGTTCGCTGCGCACCAATCACCGGCTCGCATCATTGTTCCCGAGCCGCTCCGCGATCTTCTGCCCGCCGGATTTGCACCGGGAGGACTGCGCACGCTCGCCGAACAGGGCATCCAGGTGGGCCAGGGCCTGCGAACAGGATGCAACCGCTTCTTTTATGTCACCGCCTGCGGCTCCCCGGATCGCGGCAGGGTGAGTGTGGAAGCGTCCTCCCTTTTTCAGCATCGCCGCTTTGCCGTTCCTTCTGGCGCGATTCGTCCCGTGTTGCGGCGGCAGGCGGAATTGCGCGTGCTTGAGGATGGCGACATTCCCGATGGCCGCGTCCTTGATCTGCGCCGCTGGGTGCTGCCGGAGGATTCGGAAGCGGTCGCCGCGGCAGCCGCGCTCTACGCAGCGTGCGGCGAGGCGCCGCCCGAGATCATGCCGGACGACCTGGCGGCCTATGTGCGTGCGGCGGCAGCCGCATCAACAGATGATGCGGGCGGAAAGCTTATCCCGCAGCTTTCGGCCGTCGCGACCAACGTCCGGATTGCCAGGGGCGGCAATATAACGCCGCGCTTTTGGTACATGCTGCCGGATTTTACGCCGCGGCATCTCCCTGCCGCCTTTGTGCCGCGGATCAACGATGGTGTGCCCTGGGTTGAGTGCAATCGCGATCCTGCTCTTTTGATCGATGCGAATTTCTCGACATTCTGGGCGCCGAACGGCGAGTGGCCGCGCCATGCCCTCAAGGCTCTTCTAAACAGCACATGGTGCCGGGCTTTCATGGAAGCCATCGGCACGCCGCTCGGCGGCGGCGCGCTGAAGCTTGAAGCAACGCATCTGCGCCATCTGCCCGTGCCGGTCCTCTCCGCTGCGGCCAAGCGCGACCTCGAACAGGCCGGCAGACAACTGACGCGGGATGCAGCCGACACGCTACTGCGGATCGACGGCATTGTTCTCGGTGCCGTTCTTGAAGGGGCGCCGGCAAACGTCGCGGCCTCGCGTTTGGCCCAGGCCCTCACCGAGCGCGCGCACAGCCTGTCCGCTGCGCGGCAGAGGGCCGCCTGATGAGCGCCGATATCGCACAAGCCAGGGAAGCGATCCGCCGGTGCCGCGAACACCGCGAGGCAGCGAAGGTCGAAGCCGTATTGCGAAGCGAGTTCCTTTCGCGCCTGCGCCTGATCTTCCCTTCCGCCGCGGATGAAAGCTGGATCAATCACTACAGCACCGGCACGGAAGCGCATACCAAAGTCGGCAAGGCCGGCGGCAAGACGGCCGACCGTTTCATCGACAATCTCATCGGCTGCACCAGCATCGAGTACGAGGCCGACTTGCGCATTGCGGCCAAACGCGACGAAGGCTTCGCGCAGGTCAAGGACCATGCCGCCGGGCTCATCCGCAGCGGCGTGCCGGCATCGCAAATACGCGGCATTCTTAGCGATACGGTGGAGTGGTACGCCTACGATATCGCGCTGCCGACCACAGTCGATCCGGCCGCCTGCACTGCGGATGACATCGCGCTCTCGCTCGCGGACGAACTTCAACTCGCCACCGATGATGATCCATCGGCAGAGCGGCTCATCGCGTTCGTCCGAAGGCATCTTGCCCGCGAGCAGTCGCGCCCGCTCAAAGCTGATTTTCTCGCACTCGATCTCGGCCTTGACAGCGGGCCGTATCAGCGCAGCGCGGCGCCTTTGCTAACGCTCGTTACCGACGGGCGCACAGCCGATCCGTCGATTGCGCTTGCGACCGACCTGTGGTCGGAGTTTGTCGATTATCTTGAAGGCGTGGCCGGCGGCTTCCGCGCCGCGGCCTACACAGACGAAGTCTATCTGTGCGTTCTCGCGCGGCTCCTGAGCGCG
This sequence comes from Pseudolabrys sp., assembly GCA_035652735.1. Lineage (GTDB taxonomy): Bacteria > Pseudomonadota > Alphaproteobacteria > Rhizobiales > Xanthobacteraceae > Pseudolabrys. The sequence continues at coordinate 28,545 of DASRDF010000081.1, read as the reverse complement.
AACGTGCTTGCCGACCAGGCCCTGTTCAGCACCGATGATGAACTGAAGGCTATCCTTGACGGCTCCTACTTCCGCGCCCGCTACCAGCTCGCCAACATCGTTGAGCCGGATTATTTCGGGTGGCTTACCACGCCGCAGCACATCGACAAGCTCGTGCCGGTCGCGCGCGAAATTCAGCGCGACCTTTACGCCTATGACTTCAGCTACCGGCCCGAAGAGGACCTGTTCGGCAGGCTCATGGCCCAGCTCGCGCGGCGCAGCCAGAGGAAGCTGCTCGGGCAGGAATGGACGCCTGCGTGGCTGGCCACTCTGCTGGCGGACCGCTGCCTCGCTGGCCTGCCCGCAGGCGAAAGCCCGCGGATCATCGATATGTGCTGCGGCTCGGGTTCGATCCTCGCCGAGATCCTGAAGGGGGCCAAAACGAAGTGCGGACTTACCTCGATAGCAGACTTGCATGAAGTTGCGACCGGGTTTGATATCGATCCGCTCGCTGTGACGTTGTCAAAGACAACATGGGTCGTGACTCTCGCCGCAGAAATCAAGGCGGCGGCAAGCCCCATAGTCGTTCCCGTCTACCATGCCGATTCGCTGTTCGCGGTCACACCGGTTTCCGCTTTGCTGCCGTTTCTGGGAGAGGAAGAGGCAATCGATGTCGCGCTGGACGGAGTGACGCTGAAGCTGCCGCACGCGATTCTTCAGCCCGCTTACCGCGACCTCTTCGATCGCATTGTCGATTGGGCCTATGATGAGGCGCTAGACGCGCAGAGGAAGGGGAAAGCGCCCTCGATTTCCCCCGGCGACGCAAAGACGTTTTTGACAGGAGCCGCGGCGGCTGTCGGAGCCAGCCTGCCGGCGGACCTCGCCGAAACGCTCGCCGATGTCGTGCATGCGCTCGTAAAGCGCATGGCTGATCTGGCCCTGTCGAACCGGAACGGCATCTGGGCCTTTATTTTGCGCAACACGTACCGGCCGGCGCTACTGAGCGGGCAGTTCAATGGCCTTGTCTCGAATCCGCCCTGGCTTGCCATGAGCGGTCTTGCAGACAATCCGTACCGGGAAGTTCTCACCGGAAGGGCCAGACTCTACGGCATCCGTCCGTCCGGTCAGTCCTTCCTTCATCTTGAACTCGGAACGACGCACCTGCTGCATGCCGTGGACCGCTATCTCAAGCCCGGCGCTTCCGTTGCCTGTCTGGTGCCGGGCACGATCTTTAACGGCCATCATCACGAGCCGTTACGGCAGCGCCGGTTTCTTGCGAGCAAGAGGCCCGTCGCATTCGAGATTGCCGAAATCTGGCAGGTTGCGCCCGGCACCTTCAAGTATCCCGGCGCCGCCATCATCGGGCACAAGCGGGAGAACGTCGCGGCCGTAAAGACGGCGCCGATGACGGGCTTTCTTGCGAGTCCGGACGGTCTTGTTCAGGCGGATTTGTCGGTTCGCGCCATTGGCGCGGAGCGGACGGCATGGGTTCTGGAGAAGGAAGGTCTGCCGCTTGCTTCCGGCGGCATGAAGGAAATGCCGCAGCAGGGGGCCGACCTTATGCCCCGGACTGCCGTGTGCATTGAAATCACCAATCAAAGCGGCGTCGAATACCGGGTCGATACGCCGCGGCAAGGCTCGCCTTGGGGATTCACCGTCAAATCCGCGAAGGAGCTGAAAGGCGAGCGGTTCCCCGGTCACGTCGCCCCGCGCTTTATCTATCGCATCGCGCAATCAGAGAATTTACTGCCCTTTGTGCTTGGTGAGCATTGCGCGCCGATGGCCCTGCCGGCCGGGCGCGACGGCGGCGTCTGGCAGGTATGCGACGAAACCGACATCCGCCGCATGGGGTACACCGAAACGGCGCGGCGCTTTCAGGCGATCAACAAGAAGCTCAAGGCAATCGGGCAGGGCAAGACGCTTCAGGAGCGGATCGACGAACGCGGCAAGCTCACAAAGCAGGTCTTCGGCGCCGACGGCCATCTCAGCCTCGCTGGCGCCGGCGGCAAGCATATCTGCGCCGCCTGTTTACCGGTTTCGGATGCTGCGGACTTGGTTATCGACCAGACCCTTTACTGGAAAGTGTTCCAGAATGAGGATGAAGCCTGGTTCTGCACCGGGATGCTGAACAGCCAGGCGATGACGCAGGCGATCATGCCCTTCAACCCGAAGGGCGCATTCGGCGAACGTCATATTCATGCGCTGCCCTACCGTCTGATGCCGCCCTTTGATCCGACGAATGACGACCACCTTCGCATCGCCGCGCTGGCGCGGGAGGCCGCCGCCATCGCGCGGACGATTGTGGCTGGAGATGCTTACCTTGCCGATCCCAACCGCGCCCTTACAAGCCGCAGAACCAGGCTGCGCGGCAGCTTGAGCAAGACGGATCAGGTCCGCGAGCTGGAGACTCTCTGCGCGGCGGCGCTCGGCACAAGCGCTCTCACCGAAGACGCCGCGGCCGAAGCGGACGCCGGGGACGACGAGTCATGACCGGGCCGGCAATGACGGCAGCCGCGCCCGCTCCGGAGACATCTCCGGCGCCCGTGCTCAAGGAGCTCAAGTATGTCCAGAATGTAGGACGCTTTGAAAAGGCCGGTCCCACGGGCGATGCAGGGTTCGGATCATGCACACTTGTCTTCGGCGAGAACGGGTGGGGCAAATCCACCCTGGCGGATATCCTGCGGTCATTGACCACCAACAACCCCGCCATCGTTATCGGCCGCAAGACGCTGGCGGGCGGCCCCGATCAGAAGGTCGTGCTTCGTGTCGGTACGCAGCAGGCTGTCTTCGAGCGCGGCGCGTGGACGGGACCGAGGCCGCAGATCGCCATATACGACAGCGTCTTCATAAACGAGAACGTGTTTTCGGGCGACCATGTCTCCGCCGATCATCTGAAGAACCAGTACGGGCTGGTCGTCGGCGAGGAAGGCGTCCGCCGCGTGCGCCGGATCGTGGCGCTTGATGAAGAAAACCGCGACATCAACGCCGCCGTCAGGGCGCTCGAATCCCAGCTCGATGCCGTCATCCGAACCGCCGCGCCACCGGGCATGAAACGGGATGCCTTTCTGGCGCTCCAGAAGCGGGACCATATTGATGCGGCGATCACCGCGAAGGAAACGGAGGTGCAAAGGGTTCGGCGCGCCAAGGAGCTTAAGGCCGCCGCCGAGCCGCAGCTCTTTCCGGTGCCGACGGAAACGCAGAGGCTGCGCGACTTGCTCGGCAGCACCATCGAGGACGTCGCCGAGCACGCCCTTGCCGCTGTTCGTACGCACGTAGCGGCGCACCGTGGGGCCGGCCGCAAGAGCGAAACCACCCATGAAGCGTGGATTGAAGCCGGCCTTGCCTTTGCCGATGGCGATGACTGTCCGTTTTGCGGGCAGGAGCTGACCGACCGCACACTCGTCGATGCTTACAAGGGATTTTTCGGCGACACCTACAAGACGCTTGCCGCCAGCATCAGGAAAACCCGCGAGACGTTCGCCCGCTATGCGAACGGTGACTTCCGGAAGACCGTCGAAAATCTCGTTCGGCAGAATGCCGGGCATTTTGGCTATTGGAGTGAGGCGGCGCAGGTCGATCCGCCTGCGCTTGCCGATATCGCAACGGCGATTACGGCGATGGAAGCTGCTGCTGCGCGGCTGGATACCGTGTTTCAGGAAAAGCAGGCGGACCTCACCGCCGCTCTTGCGGGAGCGGCGGTTGACGATGCGCTCGCGGCGTGGGAAGACGCGCGCAACACCATCGTCGGCGCGAATGCTGCCCTTGAGACTTACCTGTCCCGCGTCAAGGCGCTCAAGGATTCGATTGACCCCGGCTATCTGCCGAGGCTCGAAAACGAATTGAAGACGCTGCAAGCCACGAAGCGTCGGCATGATCAAGACATCGCTGAAGTCGCCGCCAAACTCGACACGCACGCGTCAAGGAAAGAGGCGATAGCGACGGAAAAAGCCGACCTGCGCAAGGAACTCAACGATCACGGGCGGGCTATCACCACAGAACTCGGCAAATCCATCAACGCCTATCTCGGGCGTCTGAATGCAGGATTCCGCATCGACTACCGGGAGCCCGACTATCGCGGCAAGGAGCCTTCGGCGAGCTATCAGATCCTCATCAACGACGTGCCCGTAACCCCCCGGAGTGCCCCGGAGGCGCTGCACGAGCCGAGCTTCCGGAACACCCTCAGCGCCGGCGACAAGTCCACTCTCGCGCTCGCGCTGTTTCTTGCCCGCATCAACGCGGACCCCGGCCTCAAGGACACAATCGTCGTTCTGGACGACCCGTTCACAAGCCTCGATAACTTCCGCCGCCAGTTCACCGCCATCGAAATCAGGAAGCTCTGCGGGCGCGCGGCGCAGACGATCGTCCTGTCCCATGACAAGAATTTTCTTCGTCTCCTCTGGGAGAAGATCGATCACAGCACGCTCCGATCGATTGCGCTGCAAACGGGCGCTCCCGGTGTCACGACCATCGCTCCCTTTGACATTGAGGCTGCCACGCAGCCGCGGCACGTTACGGAGCGGATGAAAATCGAAGAGTATGTCGAGGGCGAGCTTCATGCGCCCAACTACATACGGTCAAGGCTCCGCACGGTATGCGAGGATTTTTACCGCAAAGGTGATCCCGGCCTGTTCCACGAGGCCGCGAGCCTCGAGGAGATCATCCGGCTTCTCGATGCAGCACCCGCCGACCATCCGTACAAAGGCGCTCTCGAAGACCTGAGAGACATCAATGAATATTCGCGCGGCGACAGCCACGCGGCCATTGGCGGAAACCCGTCCGAAGAAACTTCCGACGAAGAATTGAAGGGCTTTTGCCGCAAGGTGCTCGCGCTGACTCGCGGCATGTGACGACTGACCCGGCGGCCGTTATGGAAGAAAGCCTGCGATCCGGTTGCTGTTCCGGCCGACCCGGAATATCAGCTCCGCCCGTCGTGAGGCTTCCACGTAGGCGCGCGCAGAATCCGAGTCCCAGGGATAGACACGCAGCTCGAAGGTATTTGCCGCGACGCGGCGGAACAGGATCAACGCGTTCTCGTACTCAAAGCCGCCCATCGCAAGCGAGGGCAGGTTAATGCGCTCCATCGCGTTATCGCCGTGCCACGTCAGCGGGCGGTCGCGCCATCGTCTGCGCCCGGACACCAGCACGGGCTCCGCGATATGCTCGACGCGCGCGAATTCGTAGTCGTCATACGCCGCCCCGAAAAAGCGGTGAGAGCGCCGCGGCAGCTCAAGCTGCGTGCGCGCACCGCCCTGCATCCCGCGCGATTGCACCCACATCTGGGTATAGGCGCCGGGTTCTATGTCGGCATCGGCAAAAGGCGCATAGCGGCCGGCGGGTCCGATGGCCGGCGCCGGCACGGGTTCCGTTTCTTCCGTCGGAACGGCGCGCGCAACCCGCCGCCGCAACGCCCGGTATCTATTGAGAATGTCCTGCGTGAGCGGGACTGCCATTTGCACGGCCGCATCCCATGCCGCGCCAACGCCATCCCCATCACCGTGATTGCGTTCGCACCACGCGACTTCGCTGTTTATGGTCAGCCCTCTGTTGGTGAGGTTCGCCGACCCAACCATGCTGCCCACGATTCCGTCCGGCTTGTCGAACACATAGAGCTTCGGGTGAAAAGCTGTGTGCGGAACGAGATTGCCCCGATCCAGCAACGGCACCCCGGCTACCAGGACATTGCACTCTGGCATACCTGCCCAGAACTCCAGCGCCTCCGGATCAGTTAGGCCGAAATCCAGCGAGGTTACGACAGTCTTGCGCACGCGCTGCGCGTCGCCGTTCGGCGCCGAGCGGCGGATGCCGTCGAACAGAATTTCGCTGCCGGATATCGTGATGTAAGCGCTGCACACGCGCACGCCCGCAACGCCGTCACGCATCAGATCGTAGAGGGCGTTCTGTATTTCACCAGGATGCCCCTCATTCTGAACGATGAACATAGCCTTGTCCCCCCGCGGCAGTGGCCGCCGCCACGATCATGCGTTTTTGTGTGTTTACTACCGCGGCAACCAGACCCGGCTCCCACTCGCAGATTGAAAATTCCGCCCGCGCCCAGGGGAGAGACATGACTTTCATCCGAAAGTCGCCTGGAAGAGGTATTGCCGGCGATGGGTGCTCAAGCACGGCCGTTGTTTCCGGAAAGGTTGCGATGATCGCGCTTGCCTTCGTTTCCTGACCAAAGCGCCCACCGTGGCCCATCGGCGTGATCTTCTGCCGATGGTCCCACATAGAAGCGAATTCCACTATTGGATCGTGTCCCATCGGTTGGTGTAGCTTCGGCGGCGTAGCCGCTTTGATCCTCGGCCAGGGCCGGATCGATCATGCTGCCATGGGTGGCAACGTGACGAGCGGATCATCGCTCAACTGGGCGACGCTTTCCACCGTCATGTACCGAGCGCGCTGGACGGCCCACTCGTCATTTTGTTCAAGCAGGATCGCGCCGACGAGGCGAGTGATGGCTTCCTCGTTCAGGAAGATGCCGAGGACTTCGGTTCGCCGCTTGATCTCGCCGTTGAGGCGCGCTTCTTCGCCGGTCTCCTGCGCGCGCTTCCTCTTATCGTCGGGAATGAAGCGGTCGGCGTAGACGACGGTAGTGCCGCGCTCGCCTTTGCGGACATGGCCGCCGACCGACAGGGCTTGGCGAAAGGTCAGCCAGCTCTGGATCGGGAAGCCGTGCTCGATCACGGCACCCCAGAGGACCAGCACGTTGATCCCGGAGTAGGCGCGGCCGGTGGCGGCGTTCGCCGGCATGGCGAGCGGCGCCTTCGCCGCCGGGGAGCCCCAAGGCTGCACCCAGGGCACACGGCCGGCCTCCAGCTCGGCGATAATCTCATGAGGCACGGGCAGCCATTTTTGCGTCTTGCAGCCAGTGATAGAGTGATGCGGTTGGGACAAGCTCGGCTTGTTACGTCGCTCGGAATTGGGCCTCAGAGATCGGAGTCCGGTTTTCCCCACCCCGCGCGATTTACGCTTTAGGCGCCCCCAGTTGAGGAGAGAGCCATGGCAAAATCATCGGAGGTGGACGACCCAGGCGAGTTAGCTCAGGTCGAACCAACCAGGGCCGCCCGCATGAAAGCCCGTCCGCCGGACCTATTTGGGGTGCCGCCGCTCGCCAAGGGACAACGGCGCGCCGACGTCGAGGAAGAGCTTCGGCGCTGGTATGCCCTGACCGACATCCAGCGTTCGCAAGCGTTCGCCGACGCGACGCGCGGCGCGCGGGATTGGAGTGCCGAAGTCTTCGTTCATGCGAGCGTTCAGGCCTATGCCGAAGGCAACCGCCGCAAGCTGAACATGGCCTTCGAGGCCTTCGCGGCCCGCGCCACACCGCTCTTGCTCTCCCAAGCCTGGGGATCGGCGGAAAACGAGGAAGAGGACCAGGTCCAGGAAATTCTCCTGCACACCTGCAGGGCCATCGTCGCCGGCACGGCGGACTACGCGGAGGTCAACTTCGCCGACTTCGCCAAGAAGAAGGCGATCTCCCTGCATCGCAGCCGCGAGAGCCGCTTCGAAGGCGCTTTCGACCAGGTCGAGCCCGAGCCGGATTCCGACCCGCTCGACCATGTGGCCGACCGCGTCCCAACCCCGGAGGCCCGCGCTCTGCTTGCCCAGTCCGTCGGCAAGCTGACCGGGCGGCTCCGGGAGGTGTTCATTCAGTATCACGTGTTGGAACGGACATACGAGGAGATCGCAGAGCAATACGAGGTCGACGAAAGCGCAGTCCGCCTTTGGATCAAGAAGGCAAACGCCATCGTCGGACTCCAAGGAGGAAGATCATGACCGCCATGCCCAAAACCAAGCACAGCCTGGACGATGTGCTCGCGGAAATCTCGGCGCTGCCCATCCCGCCGAACGGTCGAGAGTTGCGTGAATGGCTGCGCCGATATCCCGCATTCAAGGCGGATATCGTGCAGTTCGTCACCGCGTGGATCGATATGGAAGCAAGCAATGTCGCGCGCGAGGTTACGCCAGAGAAGGTGAACCGCGTTGTCAACCGCACGATGAGCCGCGTTCAGCAGCTGCTCGACGAAAGCGAGCAGCCAGCCGAGATCACCGACTTGACGGAAGAGATCACGACGGCCGGGCACACGCTTGAGTCATTTCAGCGCGCGCTCGGCATCGATCATTCGATGCTGACATGCCTTGCCGAACGCATGATCCGGCCAGCAACCATCCCCCTGCGCCTCGTGCGCGAGATAGCGGAACAGCTCCGACGCAGCATCGAGCTCGTGCGCGCGTATTTTCGGCGGCCGCCGCAGCTGGCGGCTGCCTATAAGGCGCGCAGGAGGCCTGCGCCCGCGCAAAAGGATTTCTCGTACATCGTTCAGCATGCCGAGTTGCCCGAGCCGGAAAAAACGAAGTGGCTCGCGGAAGCACCCGATCCTGCGTTGCGAGACTAGCGATGGACAGCTTCGGCACCGTCAGGGCATTTGCGCGCGAGAAGCATCAGGCCCTGCGGGCTGCGGCTGAGGGCGGTAGTGCGCCGCAGCTGCTCGCAGCAGCGCGCAAGGCCACCGGCGTCAAGGTTACACGGGTGCCGCCCGACCACCCATTGCTGGCCGGCGGCGATGGGGCGCTGCACCGGAACCCAAATGCCGTCTACATTTCCGAGGCACTCGGCGCGGACATGGCGGCGTTCGTGGAGGCGCATGAGTTCGGGCATTATTGGATCGAAACGCCATCAGAGCCCTTGGTCGTTCCGCGTGGATCCGATCCCGGCATCCCTGAAGAGGCCACGCCGCTTGGCCTCAAGCGTGTCGAGGCCTATAGCCCGGAAGAACTGCGCGAGCGGTTCGCCAACGTGTTTGCGCGCGAGTTCCTGCTTCCGCGCTTCGAAGCGCGGCGGCTGTTCGTCGATCTCGGCCAGGCCGCTGAGACGATCGCCCATGACCTCACGCTTCCGCTCGGCCTAGTTCATCAGCAACTTGCCGCGTCGCTGCTGTTGCCGGAGCCGGCTGCGCCTTCGGAGGCAAAAGATGGTCCGGGCGAACGGCCAGGACTGGATGAATCGCAGCGTGCCGCCGCCGAGCATGAGGGCGCGCCGCTGCTGGTCGAGGCGGGACCCGGCACGGGAAAAACCCGAACACTGATAGCGCGCTTGGAATTCCTCCTCAAGAAGCACCACGCCGCCTCGATCCTGGCGCTGACGTTTTCCAACAAGGCCGCGCGCGAAATCCGCGAGCGCGTTGCCTGGAGCATGCCCAAGGCGGCTCCCGAAATCTGGGCCGGGACCTTCCACGCGTTCGGCCTTGAATTGCTGCGCAAATACGGCCACCTCGAAAATATCGCCCAGCCCGTCCGGCTCCTCGATCAGGCCGATCTTCTCGCCATGCTGGAGGACGACCTCTTGGACCTTGGGCTCGATCACTATTTGCGCCTGCACGAGCCGCTTTCGGATCTGCGCTACGTGCTTGGAGCGATCAGTCGCGCCAAGGACGAGGTCAAGTCGCCCGAGGACTACGCGTGCGCGGCCGAGCGCATGGCACGCGCGGCCAAATCCGAGGATGACGCGATCAAAGCCGCTAAGGCCGCCGAAGTGGCGCGCGTCTACAAGCACTACGACACTAAGATGCGCGCGGCGGGCTGGGTCGACTTTGCCGACCTGATCAATCGCCCGGTGGAAATCCTGCGCAAGCATCCCGAGGTGCGGGACGAGCTCCGCCGGCAATATCAGCACGTGCTCGTGGACGAGTATCAGGACGTCAACCGCGCCTCGGCGCTGCTCGTCAAGGAGCTGGCCGGCGAGGGCGAACGGCTGTGGGTCGTCGGCGACGCCCGCCAGTCGATCTACCGCTTCCGCGGCGCGGCGCCGACCAACACCCGCGATTTTGAGCAGGACTACCCGAAGGGCCAGCGCAAGCCGCTCACGGTCAACTACCGCTCCCGGCAGCAGATCGTCGAGACGTTTGGCGCCTATGCGGGCACGATGAAAGTCGGCGGCAAGACGGTGGTCCAGCTCAAGGCCAATCGCGGACCAGGGCCAGAGCCGGTCGATTGCAACGTCGCGCGCGACCGCAACGCGGAAATCCGCGGCATCGTTGACGCGATCAAGAAGCACCGCGCCCAGGGCATCGCCTACCGCGACCAGGCGGTGCTGTGCCGGGTGCATGCCAATCTCGAAAGCATTGCGTTAGGCCTCGAAGCCGCGGGCGTGCCAGTGCTTTATCTCGGCGACCTGTTCGAGCGGCCCGAGGTGTGCGACCTGCTAGCGCTGATCTCGTTTGTGTCCGAGCCGCACCGGGGCGGGCTGCTGCGCGTCGCCGAGCTGCCGCCTTACCGCACCGCGCTCGCCGATGTGCGAACATTTCTGGCTTACGCGGCCGAGGCCGACAAGACGCCCTTCGCCGCGCTCTCGGATGTGGCCAGGATTCCCGGCTTGTCGGAGGCCGGCCGGCTAAGCCTCGGCCGCCTGGCCGCCGATCTGGAGGGGGTGGCGTTCAGGACAGGACCCGGGGCGTTCCTGTGCCATGTCCTCTTCAATCGCGGATCGCTGCTGCGCGCCTATCTTGCCGGCGACACGCCCGCCGATCAGCAACGCCGCCTTGCGATCCATCAGCTCATCCAGTTCGCCATTGAGAACAATGCGGCTCCGGGCGATCCGAAGCGCGAATTGTTGCAGTGGATCCGCCGGCTCGAAGTGTTCGGTGACGAACGCGCCTTGCGCGAGGTGCCCACCGCCGTGGAAGGAATCGATGCCGTGCGTCTGATGACCGTGCATCAAAGCAAGGGGCTGGAATTCAAGGTCGTTCACTTGCCTATGCTAGGCGCCGGCATGTTTCCCTTGCGCTGGCAGGGCGAGCGCTGCCCGGCGCCGGAAGGGCTTCTGCCGAGTTCGGCGAGTGACGATCACGAGCAAGAGGAGGAGTGCCTTTTTTATGTCGCCTCGTCGCGCGCGCGGGATCATCTCTCACTCTCGCGTGCAGAACGCTATTCCGAGAGCCAGGGCTCAAAGCCGTCGAAGGTGCTGCTTGCGATCGCGAACCGCCTGCCGCGTCCGCCGGATGCGCCAGCGAACTGGGTGCAGCCGTTACTGCTCCCGCCGCCCGCCAGCGACCGTCCCGATCTTAAGGTCGCGACTCTTGAGCATGACGGCCGGGACATCGAGCTCTATCTCGGCTGTCCGCGCCGGTATCTCTACCAGCTGGTGCTCGGCTTGAGCGGCGGCCGCGAGGACGCCGCCTACGTTCGCTTTCATCGCGCCGTTTACCGGGTGCTCGAATGGATGCGCGCGCAGCCGGGCTCAATCGAGGCGGCCGCGCTCGCGGATGAGCTGGAAGCCGCGTGGAAGGATATCGGCCCGCACCGCGACCCTCTCGCGCCGCTGTTTCGCGCGTCCGCCGAGCGCATTCTGGACCAGGCCCGGAGCCGGCCGCGGGGCGGCATCGAATTCGGACGCGTCATCGCCCTGAAGATGGGAACTCACACCATCAACCTGCCCATCGACGAGATCGAACGCACCGGCAGCCAACTCGTGGTGCGCCGCATCCGCACCGGCCGTCCGCCCTCCAAACCGGACCAGCGCCATTTGCACGCGCTGATGTTGGAGGCGGCCCGGCTCCAGGTCGGCCAGGGCGCGCGGTTCGAGGTGCACTACCTCACCACCAATGAACCGGTGCCGGTCGCGCTCGACCGGGTCATGGAAGACCGCCTCACCGATGTCCGGGAGGTGCTCGATCAGCTCGCCCAGGGCGGCTATCCCGCAGAGCCCAAGAACGCCGAAGACTGCCCGCGCTGTCCGCATTACTTCATCTGCCCGAGGGTGCCGCGCGCGAGCTAGGCGCGCTCCGGTTTTCTGCGCGGGCTGCGATTAACCCCTTAGAGCGCTCGTTTCCAGTCACGGGAACAGCCCATCGAAAGGGTTACCGATGAAGTCCATCGACGTTTTCTTGCAGGGCCACGGGCTCGCCGACATCGCAGTGCTCGCGGCCAAGCCCGACGACACGCTCGCCGAGATCGTGTCCAAGGCCAATCTTTTGGGGCCGAAGGAGGCACGCCTCCTGTTTCTCGAAGACATCGACGGCCCCATCGACGACCACGCGGTCGTGGAGGAGCTGCTGCCGCTCCCGACCGACGGCGAACCCATTGGGCCGCTGCGTCTGCATGTGGCGCGCTGCCGTCACGTCGAAGTGGCGGTGCGGTTCAACGGGGAGGCGGCGAAGCGGCGCTTCACGCCGAGCGCCACCGTCGAGCGCGTGCGCCGCTGGGCGGTGCGGCGCGCCTTCCACCTTCCGCCGCGCGACGCCGCCGAGCACGTCCTGCAGATCCAGGGCACCAGCATCCGGCCCGACCGCGATGTTCACATCGGCACGCTCACCCAGGGCCAAGCCTGCGCTATCGCCTTCGATCTCGTGCCCTGCCAGCGCGTGGAGGGGTGAAGTGAGCGCGCCCGTCTCGCCCGATGAGGCCGTCTTTCGCGCGCATCTCGCCGGCGGCCGCTTCCGCAGCGGAGCGGCGGCCGGACGGTGGCGGCTGGTCGCGGTGGCGTGGCCGCATGCCGTCTTCGGCGTGCGCGCCGCTGATGGCGCGGAATATGGTCTGCGCTTCGAATGCTCGGACTATCCGCGCACCCCGCCCACCGCGGGCCTGTGGGACCTCGAGCTCAATGCCCCGCTCGCCGTGAACAAGTGGCCGGCCGGGCGCGACCGCATCCCGCTTGCCTTCAATCCCGGCTGGAAGAACGGCGCCTGCCTGTACCTGCCGTGTGACCGCATCTCGATCGAAGGACATGCCAATTGGTACCAGCAGCACCCGAGCCTGGTTTGGGACCCCGCCATCGGCATCGCGCACTACCTGCGCGTCGTTCACGACCTGGTCAACTCCAGCGACTATGGAGGCCGCCGTGCCGCCTAACCCGACGCTGCGCCTTCCGCGGGCCTTGTGGCTGGAGATGACCGGCGAATTGCACCGCCGCACGGAGGGCTGCCACGAATCCGGCGCCTTCTTGCTCGGCCGGCGCAACGGCGCCGAGCGCGAGGCGACGGCGGTGATCTACTACGACGACCTCGACCCCTCCGCCTATGAGACGGGCATCTGCGTGCTGCGCGCCGACGCCTTCGGGCGCCTGTGGGACCGGTGCACCGAGCGCGCGCTCACGGTCGTGGCCGACGCCCATGTGCATCCGATGGGCGCCTGGCAAAGCCTCTCGGATCGCGAGAATCCGATGATCGCGCGCCCGGGGCACCTGGCGCTCATTCTTCCCCGGATGGCCACGCCGCCCGTACGGCGCTGGTCCGTCGGCCTCTACGAATATCTCGGCGACCATTGCTGGCGCTCCCATGGCGGCCGGCATGTCGCGCGCGTGCTCAAGTTCGAGGATCGCTCATGACCACCCTGGAAACCCTCTCGGACGAGCTGCACCGCACCGTCAAACTCGCGCTAGACACCGGCGAAGCGGCTTCCGTCGACGACGCCGTCCGCATCTTCTCGGCTTACAGGGTTCAGCTTGTGCTCGGCCCGGAGGTCGCCGAAAGCGCAAGCCTTCAGGCCGCCCTGTTGACGGCCGTGAACTGTGCGGCGCGCACGCTCCTGGGCGGCGTGTCTGTCGTCGGTGCCGACGGCCCGCTTCGCGTTAGCCTGCCGTCCTTCCATAATCTTGGCGACGCGGTCGAGGCGCTGGGCGCCAGCCTGGCATCGGTGCCAAACCCTGACATACCGTCGGTTGTGTTCGGCACGGCGCAAGCCCAGCGTCTTGAGCGGCTCGCCCTGCGCGTGGTCACGCGCGGCTGGTGCGGCGGCGTGGTGCCGCTGTCACACAAGGTGGCGCCGGACACCACCACCGAGATCACGACCGCGGGCGTGCTCGCGGGAGCCCTCGCGGTTTCCGAGATTTTCCAGCGCCTGCGGGGGCACGCTATGGCCTGCCGGCGCCCGGTCGGCCTCAATCTCTGGCGGCCCGAGCAAGATTGGCGCACCGGCGACCATGGTCCGGCGTTGACCCGCTTACCTGCCTCCGCCTGGCTCGTAGGGCTCGGCAATCTCGGCCAAGCCTATTTATGGACGCTCGGCCTCCTGCCTTATGGCGCAGAGCCCCTCGACCTCGTCCTACAGGATTTTGATGTGCTCGCCCGGTCCAACCTCAGCACCTCGTTGCTGACCACGCCGGTGCTCATCGGCCAGCGCAAGTCGCGTGCGATGGCGGCGTGGGCCGAGCGCCGCGGTTTCCGCGCCAGCCTTGTCGAACGGCGCTTCGCCGGCGACTTCCGCGTGAGCCGGCATGAGCCGTCGGTCGCGCTTGTCGGCGTCGACAATGCCCTGGCCCGCCAGACCATCGAGGAGGTTGGGTTTCAGCGCGTCATCGAGGCGGGACTCGGCAGGGGGCCCCAAGATTTCCTCGGCATCGATTTGCATACGTTCCCGGCCGTGACGCCGGCCGCCACCATCTGGAGCAGCACGGATGCAGGGGATGCCGAGATCTCGCAGCCGGCCTACCGCGACCTTCTTGAGCGCAGCGGCGACCGCTGCGGCACGGTGCGTCTTGCGGGCCGGACGATCGGAGCGCCGTTTGTTGGCGCCGCGGCGTCGGCGCTGGTGGTCGCCGAACTCCTCCGGCTGGTCATCGGAGGTCCCCGCAACGAGCTTATCTCCTGTCATCTGCGCGACCTTGGCGCCCGCAGCGTGATCCGCGGCGCGCCGTGGCCGGCCTTCAATCCCGGCTCGGTACCGCTGCCGCCTTCGACGGCCCTTCAGGCGCTTACAGCGCCCGCTGACATCGAGACGGTCGCGAACCGAGCCTCATGCCTTTGCACCTCATGATCACAAGCGCAAAACAAGCGCTTGTTCAACCTCATGGCTAAGGCGAGCGGTTGATGGCAACGTTTTGAAGCGAAAGGATTTGAGCATGCGATTCGTTCATTCCGCCGACTGGCAGATCGGCAAAGTCTTCAAGCAGTTCGGCGCCAAGGAGGAGGCGTTGCGCCAGGCGCGCCTCGCGGCGATCGAGCGGCTGGGCGACTTCGCCCGGGCCAATGGCGCAGCACATATTCTGGTCGCGGGCGACGTCTACGACAATGAGGCGCCGAGCCCGGTCACGTTGCGGGCGCCGATCGAGCGCATGAAGCGCTTTCCGGATATCCATTGGCATCTGCTCCCGGGCAACCACGACCCGCACCGCCCCGAAGGACTTTGGGACCGCTTGGTGCAGCTCGGATTGCCCGCGCATATTCACCTGCACCTCACGCCGGTACCGGTTGCGCTCGACGACGCGGCCTTTCTCTTGCCGGCGCCGCTCACGCGCAAGACCGAGCTCGATGACATCACCGCCTGGATGGACAAGGCGCCGACCCCGCAAGGCGTGCTGCGCATCGGGATAGCCCACGGCTCCATCACCAATTTCGGCAGCGAAGGCGAAGCGGCCAATCCGATCGACCCGGGCCGCCCCAAGAGCGCCGGGCTCGACTATCTCGCGCTTGGCGACTGGCACCGCACGCTGCAGGTCGGTCCGGCCGCTTGGTACGCCGGAACGCCCGAAGCCGATCGGCCCGGCAGCCAGGAGCGCGGCAGCGCGCTGCTGATTGAGATCGCCGGCGCCGGCGCGCCGGCCGCGGTGACGCCCTTTGCCACCGGAGCCTACCGCTGGGTCACGCGCACCGAGCGCTTGAGCGGCGGCAACGAGCTCGCCGACCTCGAACAGCGCCTGCGCCATGAGCCCGATCTGTCGCAGCTGATCCTGCGCCTTCAGCTGGAGGGCACGTTGCCGATTTCGGCTTATGCCGAGCTGCAGCGCTGCCTGTTGGATCTCGAGGCCGCGGTCTTCCACCTCGATGTCAATCAGAGCGCGTTGGCCGCGCGTCCGAGCGAGGCCGATCTTGAAGCGATTGATTTCGATGGCGTGCTGCGGCGCTGCGCCGACCGACTGCGCGGCATGATCGACGATCCGGCGCAGGCAGATGAAACCCGCCGCTCCGCCGAGGAGGCGCTCGTCGGCCTTTATCTGCGCGCCGTCGACTCAAAGGAGACCGCCTGATGTTCATCAAGGCTCTCGCGGTTGAAGGCATCGGGCGCTTTGCCAACGGCGCGCATGTCGAAGGATTCAATCAAGGCGTCAACGTGCTGGCCGCCGGCAACGAGGTCGGCAAGTCCACCTTGTTCAAGGCGATCCGCACCTGCCTGTTCGCTCGGCACGACAGCAAGACGACGGATATCCGGGAGCTGGCCTCCGATGGCAGCCAGCTGCCGGCGACCGTGCAGCTCACCTTCGAACAGAACGGCCGCACCTACGTCATCCGCAAATCGTTTCTGCGCTCGCCGAGCGCCACGCTCAGCGAGGATGGTCGCGAGATCGCGCGCTTCAAGCAAGCCGACGAGGCGGTATGGGACCTCCTGGGCCTGCGCCCGGGTAGCGGGCGGACCCTGGATAACGGCGCCTTCGGGCTGCTGTGGGTTGGGCAGGGCGCGTCCTTTGCCCCGCCGGCTCCGGGGGCGGCCGCCACGTCGCTACTCAGCACCGCAATCGAGTCCGAGGTCGGGGCGCTGGTCGGCGGAGAACGGGCCCGCCACGTTTTCGACGACGTCACCTCGGGCCTGAGGCGCTACCTCACCGCTTCCGAGCAGCATCCCAAGGCCGATGGGCCGTTGCATGCGGCCATGGGCAACGCTGAGAAATGGCGCGCCGCCGAGGCGGAGCATCAAAAGAAACTCGCCGCGCTGGAGATGCAGTTTGAAAAGTTGCGGCGCCAGCGCCGGCAGCTCCGCGATTTGACCGATCCGGTGGCGGCCGAGCAGCTCACCCAAGAGCTGGCCAGCGCGCGCAACGACCTCGCCGAGGCCCGCTCGGCCGCACAGGAGCTCCGCACCTGTGAGGCCGAGGAGACCAGCGCGCGCCATGGCGTCGAAAGCGCCGCGCAGCGTCTCGGGCAGCACCGCGACTTGATCGCCCGGATCGATTGCAACCGCCAGGCCGAAGCCGCGCTCGCGCAGGAGCTTCCCCAGCTCGAAGCCCGCGAACAGGAGGCGCGTAACGCCGCCGCCCGGACCTTGGAGCAAATCGCCTGCGTCAAAGCCGCGCTTCAAACCCTTTCCACGCGCGAGCAGCAGGCCGCACGGCTCGATGCCGCGCTCATCCGCGCGCAGCGGCGCAACGAGGTCGCGCGCCGGCTCAAGACATTGGAGCAGGCGGCGCACGAGCTGCGGGATGTCGATGCGCGGCTCGCCCAAATCCGTGTCAAGCCCAAGACGGTCGACGATCTCGATGATCTGGAACGGCAAATCGCCTCCCTCGATGCCCAGCTTGCCGCTGCCGCTGCCCAGCTCGCGATTGAGGTGAAACCGCATGGCGCGGGGCAAGTCCGTATTGGCGGTGCCCGCGCGAAAGCCTCCTACAGCGCGCCGGTGCTGACGCCCATCAGGGTGTCCGTCGCCAACATCGCCGAGATCACCGTGACGCCCGCTGCGAACGCGCGCCATGACAAACGCCAGAGCCTCGACGAGGGGCGCGCCGCGCTGTTGAAGGCCGTCGGCGTTGTCAGCGTCGCCGAAGCGCATGCGCTGCTTTCGCAGCGGCGCGAATTGGAGGCCACGCGCAAGGCGGTCCTGGCGCAGCTCAGGACCTTCAAGGTTTCGGATGATCCCGAAGCTGCCATCGGCAAGCTCAAGAGCGGCCTCGCCGAGACCGAGGCGGCGATCGCCGCCGCGCTCGCGGCCGCCGGGCGCGAACGCCTCCCAACCGAACAGGAGCTCGATGCGGAGAAGCTTGCGCTGGGCCAGGAGCGCAACGCGCTCGAGTCCCGCCGCGCCAATCTCGAGCTGGCGCGCGAGCAGCAGCAGGAAGCGCTTGAGAACGCGGTCGAAGCGCGCAGCGGCGCGGTGTCGAAGTTGGATCTCATCCGGAACCGCATAGCGGAGGATTTGGAGCTATGCGCGGACGCCGACCGCGCCGCGCGCGACGCGGCCCTGGTGCTTGAAGTCACGCGCGCTGAAGCCGCTCACCGAACGGCGGCCATCACGCTCGCCGCGATGCGCGAGACGGCGCCCGATCCCGCCGAAATCGAGCGCCGCCAGACCCGCTGTGAGCGCCTGGAGCAGGCGCTCGCCAACCGCAACGATGAAATCAGGCAGCTTGAGCACGATATCGGCCGATTGACCGGCCAGATCCAGGCCGCCAGCGGCGACGGCGTCGGCGAGGCCTTGGTCGCAGCGCAGGAGCAACGCGCCTTGGCCGAGCGGGAATACGCGCGCCTTGAGCAACATGTCGCCGCGCTGAAATTGCTGCGCGACACGGTCGCGGCGTGCCTGGCCGAGGGGCGGGAGCACTACTACCAGCCGGTCCGGCGCCACCTGCGGCCATTCCTCAATGACCTGTTTCCAGGTTGCGAGCTCGAGCTCGGCGACGGGTTTGCCATCACCGGCATCAAACGGCAGCGCTCCGAGCTGTTCGAACGCCTGTCGGACGGCACCCAGGAGCAAATCGCCGTGCTCGTGCGCCTCGCCATGGGCGCCATGCTCGCCGAGCGCGGGCAAGTCGTGCCCATCATCCTCGATGATGCGCTGGTCTATTGCGATGACGACCGAATCCAACGCATGTTCGACGCGCTCAGCCGGGCGGGAAAGCATCAGCAGATCATCGTTCTGACTTGCCGGCTGCGCAGCTTCGGGCCGCTTGGCGGTCATACGCTGCGCATTCGCAGCGATTGCGAGACTGGCATGGCCGCATGAACGGTCGCAGAGCGACATCTCAAATGACTCAGCCCGCCCCTGACTGGATTTCGTTCGAAGCCGACAAGACGGAGGGGCTCGATCTGCTGGGCCTGCGCGCACCGGTTCAGCAGATTGGTAACCAGCGCTTCAATGGCGTCACCACCGTCACGCCGAAGCTGCGCTACCTATCCGTCCTGACCTGGATCATCTGGCGCTATTCCCATGCGCGATTGCCCAACGCTTGGCGGCCGTTCGAACGGTTCATCGAGGCCCAGGAGGCGCTGATTGTGCTCGCCAACCGTCTCAAGAGCCGTGAGATCGGAAATCTCGTGGGGGTGACGAAAGCCGATGAGCTCCTCGACAGCGGCCGCCAGAATTTCCCGCTGCAACGCCTCGTGCAGCAGACCGCTTTCAATGTGTACGTCACCACGAGCCGCCAGCTGCACCTCACCCATGACGAGACCGATGGCGTGCTCCCTGGCCTCACCAAGGAGCACGGCCTGAAGCTTGCTCAAGCGTTCGATGCCGTCATTCGCGACACCGCTTATGGCCGCCAGCTCGAACGCCGTCCGACGATCGACCGGGCATCGCGGGACGCTGTGGAAGAACTCGCCGACGGGGTGTTTCTTGATCGCATTCCGCGCGGCGAGCGCGAGATTTTGATCGATGCGATCATGCCGCAGACGCCTGAAACAGAGCCAGAGCGCAACCGGCTTGCCCAGTACGCGCTCCTTCTGTGGCTCGCGCGCGCAAAAGGCGGGGAACCGGAGGAAAGCGACGTCTTCGATGCAGCACGCAAGCTTCCGCGCGCCTTACCAAGAGCGCTTATCCCCGTTCTCGACGACTGGCTCGAATACATCATACGCGACGTGGTTGCCGTCACGCACGAGGCGGTGTTTGACGCGGTGATGCGCGAGGTTGATGTCGCCAGTGCGGAGCGCGGCGGGCCGGCGACGGCGGAGCGCGTCGTCGCCGGCCTTCTCAACGAGTCCGACGAACACAACGCCATTCTCCGCCAGCTCGATCTGCTCCGGCGCAACGAGACGGCGCACTCGATTTCCTTCGCCACCCTGCGCGACCGGGTCCACCGTGTCTGCAGCGATGACGAAACAGTGAGCTCCGGATTAAGGCGCTGGCGCGACGGGCTCTCCGAAACCACGCTCTACAACATGGCTCTCGCCTCGGGCCGCGCCGCGGCTGATCACCTCGAACCGGGCGGTCGGTGAGTGGGGCTCGGTGTTCGGCGATCCCTTCGTCGCCACCGCGATCCTCGACCGGCTGCTCCACCATAGCCAGGTCGTCACCATCCGGGGCGAGAGCTACCGGCTTCGCGAAAAGCGCAGGAGCGGGCTTCTGCAGAAGCCCGCTCCTGCGCCGCTCCCCGCCACAGCGTGATCCACCACGGGGGTCAGTTCCTCGTGGCGACAAGGGGGCCGTTCCTGATGGCGCTGGACACCGAGCTTGCGGCAGCGCGCGTGGCAATCGCCACGTCGGAGATGCCAGTTTGCTCGATGAGACGTTGCATCGGCTCCGACCAGACGTCGTAAAGCTGTTCACGCGTCAGTGTGAACATCATCAGAGCATCGCGCACGGAAGGACCTGGAGGTCGCAATGATAGATGGCACGGTGCTAATGCGCTATGACGGTATTTTCTCGCCCCGACGGCTAGTGCGCTGGTGCTCCATGAGGCGAAGAATCGACCGATCGTTGCCGATAGTCGCTGAAACCTCGTTGAAGCGGAATCGCGCGATTTTCTGTTGAAAATCAGCACGAGAAATTTTTGTCGGTTCGCAGTTCGGATCGTGACGCACGATCGAAAAAAATTGCGCTGAAAAATCAGCGCATTAACATAGCCAAAAATAGATGAGTGGGCGTAGGGGGTAATCGGCGGCAGTAGCGTAGCTTTGGCGGCGGATATTCACCGCCACTTGCCGCTGTCCAGTCACTCACTGTTCAGTACTGCTCAGCCTCCTTTCACCTGACCCGGTCGATCTGAAGCCAACTGGGAAGAGATGTAAACTACCCCAGCGTCACGGAGGGCTGTGGCGTACTGTAGCGTGTAAATCGGCTTGGTTACTTTGCGCCCCATCTGTCGGCGTCGTGACCATATCGATGTTGACGAGATCATCGCGCTGAATGGCGTCCGTGCCGGACGAACTTTGCGTCACGTATGATGTCGACTCTGCTCCGTGTACCGCGTAGGAGTCCCCGCGCAAGAAGCTTGGAGCGCCATTTAGCCTGGAGCTCGTAATGCGCAGCGCATCATCCCCTGCAAACCGATACATCGACCGTCATCCCGCAATAGTCGCCTGGGGCGCCAACGAAACTACCGGAGATGGGAACTGCTTGACTGATATCCCGGGTCACGGCGACTCTGATCAGGTCAGCGCCGCCGATGGTCCCGTTGGTGGGATCGTACGCAATCCAGCCGGAGCCAGGGACATAGATATCGGCCCATGCGTGTGTTGTGCCGGCGCCCACAGCGGTGTTGGCGTGTCCGTCCGCGGCGGGATTGTACAAATATCCCGATACGACACGTGCTCCGAAGCCCAGGCTGCGGGCGGCCTCAATCAGCAACACGGCAAGATCTCGGCACGAGCCCCAGCCACGGTTGAGTGTCTCAGCGGGTGTCTGCGTTCCCTCGGTTTCACGGCTTTGATACGAGACCCATGCCGCAACGCCGCTGTTGAGGTCGGCCAGCAACGCCGACGTATCGGTTGGGTTGCTTCTAACGAAACCGAGCGCCCAAGAGCGAAGGCGCCCATCGGGGTCAGGATGTTGGCGTTCAAGCATCCGGCCGAGGTCGATGCGATCGTCTGCGGAATAGATGAAAGGATAACTTACCGCCTCAGGCGAAATCTGGAATGCGGGACGGTTCACGATATAGGTTTCCAATCGGAGGGCGCTTTCGATCCGCAACTCGGCGGCAGGCTCGGCGAACGACGCGATGGCAATTGAATTGCCGAACACACCATAGTGCCACGTCAGTGTTGCCGACGGCGAGCACGTCAGGCTGGTTTGAATCAAGCGAAGATCGTGGCTGTCGCGCGGCCGCAGCATGAGCCGATGATCGCCAAAGTGGACCGGCCGCTGATACCGGTAGCTCGTTGTGTGGCGCACATTGAGAATCGCCATGATCGCTCTTCGTCCAGTTGCGGCTACCTTTTCGCGGCGCCTGAATTTGTCCCGGATGGATCAAGGAAATAGCGAAAGAAATAGGAATTCGGGCTCAGCAACATGCGCGTGTTGCCGGCCTGTAGTGCGGTCTCATAAGCCTGCATTGATCGATAGAATGCGAAGAAATCTGGATCCCTGCCAAATGCGCCGGCGCAAATGCGGTTGCGCTTGCCGTCGCCCTCGCCACGAATTTGCTCGCCTCAGATGTTGCATTGGCGATCAGCACGGTAACTTCGCGATCGGCCTTTGCACGAATCTCCAGGCCGCGCTCGGCCCCTTGAGCGCGAAACTCGACCGCTTCACGCTGTCGCTCCGTCTGCATGCGTTGATAGATCGCCTGGCTGTTCTGCTCCGGAAGATCGGCACTCCGAATGCGCACATCGACGATTGAGATGCCGAAGCCGGCCGCACCCTCATCAAGCTGTTCGCGCATCAATTCCGTGAGTTGCGCGCGCTCGTCGCGGACCACCTGGATGAAGGTCTCTCCGCCCAGCACACGACGTATCGCCGAGATCAGCAGCGTCGACAAGCGCGAATCCGCTTCGCCGATCGAACCTGCCGCCTGGTAGAACTTGAGTGGATCGACAATCCGGTATCGAGCGAAAGCGCCGATCACGAGACGTTTTTGGTCGGAGGCGATGATCTCCTGGGCCGGAATTTCGAGATAAAGAATGCGCTTGTCGATCGAGATAACACGATCGATCAACGGGAGCTTAAAGTGAAGTCCGGGTTGCGTAACGCTTTGCACCGGCTGGCCAAGGCGAACCACGAGTGCTATTTGGGTTTGGTGAACCGTGAATAGGCCGTCATAGACAATGGCCGCCGCGGCAAGGGCGACAGCGCCGACAATCCCACCAGCGCTGCTGAACGCCATCGTCTATTCCCGCGCCAGCCGTTCGAAATCGTCGAGGACAGCGGCAATCAGCTTCTGCCTGCGGGGATCGTGTGCCGCCAGAGACGCGGCAAAGAGATTGAGAAGAAAGCGCGCTTTCTCGGCCGCTTCCGGCCAATTCGCGGCCGGAGACGCGACAAGTTGAGCTTCCAATTCGTCCTGCCGAAGACGTAACGCCTTCTCGTTGGCTTCTACGTCTGCCAGCAACCGGCGCAGATCCGTGGCCTTCTGCGCGGCCATTCCACGATGCTGGTCCAGATCGACTGTCTTTTCCGTCATGTTCGCGGATCTCCGGCCTAGTCCTCCGGTGCTTGAAAGCTTGACGTTGAGCGAGCCCGGCTACGGCCTCGCCGCTGATGAATCATGCGTGGCCGTCTTGTCGCGGTCCTGTGCTGCCTGAAGATCGTGAGGGTCGATGGTCACCATCTCGGTCGAAGCGGAGCCGGACTTTCCCGGCACAAATATCATGGTCGAGATGCGGCGGTAGACCGGGAAGGATAGTTCCTCGATCAGCTGCTCATCGGTGACGACGCGATATTCCCCAGGTGGCAAGGCTCGATCGACACCCTTGAGTTCGAACGGGTGATTGAAGGCCACCAGCGTGTTTCGGGTGCGTGTGTTCACTGGGCTTCGGGCGCCGTGCGCCGCGACAATGGAAATTCGCTGCTGTCGTACAAGCGACGAATGTCTTCACCCCCGTATCGTTCACCGTCGATCTCAAGAAATGCTCCGAGAAGCGATTCAGGCGGTAGTTCCTCGACTGCGAAGCGAATGGCGTCCGCCGCGTGCGGGAAGCGCTTGTACCGAATTGCCGAGCGCTTGTGTCTGGCACTCCCACTCCGTGCGGGAAAAAGCTCCGCCTCAACGCTGAAGTTAAAGATGTTGCAATCGGCTGCCATTGTCTCAGCCCTGTCGCTGCGTCCTATGAAAGGTCGAGGCCGCGGATGCGGCCTCGATAGCGGGCTGCCGATCAGATTTGGCGGTCCTTCATCAGGGTATCGACGTCACGTTGAGCCTGGGACTTCTCCAGGCCATATTTGGCGACGACCTGCGTCACCAGATCATCCCTGTCCTTGAGGGCGGACAGCTCCTGCTCGGAGAACTTGCCCCACTTCGAGCCTATCTCCTTGAGGATGATCTGCTTGGCCTCGGCCGTGGCCTGTCCCGTGGCCGCGTTCGTGTTCGATGCCGCATTGGAGGAAGCGTTTGCCATCTAAGTATCTCCAAAATAGGAATGAAGTATTCATTCGAATGACCATCATTCAAACGACTCTACATACATGGGGTCGAATTGCAGAAATACGAGCGGAGGACGCAGTTATATTTTTCGAGTACCCGACTAAGAGTCGAAGAGAACCTAACGAGCGGAAATCGCAGATCAATCAGCGTCCGGCTTGTTCATCATCCTCATCACGACGCGGCTACAGCTCGGGTGACGCTTGATCGGGTTCGGTCGGGGAACGCCGTTCGAACGCTCCTCCTTCGCCCGACCGCCGAATCTGCTGAACGATGGAATCTGTCCGTTCCCTCGAAAGACCGAGACTTTGGAGCGTATAGTCGAGCAGACTAAGCGCGAGCTCGCTTTCGCCCATGATGGCGATATCCACCCCGTGTCGCTCGAAATGCGCGAGGTCGCCGGCGCTGTGCGTGCGAATTGCGGTCCGAATTTGCGGGTTCACCTGCCGCGCAAGCTCAATGATGCGCTGCGTCTGGAAGCCCCTGGGCGCCGCGACAACGAGCAGATGCGCCCGATCGACATTTGCGGCCTCCAGCACGCCTGCGGCCGTCGCGTCGCCATAGACTGCAAGAATGTCGCGCTTGCGCAGTGCTTCGACGCGTCGCCGGTTGTCTTCGATCACGACGAAGGGCAGGTCATGGGCCTTGAGTGCCTCACCAATGAGACTGCCAACCCTACCGTAGCCTACAATGACGACATGACCCTGCAGGTCCCCGCTGCGATCCGGGAGCGTGGCCAGACTGCTTCCATGTCGCTCGATCCGCGCGAGCAGGCTCGGACGGTCGCGAAGCCAGGCGACAATGGGATCAATGGTTGCGAACAGGAGTGGATTTACTAGGATCGAAAGCAAGGCGCCGGCGATGATCAGATCGCGTCCTTCCGTTGGAAGGATATTGAGCGCCACGCCAAGTCCAGCCAGGATGAAGGAGAACTCACCGATCTGCGCAAGGCTGGCAGAGATCGTCAGAGCCGTCGTGACCGGATACCCGAAGGCGAGCACAATAGCGAAGGCCGCCAGCGACTTGCCGAACACGATAACAAGCACGATGGCGAGAACTGCCGATGGGTCGCGCATCAGAACCGTCGGGTCGAACAGCATTCCGACTGACACGAAAAACAGAACGGCGAAAGCATCCTTGAGGGGCAGGGAATCAGCAGCGGCTTGATGACTGAAGTCAGATTCGCTCAAGACCACGCCAGCAAAGAACGCTCCGAGGGCGAAGGAAACACCAAAAAGCTCCGCGGAGCCGTAGGCAATGCCGAGTGCGAGTGTCAGGACCGAAAGCGTGAACAATTCTCGCGAGCCGGTGCGGGCAACCTGCTCTAAGGCCCATGGTATAATTCGTGTTCCAACTAGAAGGACGAGCACGATGAAGACGGCCAATTTGGCGAACGTTAAAGCCAGGACCAAGCTCGTATTGCCGCCCGTCAGTCGTGCCGCCAAGCCGTGAGCATCCGTGCCCAGCGACCCCGCCGCTGCAGGCAGGAGCACCAGCACGAGGACCATCACAAGATCCTCGACAACCAGCCATCCAACGGCAATCTGTCCGTTGACAGAATCTAGGGCATTGCGATCTTCTAAAGCGCGTAGGAGCACGACAGTGCTTGCGCACGATAGCGCCAATCCGAGCACCAAGCTGCTCGTGACACTCCATTCCCAGCTCAGCGCGATACTAGCGCCGATCGCCGTCGCCGTGACAACCTGCGCTACTGCGCCGGGCAATGCGATACGGCGCACCGCTAGCAGATCCTTGACCGAAAAGTGAAGGCCGACACCGAACATAAGAAGTATGATGCCGATCTCGGCGAGCTGGCCCGCGAGATTCTGGTCACCGGAAAAGCCGGGCGTAAAGGGACCAACAGCGACGCCGGCCAGGAGGTATCCGACAAGCGGCGGGAGACGCAGTTTATGGGCCAAAACTCCGCCACAAGCCGCGAGGACCAGCCCCAGCACGACCGTAACGATGAGCGAAGTGTCGTGCGGCATGGGTCTCCTTGTGGAATCGCGATGGAGTGGGCGAACTGCTCTCGAACTATGCGCATCGCGACGGCGCTGCTTTAACTTGTGCCGATTGGCGTAACCGTTTTGCACGGTACAGGAATTCGAGAGAATTTTGGCGAGGAATCGGGATCTAAGGCCGCGTCAGAGGTCGCACCTCTCTATGCGCAGGGTGCGGGCACAGCCTTACGTGTACGGCTGGATGCGGGCGAGGGCTGAGCCGGATGGAAAGCCGATCTCATCCGTGAGGTTTGGCGCCAGCCACCGCAATGCGGCAATCTCGACAGAATCGAATACTTGAACGCGAACAGAAGGTTGGCGACTTTTCCATTTTAAAGTTGGCGGTAGGCCATCAGCAACCCCATATAGAACGTGGGTCGCTAAGCGTTGAGCACGGAATCGTCGACCAGACGTGAATGTTCGCGAAAGCCGTCAATCGAGAGTCTTGAGCCCGTTTCGGTCAAAACGCTTGAGGAGCGAATTATGACAGCCGCATTGCGCTTCGATCTCATGCTTGTCTTCTGCGCATTCGCCTTTGTCGGGGCCATCCTCGTTGGGGCGTTCTGAACAGCGGCTTGTTTGATGTGCGGTTTCGATGCTGCTGATCGGCCCGATTTAAGGACACCGCAATGTCCACAACAAAGACGCTTACGCAATCGGATGGTCAGAGCTTCGTTGGAGTGTGTATATCCAATGAAAGCATGGTGACCGATCACGCACACTGCTTGAGGTGCGGTGCTGCTGGACCAGCGGCGCCGGCGAGTGCCCGCTATCGCGATCCGCATTGGATGGAGCATGATTGGATCTGTGGCGGATGTGGCAATGAATGGACAACATCAAAGCAGGTGTGATCAATGATCAGCGGGGTTCACCAGCATGCAACTACGAGCCATCGCTTTGTGATCGGGACCATGGTCCGCCTCAACCGGAGCGATCCCATACGCAATGCAGTTCCGGGACCCTACGAGGTTCCCGCGAAGCTTGCAGAGCGGGACGGCGAACTCCCAGTACCGTATCAAGAGTGAACGCGAGCCCTATCAGCGCATCATCAAAGAAAGCGCGCTCGATCAGGCTTGGCCGGCCTCAAAGGCGAGCCGGCCCGCAACCTGCTCCGGCGACCAACCTTGCGCCAGCCGCTCCAGCACGGCTTGGCGCAGCGCGGGCTCGCGCTCCAGCCGCGACCCCTTCCAGCGCCGCGCCTTGGTCTGCTCCTTGGGCATAGGTCGGCTTGTAGCCGACCTGGCGGCCGCTGTTACGCTTCATCTCCCGAGAGATCGTCGATGGCGGGCGATCCAGAGCTGCCGCGATTTGCCGGACCGAGCAGCCATTGGCTTGAAGGCGGGCAATCTCGCATCGGTCTTCCAACGAAAGCTGTTCGTACCGCCGCCCCGTGGCAACACCCCCTGACCAAGGTGTTGCACTTCGTTTGTGAACTCAGGGCATCGCCACGCTCCCTGTCGTCATAGCTGAGAACGGGCACTTTACTAGTCGAGACCGTTGGTCAAGAGAACGTTCTTAGCGTTTGCCCCTGAAGCTTGCCGGATCATCGACAGCCGCTCGCACCCGATTCATCGTGATTATCGCATAGACCAAGTTTATTAGCCAATCCCGATATTGACAAATTATCGGAATTGGACCATAAGTGCCCGATGGCAGACGTGGCCCGCAATCCCAAGCAGATCGGCAACCTGATCCGCCGGGCGCGCAAGCACCGGAAGTGGAGCCAGACCCAGCTCGGCGAGAGGGCTGGCCTTCGCCAGGAGACGATCTCGCTCATCGAGGCCGGCAACGCGGCCACCAGGGTTGATACCATTCTTGCCGTGCTCGCGGCGCTCGATCTCGAGTTCCGGATCGGGCCGCGATCGAAGGGGCAAGCGGCGGCGATCGAGGACATTTTCTGATGCCGCGGCGCCGCCAGCATGCGCCGCTGCGCGTCTATCTCAACAACCGTCTCGTCGGCCATTTTCTCAAGGAGCCGGGCGGCGCGGTCAGCTTCCGCTATGACGACAGCTGGCTCGGCTGGGAGAACGCCATCCCGGTCTCTCTTTCGTTGCCGCTGCGTGAAGATGCGTATCGTGGTGCTCCAGTCAGCGCGGTCTTCGAGAATCTTCTGCCCGACTCCGAGACACTGCGCCGGCGTGTCGCGGAAAGGGTCGGTGCGGCCGGGGCCGATGCCTACAGCCTGCTCGCGGCCATCGGCCGGGATTGCGTCGGCGCGCTCCAGTTTCTTGCCGATGAAGCCGACGAGCGTGCTGGCGCGATCGAGGGCGATCCGGTCGATGAGGCGGCCATCGAAAAGCTGCTGCGCAGCCTTGGGCAGGCGCCGCTTGGTCTGAGCCGCGACGATGATTTCCGGATCTCCATTGCCGGCGCGCAGGAGAAGACCGCGCTGCTCTGGGACGGCCGGCGCTGGCGCAAGCCGATCGGCACAACACCGACAACCCATATCCTGAAGCCTCAGATCGGTGAGCTGCCCAACGGCATCGATTTGTCGAACAGCGTCGAGAACGAATTCTATTGTCTGAAGCTGCTCAAGGCCTTTGGGCTTCCGATCAACGATGCCGTCATCAAGACATTCGGTAAAACCACGGCGCTCGTGATCGAGCGCTTCGACCGGCGCTGGACGCGCGACGG
>DASRDF010000080.1:0-106942 GCA_035652735.1 Pseudolabrys sp. | reverse complement strand
ACACGCTGTCGCGCTTACCACCGTGGGGGCCAGGCGCTCGGGCCGAGGTCTTCTGACAAGACCCGGCCATGCCGGCCGTCAGGGCCCTCGACGCAACGTCGAAGCGTCGGGAGCTTCGCGGCTTGGACCGCCGGGCCGTGGGGGCGCATCTCCGCCGCCACGTCATTCCCCGGCCACCGCTCCCCATTCCGTATCTGAAGATGCTGTACAGACACCCCCGGTGTGGAATGGGATGCGATCAAGATAAGGCCGCCTTGGAGGGCGGGGATAAGTTTTTTTCAGCTTTGAAATTACGGGAGAATTTCGAAAAAGCAGCGAGTCGCTGCCCCGCTCCGCCTGGTCCAGCCGCGTCGTCAAGCACAAGGCGGCCGGCGGGAAGCCGGAACCAAAACGATGAAGCGGATCCCTGACAATCGAAAAGCTGGAGCGAGGCCTCGGGAGGCGAGGCCTACTGCGCCGTGCCGCCGAAGCGGTCGTCGAGGGCGTAGCCGGCGCCGCGCACGGTGCGGATCGGGTCGGCGGCGTGGCCGCGATTGATCGCCTTGCGCAGGCGGCCGACATGGACGTCGACGGTGCGCTCGTCGATATAGATGTCGGAGCCCCAGACGCCGTCGAGCAATTGCTCGCGCGAGAACACGCGGCCCGGCCGCTCCATCAGGAATTCCAGCAGCCGGTACTCGGTGGGGCCGAGATTGATCGGGCGCCCGTTGCGCACCACCCGCTTCTTCTCGCGGTCGAGCTCGATGTCGCCGATCTGCAGCACGGTGGCGACGCGTTCCGGGCTCGCCCGGCGCAGCAGCGCGCGCACGCGCGCCAGCAGTTCCGGCACCGAAAACGGCTTGACGATGTAGTCGTCGGCGCCGGTGGCAAGGCCGCGCACCTTCTCGCTCTCCTCGCCGCGCGCGGTGAGCATGATGATCGGCAGCTGCCGCGTCTCGGGCCGCGCCCGCAGCCGGCGGCACAGTTCGATGCCGGACAGGCCCGGCAGCATCCAGTCGAGCACCACGAGGTCGGGGGTCGATTCCTTGAGCCGGGTATCGGCCTCGTCGCCGCGCGCGGCGGTCTCCACCTCGTAGCCTTCCGACTCGAGATTGTAGCGCAGCAGCATGGTCAGCGGCTCTTCGTCCTCGACGATCAGGATGCGCGCGCTCATCGTTGCCTTCGCCCCTTAAGCCCGGCCCGCCAGGGCGATGGTCGTGGTGTCGCCTTTCGGGCGTTGATCGGCGATCGGACGGCCCTCGATGATGTAGTGCACCGTCTCGGCGATATTGGTGGCATGGTCGCCCATGCGCTCGATGTTCTTGGCGCAGAACATCAGATGGATGCAGAAGGTGATGTTGCGCGGGTCTTCCATCATGTAGGTGAGCAGCTCGCGGAACACCGAGGTGCAGACGGCGTCGATCTCGGTGTCGCCGCGCCACACCGCCATGGCCTTGGTGAGGTCGCGCCGGCCGTAGGCGTCGAGCACGGTCTTGAGCTGCTCGAGCACCAGGTCGGTCATGTGCTCGACGCCGCGGATCAGCTTGGGCGGCGGAAATTCGCCGTTGAGGGCGATGACGCGCTTGGCGATGTTCTTGGCGAGGTCGCCGATGCGCTCCAGATCGTTGGCGAGCCGCAGCGCGCCGACGATGTCGCGCAGGTCCACCGCCATCGGCTGGCGGCGGGCGATCGTCAGCACCGCCTTCTCCTCGATCTCGCGCTGCAACGTGTCGATATTGAGATCCGACGTGGTGACGCGCTGGGCGAGCGTGGTGTCGCGCTTGGCGAGCGCGTCGACCGAATCGGCGACCTGCTTCTCGGCGAGCCCGCCCATCTCGGCCACCATGCGCGCGAGGTCCTGCAGATCGGTGTCGAATGCCTTGATCGTGTGGTCGGTCATTGTCGTTGTCCTTCGACCTTTGAGCGCCGTGGCGCCGCGCGCTAACCGAAGCGGCCGGTGATGTAGTCCTGCGTGCGGCGGTCGCTCGGCGAGGTAAAGATAGTGGTGGTCTCGCCGAACTCAACCAACTCGCCGAGATACATGAAGGCGGTGAAGTCGGAGACGCGCGCCGCCTGCTGCATGTTGTGGGTGACGATGGCGATGGTGTAGTCCTCCTTCAGCTCGTCGATCAGCTCCTCGATCTTGGCGGTGGAGATCGGGTCGAGCGCCGAGCACGGCTCGTCGAACAGGATCACCTCGGGCCGCACCGCGACCGTGCGTGCGATGCACAGCCGCTGCTGCTGGCCGCCCGACAGCGACAGCCCGTTGGCGCCGAGCTTGTCCTTGACCTCCTCCCAGAGCGCCGCGCGCTGCAGGCAGTGCTTGACGCGGTCGTCGATCTCCGACTTCGGCAGCTTCTCGTAGAGGCGGATGCCGAAGGCGATGTTCTCGTAGATGGTCATCGGGAACGGCGTCGGCTTCTGGAACACCATGCCGACCTTGGCGCGCAGCAGGTTGAGATCCTGCGACGGCGACAGGATGTCCTCGTCGTCGAGCCGGACGTGGCCGGCGGCGCGCTGGTTGGGGTAGAGGTCGTACATGCGGTTGAGGATGCGCAGCAGCGTGGACTTGCCGCAGCCGGACGGGCCGATCAGCGCTGTCACCTTGCACTGGTAGAGCGACAGGTTGATGTTTTTCAGCGCGCGGTGGTCGCCGTAGAAGAAGTCGAGATCGCGGATCGTGACTTTTTCGGCCAGGCCATCGGCGCTTGCCTGCGGACGGTTGACGGTCGGCGTGGTGAAACTGGCGATACTCATGATGTTTTTCTCTGTGCCGAGAGGACCCGGGCGATGATACTGAGCGCAAGCACCGCCAGCGTAATGATCAGCGCGCCGGTCCAGGCGAGCTGCTGCCAGTCCCTGTAGGGACTGAGCGCGAACTGGAAGATGACGACCGGCAGGCTGGCGACCGGCGCGTTCATATCGAGGCTCCAGAACTGGTTGTTGAGCGCCGTGAACAAGAGCGGCGCGGTTTCGCCGGAAATGCGCGCCACCGCGAGCAGCACGCCGGTCACCATGCCGGCGCGCGCGGCGCGGTAGGCGACCTTCTGGATCATCAGCGAGCGCGGCAGCCCGATCGAGGCGGCGGCCTCGCGCAGCGTGTCGGGCACCATGGTCAGCATGTCCTCGGTGGTGCGCACCACCACCGGCACGACGATGACGGCGAGCGCCACGGCGCCGGCCCAGCCGGAGAAGTGGCCCATCTGCGCGACCATGACCTCATAGATGAACAGGCCGATGACGATCGAGGGCGCGCTCAACAGGATGTCGTTGATGAAGCGCACGACGATGGTGAGCTTCTCGTAGCGGCCGTATTCGGCCATGTAGGTGCCGGCCAGGATGCCGAGCGGGGTGCCGATCAGCACCGCCACCACGGTCAGCACCAGGCTGCCGATGATCGGATTGAGCAGGCCGCCCGAGCCGCCCGGCGGCGGCGTCATCTGCGTGAACACGTCGAGGTCGAGGCCGCTGAAGCCCTTCCACAACAGCTCGGCGAGGATCAGCACCAGCCAGGCAAGGCCGAACAGCGTGGCGCCGATGGCGAGCGCCACCGCGATCTGATTGCGGCGGCGGCGCGTGTTGTAGACCGCGTTGGCCGATGCAAGCGCCATGGTCAGCCTCCCACCCGCGCGTTCATGCGCAGCAGCATCAGCCGCGCGATGGCGAGCACGATGAAGGTGATGACGAACAGGATGAGGCCGAGCGCGATCAACGATGAGGTATAGAGATCGCCGACCGCCTCGGTGAATTCGTTGGCGATGGTGGCGGAGATGGTGGTGCCGGGGGCGAGGATCGAGCCGGCGATGCGGTGCGCGTTGCCGATGACGAAGGTCACCGCCATGGTCTCGCCCAGCGCCCGGCCGAGGCCGAGCATGACGCCGCCGATGACGCCGACGCGGGCATAGGGCAGCACGACGTAGCGCACCACCTCCCAGGTGGTGCAGCCGATGCCGTAGGCCGCTTCCTTGAGCACCGGCGGCACCGCCTCGAACACGTCGCGCGAGATCGAGGTGATGAAGGGCAGCACCATGATGGCGAGGATGAGACCCGCCGTCAGCATGCCGATGCCGTAAGGCGGCCCGGCGAACAGCGCGCCGATGCCCGGCAGCTCGCCGAGCGTGTCGATGAGAAACGGCTGCAGCGTCTGCTGCAGGAACGGCGCGAACACGAACAGGCCCCAGATGCCGTAGATGATCGAGGGAATGCCGGCCAAGAGCTCGATGGCGATGCCGATCGGCCGGCGCAGCCAGAGCGGGCAGAGTTCGGTGAGGAACAGCGAAATGAACAGGCCGACCGGCACCGCAATCAGCATGGCGATCGCGGAGGTGACCAGCGTGCCGTAGATCGGCGCGATGGCGCCGAACTTTTCGGTCACCGGGTTCCAGACCTGATCGACCAGAAAGCCGAAGCCGAAGGTGCTCAGCGCCAGCCACGAGCCGTGGATCAGCGATACGATGATACCGCTGAGGATGACGAGTACGGTTATGGCTGCGGTGCGGGTGAGATAGCGGAAGATGGTGTCGCGCAGGCGCAGCCGGTCGAGGACCTTGCTGCGGTCCACCTGCGCCACATCCGGGATGGCGCCCTGAAACGCTACATCGACCACGGGTCGCCTCCCGGCGGATTGCATTCAGGCTCTCCCTTGGGCTTGGTCCGCGTCCGGGAGCGCCACTCAAGCGGCCTTGAGGCCGCAACACAAGCCGCCTTGCGAACCGGCGGTGGACAGGGAAAAGGCGCCTGACGCAGCGCCTTTTCCCGCTTCGTCACGAGCTCAGTAGATCGGCTTGCCACCGTCGCCCTTGATGTCGCTCTTCCAGCGGGCCTGGATCAGGCTGACGACGCTGTCGGGCATGGGGATGTAGTCCAGGCTCGAGGCCATGTCGCCGCCGTTCTTGTAGGCCCAGGCGAAGAAGTCGAGGGCTTCCTTGGTGGCGGCCGCATCCTTGGGCTGCTTGGGCACCAGGATGAAGGTCGCGCCGGCGATCGGCCACGACTTTGCGCCCGGCGAGTCGGTGAGGATCATGTAGAAGCCGGGAGCCTTGGCCCAGTCGGCGCCGGCCGCGGCGGCCATGATCGACTCCGGAACCGCTTCGACGGTCTTGCCGTCCTTGTTGATCATCCTGGTCGTGGTCAGGTGGTTCTGCTTGGCATAGGCGGTCTCGACATAGCCGAGCGCGCCCTTGGTGTTGCCGACATTGTTGGCGACGCCTTCGTTGCCTTTGGCGCCGATGCCGGCCGGCCACTCAACCGAGGTGTTGCTGCCGACCTTGGACTTCCAGTCGGCGCTGACCTTCGAGAGGTAGTTGGTGAAGATGAAGGTGGTGCCCGAGCCGTCCGAACGGTGCACCAGCGCGATCGCCTGGTCCGGCAGCTTGGCGTTCGGATTGAGCTTCTTGAGCGCGGGGTCGTTCCACTTCTTGATCTCGCCGAGATACATCTTGGCAAGGGTGGGTCCGTCGATGGTGAGCTCGTTCGGCTTGATGCCGTCGAGGTTGACCACCGGCACGATGCCGCCCATCACGGTCGGAAACTGGATGCAGCCGATCTTGTCGAGCTCGGCCGGCTGCAGCGGCATGTCGGAGGCGCCGAAAGTGACGGTGCGGGCGGTGATCTGCTTGATGCCGCCGCCGGAGCCGATCGACTGGTAATTCAGGCCGTTGCCGGTGACTTTCTTGTAGGCGTCAGCCCACTTGGCATAGATCGGATAGGGGAAGGTCGCCCCGGCGCCGGAAATGTCGGCGGCCTGGGCGGGAACGAGTGCGGCCGTGGCGATGAAGCCGGCGGCTGCCCATGCGGTCCAGTGTTTCACGGGTTCTCTCCATGTTTGCGGCCAAAGACGGTCGCGGGCATGGCTGCCCGTGGTGTCCGCCTTCACGCCCGTCGGGGCTGCCGCTGTTGCTTTAAGACGCTCCGAGACTTCAACTTCGGACGAGTTTTTTGGCTGGTGTCGTTCGGGAAAATCCGAAGTCGCGTTCAGCGATAAGCGCCCCATGTCACCGTTCTATAAAGCTTCGGTGACAGTCACATGACAGTTCAAGCCTTTGATTTCTCGTGCTGTTCGGCGGCAGCCAGGGCGTCGGCCGCGGGCAGGGGCAGCTGCATGGTAAAGGCGGCGCCGGCGCCCGGCGTGCTCTCGATCGACAGCCTGCCGGCGTGGCGGTTGAGCACGTGCTTGACCAGAGCCAGCCCAAGCCCGGTGCCGCCCTGGGCGCGGCTTTCCGCGACGTCGACGCGGTAGAAGCGCTCGGTCAGCCGCGGCAGATGCTCCGGTGCGATGCCCGGCCCGTAGTCGCGCACCGACAGCCGCGCCTCCGGCTGGCCGGCGCGCGTCTGGCCGCGGCTCAAGGTGATGTCGACGCGCTTGCCGGCGGCGCCGTATTTGAGCGCGTTCTCCACCAGGTTCTCCAGCGCCCGGATCAATTCGTCGCGCTCGCCGAGCACCACGAGCGGCTCGCCCGGCACGCTCATCTTGATCTCGACGCCGCGGTCGCGCGCCAGCATCTGCAGGCCGTCGGCGACCTGGCGCACGATCGGCGTCAGATCGACCGGCGTGTTCGGCTGCAGATGCGCGTTGAGCTCGATGCGCGACAGCGACAGCAGATCGTCGATCAGGCGGGCCATGCGCGCGGCCTGGCCCTGCATGATGGCGAGAAATTTCTCGCGCGCCGCCGGATCGTCCTTGGCCGAGCCCTGCAACGTCTCGATGAAGCCGAGCAGCGCCGCCAGCGGCGTGCGCAGCTCGTGGCTGGCATTGGCGATGAAGTCGGCGCGCATTTCCTCGACCCGGCGCAGCGGCGTGAGGTCGTTGAACGTCATCAGCAGGACATCGGCCGAGCTGTCGGCGCCGGTCGCCAGCCGCACCGGCGTGACGAAGGCCTCGAACCAGCGGTCGAGCGGCACGCGCTCGAAGAACTCGACGCGCTGCGGCTCGCGCCGCTTGGCGGCGCGCCTGATGGCGTCGACCAGTTCCGGCATGCGCAGCGTGATCAGCGCCGGTTCGCCGCGCCGCAGCGCCGGGGCAATCGCCGACGCCGGCTCGTTGAACGCCACCACCCTGCCCTCGCGATCGAGCACGACGGCCGGGCTCGGCAGGCCGTCGATCAGGCTTTCGATCAGCGGCTGGGCGGCGAGCAGCGCGGCGCGGCCGCCTGCCGGCAGCGCGCCGCTGGCGACGCCGACGAAGACGTCATGGCCGAACAGCGCCGCCCAGGCCTCGCGCAACCGCGCAACGAGGCCTGCGCGCTGGGAGACGTCGTCTTCGCCGGTCGGCATGGATGAACCGCGTCGTTAACTCTTCTCGCGCTCGATTTCGCTGCGCAACGGCTCGGCGGCGCGCACCGCCCGCAATTGCGCCTTGGTGGTCCGCATGAACAGCAATTCGCGCACGCCGAGGATGCTGAGCGCGACGCCGAACGGCACCAGATAATAAAGCACGCGGAACAGCAGCAGCCCGGCCACCAGATCCTCCTTCTGGAACTGCCAGAGCGCAACCAGCATCGCGGCGTCGAACACGCCGAGCCCGCCGGGGGCGTGGCTGGCAAAGCCGAGCATGGTGGCGGAGACGAACACCACCATCAGCGTGACGAAGCCGATATTGGGCTCGTGCGGCAGCAGCATGAACATGGCGAGCGTGCAGCAGCCGAGATCGCACAGGCCGATGACGATCTGCATCAGCGTCGACGGCCCGCTCGGCAGCCGCACCCGCCACTGCCGCTGGCCGATCTCGCGCGGCGCGCTCCAGACCCAGCCGATATAGGAGCCGAGCGTCAGCAGGATCACAAAAGCCAGCACGCGGTTGAGCCAGGCCGGCAGCTGGTCGATCGGCATAGCCGCAATCGGCTCGAAAAACACGCTCAACCCCAGCACGGTGGCGTTGCCGAGCCAGAAAGTCAGCCCGGCGACGAAGCAGATCTTGGCGACCTCGACCGCCGTCAGGCCGTAATACGAGTAAATGCGGTAGCGCACCGCGCCGCCGGTAAACACGGTGGCGCCGATATTGTGGCCGACGGCATAGCTGGTGAAGCCGGAGAGAGCGGCGATGCGGTAGGGAATTTCCTCGCGGCCGATGGTGCGCAGCGCGAACAGATCGTAGAAGGTCAGCGTGAAATAGCCGCCGGCGACGAACACGGCAGCGGCGGCGACGTCGACATAGTCGGTCGCCTTGATCGCCGCGATCACGGCGTTGACGTCGAGATCGCGCAGCATGTGGAACAGCACGTTGGCCGCCACCGCGATGATGGCAAGGCTCAGCAAGACGCCGATTCGATTCCAGCCGATCGTTTTCTGGAAGAATCGCGCCACCGCGCGCCATGACTTCCGCATCTGTCCTCCCTTGCGACCCCACCTAGCAGAACTTCTTCAGAGGTGCGAGTACACTGCCGCGGGCGCCCACGGACTGGTAGACTGCCGCCCGCTTGCCGCAAAGGAAACACCGTTTTCGGGAGGTCCGAGCGATGAACGAGCAGGATCGCCGCACAATCCTCAAGAGCGCCGGCGCCGGCGTCGGCGCCGGGCTGCTATCGGGCATTGTCGCGCCGGCAAACGCAGCGCCAGCAGGCGACATCCGGAGCGCGGAATATTGGGCGAACAAAGCCGGCGTAAAGCTCAACCTGTGGCGCAAGCGTCTCGGCGCGCCGGCCGCCGGCGAGGCGGCGCGGCCGGTCGTGTTTCTGGTGCACGGCTCGTCGAATTCGGCGCGCTCGTCCTACGATCTCTCCGTGCCCGGCAAGGGCGAATATTCGTTGATGAACGTGCTCGCCGGCTACGGCTACGACGTCTGGACCATGGATCATGACGGCTACGGCCGCTCCGGCAGCTCGGGCAACAGTTCCGACATCATGAGCGGGGTCGAGGACTTGAAGGCGGCAATGCCGGTGGTGGCGAAGGAGACCGGGCAGCGCAAGATCAATTTCTACGGCACCTCGTCGGGCGGCATCCGCGCCGCGGCCTTCGCGCAGGCCGAGCCGGGGAGCGTCGCGCGGCTCGCGCTGTGCGCCTTCACCTACAAAGGCAACGGCGCCGCCGAGATCGAGCGCCGGCGCAAGAAGATCGAGACCTTGCGCTCGAGCCCGCGGCGCAGGCGCGACGCCGCCATGATCGCGTCGATCTTCAGCCGCGACGGCCATCCCGAATTGTACGACCCGGCAATGGTCGAGGCGCTGATCGCCGACGAGATGAAATTCGGCAACGAAGTGCCGAGCGGCACCTATCTCGACATGGCGGCGAACCTGCCGATCGTCGATCCGGCGAAAATTCTATCGCCGGTGCTGATGCTGCGCGGCGAGTTCGACGGCAACTCGACCAACGAGGATTTGCTCGACTTTTTCCGGCAGCTGCCGAACGGCGACCGGCAATTCGTCATCCTGCCGCAGACCGCGCACAGCGCGGGCTACAGCAAGAACCGGCATCTGCTGTACTACGCGCTGCACAATTTCTTCGCCGCGCCGCAGGCTATGGGGGCGTAAAAGGCCTCGCCCGCACACCTCGGCACCGGTCAGGCGGCGGCAAAGAACGCGCGCAGCGCCGCCGTCGTCTCCTTGGGCGCCTCGTCCATCAGGTAATGGCCGCTCGGCACCGCCTGGGCCCCGACGATCGTCGCGGCGTAGCTTTTCCAGATCTCCGCCGGCCCCGGATTGTGGTTGCGGCCGACGCCGCCGGTGGCGCCCCACAACAACAGCACCGGACATTCGATCCTGCGGCCGGCCTTCATGTCGGCCTCGTCGTGCTCGAGGTCGATCGAGGCGCCGGCGCGATAGTCCTCGCAGATGGCATGGATGGTTTGTGGATTGCGGAAGCAGCGCTTGTACTCGGCGAGCGCCGCGGGATCGAAGAACGACAGGCCCTGCTTGGTCTTGGCGAGCTTCCTCTCGATGAACCAGTCCGGGTCGAAGCCCATCATCTTTTCCGGCAGCGGCTCCGGCTGGATGTTGAAGAACCAGTGCCAGGAAAACGTCGCCCACTGCTTGTTGATGTGGGCATAGAGGTAGTGCTGCGGGATGATGTCGAGGATGGCGGCGCGCGTCACCTTGGCCGGATGATCGAGGCACATGCGGTGCAGCACGCGGGCGCCGCGGTCGTGGCCCGCCGCCATGAACCTGTCGAAGCCGAGCGCGGCCATGACCTCGATCTGGTCCTGCGCCATGGCGCGGAACGAATAATTCTCGTGCCGGTCGCCGCCGGGCGGCTTTTCCGAATCGCCGTAGCCGCGCAGATCAGTCGCCACCACCGTGAACTCGCGCGCCAGCGCGGGCGCCACCTTGTGCCAGTTGAGGTGGGTGAACGGATTGCCGTGCATCAGCAGCAGCGGCGGACCGCTGCCGCCGGTCACGGTGACGATGCGGGCGCCGGAGGTCTTGATGTCGCGGCGGATGAAGCCGTCGAGAAGCATGGCGGCAAGCCTAGCATCCGCGCAAAATAAAAGTCCCGGCCCGCTTGCGCGCGAGGCCGGGACTTTGCCGGGACGGCCGGTTCAGTTGCAGACCTGCACGCGGCGAACGTGCTTGCCCCAGGAGTCCCAGTAGACCTGGCGGGTGATGTAGCAGTTCGTGCCCGCGTAATAGACCGGGTAGAAGCCGAGGCCCCAGTAGTAGCCGTGGTGCCAGTGCTTCCAGTGATGGGCGGAGGCCGCGGTCGGGGTGAGCGCGGCCGCGGCAATGACGGTGACCGCGCCGAGGGCGAGGACAAGCTTGCGGAACATGGAATTTCTCCTGCTTTACGGACGCGGGGGCTCCGCATCCTCGGCGTGGGTCGCGGGGCCGGCGGCGCCGGTTCAAGGCATTTGGTGACCGCGGTCACAGACGGAATGGGGCGGAAATGGCAGGTAAAACGGCGAAAAAGCCGCTAATCTCGCCCCGGCGGCCGGGGATGGGCGAATTCTCCTGGATTTTGCCTGAACCGGGGCGCCTTCCGCCGCGACCAAATGGTGAGCCGAG
Source organism: Pseudolabrys sp. (assembly GCA_035652735.1). Lineage (GTDB taxonomy): Bacteria > Pseudomonadota > Alphaproteobacteria > Rhizobiales > Xanthobacteraceae > Pseudolabrys. Next base: position 96,032 of record DASRDF010000080.1, on the reverse strand, counting down.
CAATGCAAACGACCTCGGATGAGGTTCTGATCGCGAGGATCGCAGGCGGTGACCGGCTCGCCATGCAGGTGCTGTTCGCGCGGCACCATGTCCGGGTCTACCGCTTCGTGCTGCGGCTGGTCCGCAACGAGGCGACCGCGGAGGACCTGATCAGCGAGGTCTTCCTCGACATCTGGCGGCAGGCCGGCAAGTTCGAGGGCCGCTCCGCCGTCTCGACCTGGATGCTGAGCATCGCGCGTTTCAAGGCGCTGTCGGTGTTGCGGCGGCGCCAGGAGAGCGAACTGGACGAGGAGCTGGCCGAGCGCATCGAGGATCAAGCCGACGATCCGGAGACCGCGCTCGCCAAGAAAGACAAAGGCGCGATCTTGCGGCAGTGCCTGACCAAGTTGTCGGCGGAGCATCGGGAGGTCATCGATCTCGTCTACTACCACGAGAAGTCCGTCGAGGAGGTCGCCGAGATCACGGGCATCCCGCAGCCGACGGTCAAGACGCGAATGTTCTACGCACGCAAGAAACTGTCCGAGTTGTTGAAAGCGCAGGGGATCGATCGAGGTTGGCCATGACGAGCGACGAACAAGCGGCGCCGCAAAGCGACATCGAAGCGCTGCTGCCATGGCATGCCGCCGGCACGCTGTCGCGGCGCGACGCCCAGCGCGTCGAAGAGGCGCTGGCGCGCGATCCGGAGCTGGCGCGGCGCTACGCGCTGGTGCGCGAGGAGCTCGGCGAGACCATCCATCTGAACGAGACGCTGGGCGCGCCGTCGGCGCGCGCGATCGAGGCGCTGTTCGCCAAGATCGACGCCGAGCCGAAGCGCGCCGGCGGCAGCACCGTCGGGCTCGGCACGCGCTTGGCCGGCTGGCTCGGCGGCCTGACGCCGCGCACGCTCGCCTTCGCCGGCAGCGCCGCCGTCCTCGCCATCCTGCTGCAGGCCGGGCTGCTCGCCGGCCTGGTGCTGAAGCAGAGCGATACCGCCGGCTTCGAAAGCGCCTCGGCGCCGCGCAGCGCCTCCGAAGCCGGCGTCTTCGTGCTGATCCGCTTTGCGCCGCAGGCCAGCGTGGCCGACATCAACGCCTTCCTGGCGCAGAACAAGCTGTCGATCGCGGCCGGGCCGCTGCCCGGCGACCTCTACAAAGTGCGTCTCGGCGACGCCGCCATGAGCAAGGATGCGGCGGCCGATGCGGTGAAAAAGCTGCAGCAGGACAAAGTTGTCGGCTTTGTCGTCGGCACGCAGTAAGATGGCGCGAGGGCAGATCATGCGTTTGCAGCGTCTTGCATGGGTGCTGGCGGCGGCCGCTCTGGCGGCCTCGGCCGCGACCGCCCACGCGCAACGGGCCAACGGCGTCGGCGTCGGCAACGGTCCCGGCCACGGCATTTCGACGCACGGCGGCAATGGCGGCCGCCTGACGCCGAACGGCGGCCTGCTCGACGGGCCCGGCATCAGCGTGACGCCCGGCCCGCAATTCATCGACAACGGCCCGGTCAAGCCCGACACGCCGCGGCGCGAGCGCCGCACGCAGCGCCGCGGCAATCCCGCGCCGGCCGGCGGCGGCCCGCAATTGCCGGACGAGGTCGTCTTCGAAGTCGCAAGCTCGGCTGCCGCCGCGCGCATCGACGCCATGCTGCGCAGCCTGCGCCTTACCGTGCTCGACCGGCAGACCTTCCAGCTCACCGGCAAGACGTTCTACCGCTGCCGCATCACCGACGGCCGCTCGGTCACCGCGGTGACGGCGGCGCTGCGGCGCAACGCCGCCGTGGTCGACTTCGCGCAGGGCAATTCCGTCTTTACGGCGCAGGCCGATGCCAAGTCGCCGGCCGCCGACGCGCAATACGAGCTCGCCAAGCTGCATCTGCCGCAGGCCCACGCCATCGCCAAAGGCGACAATGTGCGCGTCGCGGTGATCGACTCCGGCGTCGACGTGTCAAATCCGGAACTGGCGGGGAGCATCGCCGACACCTTCGACACGCTCGATCCGCCGACGCGGCCGCACGCCCACGGCACCTCGATCGCCGCCCTGATTGCGGCGCACGGCAAGCTGACGGGATCGGCGCCGGACGCGCAGATCCTCGCGGCGCGGGCCTTCGACGCCGCCGACAATGGCGGCGCCCGCGGCAACACCTTCAATATTCTCAAGGGCCTCGACTGGGCGGCGAGCCAGGGCGCGCGCGTCGTCAACATGAGCTTCGCCGGGCCGAATGATGCCGCGCTGCATCGCCTCATCGTCGCCGCGCACGAGAAAGGCATCGTACTGGTGGCGGCCGCCGGCAATGCCGGCCCGCGATCGCCGCCGCTTTTCCCGGCCGCCGATCCGAACGTCATCGCGGTGACCGCGACCGACGCCGCCGACAAGCTGTTCGCCCACGCCAATCGCGGCGACCACATCGCCATTGCCGCGCCGGGCGATCAGATCCTGGTCGCCCTCCCGGGCGGCAAATACGAGGTGTCCTCCGGCACTTCCTACTCGGCGGCGGAAATCAGCGGCATCGTCGCGCTGATGCTGCAGCGCGAGCCGGATCTCACCCCGGAAAAGGTGCGCGCCATCCTGATGCGGACGGCCAGGGACCTCGGCGACAAGGGACGCGATCCGCTGTTCGGCGCCGGCCTTGCCGACGCCTACGGCGCCCTCATGGCGGAAAAGCCGCCGGTCGCCACCGCCGCCTCGCCCGCCGAAAAGGCCGACGCCGGCCGGCGCTGACGGATTATGTTTCGCTTGCGGCGGCAAGCTTTCGTCGCCAACTATCGCCTGCGATGACAGACCAGCCGCAAATGATGGCGCTCGCCGTGACGCGCGCCGACAGAATAGCCGACGGCATCCACCTGTTCGAATTGCGCGAGCCCGCCGGCGGCGAGCTGCCGCGGTTTTCCGCCGGCGCGCATATCGCCATCCGCACGCCGAACGGGCTCATGCGCAAATATTCGCTGTGCAACGATCCGGCGGAGCGCGACCGCTACCAGGTCGCGATCAAGCGCGAGGACAACGGGCGCGGCGGCTCGATCAGCCTGATCGACTCCGTCAAGGCGGGCGACCGGCTGATGGTGACGCCGCCGGTCAACGATTTCGGCCTGCCGCCGCGGGCGCAGGATTTCCTCTTTATCGCCGGCGGCATCGGCATCACGCCGATCATGGCGATGATCCGCGAGCTCAGCGCCCAGGGCAAGCGCTTCCGCCTCTACTACTGCACGCGCTCGCCGGAGACGACGGCCTTCGCGCAGGAGCTGTCGGCGCCGGAATTCGCCGGCCGCGTCACCATCCATCACGACCAGGGCGAGGCCGCACGCTCGCTCGATCTCAAGCCGGTGCTCGCCGAGCGCAGGAACCGCGAGCACCTGTACTGCTGCGGCCCGCGGCCGCTGATGGAAGCGGTGCGGCGTATGACCGACCACTGGTCGCCGACCGCGGTGCACTTCGAAGCCTTCAGCGAGGCGGAGACGCACAAGCCGGACGACAAGCCGTTCCGCGTGCGGCTGGCGCGCACCGGGAAGGTGCTTGAGGTGCCCATCGACAAGACCGTCCTCGAAGTGCTGCGCGAAGCGGGCCTCGAGGTGCCGAGCTCGTGCGAAACCGGCACCTGCGGCACCTGCCGCACCAAGCTGCTCGCCGGCGAAGCCGATCACCGCGACCTGGTGCTCGCCGAGCACGAGCGCGCCGACACCATCATGATCTGCGTGTCGCGCGCCCACAGCGGCGAGATCACGCTCGACCGCTAGCGCTGGATGGTGCGCAAATAGGCCCGCACGTCGCGGGCATCGTCGATGCTGAACTTGAAACTCGGCATGTCCGGGTTGCCGGTGTGCAAACCGGCCGACAGCACGCGGGCAAAGCTGTCGAGGTCGATGGTGCGCCCGAGCGTGCGGAACGGCGGCGCGTTCTTGTTCGGCCCGCGGCCGAAGCGCGCAACCGCGTGGCACTGCGAACAGAACTGGCCGACCAGCTGGCGGCCGTGCTTCACGGGGTCCTGAGTTTGCGCCTGCGCCGGTATCATGGTCAGCGCGAGCCATGCGGCGATCGGGGCTAGGGATTTCATCGGCGGCCTTTGGCGGCGAGCATTGCGCAAACGATGGCGCGCCGGAAGGGATTCGAACCCCTGACCCCCAGATTCGAAGTCTGGTGCTCTATCCAGCTGAGCTACCGGCGCTTTCATCGGGTCCGATCCTAGCAGGCTGTAATGAAAAATAATTTTACCGGCCAGAAAAATCGCCGGGGCGCGGTTGTTAGTACGTCATCACAGCCGGAGGTCGAAAAATGCCACGCATCTTCTGCGCTGCGGCGCTCGTCATCGCGGTCATCGTCCAGGCCCACCCTGCACAGGCGCGCGAGGCGCCGTGGTGCGCGGTCCTCGGCATGGGCGACGACGCCATCTACTGGGACTGCCAGTATCAATCCTTCGAGCAATGCTATCCGAATATCCTGGCGGGCAATCGCGGTTTCTGCAACCCGAACCCCGCCTACCAGGGCGGCGAGCCCCGCACCACGTCCAAGCCCGCCCGGCGCCGCCGGGTCCGGGATTAACCGGCCCGAACGGCAGCGGTTTTTCGTCGCGGATGGCCGGTGTCCGGCCCGGCCTTGATCTGACGGGCCGGATCGGCCATGCCGATGACAAGGGGGGCGGCGGAAGCGGCGATTGGACCCGTCGCGCGCGGAACAAAGACCGTATAGAAATATCGTTATAAGAATAAAAAACCATCCGAATGAGGGGAGGACGCAAGCCTTGTTTTTGCAGACGTTGGTGCGAAAGCGCGATTTCTATGCCGGCGGCCTGATGGTCCTGCTCGGCGGGGCGGTCGCGCTCGATTCAGTCGGCAACTACGAGCTCGGCACGCTGACGCGCATGGGCCCCGGCATGTTCCCCTTCATGCTCGGCATCGTCCTCACCTTTGTGGGTCTCCTTATTCTCGGCGCGGCGGTCGCAACGCCCCTCGGCGAGGACGAATCCATTCTGCCCGCGGACAAGCAGTGGCGCGGCTGGGGATGCATTCTCGCCGGCCCGATCCTGTTCATGATCTTCGGTCAGTTCTTCGGGCTGTTTCCCGGAACGTTCATGTGCGTCTTCGTCTCCGCGCTCGGTGATCGCACTGCGACGCTGAAAGGGTCGTTCATTCTTGCCTTCAGCGTGGCGCTGGTCGGCTCGCTGCTGTTCGTCTACCTGCTGCAGTCGCCGTTCCCGATGTTCAAGTGGGGGTTCTGATGTTCGAACAGGCGCTCACCGATCTCTGGTATGGCTTCGGCGTAGCCCTCGAGCCCCACAACGTGATGTGGTGCTTCGTCGGCGTGTTCGTCGGCAACATGGTCGGCGTGCTGCCGGGAATGGGGCCGCTTGCGACCATCTCGATCCTCTTGCCGCTCACCTTCGGCATCAAGCCGGTGGGCGCCATCCTGATGCTGTCGGGCGTGTTCTACGGCGCGCAATATGGCGGCGCGATCTGCTCGATCCTGCTCAACCTGCCGTGCCATCCGCCGCACGCGGTGACGTGCCTCGACGGCTTTCCGCTGACCAAGAAGGGGCGCGGCGGCGCGGCCCTCGGCATCACGGTGATCTCGTCGTTCGTCGGCGCCTCCTGGGGCATCACCGAGATGATCTTCCTCGCGCCCATTCTGGTGATGGTGGCGCTCGAATTCGGTCCCGCCGAGATCTGTTCGCTGATGCTGCTCGGCCTTTTGGCCGGCTCGACGCTGGCGCGCGGCTCGCCGCTCAAGGGCGTCGCCATGACCATCGTCGGCTTGCTGCTCGGCATCGTCGGCAGCGACCTGGAAACCGGCACGCCGCGCTTCACCTTCGACATCACCCATCTCTACGATGGCGTGGAAATCGTGGCGCTGGCGCTCGGCCTGTTCGGCATCGCCGAGTTCATGAAGAGCGTCAATCAGTATTCCGAGATCACGACCACCTATTCGCACGTCAAGCTGCGCGACCTGCGGCCCTCGCGCGATGAATTCCGGCGCTCGATCCCGGCGATGTTCCGCGGCACGCTGATCGGCAGCCTGTGCTCGCTCATTCCCGGCACCGGACCGACCATCGCCTCGTTCATGTCCTACGCGACCGAGAAAAAGATCTCCAAGACGCCGGAAAAGTTCGGCACCGGCATGATCGAAGGCGTCGCCTGTCCGGAGGCCTCCACCCATTCCTCGGTGCAGGGCGACTTCATCCCGACCATGAGCCTCGGCATCCCCGGCGATGCGGTGATGGCGCTGATCCTCGGCGCGCTGATGATTCAGGGCATCGTGCCGGGTCCGCAGCTCATCAAGGAACACGCCGACATTTTCTGGGGTCTGATCGCCAGCTTCTGGATCGGCAACATCATCCTGGTGGTGCTGAACGTGCCGCTGATCGGCTTGTGGGTGAAGCTGCTGATGATCCCCTACAAGTATCTTTATCCGAGCGCGCTGTTCTTCGTCTGCATCGGCGTCTACAGCGCCAACAACGACATGTTCCAGGTCGGCGAAACCATCGTCATCGGCCTCGCCGGCTACCTGCTGCTGCTGCTCGACTTCCACCCGGCGCCGGTGCTGCTCGGCTTCGTGCTCGGTCCGCGCTTCGAGGAGAATTTCCGGCGCGCCATGCTGTTGTCGCGCGGCGATTTCCTGGTGTTCATCAAGCACCCGATCAGCGCGGTCTTCATCTTCCTCTGCGTCGTCCTGATCGCGGCGCAGATCTATGTGCGGCTGAAGAAGCCGAAGGTGGTCGAGGAATTCGAGCTGGACACCGGCGGCAAGGAAGCGCCCGTGCCCGGCGAGTGACCGGCCGCCGGCCCAACAACAAGGACACAGACGTGACGCGTATCGTCGGTGAAAGTGTCCGCTTCGCGCAATGGAAGCGGGCGCTGATCGTAGCGGCCCTCACGCTCATCGCGGCCGCCTCGGCGCAGGCCCAGCAATGGCCGGCGCGGCAGATCAGGGTGATCAGCCCCTACCCGGCCGGCAGCGCCTCCGACACGGTGACGCGCGTCGTTCTCGACCAGGTGTCGCAGCTGATCGGCCAGCCGATGATCGTCGAGGTCAAGCCGGGCGCCGGCGGCAGCCTCGGCTTTGCAACCGTCGCCCACGCCGCGCCGGACGGCTATACGCTCGTCACGTCGTCGTCGTCGATGGCGACCGAGTCGGTGCTGCACAGCAAGCTGCCCTACGACCCGGCGCGCGATTTCGTGCCGGTGGTGCTGATCGGCACCTCGCCCAACCTGCTGGTCGCCTCCAAGCAAAGCGGCTTCAAGACCGTGGCCGATTTGGTCGCCGCCGCCAAGGCAAAGCCCGGCACGGTGACGTTCGCCTCCGCCGGCATCGGCTCGTCCTCGCACATGGCCGCCGAGCGCCTGCGGCTTGCCGCCAAGATCGACGTGCGCCACGTGCCGTTCCGCGAAGGCGGGCTGCTGGAGGTGATGGCGGGCCGCATCGACTTCTACTACATCCCGCTGGCGGCGGCGGCGACGGCGCTGAAGAGCGACAAGCTCACGCTGCTGGCGGTGAGCGCGCCGCAGCGCGCGGCGCTGCTGCCGAACGTGCCCTCGATCGTCGAAGCCGGCTATCCGGGCGCCGTGTTCCGCTTCTGGAACGGGATTTCGGCGCCGGCCAAGACGCCGCCCGAGGTGGTGCAGAAGCTGCACGACGTGACCGAGCAGGCGCTCAACGATCCGGCGGTACGCGAGAAGCTCGCCAGGCTCGGCGTCGATCCGACGCCGATGAGTGTCGCGGAGTTCGGCAAGTTCTTCAGGGACGACCTTGCCGCCACCGTCGATCTCGCCAGGCAGGCCGACATCAAGCCGGTCGACTAAGCTTTTATTTGACCTGCGCCCTCGGCATAGCAAGGTCCGGGGCCGCAAACCCCCGCCTTGTTCACGTTTGAGGACCCCGCAATGACGATTGCCCCGCCTCGCATCGGCCCCCAGCCCTGGGAGGTCGTGCGCACCAAGCTCGACCAGTCGCTGCCTTTCGCCAATATGCGCGACACGCCCTATTACCGCGATGCGGTGTGGGAGCAGTTTTCCAAGAAAGAATACGAGCGCCGCTACAAGGCGCTGCGTGACAAGATGCGCGAGCACAAGCTCGACGCCGTCATCGTGCCCGGGGGCCCGAGCCACTGGAGCTTCGGCGGCGGCATGCTCTGGCTGACCGGCCACTGGGAATGGCACGCGCTGTCGAGCTACGTGCTGGTGCCGCGCGACGGCGAGCCGACGCTGATCTATTCGATGGGCGGCACGCATGCCGAAGCGGTGCGCCGCCAGGTCGAGGTCGCGGTCAAGGACGTGCGCCACAGCCGCAACGGCCGCTACGCCGACATCATGGTCGAGCGCATCCGCGAATTGAAGCTGGAACGCGGCCGCATCGGCCTGATGGAGATCGACCCGCGCCACGCCGACTACATGCCGGTCAACCAGTACAACGTGCTGCGCGAGAACCTGCCCGACGCCGAATTGATCTTCACCAAGGGCTTCCTGCACGAGTTGTTGTCGATCCACAGCGCCGAGGAGCTCGACTGCGTGCGCAAGGCCGGCAAGCTGTGCGAAGACGCCATGAACGCCATGGTGGCGCGGGCCAAGCCCGGCGCCAAGGAATACGAATTGCGCGCCGCGGCGGGCGCCGCCATCCTCGAAGGCGGCGGCGACATCGATTTTCTCATCATCGGCTCGACGCCGATGACGAACCCGTCGATGATCTTCGGCAATCCGCGCCCGTCCGCGCGCGTGCTGCAAAAGGGCGACATCATCAATATGGAGCTCGCCGCGGGCTACCGCGGCTACACCGCGCAGATCGGCTCGCCGATCTGCGTCGGCGAGCCGACCGAGATGGTCAAGAAGTTCTGGAACGAGGTGACGCTGCCCGGCTACCGGCGCATCATCGCCGAGATCGCGCCGGGCAAACCGGTCGAAGCCATGCGCACCGCCAGCAAGTTCTTCCGCGACAACGGCTACCAGTCGCGGCCGACGCAATGCCACGGCATCGATCTGGTCACCGACAAGCCGCACGTCGTCGCCGAGCACGTCGCCGCCGAAGCCTTCGAACAGGTCTTGAAGCCCGGCATGGTCATCATGGCCGAGCCTAATCCGATCACCGCCGACGGCCTGTTCGGCATTTTCCTCGGCCACACCTTCATCGTCACCGACAAAGGCCACGAGGTGGTCGACGATTTCCCGCTGGAGATCGCGGTGGCCTGAGGCCCCGCTTGCCGGCGGCGCGTCCGGCTCGGTCCGGCGCCGAACCATGCGGGGTCGCCTTCGATCTCGAGGCGCGCCTGCCGCCGCCGGATTCATCCTCTGTTTACCGGCTCGGCAGCTCACAGCTGCCGCCGGCGCGGCGTCAAGCATTAGCAGTTTCATAAAATTCGATTTGCCCGGTCAGGTATTTTTGAAGCGCCGTGACCTATTACAGTTGTCGCGAGTCATGGCTGAGGACCCGTGCTGAACGACCGACCCCGAGCGCTGATCGAGCGCAGAAGGGAGCCCAGAGCTCCCACCAATCGCCGCGGCCTCATTCGGTTCGGCGCTCAAGGACAGGAGCTTTGCTGCACGGTGCACGATCTTACCGCGCGCGGCGCAGGCTTGAGCGTCGGCAGCGTGTTCGGCGTGCCTGGCACCTTCAGCCTGCTGATCGACGGAGATAGCGGCTCGCGTTTTTGCCGCGTCGTCTGGTGCGAAGGAAAGCGGCTCGGTGTGGCGTTCGAGTGATCGGCCAAGACGAACCCGATCGTCTGCCGGCCGATCGGGGTAATGGCGCGCCCGAAGAGATTCGAACTCCTGACCCCCAGATTCGTAGCGGGACCAAGCGCGTTTTTGAAACAGCATACTGATCAGCAACTTAGCCCACAAGCCGTTGATCTGTCGCGTTGACTTCGCCGCAATCGCCGGCATCCAACCGCACGCGACCATATAGAGTGCGCGACGATATCGGAAAACCGCGCGACATATCCGCGACCATTTGCGGCATATATGTGCGCGTGCTGGCCCGCCTCCGTGTCCCGTCGTTTGCAGGTCATGCCCTTGGCGGTACTAGCATGTTCAACCGGTGGATGGCGCACCATGGACAACGAACGGTATTACGCGGTGGTCTCCATGCTGGCCGAGTACGTGAGGAGCCCTTCGCTCCGGCACATCCGCGACCCGCACAGCCTTCAGAAGGTTGCCAAAGAGATTGTGAAGTCGGTTGATCGTGCCAGCTCCGTCTGGGCGAAGTGGGATGGGCCCAGGGAGCAAATCGCCAGGGCTGCGGCACCCTGCTGGATTCCTATCGTTGACCTCCTGACTTTCTTGAACCGCTTGCCCGGCCCAGCCCTAACGCGCAGCGACGTGGCTCAGCGGTTGCGGGCATTCTATGAGGAACCCTACGAGCACTACCCGAATGAAGACCTAAAAGACGGTTGCTTGGCCCTGTACGAAGCCGAGAAGGCGCAAGGAACCGAAATGCCGGCAATCATTGGGGCGCTTCAGGAGTTCATTGAACTTGAGGAAGACCGACTGAGCCGCGAGCGTGAGGAGGCATACCGTCGCCACCAGCAAGAGGAGAAAGCCCGCCTCCAACAAAGGTTCATGGCAGGTGCGGACTGCGGCTGGATTCAAATCGGAAAGCCCGAAGAATTTTATTGCCGTCGCAACGGTCGGGCGTACCGGGTCGTTCGTGGGAAAGATAAGCGATGGGATCTCTTCCGCATAGCAAGTGTCGAGGATGAAGGGGGCTTGTTGGGTACCTATCAGGGGCGGCGCGAAGCAAGCAAGGCCTTGGAGAAGATTGCGTACGAGCCGGAACCTCGTTGGTGATCGACTCGGTGACCGCGTCGCTCCGGCTAGCCCCCTGACCGCGTCTTGCGCGTCTCAAATGCAGTATTTTCGCCGGTTTATGCCGGTTTCTGCCTTGGATCGTGCACCATTCAGAGCATCTTGCAGTTGCCGCGTCCAGTCGCCTGACTGACGCGTGACGAGGCAAGAACGATGCGCGCAAGGCTAACTGATCGGTTCGTAAAATCCGCAAGCGCGGATGGCCGCAAATCTCCGATCTTTATGGACGACGAAGTGATCGGGTTCGGCATTCAGGTTCGAGAGACGGGCCGGAAGAGCTTTACGCTCGATTATACGCTCGACGGCCGCCGCCGACGCTTGTTCATTGGCGACTTCCCGGACTGGTCCACGGTTGCTGCGCGCGAGCATGCCAAGGATATCAAACGGCAGGTTGACCAGGGAATCGATCCTCTTGCCGCCCGCGACGAGCGCCGCACCGCACCGACGGTGAAGCACCTGGTCGAGCGATATTTCGAAGAGCACCTTCCGCGCCTCGCCCCCGATACCGCGTCCGACTGTCGCAGTATGATGAACGCTTTCATCCTGCCCGCTTGGGGCAATCGCAAGGTTATCGATATCCGCCGCTCCGACGTTGATCAGCTGTTAGTTGAAGTCGCCAAGGGGCGGCCAAGACCGCACAAGAGCAAGACAAAAAAGAAGCGGTGGAAGCCACTGCAGCAGCCGCGGCCTACGCCTGGTCGGGCGAATCGCGTCGGCGATACGATTCGAAAGATGTTCAATCTTGCGATCCGCTGGGAAATGCGGACCGATAATCCGGCCGCGGGTTTTATTCGCAATCCCGAAAACCCGCGCGAGCGGTTCCTTAACATCGACGAGATCAGCAAGGTTTCAGAATTTCTCGCCAACGATCCGAACCAGTTGATGGCGAATATCATTCGGCTGTTGATGCTGACAGGGGCCCGCCGCGGCGAGGTGTTGAACGCGCGCTGGGAGCAATTCGACCTCGATCGTGCGGTATGGACTAAGCCGGCGGCAACGACCAAACAGCGCCGGCTTCACCGAGCGCCAATCTCCGGCGCCGCCGTCCAGCTTTTGCGAACGATGAAGGCAAGCACGCCCAAGGGCTGCCCTTGGGTCTTTCCGGGCTATGCCGAAGGTAAGCCGGTGCACGAGATCAAGCGTTTCTGGGACCGTATCCGCACGGAGGCCGGCATTCCTGATGTCCGCATCCACGATCTGCGGCACACGTTCGCGTCGCTGCTCGTTTCGGGCGGGATGTCGCTGCCGATGATCGGAAGGCTACTTGGGCATACGCAGGTGCAAACCACGCAGCGCTATGCGCACCTGTTTGACGATCCGCTGCGCGCCGGCTTGCAGCAGGTCGACCAGTTGCTGCGACCGAAACTGAAGCTCGTCGACACAGCGCCAGCAGAGCCGAACGGACCCTCAGCTTTGGAGTCTGAGGGTCAGGCCGCCGATTCCGCCGCTGGGATGCGGTGATTACCCGAGGTTTTCTCCGCAAGATTTGCGGAGATTGTCCTTGCATGTGCGGCGAATAGCTGCCATATTCTCCGCAAAGGATGCGGAGAATATGGCGACGTATATCCACGAATTGTCGGACTGGCCTAAATTTCACTGGGACCAAAAGCGCTTAGCCGAGCGCTTGGCGGCCGTCCGTCACCGCCAGGGACGGCTAATCGGGCGCATGGAGGCTCTGGGGTTTCCCCTCCGCAGTGAGGCGATGCTTCAGACCCTTACCCAGGAAGTCCTGAAATCCAGCGAGATCGAGGGCGAAATCCTCGACCACGACCAGGTGCGGTCGTCGATTGCGCGACGGCTCGGCATGGACATTGGAGGCCTCACGCCCGCCGACCGCCATGTCGAGGGCGTCGTCGAAATGATGCTCGACGCCACCGAAAAATATGCCGAACCGCTCACGTCCGAGAGGTTGTTCGGCTGGCACGCGGCCATGTTCCCGACTGGCCGCAGCGGGATGACGCGCATCAAGGTCGGCGCTTGGCGTGATGACAACAAAGGACCGATGCAGGTCGTGTCCGGGCCGATCGGGCGCGAGCGCGTCCATTACGAGGCGCTGCCCGCATCTCGGCTCCATCGGGAAATGAATGCCTTCCTCGAGTGGTTCAACGCGGAGGCAACGATCGATCCGGTGCTCAAGGCCGCCGTTGCGCATCTTTGGTTCGTCACCATCCATCCTTTCGATGACGGCAACGGCCGCATCGCACGTGCTATCGCCGATATGGCCCTCGCGCGATCAGAACAAACATCGCAGCGCTTCTACAGCATGTCGGCGCAAATCCGGCAGGAGCGAAACGCGTATTACGACATGCTTGAGAACACGCAGAAGGGCGACTTGGAGATCACGCCTTGGCTGGACTGGTTTCTCGGCTGTCTCGATCGGGCATTCGATGGCGCCGAAAGCATTCTCGCTAACGTGTTCAAGAAAGCACAGTTCTGGGAAAAGCACGCAGACGCGACTTTCAACGATCGGCAACGCGACATGCTCAATCGGCTGCTAGGCGACTTCGAAGGCAAGCTCACGTCCTCGAAGTGGGCGCAGATCGAGAAATGCTCACAGGATACAGCCCTGCGTGACATCGATGATCTCGTTGCGCGCGAAATTCTCGCAAAGGATTCCGCCGGAGGCCGAAGCACCAGCTATTCGCTCGTCAATTTATAGCGGGCGGGGTCCACCTCCTGCGAATCATATAGGCGAGCTTTCCCAAGGACTGTCAGGCAACCGCCGTGGTCAATTTGATCGGCTCCACGATCGAGGGGTCGTCATTCTCCGGTTTATTGACGCGTGTCGAGATCGGCCACATCCGCATAGGCTCCGCCGGGAACGGCCGCATCAAATCGCGCGGGTCGGGCTCCTCGCTTAGCCAGCGAGCATAGTCGCCGGGCGCCAGGATTAGTGGCATGCGGTCGTGGATATCCGCGACCAGCTTGTTGGCATCGGTCGTGATGATCGCAAAGGTGCGAATCCACTCACCCGAACTCGGCTCTTTCCAGTTCTCCCAGAGCCCGCCGATGCCAAACGGTCTACCGTCCTTCATGGCGATGGCGTAAGGCTGCTTCGCCCTCTGGCCCTTGATGGCCTTCCATTCGAAGAAGCCGTCAACCGGCACTATGCAGCGCCGACTGCGGTAGGCATCGCGGAAAGTCGGCAGCCTGTTGACCGTCTCGCATTTCGCATTGATCGGCCTGCGGCCACCCTTCTGATCAGTGCACCAATGCGGGATCAGGCCCCAGCGTAGCGGGTCCAACGAAACCTCGCCGGTCTGATGGTTCCGCCGGATCACCAATAAGTCTTGGCTAGGCGCGCCGTTCCACCTAGGCGGAAAGTTGTGCACGCGGCTATCGCGCAGATTCATGCCATCGACGATGGCATAGTGCAGCGGTCCGCCGCTTTGAATCACTCTCCCACACATGACGTTTATCTAGCGATCTCCCGTCTTACGCACACGGCGTGGTCGCTCAGCTAATTTCTGACCGAAGTCTGTCATGCACTTCTTCGAGGTGCCGATAAAACGGCTTCAAGTTTTCTTCTGTGTGTCCGATTGCCGGCGCGACCGATCGTGGAAGTTTGTCATCGAGTATCTTGTCCCAGACATCGACAAACTCGATAAGACTGTTGAAGAACTCTCGCGTCTCTCGTTCAGCCAACCACATCTTGTCCCGAAACACGTTTATCATTTCACGGTAGCGCGGCATCAGCACATTCCGAAACGTCTCGTTCTCGTCCTGGACGTTCTTGACTATCGAAGGCAAATGGGCGTCAGACGCCTCCTCGGTCTTGCCCGGACCTGCAAGCAACATGTCTTGAACGTGCCGGGAGTCGATTGCGTTCTGTAGCTTCACCCGAAGCTCACTACGCGCTCGTATCTCCTTATGGATCGCCACGAGCGGCCCATAGAACTGTTCGAGCTGCTGTTTGCGGAATTGCACCGCCCGTGCAGCCGTCTCCCTGCGAACCATCATCCAGTTGTTTATCAGCGCCCCGATCCACCCGCCCACACCGAGCGCGGCCACGACCGATAGATAGAATGACGCTTAAGCCCATAGCTTCATACCGCATCGCCGCCTCTTTCGCCCCCCGGGCAACAGAGCGGCCATTATGGAACACCGCCGTCGGATGTGAGCGCAGTCAAGCTGTCGAGCGTCCGAATCTGCAAATCCGAATGCTTCGCCAGCTCGACCATAATGCATTTCTTTGCCTCGGAAAATTCCATGCGGAAGAATTCCCGATCGCCTCGAATGCGAAAGTGATGGAGCGCGGAATGGACTACGTCTTCCGCTTTGATCGGGTCGCGGACGCGCCAGCAGCACCGAACCCCGAACGGAATCGCGACGCCGGTAGCGGCATTGATCTCCCGTACCCGCTCCTCGACCGTTCGCGCGGTCATCCCGATCTTGAGTAGGTCGGGGATTTCTCTGGTCGAGAGTATGTATATCCAACCGGCGCCAGGAAGGTCTGTGATTGTCGACCGACCGAGGAACACATTGAGACATCTGCGGCTGGGTAGACGTCGGAGCGTTGAGCGAGTTTCTTGGGCGCCCGGTTCATCGCTGTCTCGCAGCGCTGAACGAAGATTTGTGAGGTAGAAGGCGATCGCTTCCGAAATTCTCGTTGATGGATACCCAAGCTGTCGCGAGACGGTGAACCAGTCCCATTGATCCTGCCGTGCTACTCGGTTGAACAGACCTTTCACCTCGCTTATCGCCTTCAACGTGGTTGGGACTGCCGGCAACAGTTGCAATCCTTCCAGCAGATCAAGGACGACCTCAGCGCTTTCGCGCCGGCTCGTTTCAGTTGTCTTCTTGGGTGGCGCGAGGCCGAATCCCCACTTTTCATATACTTCCTGCGGCATCTCACCAGCCCCCAAAGAGAACTACTGTATCAACCATTGACGAAGGACGCTCTAAATCGCGCGCTTCGCACTCGTGTCCGCTTATGAGAGCCTTTTCGCGATCTCAAGATATCGGCAAAAGGCATTCGCCAACTGAATCTGCCGCGGATTGTGACACTCCGCCTCGAAGATTTGCGGCGAGCCGACGAGAATCGACACGCATTTGGCGCGCGATGTCGCGACGTTCAGCCGGTTGAGGCTGTAGAGGAATTCCATCCCGCGCGGCGCGTCGGCGTGGCTCGATGTCGCGGTTGAATAGATAGCGATTGCCGCTTCCTGGCCCTGGAACTTGTCCACCGTACCGACACGCGCTCCCGGCAGGCACTGCTGAATCTCGAAGACCTGCGCATTGTACGGCGTGATGACCACGATGTCATCGAAAGTGACCAGTTTCTCCTGTCCATCGCGATCGACCCAAGTCGCGTTGCTCGCTAGAGTTGCCTGCACGAGATGCGCGACCGCTTGTGCCTCCTCGGGAGAGCAATTCTGATTGCCGTGGTGCGGGACAGGAACAAAGTACAGACCGGACTCGCACACCGGTCCTGCCGCTTTGATGACCTGCTTCTCAAGGCCGGGTTTTGAGCGGAGCTTGCCATCATAGAAGAGCTCAGACGTGTAGGCGCAGATGGCCGGATGGAGCCGCCAAGTCTCCTTAAGGAACAGCCCTTTGTCCGGAGCAATGGTGCGTTCGCCGTCCAGAATATGGTCGAGCGCCGACACGTCTGTGCCCTCAGGGTGGCTCCCTTGTATCGGTTGATCGAGCTGTTGCGGGTCGCCGATCAGCACGACCGTTTTCGCCGCCTGCGATACCGCTAACACATTGGCAAGCGACATCTGCGCAGCCTCATCCACGAAGAGCGCGTCGACCGTCTCGAACGCATCCGGGTGCGACCACAGCCATGCAGTGCCACCCCCGACAGATGCGCTGCTTCTCAGCGCTGCAAACAGGTCTTGATTGCTCTTGGCGAAAGCCAGCCGGTGCTGAGGGTCTTCGACCTCGTCCGCTTTTTGGCAGCATTGCAGCTCGATCCCAAGCTCGTCTGCTGTCTTGATCGTGGCGTCGATCAGATTCCGAATCACCTTGTGGCTGTTGGCCGTGATGCCGACCTTCTTCCCACGGCGCACCAACTCACAAATCATCCGCGCGCCCGTGAAGGTCTTGCCCGCGCCCGGCGGTCCTTGAATCGGCAGAATACCGCCAGCGAGATGGCCGCATAGCCGGACCGCGGCCTCGACGGTCGTCTCTCCCTCGCGATCTAGTGGCTCTCCTGCAATGCGAGGGCTCTCTTTCAGCAAGAGATCGCGCGCGGCTTGATAAAGTCCGTCGCCGAGCAAGCCGTGGTCGGCGACATATTCGCCAATCCGCACCAACGCTTCGGCCATTACTTGCCCGCCGACATAAGTGTGGGCAAACACAGCCTGCGGATGGAGTCCCGCCGTGTCCTGGCGCTTCTTGATATCAACGGTGCTGCTATCGAAGGCGATCGCTTCAACCTTGCCGAGCTTGGCGCCACCAAGATTGCGGAGATCTTCACCGCCACGAATCTCGGTTTCTTGCGGCGGGAAGCGATAGCGATGGATCGGTGCCTTTGCGGTGCCACCGACGGCGCCGACAAAGACAAGGCCGGAAAGACCCGAGCGCTCATCGAGCAAATCCTCAGCCGACAGAGCCGCGAGCCGGAAATACTCCCACCACACCGCCTTTTCTTCTCGGCGATGCCAATCGATGACATTTGTCAAAATCCAACGAGCCTGCTGCTCCTCATTTCGTTCCGCCGGATCGACCGGAACGCCGGCCGTCAATCTTTCGATCAGCGCGTTGATCTTGATCAGCCAGTCTGTGATCTTTTCGTTCGGGGCGCCATCGCCGGGCTGCGGACGGGGCACGTCTATTCCGTCTGCGATCAGCTTTGCCCGCTGTGTTTCGAGCCAGTCGCGCAATGTCCAGGCGGAGCGGCAATCATCCTCGTTGTACGCGCGTACTACGGCCTTCGTCCCATCAGAAATCGACTGCATGTCGTCGAGTTCGAGACTCGCCTGGAGATTGGCGAGTGCGACATTTGCATCATCGAGCGGCGTCGCGCGATCGAAAGCATAGAACGGCTCCAATCGCTTGATCGAATAGCTCTCGACGCTGGCACGCAGGCCGTGGCGCACAATTTGATAGAGATCCACGAAGACACCGGCGCGGAGCATCCGGTCGATCTCTTCCTCGCGTGTCGCGTAACGCCCCATCAGACGCTTGAAGGCCGCCGGCTCATAAGGCGCGTAGTGATAGATGTGCATGCCGGGAAACTTTGCCCACCACGCCATGACGAAATCGACGAATTTCTCGAATGCACGTTTCTCATCCGTGCGGGTGAAGGCCCAGTCCGCCTCATACGCCAGCACCCCCTGTTCGTTCTTGAATACGTAACCGAACAGATATTCGAGGCCATGCTCACCGACGAAGGGATCGCCTTCGAGGTCGAGAAAAACGTCGCCATCGGATGGCTCTGGCATACGCGTGAACCCAAAGCCAGGGTCGACCTTCAACAGCTCAAACTTGCCGGCGCCTGCCGCGCGGGCCTCCACCACAATCCGTGCTTGCTCGCGGATGCGAACATAAGTGTCGGCCGAGCCACGAGTGGGATTCCAGTCGAGGGGCAACTGCATCGCGGCCAACCCTTGAACCGTCGCAACGCCGCGCGCCTTCAACTCGCAGATCTGGAGCTTCGAGATTCCTGCGACAAGGCAAAGGTGATCGTCCTCCCGGCGGCGCTTATCGCAGGCTTGCCGCCATCGGCAAATATCACAATGCTCGATGGGATCGGGGTAGGTGTCATTTGCAAGCGGTCCGGCCATGGCCGTCAGCAACGCCCGCTTTACCTTCCGAAAATATGCCGCATAGTCAGCGAAGCGATATTGCTGCGGGACGAATTCCGACCAGGGTGCGACGACATACATATAATCGGGCGCCAACCCCTGTGCTGCAGTCAGCAGGTCCGAATAGAGACAGAGTTGGAGGATAGTTCCGGCTTTCGTTTCGCGAGCAAGCTTGGTGTCGATGGGCTCATAAGACCAACTGCCCAACGCGCTTGGCGCCTCGATACGCCGCAGGATATCGGCACGTCCGTTCCAACCTTGATGGGAGAGCGCGGCCTGGGCGATTACCGGAACACCGCGTCGCATGGCGGCGAGCGTCTCGGTGACGGATTGACCCGTAATGTCGAAACCATCGATCCGGACGACATCGAGGCCCGCTTTAGTCAGGTGCTCGAGATAGTTCTGCTCGTGGACCGACCCGCGTTCAGCCAAGATCTGCAGAAGCGGGTCCCAAACCTTCGGTTCTGCCAAAGCACCTTCGACCACTGCACGGTCTAGCGCATTGAGCTGCCGGCAATGCAGATACCCGACCAGGTCGGTCGCGCTGAGCTCAACAGAACTCCCCACCCTCTTCATAAAGGTGACGGTATTCTGCAGTGATAAGCCGGACAAGCACCGATCGGCTCGAGTGATGCGTGCTTAAGACTACAATCTTCTGCATTTTCGAACGCGGCACATGAAATTTTATAGAGGCGCGCCCGATTTCATCTCTTCTGCGATCCTGTAGACTGCTGAAAGCGCGCTCAGCGCGGTTGCCTTACTGCATACAGTGCCGGAACGAGTCGCCTTTCCGGGGTGAATGAGGTTTCGGGCGTCCTTGGCTAGATCGGCGAGCTGCCTGCACTCCGGCGTGATCAAACCGCGCTTTTCCGCTTCGGCGATCAAGTCGTGCAAATGAAGCTCGTCCGGCGCTTTCTTGAATGGCGTAACTCCGCCTTTACTTTTCATGGCCCACAACAGCAAAGCTTCGATGACGTGCCCAGCGAGGATGGTCGCACCCATCCATTCGCGCGCGTTGAAATCGGTCCACGCAGCCTGAATCCGATCTTCGAGGCCTAGGCGCACATCGTCCTCCGCAATGAACGGCAGTTCGGGCTCCGGTGGCGGTAGCCGATCGCGGCATTTCAGCATCAAACGCCGGATGCGCTCGATTACATCTTTTCCGCCTACGCTGTTCGCGGGCGCAATGTCGCCGAGATTCCACGCCGGTAGTTTGGTAGCCAAGACCGCGCGGCACTGGCTGAATTCCAGATAGTCTTGCGCGTTGAGATCGACGAGTGCTGCGGGCACCTCATCAAGCATGGCAAGCAGCGCATGCACCTGCACTTTGTGAATGTGCTGTACCGCGCGGTTGTCGATCTCGTTGCGATTGGACCCAAACATGTTGTCGATCGCGGCGACGATTTGGCTCGGAAGGATGGATGGCATTTGGCTCCGGGGAAGTGGGAACGGCAGATAGTCATGATGGGGACAGGAAGTTCGACAGAGCTTGACTCCCCTGCTTAGAAGAACAAATTCAGAATAAACGTTCTTGGGCTCCGTCGCTATTGGCGAACTAGGCTGAATCGCGGCAATTACCTAGATTAGAGGAAACGATCGTTCCGGATTCGGACAGCACGTGCGCGATGATTTTCTGAAACAAACAATTACCGAAATCGCAAAGGGTGTGGGCTACCGCTGCTCAAACCCCGATTGCGCGCGACCTACTGTTGCTGCGAACGCAGAGCAAACGGGCGTCATTACCATCGGCGTTGCAGCACATATTTGCGCGGCTTCGCCGGGCGGCGCCCGCTACAACGCTGCTCAAACCCGCGAGGCCCGGCGCAGCAGGGACAACGGCATCTGGCTCTGTCAAAATTGCGGACGGCTAATCGACGTAGATCCCGGCAAGTTTACGGCCGAACTTCTTGTGGGTTGGAAGCGTACCGCCCAGGAACGCGCGTTTCGTGAACTCGTTGCGCCGGGCCTTCCGACGCCAACAGAAGAAGCAGCGCGGATCGGCTTGCTGGCTGCTTCGGACGATGCGAGCGCAGTCAATGTCGAATTCGTTGCACGTTTCCAAAATGTCCACGCAGCAGCAGCCGACGATTTGTCCACGTACACCCGGGGGCCACTGTGGGGACGAACACAGGTTGAGTTGACGTTGACGCTGCTCGACGAGGCCAACGGACCGCCTTTCAGTATCGGCAAACTTCCGCCCGCTTTAGAGGTGGCACCGGAGATTACGCTTGTGGCGCCGCCGGGCACCGGAAAAACGACCACGGTGTTGCAGCTCGCCCGCCATGTCCTGGCAGGCAACGCGATTGTGCCTCTGTATTTCCGGCTGGGCGATGTACCGGACGGAAACGGCGGGCTGCTCGCAACGCTGTCGCAGCGTGCCGCATTCAAGAATATCGCCCACGATGACTTCGTTGCACTTGCAGAACGCGGACGCCTGTTGCTGGTGCTGGATGGCTGGAACGAACTCGACGCGGCGGCCCGCAAGCGCATCCGGCTCGATCTCGACCGCATTCGGCTTGACTGGCCTCATGTGCGCATCGTGGCGACGACGCGCCGACAGGTGCTTGACGTACCGATTGGCGGTCCGCGCATCGCGATCGAGTTGCTGTCGGAAGACCAGCAAATGGCCATCGCGCGAGCGCAGTCCGGTGAAGCAGGGGTAAAGATCGTCGATGACGCTTGGCGTACCGACGGTGTGCGCCAACTTATCGCGACGCCGTTGTATCTTTCCGCCCTCCTTATGGGCGCTTCGCACGACGCACGTCCGACCACAAAAGAAGAGGTCTTACGGTTATTTGTGGAGCAACATGAGCGTGCGAGTGAGCACGCCGAAACGCTGAACGCGATACTGCTCGGTTGCCATGCCTCGGTTCTAAGGACGCTGGCGCATCATTTGAACGGCGCGGCATCGACGGCGATGGCCGAGTCCGATGCTCGCCGGGTCGTTGTAGATGCGCTGACTGAGCTTCGCCAGCAAGGGCAGATGACAGGACAACCAGAGCCGTCAGCGGTTCTTGACGTTCTGACGAACCACCACGTTTTGATGCGGTCTGGTTCGGGCAACGGCACGATTTCATTCCAGCACCAGCAATTCCAAGAGTGGTTTGCCAGCTACGACGTAGAAGCTCTGATGCACAGGAGTGCAGGCGGAGACTCGGCCGCGCAGGTTCGGTTGCGCGCGGCGGTGCTCGACCAACCGGCGTGGGAAGAATCGATTCTTTTTGCAGCCGAACGGGTTTCGCGTGCCAAAGATGGGGCTGCTATCGTCGCGCACTCCGTTCGTCTCGCGCTGGCCATCGATCCGATGTTGGCAGCAGAAATGATCTATCGCTCGGGCGATGGTGTTTGGGAAGAAGTTCGCGCCGATGTGATGGGCTTTGTCGATCGTTGGCATAAGCCCGGAAAGGTTGATCGGGCGGTGCGGTTTATGATCATGACTGGGCGGCCCGAATTCGCGCCGCACATCTGGCCGCTGGCTTCGAGCACGAACAGTCAAGTCCAACTTCCGACATTGCGCACGGCCCCGCGCTTCCGGCCTTCCGTCCTCGGTCCCGACCTCGCTTCAAAGGTCGCAGTGCTGCCGGACGAAACACGTGAGCACCTTCTCGCCTTAATCGCGTCCGAAAGCGGTGTCGATGGCATGGAATTGGCCACGGAGCTTGCCAAGACAGATCCCAGCCCGAAGGTGCAAGCGGAGGTGGTCCAATATCTTCTATTTCGCCGCGCTGAACGGCATGCCTCTGCTCTACTGGCAGCGGCTCACGAGGAGACGTGGGCGCTGGTCGCTTCACGCGGGTATGCCGACGAAGTAAGCGATCCGGTGACAGCGAAACGGCTCGCGGCGGAGCGCGACAAGATGCTCGCAGCGGCGAAAACACCGACCGAACGGCTGCGCTTCCTGCTGAATGAAAGCGCGAGCGAGCCGGATCGCGATGCAAAGATTGCAGCCGCGATCGCCGACCCGGATTTTCCAGCGAAGGACCAGCAAGGCGGTAGCTCGTTGCACTTTGCGCAAGAACGGGCACCTGCTGCGGTCCTGCAAGGATTAAGGCGCCGCATTGAGGCTGGGCTCGAACTCCCGTTCCATGCCAATGACTTCCTTGATCAACTCGACGTAGTTGATGACGGACCAATCGCCGCCACGATTCTCGATATAAGCCGAGACAAATACGGTGATAACAAGCTCGCCGTGCTTGCCGGGCCAAAGACCACGGGAGCCTTGATCGACAAGTTCTTGGCATGCGCGGTAGCTCTTCGGGCTGACCGCAAGAACGGGCAGTTGAGCGACGAATATCATCGGCTCAAGTCCCGCGTCAGGACTACGCGTCCCCTTACTTTTGTCGAGGCGCTAATCGCGCGGGCGAACACAGACGATTTGATACATATTTATGCTCTTTGCGATCTCGCTTCCGCACATGGCGACACGAACGATCGAAACACAACCATTGCTGTCGATGCTAAAGCGAAATCCACGCTGATCGGCATTCTGCGGCGGTGGGTGGAGGTCGTCATTACGTCACCAAAATCGAGGCGTTGGGACCTGAACGAAGTATCGAACACGATTGGACGCTTCGGCTTTCGCGAGCTCGTGCCCGAACTGATCCGGCTACTTGATGAGGAGCTTGCGAGGCTGGCAAAGGCCCGTGATGGCTTTCGGGAGGCGCAGCGCCGCGGCGATATTGAAGCGACCTCCGATGCGCGCATGGGATACGGCAACCAGTACCAGCAAGCGTTCTCGCTTGTCGGCGGCGACGATGTGGCACGTGCGGTCGTCAAGTATCTTGAGCATCCAGAATTCGGTTTCGAGGCCGCAGTGGTTCTTAAAAGCGTCTCGGACAAACAGCTAAAAGTGCCAGAACCGGATTTCTTTCGCCGCTGGCCGTGGTTTGATGATGTGGCAGCGGCGCGCGCGGCGAGGACGGCAGCGGCTGTCGCGGAGCCCGCGAATAGCTACGCCGATCCGATATGGGCCGCGATTGACCGTCTTGCCAAACCGGCAAGCGACAAGCCCAACCAAGAGCTTGCAATCAAGCTATCTCGCATTGCCCTCGCCATGCCGCACCGCAATCAGGATGCGCTTATCGCGCGCGTGATGGCCCTGCCGCAGCCGCTAACATCAAAACGGGAATTGCTGGCCGCTATGGCGATGGATGGTCAAGTCCTTGATGCCCGCGTCGTCATGCAAGCCATTGACGATTGGATTGCGGACGCCGGCACCGATCCAAACAAGGCGTGGCACAAGCGACAAAATACATGGGAGATCGAACCGTGGCTGGAGCTTCTGCCCTACACCGATAATCCGGATTCGGTGATCGAGGGCCTGGCAAAGGTCAAAGCATTTTATCAGCAAGGTTGGGCGCAGCGCTGGGAGCGGGTTCTGACCGCGGTTGCGGTCATGCCGGGACCAGCGGGCGAAGCGCTGCTCGCCAAGCTCGCGCGCGCTCACAAGGACATCGCAACTGAATTTGAATGGATGAAGGATATTCTTCGGCACAACACGGCCTCAGCTGTGCTCTTGTACGTCGATTTGTTCATGGAGGGTGTTTTTGGAACGGAATCTCACGGTCCTGATGCGTGGCATGTGGGCCGGGAGCTGGCGCCGTATGTCGCGAAATTTCCCGAATTGAAGGCTGAGCTTAAAAAGCGCTACGAAACCGCGCCCATCCAAGGAAAAGGCCGGGCGATGCTCGAGCACTTGTTCGGCGAAATCGGCGACGATGACGACCTTGTGGCCATGGTCCGGAAGTATGCGGCGAACGAACAGCCGTACGATCAACGTATGGATAGAGCCGTCTATGCAGTGGCCGTTCAGGAAATACCCGTATCTGAGGGCTCGAACAGCTACAACATTCATCCCGCATCGGTTGGGGCAGTGCGGAAGACGCTCTTTAGCATGCTGGATATGAAGACTGGCGAGGCCGCGCTAGCAAGGCAATGCCTCTCGGCCGTTGATCGCCTGCGGGACGAACATGGTATTGCTGCAAACGATCCACGCCATCCTGACGTGATGTCGGACAAGCCGTGGCCGGAGGAGGCTGCGTTGACTCAGTGACGGTTGTGCTCTTGCTCAAAAGGGCGAGATGGATCAAGGCGGCGCGTGCCAATTTCAGCACGCGGAGCGTGCGTCGCTCGAATTCTCCGTAACCCAGTGAATGCGCCATCCGGTCGTGGAGCAAATCGCCGGGCTTATTTCCTGAGCCGATGTCGTGAAGCTTAAGTTAGCTGTGCTCTAGCGAACCAGCATGCAAGGTGGGCTCTGGGTCAAAATTCACCGTGTGTGGCGCACAACCCGATTTCAGCTTCGCCCCGTCAAGCGTCACGAAGACGGGCGAGCGTCCGTGCCGTTTCCAAAACATCTATGCCGGCCGGTTGAGCTCGCGCCAGACCATCGCGACCTTCCGCCTTACGGTGCTTTCGTCCGGCGCGCTGTCATAATTTCGCTTCTGGAACCAATCCAACATTTCGCGCACGAGCTCGGCCTGTGTCGATGGAAGTCCTTGAATGAAGATTCGCCGCGTGAGCGCCACGAAGAACGTATCCCAATCGTAGCGGGGCGGTGCGCCTGGTCCCGGTGGTCGCCGGCGCAAAGCTTGCGGTTCTTGCGCATCACTGCCCTTGTGAAGCCCATGCGCTCGCTCAAAGCGCTCGATTTCCGCCCGTGTAACCAGAACATCGGGAGCCGTGACCACGATTCCATCGGCCGGCTCTCCGATCCATTCCCACTCCGTTTCGCCCTTTGCGCGCGCTCGGCGCACGGCAACTCTTTCCGATCTTGCTCCGTTGGGCCTGAACAATGGAAGCACGTCGATGGCGGCCACTTCGACGAGATCGCATAGAATTCGCGAAGACACGGTCTTTGTCGGCGGCACAGCGATTGACAATGCGAGCAAGCCATCAGCTGCCCAGCCGACGACGTCGATCGGCATGACGCCCCACCGGATTGCGATGTCGTTCAGCAAATGAAACGGGCGCGGCGGCAGGGCCATCTGCAAGCTCCTGACTACTACTCATACTCATTTCGGGGACCACACTTGAACGTTCACCCAGGACTTAGCTGTCTCCTTCTTCGATACGCCTGGACCACTTGTTTGAGATCCTGCCGCATGTCCGGCGGAAGGCGTCCGGCTTCCACGAATAGGTCGTCCAATCGCACGCCGAGGATGGCGGCGGCCTTTTCGACGAGCTCGTCGCGGGGCGGATTCTCCTGCTCGCGCTCGACCCGCGACCAATAGGCCGGCGACACGCCGAGCCGCTCCGCGAAATCGTTGAGCCCGATTCCCTCAGCGATTCTTTTGGCCCGCACGCTTGCACCAAAGCTCATGGCCACCTCCATCAGAGCGATGCGACGATGTGGCCACACTTGCGCAATCTAACCGACGTAAATGCCGAGGACACGCCGAACTCCTCGGCGAGCATGTCAGTGATCGCGCTAATGGCATCCGCGCCGGCCTCGCTCGCGATGACGGCGGGTGTCGATACGTTGCTCACGCCTTTCCAGTGCAGCGCGGTTCCAGCAATGGATGCGCAGCGCGCGAAGGCTTTGGCGAGTTGATAGGGCGGGACCAGGAAGGCGCCCATGAACTCGTCGGCCCGCCATTCACGCCAGTCAATCGGTACCGCTGTTCGATCATGGTCGCGTCGGCTGCGGAACGTCTGCCGCGCGCCGCCGCCCATGGCCGCCGGCATATCGAATACTGCATGCCCGAACTCGTGCGCCGCGGTCGATCGCCAGAGCTCGGGTTCGTCTACGAGGTCAGCATCGAGGCTGATCATCACGGCGGTTGGTGCCTCAGGGTCGTGTTCGCAGATCCCGAGGACCGGCAGGCCCTTCCCATCATGGACTTTGTGCGCGAGGTCCCAGAACACGCGCACTGTCCGGCCGTTGACCTGCAGCCGGCCTGTGCGGCGGGCGAAATCGGCAACGTCGATGGGCTTGGCCTGCCCCGCGAAAACCTGCTGGCGAAGCGCCGCGGCAATCCCTCGGATGGCTGCCGCTTTCATGGGACGGGGCTCTCCCGATGCGAAGGTCGGGTATGCGATCTCGATCATTTTCCTTCCCTGCCCTGCTTTTGTTGACCACTCGCTTAACAGTTATGTTCTTATAATGTTCTCAGACTGGTGTCGAATCCTTTTTGCCTGTTTCAGCCGCCGCGCCCAACAAAATACTGACGGGCCTATAGCAAACACCTGACTGTAAATATATTTCAGCTCTTCCCGCCCGTTTCCGCCCGTTTGCGCCTCAACAGGCGACCCCTCCCGATGCTCGTATTGGCCATCGCGAACGGACGAAATCGAACGGAAATGGTTCATGGACGGGCAAGAGCAAGAGGCAATCCCCACTGGCATCCCCGCCCTCCTTGATGGCTGGCTCTCGCGAGCCCAGATAGCGACGGAAATCGGCGTATCGGTCGACACGTTGCAGCGCTGGGAGACGCGTCGGATCGGCCCGCCCTGCGTGCGCATTGGCCGCAAGGTGCTCTACCGGGCCGACGCCTTCCGGGAGTGGCTGATCGCCCGTGAACGCGGCCCAGTCGCGGCAAAGGCCGCGCGTGGCGGAGGTGTGCGATGAGCGCCCTCCGGATCACCTGTCGCCGCGAGGCCCGCGCGCTCGCCGCTAACGCAGTCCTGCTCTCGTTCTTCGAACGCTTCGGCAAATTGCCCTCGTCCGATGATCGCCTGTGGGAGATCGATCCGTTCGAACGGCTCGATCTGATTGGCGACATCGAATTGAAGCTCGGCGCCGCCTTCCGCGATGTCGATATCGAATTCCTCGACGACGCAGATGACCTGATCCGGCGCGCCGCCTCCGCGCTCATGAGGGCGCAACGATGAACGCGTTCGCGCAACACGGCATCGAGCATCTGTCCGCATCGTCGCTCAATCTTTGGGCCGCGCAGCCGGCGCTGTGGACCATGGAGCGGCTGCTCGGCCGGCGCACGCCGCCCGGCGTCATCGCGGCACGCGGCAAGGCAGTCGAGCATGGCGTGCACCTCGGCTTGAGCAATCCGCGCCTCTCGATCGAGGACTGCATCGAAGGCGCCGAGCGCGAATTCAACCGACAGACGGCGCTAAGCGCCGACCCGCGGCGCGAGGACGAGCGCAAGAAATTGGCCGGCTGGGTGCGCGGCGCGCTAGCCGAGCTTCAGCAGTATGGCAGGCCCGATGGATACCAGGAGAAGATCGAGATCACGCTCGATGACGTTGCCGTTCCGCTCATCGGTTACATCGACTGGCGGTTCGCCAATCATGGCCTGATCGTCGACCTCAAGACAACCGAGCGATTCCCGTCGCAGATCGGCGATGCGCACGGCCGCCAGGGCGCCGTCTATGCCTCCGCCCACAGCAACTTCGGCATGCGATTTGCCTACGCGAAGCCCGCGCCCGGCAAGACCGACAAGCGCCAGGTCACCGTCTACGAAATGTCCGGCGATGACATCCGCCGCCATCTCTCAGCGCTGCGCGCCATCGCGCTCTCGCTCGGCAGATTTCTCGCTGTGTCGAACGACGCGCGCGAGCTCGCGGGCCTGATCGTCCCCGATTTCGATTCGTTCTGGTGGTCCGAGCCCGCCACGCGCGCGGCCGGGCGCGAAATCTTCGGTTTCTAAAACGACTCTCAACGCGAAAGGAGAAACGCAATGGGTCTCAATATCGGTGGTTCCGGCATCATCAAGCCATACGTCAAATACAATGCCAAGGCGGACAAGTGGTTCGTGCGCTCGCCGGAAGGCGGCGATCAGGAGATCGCGCGCCCGACCTTCCTGCTTGATCTGAAGAACATCCGCACCGGCTGGCTGCGCTTCCGCGAAGGCCAGGCGCCGGAGCGCGTAATCGATCCCTCGCTTGATCGCGCGGCGCCAAGCCCGGGCGAGGATTTCAAGCGCGGCTTCGTCGTTACCGCGTACAGCCCGAAGTTTTTCGGCGGCGCGGTCGAGTTCTCGTCGGCCTCAATCCATCTCTCGAACGCCATCCGCGAGATTTACGCCGCGTTCGAGGAGAACGGCGCCAAGACCGAGAACCGCGGCAAGGTGCCGGTCGTTGCCTGCACCGGCTCCGAGCCGATGAAGGACAAGTACGGCACCAACTACCGCCCGAAGCTCGACATCGTGAAGTGGGTCGATCGCCCCGCCGATTTCGCGGACGAAAGCCCGGTCGATGACGTGGACGTGTGGAAAGGCACCGCGCCCGCTGCCGCAAAGCCCGCGCAGCACGTCGCGCCCCCGCCGGCCAAACCGGCGGCCGAGCCGCTCTCCGAGCCGCTGTTCTGATGCAACGCCGGCGGGCCTTCGGCTCGCCGCCACGCGATCCGCGCAATGGAAACGTCGAACGTCCAGCCCATGATCGAGCCCGACGCCGAACAGATGCGCCGCCATGTGGCGCACCTGTTCGAGGGCTTTCTCGACGGCTGCCATGAAGGGCGGATCGAGCTTGCCTGGACCGACGGGCGCGACGGGCGGCTCCGCCATGCGGCGATCTTCGGTACCGATGAACTCGATCAGCTGGTCGCGCGCGCGGTTGCCGAAAACCGCAAACCTAAGCAGAACGTCTATATCGGCCAGGCGCTGCGCAAGCCCGGCATCCCGCCGTTCGGCCGCTGCAAGGACGAGGACTTCTTTGCGCTGACCGCGTTTTACGTCGACATCGACGACGACGTAACCGCCACCGCTACCGTCAATTATCGCCATCGCGGCTGCCCGCCGACCGCGGTCGTGGTCACCGGCCGTGAGCCGCATGTGCGCGCGCAGATGCTCTGGCGGATCGACCGGCCGGAACGCGATGCGCAGGCCTCGCGCCTGCAGAACCTCACGCTGGCCGAGGCGCTCGGCGGCGACACCAGCGTGGTCAATCCAAGCCGCGTCATGCGGCTTGGCGGCTCGATTGCCTGGCCGGTGAAGGATGGCCGCGTCATCGAGCGCACGGAGTTTCTGACCTTCGACGATGGCCGGCCGAAAACCTACCTACCGGAGCAGATCGCGAAGGCATTTCCGCCGGTGCAGGCGTCGCTCGCATCGGCGGCGGCTCCGTCTAAAAACACGGATAGGACCGAACCGCCGCCGCGGACCTCGCTGCAGATCGGTTCGTCCGAGCTATCCGTCGAGGCCTGTCTTGCCCGCATTCGAGCCGGCGACCGCTGGCACGACAACCTCGTTTGCCTCACCGGCCACTGGATAGCGCGCGGCTGGTCGGATGCCGAAATCCTCACCGCGGCCGAGGCCTTGACGCTGCCAGGCTACACGGTCGGCCAAACGCGACGCGAAGTCGGATCGATGATTGGCGGCGGTCGTCGCAAGTGGGGCATTGAGAATCCCGCGCACGCGCTCGAGGAAGCGTCGCGCATCGATCTTCTGGCATGGACCGCCGACCGCTACGCCGGCGAGGCAAGGCCGATCGCATGGCTGTGCAAAGGCACGATACCGCTCGGTATCCCCGCGCTGATCGCCGCCATGGGCGGGCTCGGCAAGAGCTACATTGCCCTTGATCTCGGCTTGCAGGTTGCCGCCGGCGTTGCCGGGCTGGAACAGCCGCGCCGGATTCTTGGTGGCCGGATCGCGATCGAAGGCACCGCCGCCATCATCACCGCCGAGGACAGCTTCGATGCCGTCCACCGGAGGCTTAACCGGATCGACCCCACCTTTCGGCGGCTGCGTCATCCCAAGCGGCTTATCGTGTTGCCGCTGCCGGACGCCGGTGGCCCAAGGCCGCTGATCGCAAGCGACGGCAGGGCGCTGGCGCGGACGCCTTTCTTCAACGACCTCAAGCTTCAGCTCGTGCAACTGTCCGAACTGCGGCTGGTCGTGATCGATCCGTTGCAGGCATTTGTGCTCGCCGACGTGAACGCCGATCCGGCCGCTGCGCAGTTCCTCTGGTCGGCCATGGCCGAGCTTGCCGCCGCGACCGGCGCCACCGTCCTGCTCACCCATCACATGCGCAAGGACGGCATGCTGCGCATTGCCGACGGCGACGAGGCGCGCGAGGCGATCCGCGGCACCACCGCGCTCGTTGATGGCGCCCGGCTCGCTTATGCGCTGTGGAAGCTCGATGATGAAACGGCGCGTCCTCTCTGCAACGCGCTTCAGATCCCATTCGAGCGAGGGCGCATCGTCCGCGGCGCGGTGGTCAAGGCCAACGACGAGGCCGACCACAACGCGCACACCTACACCCGGGAGGACAGCGGGCTTCTCGTCCAGCTCGAGAGCGAACCGAACGCCGCCTCCGAGCCCGAGTTCACGATGGCGCAAGCGCGTGAAGTGCTGAAGGAGATCGATCGGCGCTTTAAGGACGGATCGCCGTTCAGCCACGCGCCGCAGGCCGGCTCCCGATACCTCGGTCACTACCTCGCGCGGCGATACCGGATGACCAAGAAGGCTGCCGCCAACCTGATCGCGGATTGGCTGAACAACGGTGTCGTCGGCATCGAGGAGTGCAATCGAAAGAAGAACCTCATGGGCCTCAAGGTGCTGCAATGGCTGTGATCATCCGTGGCGACGAGGGCGAAGATGCCCCTCGCAAGTCATTGATTTCTTTGGGGCGAAGGTCGGCGAAGCAGTTGGCGAAGGCGCGAAAAAGCACCTCGCAAGTGTTTGATTTCATTTGGCGAAGGTTGGCGAAGGTCGGCGAAGAAGAGAACCCCCATACCCCCTATGCGCGTCGCCGCCGCGGAACGGCGCGCCGCGTATCGGGTTTTAGGCGTCGCATCGGGGCTGCGCCATGAGGCGCGCGGCGCGAGCCTTGAGCCCGATGGCCGCTGCGATGGCGCCCTCGGCCTATCGCATTCGGTCGATGGTCGATGGCCTCGACCAGGTGGCTCTTACCATGGAACGCAAGTGGGGCGTCGGCCGCCTGCGGCTGCTCGTCTCGGATTTCCTGCGCGCCAAGTTCGACGAGCAGAAGGACCGGCTCGACGCAGCCCTGCAGTCCGGGGAAGAACGCTTCGTCGCGGCACAGATCGAAGGCATGCGACGCGCATGGCAAGCGCTCGATCGCGCGGCTCACGAGGCCGGCGCGTTACAGCTCGCGCCGCAGGTCTGGGAATGCGTGCTGCCCTCAACCGGCGAGGTCATCTCGCTCGTGCGCAGCGCCGAGGAAGCCCACCACGTCGCGCGCGAAGGTCGCGTGTTCACCGTCGGCGAGGTCGCGATCCTGATCGAAGCGCTCGGCGATGGCGTCCTCAACGTCAAGCAGAAATTTCCTGGCGCGGCCGTCGCTGGCATCCGCCGCAAGCCGCCCGCCGACTGGGAACGCGGCGATGAGATTCCGTTTTGAGGAGGTCCAAGTGATAGCGACAAGTTTGCCTGCGGCGAGTAACGAGATTGTCCCGCCCGCCGTCACCTTGGGCTCGCGCGCCATCCTGTCGCTCGATCTCGGCACAACCACCGGGTGGGCGATGCAGCTTGCCGGCGGCATGATCGAAAGCGGCACCACCTCGTTTCGGCCGAGCCGCTACGACGGCGGCGGCATGCGCTACCTGCGTTTCCGGGGATGGCTTGCCAACCTCGCCGCGGATGCCGCCGGGATCGAAGCGATCTATTTCGAGGAGGTGCGCCACCACAACGGTACCGATGCCGCGCATCTCTACGGCGGCTTCCTCGCGACGCTCACCGCCTGGTGCGAGCAGAACAACATTCCCTACGAAGGCGTTCCGGTCGGCACGATCAAACGTCACATCACCGGCAAGGGCAACGCGGACAAGGGCGCTGTCGTTGCCGCCGTCCGCGCGCGCGGCTTCAACCCCGCCGACGACAATGAGGCCGATGCCATCGCAATCCTGCTCTGGGCCATCGACACCCATGGAGGCGTGCGATGACACGCGCGCGTCTTCCTGATCGGCGCGCCGCCGAGACGATCGAGATCGAGCACGCCGGCATGCGCTTCACGGTGACGATCGGTTTCTATCCGGACGGTCGGCCCGGTGAAGTCTTCGTGCACGGCACAAAGACCGGCTCAACGCTCGATGCGTTGCTCAACGACGCCTGCGTTCTCGTGTCGTTGCTCATGCAGCACGGGATCGAGCCGAGGGAGTTCGCAACCAGCATGGGGCGGCTCGGTAGCGCCGAAGCGGCATCGGTCATCGGCGCGGTGGTGGACCTTGCGGCGGCAGCGAGCCCGCATGGCTACCAAGCGAGCGAGGCGCAGCCATGAGGTGGATGCCCAAGGGCTACGGCGGCAAGCGCGCCTCGCCCGAGCAGGTCAAGCAAAGCGGCTGGCGCGACCAGAAAATCCTCGTCGTGAGCGAGGATGATCACCGCCTCACCTGGCCCGAGCGCGAGTTCGTCCGGCAGATCGGCGAGAAGCTCTACGGCAAGCGCGAGGAGGCCTCGCGATGACCGATGCACGCTGGACGGCGTCCATGGTTGAGGCGCGTTTTGAGGAGGCAGCCTTCACGCTGCGCCGCCTGCCCGACCGTCGCGTGCCGGGGTATTTCAACACGTGGCCGCAGGTCGTGCGCAGCGCCTACGAAGCTTTCGGCTGGGAACGCGCGCGCATGCCGCGCATTGCGCCCTCGCCCGAAGCGATCAGCCGCATGGAGGAGACCTTCACTTGGCTCGCGTGGCTTGAGCCGGATGACGCGCGCATCGTGTGGCTTCGCGCCGAGAACGTTCCATGGAAGCCGATTTGCTGGCGTGTCGGATTATCGCGCAAGACCGCGTGGCAACGGTGGGTCGCCGCTCTCCAAACCGTGGCGAGCCGGCTTTCGACCGCGCCAAAACGGACGAATGCGAATCGAGATTCAAAGGGCATTGCCGCAAATCGTTGCAATGGACCGCGCGAACACCGCGCCTAGGCGGAAACAAACCGCGCAACTTGTTGAACTTCGGGCGTGACATCCGAAACAGATTTCGGCAATTTTCCTGGCATGATCGCGGAACGCGCGTCCGATGCGGTCGCCTGCGGCGCCCGCGTGGCTTAGGTTCTTTCCGGCGCCGCTTATATGCGGGCGGCAAAGGCCCGATTTATCGCCAGCGTTAGCAGTGAAATCCGGTTGCGCACCCTGAAGGTGCGCACTCTCCAGGGTGCGCAGGTGCGCGGTGCGCAGCGCTCAAATTGATCCATGGACCTGAAGATCGAGACGCGACCGGTCGATCGACTGATCCCCTACGTCCGGAACGCCCGAACGCATTCGGAGGAACAAGTCTCCCAGATCGCCGCCTCGATCGCCGAATTCGGCTTCGTCAACCCGCTGCTGATCGGCGCCGATGACATGGTCGTTGCCGGCCACGGACGCCTGCTCGCGGCGCGGCGACTCGGCATGACCGAGGTGCCCGTGGTCGTGCTCGACCACCTGAGCGAAGCGCAGCGCCGTGCGCTTGTCATCGCCGACAATAAGATCGCTGAGAACGCCGGCTGGGACGAACAGCTGCTGCGCGCTGAACTTGCGACGCTGCGCGAGCAGGATTTTGACCTTGACCTGCTTGGCTTTGCCGAGGCCGAGCTTGGCACCCTGCTCGACGCGATCGACGTCGATACGGGCGCTGCGGAAACGCAATCTGGCGCGCCTTCCACCGAAGGAAATCCGCCATCACAGACGCTCGCCGAGCGTTTCGGTATCCCACCGTTCTCGGTGCTCAATGCCCGCGAAGGCTGGTGGCAGAACCGCAAGCGCGCCTGGATTGACCTCGGCATCCGCTCTGAGCTTGGCCGCGGCGCCCCGATCGGCGGCGCGCCAATGCCGATTGACCGCGCCAAGTCGAACGAGACAGCGAGTTTTCGCGACCAGGACAAGCTGAACGCGATCCAGGCGCAAAAGCGTGGCAAGCCAACCGCAGCACCGGGCGGCTCGCCGCTGCCGGCCGCGGACTATTCGAAATCGAAGGCACGCGGCGACGGCCGCGGCAAAGCCATTGGTGATGCCTGAACAAAAGCCCGCCATTCCCGGAGGCGGCGGCGGGCGTGGCGCGTGGGCCAAGTTCGATCAAGAACGACGGGAGCGAATGGTTGCGCGATCGGAAAACCTAACCTTCGTGAAGGGCAGCCGCGATCCGGACGCGCTGGACCCGGTCAGCGCCGCAATCCTCGAAGTCGGCTCGACCGGTACGTCGATCTTCGATCCGGTCCTGTGCGAAATCGCTTATCGCTGGTTCTGCCCGCCGCAAGGCGCGGTACTCGACCCGTTCGCCGGCGGCTCGGTGCGCGGCATCGTGGCGTCGAAGCTTGGCCGCGCATACACCGGCATCGATCTACGTGCCGAACAAATTGAAGCCAACCGCGCGCAAGCCGAGCAGATCTGCGGCGACCCGATACCGCAATGGATCTGCGGCGACAGCCGCGAGGTCATTCCGGCGCTCGCCCAGAACGGTCTCCCGCCACGGCTCGATTTTATCTTTTCATGTCCGCCCTACGCCGACCTTGAGGTCTACAGCGACGATCCGCGCGACCTCTCAACGCTTGATTACAACGAATTCCGAGCGGCCTACGCGGGCATAATCAAGGGCGCATGCGCGCTGCTGAAGTCTGATCGGTTCGCGTGCTTTGTTGTCGGCGATGTCCGCGATCGACAGGGCTTCTACCGGAATTTTCCGGGGCACACGATCGAGGCTTTCGAGGCTGCCGGGCTGCGGCTCTACAATGAGGCGATCCTGGTGACGGCCGTTGGCTCGTTGCCGATCCGCGCCGGCAAGCAATTTGCCACCACGCGTAAGCTCGGCAAAACGCATCAACAGGCCTATATCTTCTGCAAGGGTGACCCACGCCAGGCTACCGAGACGATCGGCGAGGTCGAGTTCGGCGATATCGAACCGGGAACGAGCGAAGCCGCTGAACTATCCGGAGTTACCGAGCTATGACGCCGCCTGTTGTCCGCGAATACGATGGAATCCTCGTCGTCCGCGATGATCTTTACCCGGGTGGCACCAAAGCTCGCTTCCTTCCGATACTGTTCGAGAACGCCGACGAGGTTGTTTACGCTAGTGCCGCAGAAGGCGGCGCGCAGACAGCACTTGCGACCGTCGCGTCACAGCTCGGCAAGCGCGCCACCATTTTTGTCGCGAAGCGCGCAGAGCCGCATCCACGCGCGCTGATGGCGAAGCGACTTGGCGCCAAGATCATGCAGGTCTCGCCGGGCTATCTCAGCACCGTGCAAGCGCGCGCCCGCGAGTACAGCCTCCAGGTCGGCGCAAAACTTGCGCCGTTCGGCGTCGACATGCCGGAGGCGATTGAAACAATCGCGGCAACGGCGCGGTCTATCGATATCGAGCCGGACGAGATCTGGTGCGCATCAGGCTCCGGCGTGCTGGCACGCGCGCTGGCGACGGCTTGGCCGGATGCGCGCCGGCATGTCCTCCAGGTCGGCCGCAAGTTGGAGCCGGACGAAGTCGCGGGAGCGACGATCCACGTCTGCCCGTTGGCGTTCGGGCGCGAGGCAAAGAGCAAGCCGCCCTTCCCGAGTGATCCACACTACGACGCCAAGGCCTGGGAGCAATGCGCGGCCCGGAAGGGTCCGGGCCGCGTGTTGTTCTGGAACGTCGCTGGACCGGCGGGGCTTTAACGACAGCGTCTGCTCTTGTTCGGTTCGACACCGGATGCCGACCGGCGCTGCGAGACACGATCGGACAACTGGCGCACGGAAGCAGAGCACGCTTCTGCATTGCCTATCATTCAGTTTGGACCGATCGTCTTGATCAGGCGTCCTTGGCTAATGAACGCGTAGTGTCCGGTGCCGACGCTGCCAATCATTAGAGCCTCCGCGACCGGCTCCGCGACTTCCCCAACTGCGCCCCAATCAACGATAAAATTCGCGCCTGTGCCCGCGCGAACATCCTTTTGCGGAATGAATACCTCAATTGTACCGAACGGCCTTAGCGCGATCGGTTGCTGCAGGTAGCTTTCGACCAAGTGACCGGCCGTGTTGAAATAGGCAATACGCTTCAGAACAAGGAGCTTATCCTTCGACGCATTGTGAATGCTCAACGTGACCGAAAAATCGGCGCGCAGCTGGCCCGGAACAACGGAAACGCTCGAATAAGCGGGAACATAAATAGAACCCGTTACCGATAATGTTTGTTTTGGCACCTCTGCCAGCGACGCCGAGAATGTTTGTTCGATGTTACGTGTGGTTTGCGCCGCTGCGGAAACCTGGTGGCTGAAAAACCACGCGACCCACAACAACGCGACGACGGCAATCTTGATTTTCGACATTGATTCCCCCGGGCGGCCGTGAACGACTCCTAAAATATAATCGAAATTGCAAACCGCGCGAAGGCGCCCAATCCAGACCGAAGCGGTTTTCGCTCTCGCCAATTCGTTTTCGATCGGAGTAAATTGTCCAACTCTATCCGATTGTATGAGGGTGGGTCCCCGGGGAGGATTTCTGGCACCAACGATCAACATCGAAGCGTATAGTGATGCGCTCGTCGTTCTTGGCACGGCCGGCATTGTCGTTCCAATTATGCGCCGATGGGGGCTTAACCCCGTGCTCGGCTACCTTGCGGCGGGGGCGCTCCTTGGACCGTTAGGCTTGGGCTCGCTCATTGGAACGTTTCCATTTCTTTACTGGGTCACCGTCGTTGACGCCAAGAACGTAGCAGGCATCGCCCAACTGGGCGTTGTCTTCCTATTATTCCTGATCGGCATGGAGCTATCGTACGAGCGTTTGAAGGCCATGCGTCGGCTGGTGTTCGGCCTCGGCAGCCTGCAGATCATGCTGTCGACAGCTTTTATCGGCGGTATAGCTGTAATGCTCGGCGCCGCACCTGCTGTTTCAATCATCCTCGGGGCATGCCTGGCGTTGTCCTCAACCGCGATTGTGGTGGAGGTCCTCTCTAACCAAGGCCGCCTAGCGACGACTGCCGGCCGCGCCAGTTTCTCCGTTCTGCTGGCGCAGGACCTCGCGGTAGTCCCGATCCTGGTCTTTGTATCCATTCTGGGGAGTGGCACGAGCAGTTCGCTTGTGACCAGCTTGGCGTTGGCGCTGCTGAATGTGAGTATCGCGGTCGGCGCGATCATTGTGGTCGGTCGTCTGTTTCTGCGACCCCTGTTCCGTCTTGTCGCATCCGCCGGTGTCAACGAGCTATTTGTGGCGGCGGCTCTGTTCGTCATCATCGGTACGGGCGTGATCGCAGCCATGGCGGGAATGTCCATGGCGATCGGAGCCTTTGTCGCAGGTCTATTGCTCGCTGAGACCGAGTTTCGCAAAGCCATCGAAACGACAATCGGGCCCTTCAAGGGACTATTGCTTGGCTTGTTCTTCTTTACCATGGGCATGAACCTCGATGTTCGCGAGCTTATCCACCAGCCATGGTTACTCTCCGTATCGGTCATCGGTCTGATCGGCGTCAAATCCATCTTGCTTACAGGCCTAGCGCGTGTATTTCGCATCCCCTGGTCTGCGGCGATCGAGACGGGGCTTCTGCTCGGCCCCGGTGGCGAGTTTGCATTCGTCGGGATTGCCATGGCATCAGCGCTCGGGCTGATTAAGGCCGAGGTTTCGAGCTTCGCTCTGGCTGCGACTTCGATCACTATGGCGCTGATTCCATTACTGTCCCACGTCGCTCGTCAATTGGCGCCGGAGTTTGCGGATCACAAAATACTTGCCCCAGAGCTTGCCGTCGCGCCGAGGAGCGGTCGTGGACATGCGATCGTCGTAGGCTATGGCCGTGTCGGACAGGTTGTGTGCTCGATGCTTGAGCGGCACAACATTGCTTATATTGCTGTTGATCATGATGCTGAAACTGTTCCGCAACATAGACGCAGTGGGCGCGAGGTCTACTATGGCGACGCGACACATCCTGAATTCTTGAAAAGTTGCGGCCTTGCCGAGGCTAGAGCGGTAATAGTCACGGTGGCCGCAGCGGCAGCCATCGACGAAATCGTGAGACAGGTGCGCACACTGAGATCGGATATCGTTATCGTCTCTCGTGCTCGTGACGCGGCTCATGCCCGCCACCTCTATACGATCGGCGTGACCGACGCCGTCCCGGAGACCATCGAGGCAAGCTTGCAGTTGTCAGAAGCAACGTTGATTGGACTGGGGTTGCCAACTGGGCTGGTTATCGCGTCGGTGCACGAAAAGCGCGACGAGTTTCGACGTGCGCTGCAGCGGGCTTCTGGACGCACAGGAAACGATATTTTGCCTTCGACCTGAACGACAACACAGATGACCGAGCGAAAGCGATGTTCGTATAACGGCATCTGCGTCCCGCGTGTAGAAATCTAACGCAAGAGCAATGCGCGGCCCGGAAGGGTCCAGGCCGCGTATTGTTCTGGAACGTCGCTGGACCGGCGCAGCCCTAACGAGGCGCTTGGGCCTCAAGCGCGATAACGCAGAGGTCGCGGTAGCGCGCAATGGCCTTCGGGCTCGAGCTGACCGGGTTGATCTCGAAAGCGCGGAGGCCTTTCAAGTCCCCTGCCTTGGCGAGCTCCACCACGTTCGCGAGCTTGTTGCGAAACCTCTTGTGCGTCTCCGCGCTGAAATCCGGCGGCTCAGGCAGCTTGCCTTCGCGCGCCGCCGTCTCGATCGCGGCGCGTTTACCGAGCGGTCGCGTCGTAGCTGGCTCCTGTTTCGCAGTAGCCTTCTTGGCTTTTTTGCTCGCCGCCGGCTTAGTGGCACGCTTAGCAGTCGGTTTCTTTTTGGCCTTGGTCTTCATCAGATCCTCCGTGTTTGACAACGTTGCGGTGGTGACGAGGCCCGATCGACCGTCGGCCGTGACGCCGTAGATGAGCGGGCGCCTGCCGTTCGGATGCATGGCGACCAGGCGGTCCGCCTTGGCACGCGCTTCTTCAAGCGTCTCCGCGGTATCGGTCGCGTAGCGGCCAACGCCAAGGAAGAGAGCGATGTCGAAACGCACGGCCGCCGCGACGATGTTCGCGTTCGCGACATCGGCGGGATGCGGCTTGCGATTGCGTGCCATGAGCGGGCTCCACCGGTTGATCGGGACAGCCGCAGTCAGGCTCGACCACGCGGTAACAGCAACTGGAGACGGGCTGCTCTCTGAGCATGTCGGGAGAACGAGAGCAGCATGGGACTCTCGCGCAGGGCCTATGCCCGCCACCGCGGGGTCGCCGAGAACGCGGTCCGCAAGGCGATCGCTTCGGGTCGCATCGAGCTTGAGCCTGACGGCACGATCGATCCGGTGAAGGCCGATTTGGCCTGGGCCAAGCGGACCGACCCCGCGCAGCAGCGCGCGCGAACGGCCAAGGCATCGCCCACGTCCGAAGCGCAACTGCCTTCGCGATCAGCGGAAACAATCAAGCCCGTTCCGGCAGCGGCGGTTGAAGCAGTTCGCGACACATTGCGCGAGGCAGGCGAGCCGCCGACAGCCGGCGGCATGAACTATGTCACCGCGCGCACCGCGAACGAAGTCATCAAGGCGCAGGAACGGCGGCTTCGCCTCGGCAAGCTCAAGGGCGAGCTAGTCGACCGCGCCAAGGCGACTACCACCGTGTTCATGCTGGCGCGGCGCGAGCGCGACGCCTGGGTGCAATGGCCGGCGCGTGTCGCCGCGCTGATTGCCGCCGAGCTCGACGTCGATGCGCATCGCATGGAAACCGTCCTCGACAAGCATGTCCGACAGCACCTGGCCGAGCTCTCGGACATCCGGGTCGAGCTCCGCTGAAAGCTATGACGGCGAAGCCGACATCGTCCGCGCGTGGTCGCGTGGCTTATCGCCCGACCCGGCGCTGACAGTCTCGGAATGGTCAGACCGCTATCGCATCCTGTCGTCACGGGCGGCATCGGAAGCGGGTCGCTATCGGACGAGCCGCACGCCCTACATGCGCGCCATCATGGACGCGCTCTCGCCGTCGCACCCCGCGCGCCGGATCGTGTTCATGAAGGCGGCGCAGGTCGGTGCCACCGAAGCGGGCAACAACTGGATCGGCTACTGCATCCACCAGGCGCCGGGGCCGTTCCTCGCCGTCCAGCCGACCACCGATCTTGCCAAGCGTTTGTCG
The DNA here is from genome assembly GCA_035652735.1 of Pseudolabrys sp. Classification (GTDB taxonomy): domain Bacteria; phylum Pseudomonadota; class Alphaproteobacteria; order Rhizobiales; family Xanthobacteraceae; genus Pseudolabrys. Next base: position 55,640 of record DASRDF010000080.1, on the reverse strand, counting down.
CAGCAGCGCATCGAGCCGCTCGTCGAGGAATGTCCCGAACTGCGGGAGCTGATCCTGCCGGCACGCTCGCGCGATTCCGGCAACACCGTGCTCGCCAAACGGTTCGCGGGCGGCCAGCTCGTGCTCACCGGCGCGAACAGCGCGGTCGGCCTGCGATCAATGCCGGCGCGCTGGCTCTTCCTCGACGAGGTCGACGCCTACGAGGGCGATGTCGAAGGCGAAGGCGATCCTGTTGCGCTTGCCGAGGCGCGGACGAGGACGTTCGGGCACCGAGTCAAGATTTTCCTGGTGTCGACGCCGACGATCAAAGGGCTCTCGCGTATCGAGCGGGAGTATGAGGCGAGCGACCAACGGCACTATTTCGTGTCCTGCCCCCAGTGCGGGGACATGCAACAGCTGAAATTCGAGCGGCTTCGCTGGGAGAAAAAGAAACCAGAGACCACCGAATATGTCTGCGAATCCTGCGAGCGCGGCATTGCCGAGCACCACAAGACGGCCATGCTCGCCGCCGGCGAATGGCGGGCGACCACAGAGTCGGCAAACCCGCATGTCATCGGGTTTCACATCTCCGGGCTTTACTCGCCGATCGGCTGGCTGTCGTGGGCGACGATCGCGCGCGAATGGGAAGCGGCGCAGGGCAACGACGCGGCGCTGAAAGCGGCCAAGAACACCTTGCTCGGCGAGACCTGGCAGGAACGCGGCGAGGCACCCGACTGGCAACGCCTCTATGAGCGGCGCGAGGATTGGCGGATCGGCACGGTGCCGTCCGGCGGGCTGTTTCTCACGGCCGGTGCCGACGTTCAGCGCGACCGAATCGAGATCGATGTCTGGGCCTGGGGCCGCGGTCACGAAAGCTGGCTCGTCGACCACATTGTCATCGACGGCGGACCCGAGCGCGCCGAAAGCTGGGCTGCCTTGACAGAGCTGCTCGGCCGCACGTGGCCGCACGCCAACGGTTGCACTATCGGCCTCGCGAAGCTTGCGATCGACACCGGCTACGAAGCGCCGGCCGTCTACGCCTGGGCGCGCAAGGCCGGCCACGCGCAAGTCGCGGCGATCAAGGGCATCGAAGGCTTCAATCGGCCGGCGCCGGTCGCAGGGCCGACTCATGTCGATGCGACCGAGGGCGGCAAGAAGCTCCGGCGCGGCGCGCGGCTATGGACCGTCGCGGTCGCGACGTTCAAGAGCGAGACCTATCGCTTCCTGCGGCTGGCACGGCCAACCGACGAGGAGATCGCCGCCGACAGCAAATGGCCACCCGGCTATATCCACCTGCCGCACGGTATCGATGCCGAGTGGGTGAAGCAGCTCGTCGCTGAGCAGCTCGTCACCGTCAAGACCAAGCGCGGTTTCCAGCGGCTTGAATGGCAGAAGCTGCGCGAGCGGAACGAGGCGCTCGATTGCCGCGTCTATGCCCGGGCCGCGGCCTGGCTCGCCGGCGCGGACCGGTGGACTGAGGCGACGTGGCGCGATCTTGAACAGCAGGTCCGCGCCGCTGAGAAGCAGCACGTCGAAGAATCAATCGAGTCGGACAACCCGGCTGAGAACGTGGCAGGCCTTGTGCGGCGTGCGCCGCAACGGCGCGGACGGCGCGTGTTCCGATCGAGTTACTTGAGCTAAGCCCATGACGTTGGACGAGATGACGACGCAGCGCGACGCGCTGCTGGCGGCGCGGTTCCGTGGCGTGCGCACGGTCGAGATCGACGGCCGACGCGTGACTTACGCGACCGACGCCGAAATGGCTGCCGCGATCACAGATCTCGAGCGCCGCATTGCCGCTGCCCAGGAGGGCGGCGCCAAACGCCGAATCCTCACATCCGCTTCGAAGGGACTATGAGTGCTCGCCTCGCTGACAGCATTCCGACGCCGAGTCGGGGCGTTCATCGGCGGTTTCGAGGCGGGGCTGGCGAGCCGCCGGCTCAAAGGTTTTCAGCCGAGCCGCGCCCACCTGAACACGCTGATTGCGGCGGCCGGCCCCGATATCGTCGCGCGCGCCCGTTGGCTTGTGCGCAACAACGGTTACGCAGCAAACGCCATTGAAAGCTGGGCCGGCAACGTCATCGGCGCCGGTATCAAGCCGTCATCGATGATCTCGGATGCCGGACTGAAGGCGAAAATCCAGAAGCTCTGGCTCGACTGGACCGACGAGGCGGACGCGGAAGGGTATACCGACTTCTACGGCCTGCAACGCCGCGCCGCACGCGAGGTGTTCATTGCGGGCGAGGTGTTTTTCCGCTTTCGACCGCGACGTCCGCAGGACGGGCTCACTGTCCCGCTGCAACTGCAAATGCTCCCGTCCGAGATGCTGCCGCTCAATTGCAATGAGGTTGCGCCAGGGGGCAACGTCATCCGCCAGGGCATTGAATTCGACGCCATCGGACGCCGTAGCGCCTACCATTTCCTGCGCCGGCATCCGGGCGATATCACCGATCCCGGCCTTGTGGGCGACATCGTGCGCGTGCCGGCGTCCGAGATCGTGCACGTGATCGACCCGGTCGATGCCGGACAGTTGCGCGGCGTCTCACGGTTTGCGGCCGGCATCGTCAAGCTGTTCCTGCTCGACCAGTATGACGACGCAGAGCTCGACCGGAAGAAGGTCGCGGCAATGCATGCGTTGTTCATCACGACGCCGGCGCCGGACGAGCCGCTCGATGCCGCGGAGGGCCGTGACGAGAACGACGAAAGGACCATCGATCTACAGCCCGGCCAGATCACGATGCTGGAGCCGGGCGAGGAGGTACAGACCTCGGCACCGGCGGACTCAGGGCAAACCTATGAGCCCTTCCAGTACCGTACGCTCCTGCAGGTCTCGGCCGCCTTGGGCGTGCCCTACGCCTATCTCTCGAACGACATGCTCAAGGCGAACTATTCGAACTCGCGCCTGGCGCTGCTCGAATTCCGTCGTCGCATCGAGGCCTACCAGCACGCCGTGATCGTCTGGCAACTCTGCCGCAAGGTCTGGGCGCGCTGGATGGATACCGCAGTACTTGCGGGTGCGCTCGATCTTCAGGACTACGACCAGCGCCGGCGCGAGTATCTCGCCTGCGGCTGGCTGCCGCCGAAGTGGGACTGGGTCGATCCGCTAAAAGATGCGCGGGCTGAGATTGAGCAGATCGATGCTGGCCTGAAGAGCCGCACGCAGGCGCTTGCCGAGCGCGGCTACGACGCCGAGCAGGTCGACGCCGAGATCGCAGCCGACAAGGCGCGCGAGCAGTCGCTGGGGCTGAGTTTCCAATCAGCGGCAGCATCGGCGCCGCTACCGGCCGACACGTCAATTGCTGGGGATGCAAACAACGCAAATGGTTGACCTTCCGCACTTGGCCTCCCGCGTATTCGGGACGCCATTGATGATCGCGCGCGCCAAGCTCGAGGTCATCCTTGGCGTTCTTGCGCCGCGGCTTGCTGGCGGCGCCCTGGAGGTTGTCGATCCGGTAGCCGACCCGGCGCCCCTCACCTCGATAACGATCGAAAAGATCGCTGTGATCTCGGTCATCGGGACGCTCGTTACGCGCTCGGGTTACCTCGACGCCGTGAGCGGCCTCCAGGCATACGGTGACATCGGCGACGCCGTTGCGGCAGCGATGGACGACGCGAGCGTGCGCGGCGTCATTCTCGATATCGACTCCCCTGGCGGCGAGGTCGGTGGCCTGTTCGACCTGGTCGAACGAATCGAAGCAGTCAGAAGCGCAAGTTCGAAGCCTCTCTGGGCGGTGGCCAACGAGAGCGCTCTGTCCGCTGCCTATGCCATCGCCAGCGTCGCCGACCGCATTTACGTCACGCGCACCGGCGAGGCCGGCTCGATCGGCGTCGTTGCGGTTCATGTCGACGAAAGCGGAGCCGATACGAAAGCCGGACTGGCCTGGACCTTCGTATTCGCGGGCGACCAAAAGGTCGATGCCAATGCGCACGAACCGCTCTCGGAGCGCGCCCGCGCAACGATCCAGGCCGACGTTGACCGCCTTTATTCGGAATTCTGCGCCCTGGTTGCCGCCAACCGCGGCCTGAGCGCGGAGGCGGTGCGCGGCACGAAGGCCGCAATCTTTCGCGGCGAGCTCGCAATCCGCGCAGGGCTCGCCGACCGACTCGGCGCGCTTGACCTCGCCGTTGCCGAGATGGCCGGCGAGCTTGATCGGCTCGCGTCGGCGCGTACGCCCATCAGCCTGATAGCCAAGAGGAGACGCTCCATGGCGACGAACGATACCGAACAGATTGAGGACCAGCCGAGGGAGCCGCAGCAAACGGCCGAACCGCAACAGCCGGTCGAGTCTGCACCAGCACCGGCGGATGCGCCGCCCGATCCTGCACCGGCCGCTGCGGAAGCGGCGCCCGCGGCGGCAACGGCCGAGCGGCTACGCGCGGAGTTCGCCGAGGTCGCCGCAATTGCTGCGCAAGCGGCGCGCCTCGGCGTCACTCTCGATGCTGCCGACGCGCTGAAGAAGGGTATCGCGCCCGATGCGCTGCGCCGCACCGTGCTCGATACGCTTGCCGCACGCGCCGAGGCAACGAGCGTCATCGCAGCAGCCCCATCCACGCCAACCGCAGGCGACAGCCCGATCGTGCGCCGCGCCAAGGAACGCGCCGCGGCATCGCGCGCCTGATCAACTCAAGGAGTACCCGACATGCCCACGCTGACCATGGCGCCGACGCTCGGCGACCTGCTCAAATATGAGCTCAACGGCAACTACAGCCGGGAGACCGTGACGCTCAAAGCCGGCACCAGCTATGCGCTCGGTTCCGTGCTGGGAAAGATCACCGCTTCCAGCAAATACCGGCTCTCGCCGGCCGCCCAGGTCGTCGGCGATGAAGGCGCGGAAACGGCAGTCGCCGTACTGCTGGAAGCAATCGACGCCACGGCCGCCGACAAGACCGGGCTCGTGGTCGCGCGCGGCCCGATCATCGTGTCCAAGGCGGCGCTCGCGTTCGATGCCTCGGTTGACGACGACAGCAAGAAGGCCGCCAAGCACAGCGAACTTTCCACCGCGGGCATCGTGCCGCGCGACGCCGCCTGATCTCTTAACGAAACCTCCCTGGCCTGACCGGGCCTCGATGGACCTCCATCGGGGCCCGGTCCCTTTTTTGGAGACCGACCATATGGCCCCGATGATCAACCCCTTCGACGCGGGCGGCTACACGCTCGCCGAGATGACCCAAGCCATCAACATCCTGCCTAATGTCTACACGCGTCTCGGCGAGCTCGGCCTGTTCCGCTTCGAGGGCATCACCCAGCGCAGCGTCATCATCGAGCAGGCCGAGGGCGTGCTGAACCTGCTCCCCACCGTGCCGCTCGGCGGGCCGGCGACGGTCGCTAACCGCGACACGCGCTCGATGCGCTCGTTCACGGTGCCGTGGATTCCCCACGACGACGTGATCACGCCGCAGGACATCCAGGGCGTGCGCGGCTTCGGAGTGGCGGATGCTGCCGATCCGCTCGCAACCGTGATGGAGCGCAAGCTCACCCGCATGCGGGCCAAGCACGCCCAGACCCGCGAATACATGGAGATCAACGCGCTGCGCGGCGTGGTGAAGGACGGCGCCGGGACTGAACTCTACGACTACTTCGACGAGTTCGGGTTGGCCCAGCAGTCGGTCGACTTGGTGCTCGGGACCGCCGGCACCAATGTGCAGGCCAAGTGCCGCGAGGTGCTGCGCGACATCGAGACCGAGCTAAAGGGCGAGACCATGAACGGCGTGCTCGCCCTGGTCAGTCCCGGGTTCTTCGACAAGTTGATCGGGCACGCCAAGGTCGAGGAGGCCTACAAGTACTTCTCCTCAACCGGCGCCCAGCCCTTGCGCGAGGACACCCGCCGGCGCTTCCCCTTCGCCGGTATCGTCTTCGAGGAATACAACGCCACCGTCACGCTCTCGACCGGTGCGACCGAGACGCTGATTCCGGCCGGCGAAGGTATTGCCTTCCCGCTCGGCACCATGGACACCTTCGTGACCTATGGCGCTCCGGCAAACCTGATTGAGACGGTCAACACTGTGGGCCTGCCGATCTATGCCCGGCAGATCGCCCGGCAGGACGGGAGCGCGATCGACGTGAAGACGGAAGGCTCGCCGCTGCCGGTGAACAAGCGCCCGCGGCTCGCGGTGAAGATTCTCACCAGCAACTGAGCTTGGCGAAAATCCTTGATCGACTTCGACGCCCTGGTGCTTGGGCCCGTCTACGACGCGTTCGGCGAGCCTGCCGTGCTCACGCTTGCGTCGGCGAGCTACGACGTAACCGTCATCGATCACACCCAGGGCGTCGAGGTCGAGGATGGCGGGATCGGGCTCCAGGCTATCCGCCCGGCCGTGGACCTGCGGCGCAGCGCGATCACCGCACTCGGGATCGCAATTGCCGATCTGATCGGCGGCGAGCTCGTGCTTGGCGGAGCGACCTGGCGCGTCAAGAGCGTGCTCGAAAACGGTCTCGAGCTGCGGCTCATCGTCATGCAGGACCAATGACCGACAAGCGCGAAGCCATCCTGCAGCGGCTCACCGAGATTGCCGCCGGCCTTCCTGGCGTCGTCACCGCGGCGCGCAACCAGGACGAAATCTCCGAACACGCGCGCCCCGCCATCGTCATCTTCGATGCCGACGAGACCGCCGATGAACGCGCCGTGCAGCGGGGCCACGCAGGCGCCGCGCCCAACATCGTCGAGATGACGCCGGAGGTCATGGTCCTGCTCGGTGGCCTGCCCGAACAGGTCGGTACGGCGCTGAACGCGCTGCGGGCGCGACTCATCAAGGCGGTGCTCACCGACGCGCAGCTGGCTGCGCTGACCGGTTCAAACGGTCGCATTCGCTACGCCGGCTGCAGCACGCATCTGCGCCACGGCCGCTCGATTGAGGGCCTGATGGCCGTGCAATTCACCTTTGCCTACGTGCTGCGCCCGGCTGAACTTTGAAGGAGAGCCTGACCCATGCCTGTATCCCTGATCGCGCCCGACGCCGACAACTACCAGGTCGGCAAAGGCATCGTGTCCTTCAAGCCGGATGGTGCCGCCGACTACATCGACCTCGGCAACGTCGCCGAGCTCGAATACACGCCCAACATCGAAAAGCTCGACCATTATTCGAGCCGCGCCGGCACGCGCACCAAGGACAAATCCGTCGTGCAGACCCGCAGCGGCACGCTGCGCATCCTCATGGAGGAATTGACGGCGCAAAACCTGTCGATGCTGCTGATGGGCACGGTCGATGACGCCGCCGTCGGTGGCCCTACCATCGACATCATGGCTACGGACTCGATCCGCGGCGAGGTGAAATTCGTCGCCACCAACGATGTCGGGCCGCGCTGGGATCTCCAGTTCTACAACGTCGAATTCAGTCCGTCTGGCTCGTTCAACCCGATCTCAGATGAATGGAATCAGATCGAGGTGACCGGCGAGGTGCTGTTGGCGACCAGCGGCGCAAACATCGGCAAGATCGGGCTTGCACAATTGACCAATCTGCCGGCTTCGCCGTGATCTGAAATCAAGAGGTTCGCAACATGGTTAGCCTGCTCGACATCGCCGATCAGCAAAAGACCGTCACGATCCGCGGCAAGGACGTGGCGGTCTTCGGCATTTCGGCCCAGGACATCGTCTATCTATTCCGCAAGTTCCCCGAATTGCGCCTGCTGATGTCCGGCAAGCAGGCCGACCTCACCCCGGAAACGCTGCTTGAACTAGCGCCCGGCGCCGTTGCCGCCGCGATTGCCGCCGGCACCGGCTCGGCCGGCGACGAACAAGCCGAGGCGGTCGCGGCGCGGCTCGGCCTTGGCGAGCAGCTCGATCTGCTGGCAGCGATCTTCGAGCTGACCTTCCCGCAGGGCGTCGGCCCTTTCGTCGCAAAACTGGACGCGCTCGGCCTGCTCAAAAGCGCCGAAGGCGCGTCTGGATGGGCTCAGGATACGAAATCGCCCGCGCCGTCGAAGAATTGATCCACAACGGGCACGCGCGCGCCGACGTTTGGAAAATGACGCCACGGCAGATGGCTGCCTTTCTGCAATTGGCGATGCGCCGGAAATTTGGTGAGCAGTCGCAATTGCTGACGCTGATGCGCGCCGCGCGCGGCGACGACAGACATTTCCAGACCTTCTTGCGCAAATTGCAGGACGAATCCCAGTGACCTCGATCAGCCTGCGGCCGAAGCCCGGCCAGGGCCCGAAAGATGCCGCCAAGGCGCAAAGCGCGCGCCTGCGCAAGGCGATCACCTCGACCGCCTACAAGATCGCTTCGGAAGTCCAGCAACGCGGGCGCGTCGATATCGCGCAGGCCGGCCGTTTCGGACCGAATTGGATCTTCGGGTTGCGCGCCTTCAAGCAACGCAGGGAGGCCGGCACCCGCCGCACGGTCGTCACGGTCAAGCACAACATCCCGTTCGCGGAGATCTTCGAGGAAGGCGGCGTAGTCAAGGGCAGGCCGCTGTTGTGGGTACCGATCAGCACGGAAAGGGACGCGGTCGGCGTGCGCGCCCGCCGCTTCAATCTCAAGCTGTTTCAGATCAAGAGCCGCAAGGGCACCCCGTTGCTGATCACGCCGAAAGGCACGCCGAAATACTTCGGCGTCCGCTCGATCACAGAGCCGAAGTTGTTCCACATCCGCCAGATCGCGGATGAGGTGGCCAAGCGAGCAGGAGAATATCTCCGGTCCTACCTGAACGAGTGACGTGGAACTCGGGGTTCTTTAACATGCGGACGTAAAGAAGAAATGGAATGTGGGAAGCAATTTGGCCGAATGGTCTCATGCCGATTCATTAAACCGATTGACTTCAGTCAACAACCACCGTCGAAGACAACTAATTCCGAACGGTCATGTTTTTGTCACTGATCTTATTAATTCTTTCGGGGCAATCATCACCCTCAATCCGCCAAGTTTCGATTTCTCCAGTGCCAGGCCCCATCCGTAGGCGGTCAGCACATCCTGCACGATCGCCAGGCCCAGGCCGGCGCCTTCGCCGCGCTGGTCGAGCCGAACGCCGCGTTCGAGCACGCGTGGCAAGTGGGTTGGTGTGATCCCGGTACCATCGTCTTCAATAATGACTGAAGATTGAGGTCCGGCGCTGATGCGCAACCGCTGCGTCGCGTACCGAGTGGCGTTCTCGAGCAGGTTACCAAGCACCTCGGCCAGATCGGTGCGGTCGATTGGCACCTGCAAGTCTTCGTCGATATTGGACTCAAAGGTTACGTGCGCTCCACTCGGCGTGCGCGATAGCGTATTAATCAGTGAGCGCACCAGCGGCGCGAGCATGGTGGACTGGCCCGCCCGCTGTCGCGCCGTCCCGCGAGCGCGCACACGAGCCAATTCGCGATCGACGTGTCGGCTCATTGCATCGCCGACTGCCTCGATGTCCTGCGCGATGGCGCCTTCACCGCGCTCGCGTAACCGGACCGCATCGGCCGCCAACGCCGCCAACGGCGTCTTCAACCCATGTGCGAGATCAGCGGCCCGGCTGCGCGAACGCTCGATTTCTTTTTCCTGGGAATCAAGCAGTGCGTTGACTTCCTCAACCAGCGGCTTGACCTCGGTCGGTACCTGCGCCGGCAAATGGCGGCTGTGGCCGGATCTGATTTCGGCGATTCCGCGGCGCAGCGCGTCGAGCGGTCGAAGACCGAGACCTACCTGGATCGATGTTGCAATCGCCAATGCCAAACCCAGCAGCGCAAGAGCCGTCGCCAAGTCTCGGCTGAAGGCAGTGGTGGTCCGCGAGACACGGGCGAGATCAGCCGCGACAACCACGCGCACAGGCACACGACGATCGGCAGCAGTGAGCCAGATCCTGCGTTCGGCGATCAAAACGTGCGAGTTTGCTGGGCCGGCCACCTCGTGGTGGTGGATTTCGCCCGACGATGGTTCGTCGACCGGCGGCTTTAGGGTCGTATCCCAGAGCGACCGCGAGCGCAGCGAATGCCCGCGATCATCCGCTGCTTGCCAGTATAGGCCCGACAACGGAACGGCAAAGCGCGGATCGGCGGGCGGCGGGGCGATCACGAGGTCGCCGTTCGTATCGATGTCGATGGCGGCGATCAGTTGCTTTAGATAGACATCGAGATCATCTGCGAGGGTCCGGGTGACGTGGCGTTCGAACAGCATGACCAGCGCGGCGCCAGCAACGGTCAGCGCCACCAGGATCGCGACGATCCCGCCGGCCATCAGCCGCAGCCGCAGTGATGCCAGTATCACGCTGGCACCTCCGACACGATGTAACCGAAGCCGCGGCGGGTTTCGATCAGATCGGAGCCCAACTTCTTACGCACGCGACCAATCAGCACCTCAAGCGCGTTCGAGTCGTGCTCCTCACCGTGTCCGTAGACATTTTCGTCGAGCTCGTGCTGCGACACCACACGCCCGCGATGGCGCAGCAAGTAAGCCACCAGCCGATATTCGAGCGGTGATAGCGTGACGGGCACGCCGCGCACGCTCACCCGCATCTGCCGCTCGTCTAGTGTAATATCGCCGGCCGTTACGACAGGCGACGAATGCCCGGCGGAGCGGCGCACGATCGAGCGAAGCCGTGCTAGCAGTTCTTCGATGCGGAACGGTTTGGGCAGGTAGTCGTCGGCGCCGGCGTCGATACCGTCGACCCGCTCGGCCCAACTTCCGCGCGCAGTCAGAATCAGCACCGGCATGTGCCGCCCGCTCGCACGCCAACGCTTGAGCACCGCAAGTCCGTCCATGCCGGGCAGACCAAGATCAAGAACGATTGCACCATAGTCCTCGGTGTCGCCGCGGAACCAGGCTTCCTCGCCGTCCTGTACCGTCTCGACCACGTAACCGGCGGCTTTGAGCGCCTGCGCAACATCGGCGGCGATCCGTCGGTCGTCCTCGACCAGAAGCACGCGCATCACTTCTCCTTGACGCGCTCGATCTCGGCACTTTGCGCGTTGACATAGACCTCGAACAGCCTGCCTTGATTGTCGACGACGCGGAATTCGTACTGCCAGTGACCGCCTTTATTCTCGACTTTGACGCGGGCTACCTCTCCAGGCAGCTTTTCGCGAACTGCTTTCAGGATATCGGCCAAAGGGTGGATTTCGCCAGCTTCCACCGCGCGCCGGATTTCATCACGGTGCGCGTCATCCTGATCGCGTGCGGCCACCGCACCCGACATCATCGCGAAGACCGCGGCGGCCAGCGTCGATTTTCGGAAAATTCGACCTAATGTCATGACATGCCACATCAATTATAGGCAGCCCTTATGCCACAGGCGACCTGACAGGTCCCTGACATGGATCAACAGGTGGCCGTCAGGACCCTTGAGGCATGGTCCCCGTCATCGCCGACCCTTTGGTGCGGCCGGCATTAACTCGGGAGACCAAAATGGCTCAGATTTCTTCGTTCAAACTCGCCGCCGGCATGATCGGCGCCGCAACACTCGTGAAGATTTCCATGTTTGCGCTGGCCGTCGCGCTGCTCGGCTCAGCGACCGCGGCGAGGGCCGGCAGCCTGGACCGGCCGTGCACCAACGCTCCGCGCGAGCAGTGGCTGTCGATTGAGGTCCTGCAGGGCAAAGTCGAGGCGCTCGGCTACCGAGTCCAGTCGGCTAAACTGAAGAACGCCTGTGGTGAGCTCTACGCCTTCGACAAGGTCGGCAAGCGCGTCGAGCTGTTTGTCGATCCGACCGACGGCCACATCGTCGGTCAGCTCTGATTACGTGCATCATGAGCAACGCAGACACCACGACCGTCACCGGCGGCGCGACGCCGCCGGCAACGGTCAAAGTGTGGGATCCGTTCGTGCGGGTCTTCCACTGGTCGCTAGCGACATTGCTTGTGGTTGCATTCGCCACGGGGGATCATGTTCCGCAGGTACATATTCCCGCCGGCTATGCGATTGGCGGCCTGATCGCACTGCGCATTGCGTGGGGCTTTATTGGACCGGCGCACGCGCGCTTCAGTAGCTTCGTCAAGTCGCCGCGCGAGGTGCTGGCCTATTTACGCGACGTGGCACTGTTCAGAGCGCCGCGCCATCTTGGACACAATCCGGCTGGTGGCGCGATGGTGATCACGCTCCTACTTACGCTCGCAGCAACCGGCACAACCGGCTATCTGCTGACGACCGACACGTACTGGGGCGCAGAATGGCTTGAAGAGGTACATGAAGCTTTAGCCAACTTGACCATAGGCCTCATCGTCGTCCATGTGCTCGGCGTGCTATTGTCAAGCATTGAGCACGGGGAAAATCTAGTGAAGGCGATGATCAATGGACGCAAGCGGCGCCAGTGACCGCTCCGTCGGGACTGTCGACGTCAGCATAGCCAATCTCGGGTTAGTAGGAAATGAAAACCCAACGCCACTATTGTGTAGATGGCCTGACAGGCGGGGCGGCCAGGGTAATCGGATCGCTCTCGGCGATCCGAGCCGCTGGCAATTCGCCAGCCTCTTCAAGGACAGGATAGGCAACCGAGCAGATGTGGGAATGAATGCGTTTGAGGTCGCGCAATACGTCGAGGTGAAGTGAAGTGCTCTCCAGGGACTCGGGGCGACCTTCGCGCAATCTTTCAAGATGCATTTCCGCCGCCGAGAGTTCGATATTCCGCAGCTGTGCTTTCTCGGAGATGAGCTTGCGCGCTTCGCTGACATCGCTGGACATGAACACGCCGAACGCGATCTTCAGATTGTCCATAATTCTCTTGTGAAACGCCGTGAGCTCGGTAGCTCCTTCGACAGAGAAGCTAAGCTTTCGTTTGATCTTCTTTGCTGCAAGCTCGCTCAGATTCTTGTCGATGATATCGCCGATATGCTCTAAGTTGATCGAAAAAGAAATGATTTCCGTCGCCCGACGAGCTTCTCGTTCGTCGAGGCTCCCGCGGGTTAGCTTGGTCACGTAGAGCTTGATCGCCTCATCAAGTTTATCGACGGCGTTATCCATGCGAGAGACCTCAGCGACGAGGGCGCGGTCGTCCATCATTAGCGCGGTCATAACCTTCCGTAGCATGGTTTCGACGAGGTCGCCCATATGCAGCGTTTCGCGAGCCGCATCTGCCAGAGCGAGCGAGGGGGTCTCCAGAGCACTTTCGTCAAGGTGGCGTGGCGCCAAACCATCCAATTTGGGTGCGCTTGCCGGAATTATCTTATTGAGTAGCCAAGCCAACGGATCGAGTAATCCGATAAAAATTATTGCCAAAATCACATTGAAGGCGATGTGAAATTCGGCTGGCATCTTCGCCATGTTCGGCTGGAAACCAAGGAATAAGTTCGTGATTTGTTGTAGGAACGGCAGGACCAGAGCCACCCCTGCGGCGCGATTAATCAGGTTGCCCACGGGCAGCCTGTAGCTCGCGAAATCATCGCGCCTGCCGCCCTCCAATACGGGATTGATGGCGCTGCCCAAGTTAGCGCCAAGCACTAATGCCAACGCTGCGGGGGGCGAAACAAAGTTTGAGTAAGCGAGCGACATAATCAGCAGGACTGTCGCCACGCTCGAATGTGCCGCCCAGGTCAGTCCTGCTGCGATTAAAACGCACAGGATTGGGTCACCCGTGATTGCACTGAGTAGGGCTCGAACACTAGGCGCATTTTCAGCGGGTGCCAGAGTATCGATCAATATGTGAAGGGCGAGCAACATCAGGCCAAGGCCGATGAAAACCCTTCCCATATCCTTCAACCGCGTACGGGCGCCGCTGCGGAATGCGACAAGCCCGAGGACGAACAGGACCGGTGCGGCCGCTGTCACATTGAAGGAGAGTACTTGGACGATGAGAGTCGTCCCAACGTTCGCGCCGAGCATGATAGCGAGCGCAGGAACGAGGCCTACGACGCCTTCAGCGGCAAACGACGCAGTCATCAAGCCCGTCGCCGTGCTACTCTGAAGCAGCGCGGTTAGGCCGAGACCGGCAGCAAACGCCGCCATCCGGTTTCCAAACGCCTTCGACAATAGGCGACGTAAGTCGGAGCCGAACGCCCGCAAGATGCCGCTCTGGACCATATGCAGGCCCCACAGCAGCAATGCTACTCCGCCCATCAGATCGAGAAGAACGATCGTGCCCATTTGCTCGCCGGCGTGATTCGTTCAAATAAATTCGTAGTTTACGCTCTTGTTCCCCTCCTAATCCAGAGCATTCGCAATCATGGATGTTTGCTCGCACCTCCGCGTCAGCTCGCGGCAATGCAACATTTCGGTCGTTTCTGGAGTGAGACGCACATCGATTGAGCCGCGCTCACGCGACCGGATTCCTGAACTCACGGTCTAAGTGAGCCATGTCCGACAAGATCATCACCGAAATCGTCCTCGAGGGCGAAAAGGAAGCCATTGCAGGCATCCAGCGCGTCGGCAAGGCGGCCGACGCGACTTTTGCCGATCTTCAGAACGTCCAGCTCAATTTCGACTTCATCGAGCCCGAGAAGGGGCTTAAATCGCTGACCGATGCAGGGCAGCGGTTCGCCGCGTCGATGAAGAACACCGGCAACATCGTGACGAACGTGTTCGCCGGTATCAGTAGCGCTTTCCGCAATGCCGGCACCATCGGCGGCGGTGCGTTCTCGGAATTGACGCGCTCGCTGCAAGCCACCAGCCTGATGGCGAAAGCGGCCGGCGTGCAGATCCCCGCTATCGGGAAAACCGTTTCAGCGCTTGGCCGCACCGTCGATTCTTTCAGCAACGGCGCGCGGACGGCTGCGCTCAATACGACGAGCTTCGGGCAATCGGTCGGAGCCGCTGGCCCGCAGCTTAGCGCCGCATCACAAGTGGCATTCAATCTGGGGCGCAACATTGGCGACGTGGGCGTGGCCGCCGTTCGGGTCGCAACCCAGATCGTCAAGCTGGTGACGGTCGTTTCGCTGCTCGGGACCGCTACCATCGCAGCCTTCGGCGCGCTGGCGAAATCGGCGTCGACCGCCATCAATGCGGTCGGCGAGGCCGCGCGCAACGCCAGCATGTCGGTGGATGCCTACGACAAGCTCATGATCGCGATGAACGGCTTGGGCATCAGCAGCGAGGACGCGCAAGCGGCAATCACGGCAATGTCGTCGCAATTGGCGCGCTTCGGCATCCGCTACGGCCCCGATTCCGCCGGCGTCGCCGACATGCTGGCGAACAATTTTGCGCGGCTAGCCGATCAGGTCGCGTTCAATATCGACCCGGTCAAGCAGTTGCAGATCGCGCAGGCTGCCCTCGGCGCCGAGCTTGGCAAGAAGCTCTTGCCGCAGCTTCGCATGGGCGGCGACTATTTCCGGCAAATGGCAGACGATACCCGGATTGCCGGCATAGCTTTCAACAAGCTCGACGATGCCAACGCGACCAGATTCATCGTCGCCTGGTCGCGGCTTTCCACCATCATCAGTCAGCTTAAGAACAAGATCGGCGCGCAATTCGCTGAGCCGTTCGCGCGCGCGATCAATACCGTCACCGAGCTATTGCTGCAAAACGCGCAGAGTATCCTGCAATGGGCTTCCGATCTTGCCTCGGCCATCGGCCCGCTGCTGGTCGATCTCGCGCGCGCCTTTGCCGGCCTGGACGAGCAGGTCAAGAACAAGAATGTGCTGGCGTTCCGCGACGCAATCTTCGGCATCGGCAAGGCCATTGGCTTTGCAGTGCAAGCGGTGATCGGCGGCTTCAAGCTGATGGTCGCCGCCATCAAGCCGGTATCCGATGCGGTCAATAATCTGTTCGGTACCCAGATCACGGCCGGTGAGGTGGTCGCCTATGCGGCCATCCTGCAATTGATCGGCGCCTTCCGCCTGCTGTTCTCGGTCGCGACCGGCATCGGCGCTTTGGCTTCGCCCTGGACGCTGGTGGTGGTCGCCATCGGCGCGGTTCTCGTTGCGCTGGGCTACCTCGCCTACAAGTATTGGCCCGAAATCAAGCAGGCGGTTGCCGACGCTACGCAGTGGATGAAAGACAAGTTCGGCGACGCCTGGACAGTGGTGGCGGGCGCCGCTGCGGCTGCCGCCATTGCCGGCATCATCTATCTGATCGGGCTTATTCCCGGCGCCCTGGCCGGCGCCGTTGCCGGCATTGCGGCCTTCGGCAGCGCGGTTGCCGCTGCAATCGTTGCGGCCCCGTGGGTCGCGCTCGGCGTCGCTATCGCCGCCGTCGCCGCGGCGCTCGGCGTGCTCGCTTACGAATATTGGCCGCAGATCAAGACCGCTGCCGAGGCGACCTGGGCCGCGATCAAGAGCGGTGCTGCCACCTTGTGGGCCGATATCCAGGCGGCCTGGAATGCCGGCGTCAGCGCGCTCAACAGCCTGTGGCAATCGCTCCTCTCCGGTGCGCAATCGGCCTGGTCGCTGATCACGCAAGGCGCCTCGACCCTGTGGGCCGGCCTGCAAAGTGTCTGGTCGTCCGGCGTTGCCGCGGTCTCGGCGCTGTGGGCCGGGCTGACAACGGGCGCACAAACCGCTTGGGATACGCTAGTGGCCGGCGCCAAGGGCGCGGCCTCCGCCATCAACACGCTGTTCGCCAACATCATCGGCTACCTGTTCGGCAATCAACTGGCGAGCGATCTGCAATCGGCCTTGCCGCTGTGGGACCAGATGGCGGGCGCGGCCGAGTCCGCTATGGCGCGGATCAATGCTGCTGTCGCGAGCGCGACCGCCGCCGTCAACCAGTTGAGCGCCGCCTTACAGCAGGCCGCAGCGACGGCGCGGGCGGCGCAATCGGCAATGCAGGAAGTTGCCGCCGGCGGCGGCGCGGCAGGGTATGCGCGCGGCGGGCCAGTGCGTGGCCCCGGCACATCGACCTCGGATTCGGTCTTGCTGTGGGGCTCGCGCGACGAGTTCATTCAGCCGGCGCGCGCGGTCGCCCATTACGGCCTCGCGTTTATGGAGGCGGTGCGCACCTTGCGGCTGCCCATCCCGCGCTTTGCGGCCGGCGGCCTCATCGACGGTCTATCCAATGCCTTGATGAGCCCGCTCGCCCCGGCGCTGGCGATGCCGCAACCAGCGCCGATTGCCGCTTTGCCTTCGCGCATTCTCAACCTGACCATCGGCAACGAGACGTTTTCCGGCTTGGCAGCCGATGAGGACACCATGGAGCGCCTGACGCGCTTTGCCGTGCGTCAGCAATTGCGCTCGTCGGGACGCAAGCCGGGCTGGAATCGCTAAAAGGGAACGCAAATGTCGGGCGAAACCGTGCTCTCGCTTCTGGGGCTCGGCGTGCCGGCCTATTCCGCCCGCGGTCTCACCCAAACCCTGGAACCGCTCGACCAGGCAACCAGTCTGGTCCGCACCGTCAATGGCGAGCTGATCGACCTGTCGCGGGCAGAATTCCGCAAATACAAGTCGACCATCAGCGCCACCGATCAGCGCCCGCCGTCCTGCGACGGGCTTTGGCCGGGCCGCCAGATCGTCGTCGATTGCATCGAGGAACTTGCCTATGCGGACGGCGGCACGCCGCAGCGGCCGGTGGTCGAAAACTCGTCGTTTTCGGAAGATGGCTTTACCTACTATCGGCCGCGCTTGACCATGGTGGTGACGGATTTCCAGCTGTCGCGCGATGAATATGGTGCGCAGGTCGGCTGGTCGATGACTCTCGAAGAGAAATGAACGCCGATTTCGCCGATCAAGCGACGTTGCGCGCGCGGCTACGCATCGGTGGCATCGGGCCGTTCTACTTTGCCTGGGCGGACAAGAACGAGGCCTTCGATCCGGCGGTGCACGCTCGCATCGACGAGGATGTCTTCAAGTTCGATGTCGATCACGCCGAAGGCGACTTCGCGACCCTGACCGCGATCGTGCGCAATCCGCGCATCGGCCTTTTGGCGCCCACGCGCCGGGTCTGGGCCTGGCTGTCCTGGCAGAACGGCGCCGATCTCGCGCCCCTGTTCTACGGGCGGCTGGTCGGCGTGCCGACCGACATCAACCAGGAACTGGTGACGCTGGTATTTACCGCCCGCCCAGCCGACTTTGTGGCGCTGAAAGCGGCCGCGGCCGAAACACTGAAGGTGCGGCCCTATTACGATCCGATCTGGATCAATCCCGACGCGCTCGATGATCCCGATACCGTGCTGGAGGCGCGTTCGGCGCTCTGGTCGATCGATCGCGTCACTCATGAGGTCAGTATTTCGGATGTCCTGGTCGGAGAAGACGGTATTGAGGACTTCCAGCCCGATGAGGTCCCCTACGACTCGGTCAAGATCAATCTCGGCGAGACGCCGTTGCGCAGCGTCTCGGTCGACGCGACCATCAATTGGACGCAACAAGCATCCGGCACCCTGCAATTCGGCCTCAACGTTGCGACCTACACCGGCCAATCGCTGATTTCGGACTGGCCGAAGCCGGGCGCGACGCTCGGCGGCGGCTGGTCGGTTGTCGCCGCGTCAGCGCGCGACCTCAACGATGTCGAGAATGTCGATACGGTCAATTGCACCGTCAATTGGCAGAACGTGGAGAAAAAACACGCGACCGGCGACACCATGTCGGTCAGCATCTCGAGCTCGGTGCCGATCATGCGCGGCCCGTATCTTTACACCGACTTGATGCGCAAGTTCCAAACCGGCGTCATCGACGAAGGCGGGCCAGACAGCGATCCAGTCAATATCCCGGCAACGCAGGAAAGCACCGGACTTTATGTGCCGCTCTGGCAGGTCCAGGCCAGCATGACGCTGAAATACGACGCCAACCGGCCGCGCAAGGAACATGCGCGCTTTACGCTTTCGACCGACGTGCAGGACATCGTCACGCTCGCCGAGGACGCTGAAAGCTTGGCGATCACGCTCGACTCGCAGGATGTCGGCGCGGAGGTTGCCGGCGGCCCGCCGCCCATAGGCTATCTCGGCCGGCGTTCGTATCTCCCCACGGACCGCGGCCTATGGAGCCTCGAATATCTGATTGTGCTGGCGCGCGCACACCTGCTGATCCGTTCGCGCTGCGTCGAGATCACGTTCGCCTGCACCTTTGAGCGGGCCATCGCACTGTCTTGCCGCAAGAACGGAAGGTTGGTCGACGACCGCGTGCCGGGCGGGCAGGCGCTCGGCAAGATCATCGACTACAAGTTCGGCGTCGATGGCGGCAACGGCGTCGCCATCGGGTCCGTCACCATCGGCTGCGCCATCGGCTACGGCGGCGCGGTGCAGGAGCAGCCGGGCGATCCGTCCTATGCGGCGGACGGCTACGTGGCGCGCGGCTATCAGGCGTACCACAATGTCGAGGTGGCGCTGCCGGCCAGCGATGTGAGCTACGCGCCGCCCATCGACGCACCGAATGACGACGGATTGGTGTTTCCGCTGTCGAAAAGGCAAGCGGTGGTGCGCGAGCAGGTGCACGGCTCGGCCGACGCGCAGGGGGGCGCTATCGAGGCGTCGTTCCCCATCGATATCGAAGTCAACAACGCGCAGCCGCAGAATGTGGATGAGCAAAACCGCATCGCCGCGCTGCAATCGCGCACCACCACCGAAATCCTGAAGACCAATTCGGTCTGGTACGACCTCGAATTGAAGCCCGTCGCCGGCATGTCATTCGAGACGGCCTATGACATCGCCGTCTCGCAATTGAAGGTGCCGAAGATGATCGATCTCGAGGCCGCTTCGTCATGACCGGCCTTGAGCGCATCGTCCGGCCGTTCCAGTCACGGGACGTGACGCCGCCGCAGCGGATTCTGAATCCGAGCGAGCCGCCGGTCGACAACGTGCTGATCCAGTGTGGAGAAACCGGATCAACCAAGACATTCAATTCGAGCTACTCGAGCACGATTACGTCCTACGTCGAAAGCAAGCACCGCGAACTCTCCCGCGAAACGAGCGTCAAGCGCATCACCAACCCGGATGATGATTCGCAGTACGTCGATGTCGAGTTGATCGACAAGCTGAAGACCTCCGGCGTCAACGGCCAGGAGACAACCTTCACCTACAAGAACAAGAGCAATGGCGCTTGATCCCCCATGGCGGCTCGACCCTCACCAAAGCATTGTCGAGGTCGGCTGGGGCGCCACAAAGATCGCCGCACTGGTTTTGAGCATCGATTATACCGGCGGTGATGCTTTCGGCGATACGCCTCTCTTGAGCGGCCTGCCGTTTGGCACAGGGTTCAATCTGCTAGCTCAGATCGGCTTCCCGGGTGACACGCCGATCGTCAATCCGTTTTCGTCCGCCATGCTGGCGCACGAATTCATGTGGAGCCGTCCGCCCTGGTCCGACCAGCATTCAGAAAGCCACACCTATGAGGCGACTGTCGTCGACGAGGCGATCTGGAACGGCTGGGCCTATGGCGGCGGCGCGCCGCTCGGCGGCGTGCGCGTCCCCTACCACGACGGCGTGCCCGACCAGGACGTGCTGCAGCAGGCCATCGACGGCTGGGTCGAAGGCTACGGCATTCCCGCCGACCAGATCTATTGGATCATCTGGGAAGTCACGGCCTCGCACACTGAACTCCAGACGATCAACCAGTTCTTTTATTCGGCGCATGCAATTGTCTTTTTGAATCTGAGCAGGATCAAAGGGCTCATCAGCCCGTCCCGTTCGCTGACCTTTGAGATCGCGACGGCCGGTGCATCGAGCAGCACCTATTACCGATGGGCGCTCAACGTCGGCACCTATAAGGGCATGCGCGATTTTCCCTCGGACGCTCAATGCAATCCGACCTGGGCCGGCATGCCGGTTGGCGCCGACGGCACCATAAGCCCGAATGTCCCTGAGTCCTCGATGCCGGCCTGCACCAGCTCTTTTGCGATTGACCTCGACACGCTCGAGGTCACCGCCGAACGCCTGCCGTAGGGAAAGCAATGGTCGCCCTGAAATACCGCACCGACGACAATGCCCAATGGGGCGCCGGCCTTGGCCGCGATCTCCAACCGCAGGAGATCGATCAGAATTTCTACGATGTTGAAAAGCGGCTGGAGGTGGTCGAGCAGAACCCGGTTCTGCCCAACGAGATCGATTCAATCAGCGTTGACGGCAACCGGATGACGATCACCATGGCCGATCACACGGTGTTCGGCCCCTATATTCTGCCGCAGGCAGCCTTCCGATTCACCGGCGCGTTTCAACCCAACCACGATTACCGGCTCTACGATTTTCTGGTCGCCAATGACGGCCTCTACCTGGTGCTGCACGATTTCACATCGGGCGACACCTTCGTGTTCGGCGCGGACGCGCAAGGCCCGTTCTATCAATTCATCCTGCCGTTCCCGAGCAACTACGACATCGCCTTCTTTTTCCCCGGTCCGCCTGGCTTGGGACTCGTCGACGGCGCAGCGATGTTCGCTTTTCGCGCGTCGGCCCGCACGCCATTCTATCTGCCGGCGGGCTTGCCGGACTCGTCGGCCGGGCTTGCCGTCGCGCCGGCCGCCGCACTGACTTGCGATATCTATCAGGACGCAACTCACATCGGCACGTTGGATTTCGCGGCTGGCAGCACGGCTGGCACGTTCACGTTCGATCAGGCCGTTCAGTTCAACGCCGGCAATACGCTGCGCGTCATGCGCCCCGCAGCGCTCGATGATACTGCCTTCGATCTGAGCATCCTGTTCGCGGCGGTGAAGGGGCCGCTGTGACATGGCGACCCCGCTCGTAGCGGTCGCCTGGGGCGGCGCTGACAATCCACGCAGCGCCTGGTCGGCCGACGACGCGGCCAGCTGGACGACCGTAAACCTCCCGACCTTCGCCAACGGGAGCGGTGGAAGCTGGTCGGGCTTGGCCTATTCGCCCAAGCTCAGCATGTTCGTCGCCATCGCCAGCGGCGGCGACAATAACAATAACAACGTCGCGCGGTCGACCGACAACGGCCATAGCTGGACCGGAACCCCCGTTCCAAATCAAAATACCTGGACGATGAACGGCGTCTGCTGGGCCGGCGTCCTTGGGCTGTTCGTCGTCGTCACCTCGGCCGGACCGACCACCAGCACGCGCGTCCTCACCTCGCCCGACGGCATCAATTGGACCGCGCGCTCGCTGCCCGACACCGGCGTTGCGCTCAACTCGGTTTGCTGGTCGTCCGATCGCGGCCTTTTGGTCGCCGTCGGCGACAACAACGCGGTCTATACCTCCCCCGACGCCGTCAATTGGACCAAGGCGAACGCGCCGGCTACGAGCAAGAACTGGCGCTTCATCGCCTGGGCCGCCGGCGCCATCCAGAAGTTCTGCATGATCGCTGGCAACGCCAGCGGCAATAATGACTACGGCTATTGCAGCGATCCGACATCGGCGGCGTGGTCGCAAAAATCACTGACCGGCTCGGCCTACGACTGGCAATCGATCGCCTATTCGCCCGGCCTCGACATGCTGATGGTGGTCGGCGGCAACACCGGCGTCATTGCCCGCTCCACCGATGGTGTCAATTACACGCAACTTGCCAGCGGCCTTGGCGGCACGCGCTTCGATCATGCCTGCTGGTCCGATGCCGGCAAGTGGATCGTTATCGGCGCCAATACGCTCTACACCTCGGCGAACGGTGTCGCCTGGACGGCGGGCACGCCGCCGTCGACGCTGAGCTGGCATCGCCTGGCGGCGGCAAATGCGCTGCCGCTTGCCGGCAACCTGCGGGCTGGCTTCTCCGATGCCGCGGCGCTTTCGGTCAATTCGCGCGTGCCCATTCCGCCCGGCGCGCATTTCTGGTGGCGCGTCTACGTCGAGGCTAACAACGCCGATTCCTATACATCGATCGGCGAAGTTTACATGCGCGCCTCGCCCGGCGGCGCCGATGTCTGCGTGGGCGGGACCGCGCTCGAAAGCGGCCATAGCGGCTCCGATGTGGCCGCCAACGCGTTCAACCGCAGCGAGGGAAATCGCTGGGCCACGGTCGGCTCATCCGGGGTCTGGGTCGGCTATCGTTTTCCCATCCGCCAGGCCATCGTCGAATTCGCGCTCAAGGCCGACACGTCGTATCTGACGCAGGTCCCCAAGCGCTTCTGGCTCGAATGGTCGGACGATGGGGTTGCCTGGCGCACCGCTATCGGTGCGGTCAACGAGACCGGCTGGAGTAACCTTCAGACCCGCACCTTCGCCAAACCAGCGCTGGTTGCCGGCGCGGCAGAGACCTGGGCGGTGCGCTGCCTGGACAAGATGTCGAGCGGCGCCTTCGGCAGCGCCGATTACGTCGAAATCCAAGAGCTCGAATTCCGCGACGCGAGCGGCGTCGACCTGACCGACGCCGGCGGCGGCACGGCCATCGAGTCCTCGCACAATTCAAGCTACGTTGCCGCCAACGCCTTCGACAATAATGCCGGCACGCGCTGGCAGGCCGGGGCGAACGGCAAGCAATATGTCGGCTATAGTTTCCCCTCGGCGGTTGCGCCCGCCGTCCTCACGATGCGGGCGCAGAACACGTCCGAGTTCAATCTGGCGCCGCTGAATTTCGATGTCCTGATTTCGCACGATGGCGAGGTATTCGGGACGATCTTGGCCGTGCCGACGCTGCCGGCCTGGACGCAAAATCTCCAACGCGCCTTCGAAATCGCCGGCAACGGCGCGCCGCTCGGACCATCGATCGACGGCCAGGCGAACGCGAATTTTTCCGGTAGCGGGACGGGCAGCGTCTCGCTGACGACCACGCAGCCGGACGATGTCATCGTCGCGATCGTCCATACCGAGACGACCGGCGCCAACGGCTATCGTCCCGTCGGCAGCGTCACCGACACGGCCGGTTTGTCGTGGCAGCGGCGGGCGCAATACCAGTGGGCTGGTGGTCGCAATAGCAACTCGAATACCCTTGAGATCTGGTGGGCGCATGCGCCGGCTGCGCTCACCGCCGATACGATCACCGCGCATATTTCCGGCGGCAATGTCGACGACGCCACGATCCTGGCGTTCGGCGTTGCCGGTGCCGATATCGACGAGCCCTTCGACACGAACGCAAGCCTGCCGGCGACCGCGACCGGTGGCGCAGCGACCGCCAGCACGCCGAACCTTGCGGGCGTTGAAACCGATGCCGCCCGCGCGCTGATCCTCGCTGTCGCCGGGTCCCCGCGCAGCGGCGGGACGAGCTCGTCGCCCGCCGATTTCACGACGCTTGCAAATTTCACTAATAGCGGCGGCAGCGATTGGTCGTCGCAGCAGAGCGAGTACAAGCTCGCGACCGCGCCGCTGGACAACGCGACCGTCGCGTTCGGCACGTCCTTCACGATCCAGAACTGGGGATTGATCGTCGATGCGATCAAAGCCTCGGCCACCGACATCCCGCCGCTCGAATTGGCGGTAGCGTTCGCCGAGGATGCGGCTTTCGGCGCGGCAATCACTATCATCCCGCCGCCGCTGGAATTGGCCGCTGCGTTCGCCGACGAGGCGACGCTGGCGCCAACGATCGGCATCTGGCCGCCGCTTTATCTCGCCGCCGCCTTCGGCGAGGACGGAGGCTTCGCGGCGGCGATCACCGTTCTGCCGGCGCCGCTCCATCTTGCCGCGGGTAACACCGACAACGCGGTGCTTGCCGCCTATCTGACCGTCGGCGCCGCGGCCCTGCGGCTCGCGGTCGATCTCAGCGACGAGGCAGTGCTCGCCGCGCAGGCGACATTGTTCGTCGCGACCGTGCTCTCGGCCGCATTTACCGACGACGCCGAGCTGGCGGCGTCGGTGACGATCGGATTTCAGCCCCACGCGCCACCGATCCAGGTCGTGGTGGTGCTGAGTTGGTAACAACAGGAGAAAAACATGGCATCTGACATGAGCGTCTATCTCGGCAACAAGGTCTGCCGCTGGCTTGCCGGCAATGCGATGCCGGCAGCGCCCGCCGCCTGCTACGTCGGGCTATTCAACGGCAACCCGAAGACCTCCGGCGCCGAGGTTACCGACACCATCAATGCCGGCGGACGCGTCGCGATCGCCTTCGACGCCATCGCCGACGACGGCGTCGACAATGAGATCACGAATTCGGCGGATGTCGATTTCGGCGAAGCGGCGGGCGATGTCGCGAACTTCGACTATGTCGGCATCTTCGACGCGGCCTCGGGCGGCAACCTGCTGTTCAGCAAGGCCCTGCCGGGCGGGCCGTTTGCGGTCGCTACCGGCACGCCTATCAAGTTCCTGACCGGCGACCTGACTTTTACCATCGGCGCCGCGAGCTAAAGCGAAGCGGGGATCAACCCGCGCCCTTCCCTTAAATCCCAAAACTGACGGCTTGGCTGTCGGCGCGCGCGGCGCGCCACAGATGCACATGCGCGTCTTCACGGCGAGCCGACCTCGGGATGACGGCGCGCAGGCCGACGTGCCGCCGCCCGATTCCGCATTGGCCGACAAATTCCCCAAGAGAGCGAGGACTTGATGCACTGGACCTATGAGCCAGCGATGGAGCAAGGCGTGTTTCCGCACGAGGGCGGATACACCAACGACCCGCGCGATCCTGGCGGCCCGACCAATTGGGGCATCACCATCTTCGACGCGCGCAAGTACTGGAAATCGGACGCCACCGCGGCCGACGTGAAGGCAATGCCCAAGTCGGTCGCCGAGGCGATCTATTGGCCGCACTACGCGGTCCCGCTCTGCTACGACGATCTCCCCCCCGGCCCCGATTACGCGGCGCTCGATTACAGCATCAATTCCGGCGTCAGCCGCGCCGCCAAGGTCATGCAGCGCCTCGTCGGCATGAACGATGTCGACGGCGTCATTGGCCCAGCAACGATTGCCGCGATTGGCCGGCGTGACCCCGAGGCGCTCGTCAACGCGATCTGTGACGAGCGCATGGCGTTCCTGCGCTCGCTCAAGACGTTCGCGGCATTCGGCAAGGGCTGGACGCGGCGCGTAACGGAGGTCCGCGCGCTGGCGCTGCATTTTGCCGATCAGGCAAAGCACATGGCGCCGCCGATCACGCCGACGCAAACCGACGAGACAATGGCGAAGGGCGTCATCCCGCCGCCGACTGCGACCAAGAAGGTCATCCAGGTTGGCGGTGGCGGCGCCGCGGTCGGCACGGCCGGCGGCTTCCACGAATGGGTCATCGCGCATCCGGTCGAGACCGGGGCGCTGGCGCTCGGCATCGTCGTCATGATCGGCGGCACCATCTACGCGATCGATCGAAACTACCAGGCGCGGCAGGACGCGCCGACGCCGGGCATCGTGGTGGTGCCCGAAAAAGCCGCCGCCTGAAACTCTTTCACAAAAGCGGAGCTAACTCATGAACCTCCTTCTGTGGTGCGCGCTGATCGTGTTCCTGGCCTGGGCCTATATCTTCTTCGGCCGCCCGTTCCTACGCGATCGTTATCCGAAACTGTGGAGCTACATCGACCCGGTCGAGGCTTGGCTGGTCGACCGCTCGCGCACGCTCATTGTTGCACGGCTCTATTGGATCGGTGGCATCGTCATCGCCATTCACGACACGCTGGCGTCCTACGGCATGGATTGGACGCCGTTGGTCAACGAGGTGACCAACCTGATCCCCGAACAATTCCGCGCGCTGGCGCTAGCCGGCTTCCTCGCGGCTACCGGCGTCGCCTTTGAGTGGCTGCGCCGCGTGACACGCGAAAGCCTAGCCGACAAGAAGGGCTAAACCGATGTTTGAATGGCTCGCATCGGCCGCCGCGTCGACGGTTTTCAAACTGTTCGGCGACAACATCGTCCAGCCGCTCCTGAACGCCTATCTCAAGTCAAAGGACGTTGACCTTGAAAAGTTCAAGAGCGCCAATGTCGCAACCGAGCAGCTCGCGGTTGCGGTGATAGATGCCAATGTCCGGTTCGCGCAGGTCAAGTCGCAATATGCGCTTGCCGTGCTGCAATGGTGGCCGTTCCGCGTCATCCTCTGGGTCATCCTTGCCATCGCGGCGACCCGCTTCTGCCTCATCATGATCGATTCGACGTGGTGGTGGATTTTCGGTTGTACCATCGGCAGCAAGCATGTCGTCGGCGATGCCTGCTCATGGAGCATCCCAACGATCCATGGCACCTACGGCGCTGCCGAATTCGAGTACATCCTGTTCTTCGTGATTGCCAAGCCAGTCGATACCGCGATCTCCGGCGCGCTCGGATTGGTGAGCCGCTACCTGGAAAAGGGCAACCGATGACGCGGGAATCGGTCGTCTCATGGTGGCGAGCAAACAGCCCGCTCGCCGCTTTCCTCGCCGCTCAAATGGTCGGTGCGATCGTTTGGGGCGCGACCGTGCAGAGCCGCGTCGGCGTGATCGAAGCGCGCGGCTCGCCGCAGCTTGAGACCTTGACCATTCGTATCAACACGCTGGAACAGCAGAACCTCGCACAGGAGCGCCAGCTTGCGCGGCTCGCGGCGATCGACCTGTTTCTGTCTCAAATGGATGCGCGGCTGGCCCGGTTCGAGGAACGCCAGAACAGTTTGCTTAAGACGTTGGACGACAATGCGAAGCGTCTCGACGCCATCAACGAAGGGCTCCAACGCCATATTCGGCAATGGCCAGGCAATCCAAATAACAGATGACGTTCATCGCTTTGGCGCGTCCTTCGCCGGCTGTGATGTCAGCGTGCTGATGCTTAGCAGTTGGCACAAGAATGATCACTGCATTCGTGTGGCTCGTGTCTGTGTTCGCGGCCAAGATCATCACTTGGCTGTTGTCGCAATTTCGATAAACCGTAAAGGCCGAGCCGAGACGCACTGATAGGTGATTAATCCGCCATCGACGACCCCCACAACCCCTGGTAATTGTTGAGAGCCTTGGAGGGGCAAATCGCGGGGTCGTGGGGGCAGTGATGCACGTAATATCGGCGGCTTCTGTCGACCAGCTTGTTTTGGCGGGAATAGATCATGTTTTGCAAACTGGAGAGCACATAGGAGCCCGAGCGGGCTCTGCAATTCAATCGTACAACGTGGCGTACACCCTGACCGACTCCAACGATCGCGTATTTCATCTTCGCCATCCTGCGTCGGAAAGATATATGTGCAGGGAACTGCTTGCGTTCTTTCGTGGGAGCCTGAGAGCTGCCGACGGCCTACTTCATGCGAGCAGACGTTGGGCGCAATATTCCGACTCAAATGGACTCATCTGGTCCAACTATGGACACTATGTGTTCTACGAGCGTGTCCACGGCATGACTCAGTACGAATGGGTTCTGGCCGTTCTGTCCCGGAACGCGTCAAGCCGGCGAGCCGTGATCAACATTAACCAAGCGTATCATAAAGACATAACCAACAGCGATTTTCCCTGCGCGATTTCGCTACAGTTCTACATACGCCAGGACACGCTACACTGCTGCATTCTTTCGCGTAGCGAGGATTTGTATTCGGGACTGCCATACGACATGGCATTCTTCTCATTTCTTACGGAGCTGGTAGCCGTCGACTTGGGCACAAGACTTGGCCGGTTCCTTGCGGTCGGGACCACAACCGTACTCTGCACCTTCACGCAGATATATGAGAGGAACAAGCCGCATTTGGAAGCCCTTCGAAAAAGAGCCCAGGACGAAGAGGTGAGTGCGATTCGCATGCCGGCTATTTCTGATCCTACCCAGGTGATTCGCGACATATACAACGACTCCGCCGAGAGTGCGGTGATCCGCTGGATTAGAAGCTATGCCGAATTGGGATGATTACTGACGATGGCGCCTCCGTCCGAGGAGCGCGCTTACTCTCCGCCGCGCGGTCGGCTTGGCCGAGCGCGCGTCGCGGTCGTCACTGTAATCGATGAAGAATTCGATGAGGTCAGAGACGTTCTTGGAACACACAATGACATTGGGAGTTCGCCCTATTTCGTGAGTGAGGCGCCAGATAGTGGTGACTGGGATGTGGTGGTTTCGAAATGCACGGACCGCACCAACCTCCCCTCAGGAGAAGAAGTTGGTCACATCATTGAAGATCTCCGCCCCCAAGTTCTTTTGTTGGTCGGCATTGCCGGTGGAATGTGCGACAACGGCAGACCTCGCGAAAACATTCATCTCGGTGATGTTGTGATTGCAAATACGGTCGCATATGTCGATTTCTTGAAGATCGATGGCGCGACAATGTTCTGGCGACAATATCCTGTCGATCATCCCTCTGTGCATCTTGGACGGACCATCTCTTTCCCGATTCAAAAAACATTCAGGATCGCAGATGCGATTACGAAGCAGCCCCCAGCAGCACACAACTCTCGGATTCACATCGGCCAGATTGTGTCAGCCGAAAAAGTGATGGGTGGCCTGAACAATCCGGTTCAAACGGAACTATTGAAGCCATTCGACAAAGCACTTGCCGTCGACATGGAATCGATTGGCATGGCCAGAGGTGTGTGCGCCCGGCGGACCTCCTTTTGGTACAACCCTCTATACTCGGTGATTCGGGGAATTTCCGACCTTGTTGGTGTGGAGGGCAATGATGCGACTCGTGCGCAATGGAAAGTGTATGCAGCCCACGCAGCAGCGGTCGTCACGCGCGAATTTATTCGGCGCCTCCCGACAACAGATGCGAATGCTTAAGAGCTAGGACAGCAAATCGCCATGCAAAGGACACCCGAGCACCAACTGGAAATTCTGAGGTCTGCTGCAAACGGCGTGATTGCCTCTCTTGCATTTGCCGATCCACCGTTCGAGTTGGAGATCGGCTGGGCCTCCGACTATGATCGCATGTTTCGAGGAGATCTTGACATTACGTCTGAAGGCGAAGTTCTGGCGCGAGCCTTGCGGCAGGGACGCGTGGTACTGGTTGGGCGTGGTGGCGGCGGCAAGACGCAGCTGTTATTCCGTCTAATGCGAGCTAGCGCCGAGCGCGGCGTATTGCCCGTGCTTATTGATCTCAAGGACTGGAGACAATCTGATTATGCTGATTGGGATGCAATAGTTTCTAAAGATATCGCCTACGGGTCTGCCTTTCTGATCGAGCGCTTTGCGCGCCCACAAACAACTGCAATCGATCTCGACTGGGTACCGCCAACAGCTTCAAAGGTTTTGATCGTCGACGGCTTGAATGAAATTGCCTCCTCGGTTGGTTCGCAAGTTCTGCGTTCTTTGGACGAGTTTGTGCGCGATCAGATACTAACGTCTGTGATCGTGGCCGATAGGCTCGTCCGCCGCGAACTGCCCGCGCTGAGCAGATGGGCGCTCGGCCTTGTATTGCCGCTTTCCGCCAGCCTGATTGCACGGTATGCCGGTAACCGACTATCCGGGCAGACCAGCGTTGCACCGCTAGATTTGCCATTTTTTCTCAATGCGGCAATTCATCAAGAAGATGTATCGGTGAGCGGCGCGCGAACGCATGAACGGTATCTAATTTCACACGCCAACTTGACTGAGCAGGACCTCAACTCAGCAGCGATCGCAGCTTTTCAGGCCTATCTCAATAAATCTCGCTCATTCTCAATCGAGCAATTCAGAATTATCGCTGGCGAACACGTTACCAATCGACTTCAAAACTCGGGAGTGATTATTCTCACAGAGAGCGGCGAGGCGCACTTCAGTCATCATTTGCTACATGATTACCTTGCGTCTCGTCATATGGCTCGACAGAACCAAGATTTTTGGACATCGGACAATCTCAATGTCATAAGCCTTGACCAGAGCTCGTTCGATCCGCTGGCACTGGTATTCGAGCAACTTGGTCAGGAGAAGGCGGACGATTTCCTGCGGCGCCTGTACGACTGGAATTTGTACGCTGCTGGATACGCGCTTTCCAGCGTGTCATCGGACGCCGTACCTTGCAGCGCAGAAATGCGGATTGTGATCTTTGCTATGTTGGCAGAAAAACGCTTCGACCTCGTAGAAGCAACGCGCCAGCGAGCGAATGATGCGCTGCTGCTAATCAGGCTGGCTGGATCACAACCCTTTAAGGACGCGATGTCCTTTCAACAGGTACTGCGATCGGTCGCGGCAGTTAACTCGCAGGCGGCATGGTTTACGCGTTGGCAAGCGCTCTTCACTCGCCCGTCAGATCAGAATCTGACTGACGAGGACATTCAAACGCTCCTCGCAGATGATTCGGTGATCGGCTGGACAATGGCAAACGTAGCCCGGCGCATGGCTCTCACTGAGGAGCAACTTGAGATGTTGCGCAATGCGTTACATAATGCGCCTCCCACGCAGCGGTGGCGCATTGTCCATTTGTTGGGCGCATTTCCATCCACCTCAAATTTTGATACCCTGCTTCAGTCGCTTGATCATGATTCCGATGGATCGGTGAGGTATGGCGCCGCGCGCTCGCTGGCGGAGCTCGCCTGCCGCGGCGATGCACAACTGAGGGGCCGGATCGTCCAGGCCATAAAGAATCGCGTTGACGATTTGCGGGCACAGCCCAAAGTGCGGGATGAAATCGCACGCGCGCTCGTGGTCACATCCGATGCTGCTCCAGCAGGCTGGAGCGATACCGTCACCGATATTGGACGAACGTTTTTCCAGCGAGCAGAGGCGCCCGAAAGCCGCGACTACTGGCGAAGATACATTGCTGATGCCGAAATTCGCTATCAGGGGCCGGCTCTCGCTGGCGCGCACTAGCGGCTCGTGTTCATTTGGGAGATACGAGTCGCACGTGAACTCCAGCTTCGCGTAGCAGTGCCATACTAGCCTGAAAGTCTTTTCCCCATTTCGGGTGACCGAGCTCTGGACTAAACGCGATCAGTTCGGAGAGCCCGCTTTGGACGATTGCTCTCGCGCAATCCATGCAAGGGAACCAGGGCAAATACATGCGACAGCCCTTAAGGGCAACGCCGATGAGCGCTGCATGATAGATGGCATTGCGTTCGGCATGCTCGGTCCACAAATATTTCGCAGGCCTTGAGTGCCTCTCTTCCGCGTCGTCCGCAATTCCACGTGGAAATCCGTTATAGCCGATCGCCCGAATTTCATTGTTGGGCCCCACGATGACGCAACCAACTTTGGTGCTGCGATCCTTGCTCCAGTCTCCTACAAACTGGGCCAAAGCCATGAATCTCGCGTCCCAGTCGACCACTGGTTCCCCCTTATTTTAAGGCCGCATGCCTAG
Organism: Pseudolabrys sp.; assembly: GCA_035652735.1. GTDB lineage: Bacteria > Pseudomonadota > Alphaproteobacteria > Rhizobiales > Xanthobacteraceae > Pseudolabrys. The sequence continues at coordinate 23,965 of DASRDF010000080.1, read as the reverse complement.
AAGACCTTAGCGTTCGGCGGCAAGCAACTCTGTTGCGATGATCTTTTCAGATCGCTCTACAGACGATGCGGTTCCTGGATGACAATTTAGCGAGACGCCTTGTCGTCAGCAAAGACCTGTTCCTTTTCAGCCGCGCTGTAAGCCTCCATCGCCCATTTTGCCTGTTTCGCCGAAGGGCTGCGCTCCCATCCTCCGATTGCATACTCGCCCATCGTTCTCGCAATCCCGGCAACTTTCCAATGCAGCTTCTTCGATTGTGTCCCCCATTGTGCGACCCTGAGCCAAGTCTCGGCATTGATCGCGCGACACTTATCAATTAGTTCCAGATCTCCACGTGTCAGCCCGTCGTTGCGAATCGGCGCCCGGCCATTGCCGCTTTTCGCGAACGCAGTCTGGCTCGACAACTCGGGCGGCAGAGCGTCGGGAAGATCGAGGGATATTTCACGCAGGGCATCGCGGCATTCCACCTTCTTTGCCCATTCACTGACCATACGACTGCCCGCAGTCTTTCGGAGCGCCGCATCAATTCCACCCACCCATTTCTCAAGTACGGTTTTCAGTTCGGGTGAGATCACCTGTCGTGACCATATGAGGTCGAAGTCGATACGCGCGCCGGTGCGCCACGAGAGGTACGCCGTTGTATAGGCCACGATGTTGGCCTGATACGCAGCAAATTTTTGGGCTCGCACGATTGATTGAACGGTCCGGAAGAGAATGGCTTTTGCAATAAATGCCTTGTACCAGCCCACATCTGGCTCAAACCCGTCTGGATGTTCGTCCTTCAGTGACTGCATGAAAAACTGGAAGTTCTTCTGGTTACCGAAGCTGACCTGATGTGGTAGCCCGTCCCAGGCATTCAGATACTTTGCAAGGTCTGTCTTCGAGAAGCGGCGTTCTTTGGGGGTTTCGTGTGTAAACCGTCGCTTTTGAGCCGCCGCAAACGACGCCTTCAGCTCGGCAGCGCCGTAGCTGCCACGAGCCCGCTCATAAAACCAGCGCCCCTTGCCGTCAGCGAGCCACGTGTTGTTGGCCAACTTCTCCACCGCAACGTGGAACGGATCATTGGCGGAGAAGTCCGCCGGTTGAACGGTATTCTGACTGTTCGCTGATCGCGAGACAGCTGCAACCATCTCATCGAGATCTGCGCCGCCCACGCGAATGATTTTGGCGGGTACGGCGATGCCATCCAGATTCGCTCCATCCTGGCGCTTGGCGCGATGCAGGCTGGCCGTCGTTTGTCCGCCGTTCACGATCTGCAGGCCGCGCACCGATTTGATGCCGACGTGCCCTTGTCCAAGGTCTTTGATATCCATTGCATCGACTGTTGCAACGATGCCATTATTATATGCAAGAAAGCGATGCGGGAGTTCGCGGATCGTTGCGCGCAGGCCAGCATTAACGCTTTTGCGACCCCTCAATCCGAGAAATGCCCGAACGTTCAATTCGAGAAGCCGGGTACCATATTTTTCATAAATGTCCGCGAGCAGCGCGCCGGGAATTGAGGCCAGATAGGCGTCGTAATCGTCGCCACTTCTTGATGCTTTGAGGCACGGGAGAGGTGCGCCTAGTTCAGTATCGAACTCGACGACTATGTCGTCGCGTCGCAATCCTTGTCCGAGTATGCGGTGCAGCCGTTCGATGCCGAAAAGATCGACAATAACGCGCGTTCCGTCGAACGCCTCCTTGATGTCGACAGATTTCAAGCCAGTCAGTCCATCTGAAATCAATACAACACGGAGGACACTGATCCGCTCGCGCGCTTCATAGATGCGGCGAGCAAGCTCGCTCGCATCCGTGTTGGACGGCTCGATCTTGGTGTGGAGTCCTTTGCAGCTGCATTCATAAAACTTGACTGCCTGCTGAAAGGCACCGAGGATTTCGTCTCGCGTCAGGGCGCGCGGCGGCAACTCTCCAGTATGAACAGTAGTCACGAGTAGAAGTCGTTCCTCGTCGTCCGGGATGGAATAGCCCGTGATCTTGTATTTCGTTCGGGCGAAATGTCCCTCCTGCCAAAGCAGAATCGGGTTTTCAACGGCGCCTTCATCACCCAGGCGATCAAGGACGATGCGCGTAAATTCCTCTTCGCTGTAGATGCTGCCGGTTCCGGAGTGGACTGCATCATCTACCTCCGCGGCAAGCTCGCGCGCAAACAGCTCGACAGCTTCGTCACTCATGCGTTAGGCCCGTCCATCATCTTTGCGAACCTGGCAAGACCATCGGCTTCGATCCGAAATCGAGCAAGGGTTCGCTCGTCCAGCGTATAGGATGCATCCACGATTTCGGCTGGTACGGACGAACCTGTCAGCCGCGGAAAGTCGCTACGCACTTCAAAACCGTACATATTATCCAGAAAAAAGACCGCAGAGTCAGGTGGTTGTCTGTCCCCGTCCATGAAGCCCGCCCTTAGCAGTCTGTCGTCGAAGCCCCGCCTAGCCGTGGGCGCGGCCCGATCGATGTCTTCGCGAATTGCATTGACGAAGGCCGATATCGACTGACCCTCCGGCCCCTCCCGAAAGCGCGGACGGGCAATTGCCAGGACTGACAGCCCCTTCGACTCAAGCTGATCCAGGTGCGATATGCGCAAGAAGCTACCGACGCCGGCGACGCCCTTGACCTCTATCGCAGTCCCTGAACGGCTGAAGTCGTGAATCCCATCTAGTGGACCAAGCCAAGCTTCCACGGCGTGGTCATACCCAATTTCTCTGGCCAACAGTTGCAAAACGGCGAGTTCTCCCAACAGTCCGATTTGCTCTTCTCTCGACAGGCCCCGTCGGCCGGACCGCAGAAAGGCCTGCCAAGCCTCCAGGCGCGAGACCGCAGTTTCAATGGCTTGACCGGAAGTTGTGGCTGGCCGCACTACCTCCACTATATCTGTGGCGAGCACCTCAAATACGTCGCGCAGAGATTCGCGTTCGAGCGTGACTGCGACGCGGAATAGTTTCTCGTGAGGCTCGCGCTGATCGGTGAGGCTTACGCCATCGGCGTTGACCCGCAACATCGTCGCCGGCGCTGTTGCCAGAGGCGCCTCAATTAGCAGAGCGATATGACCATCAGGCTCGCGGATGCCAGCCAGAAACCGGACGACCGCCGGAACAGAGAGCGCTACGCCTCTCCATTCGCGGTCGCCGCGCTCTGCAAGTGCGGCTTCTGCCCATTTGGAGGTCAGCTCAGCGCGGAGAGGTGTCATACGAGTTCGAGGCGCTGTTCCACAGTATTGAACCGGTAGCGCACCGATCGGCCGCTTTGGGAATCGGGGAAACTTACGACCACCCCGAAAATCGGTACGGTGAAATCAACACCGGCGTTCTTAGGCGATAGTGGATAGAGCAGAAGCAACGCGCGCTTCGGATTTTCACCTCTGATCTTTCGTATCTCTGGCCCGTCGGGCGTGTTCGACGCATCCTTACCCACCGCAATTCGCTTTCTGTTTGTTTCCGCCAATGCACGATCGTACTCGAACCGGTCAAGATCGATGGCTTCGTCTCTGGGAGACAGAACGGTTTTTACAACATATCGACCAGACGCTTCGCCTCGTGGAAGCGGAGCGCGTTCAATGGTCTTGAAATTCCAACCATTCACCGAAAGCAGCTCACCGCTGCCATTGGGAACGGCAATCGTCCAATCGGTCAGTTCATTGGCGGCGAGCAACTCCCGAATGTACGAACTGAGACGGCCGGCATTAACGTCACGCGCTTCTTCAGGAAATAGAAGAGAGCCGAGGAGATTCGCAACTTCAGATCCCGCAACGCCTTTCCACACGCGGCGGCCTTCGAATGACTTGCAGTCCATCCGCCCTGTGGTGCCCGCCAGTTCGACTGGTTGTCCGATCCTGTCCAGAAAACCCGTAATCGCGGTGGCATTACGATAATTGCTCGTTTCATCATTGAAGAAAACTGTCTGTATCTTGGCCTCTCCCTGAAACGAAACCTGGAATTCCCGAGAATGCCTCATCTTGTTCGGGGCGGTCACCAGCAGGATGTCGTGCGACTGAATTCGGAGGCCATATTGTTCAGGAGTCGCCCCAATCATTGCCATGTGGTCGAGACGCTCCCGCAATTCCTCCGCCGCCGTCGCCACATGGCGGAACCACAGCTGCAGATCGGGTGTCATATAGAGGCGGCAGAGGTCGACATAACCGGGGCGATATCCAAACCACCGGCCCATTTGCATGAGACTGTCGTACATCTTCGACGCACGCAGAAAATAACTGACAGTGAGTCCTTCCAGCGTGAGTCCACGCGAAAGCTTATCACCACCGATCGCGATGACGCTCAATCCCTGCGTGGCATTTCCGTCGTAATCGATCGCATCTCGAATTTCGCTGTTCACCACCTGCGGTTTTATCTTATCGGCAGCGTTTGTCAGCTCGCGCTCCACCGCAGCCCACGAAGTAGTTGGCAGGTTCTCTCCAATCCGCGTGGCGCGGATTTCTGCCGATGTTGGTTCGAAGTCGCGTTCCCACATTTCGCGTAGCCTATCGACCAGCCCGCTCCTGCCCGTTCGGTATTTGAGCTTGCGTTTGAGATCAGCTACCCACTCATCCACTTGCCGAAATACCGCCTGATGTACGTCCTTGAATCGAGAGACGTGAATCAGCATTGAGTTGTGAGCATTGGCTTGGCCGCGCGCCGCGCGCGCGGCGCACGCGAGAACAAAACTCAAAATGGCGTCTTCGAGCGAAGGCGGAATGCGATCCTCGCCTTCATATCGAGGCACAAAACCCTTTTTATGATCCGTTGCAATCCATCCTTCGTCGTCCTGATCTACGTTTCGAACTACATCGAGAGGCTCTTCAGCGGCCCCGCCCCCATCACCGTCTATGCCAAACAAGAGGCCGGGTCCGATATAGTTGGATGGCGATGGGAGATTGATAATAAAGCTACGGGGGAAAATATCCTCTCCGTACTCTTCCGCCGCCGCGGCATCGTGAATGAGGATATTGGCGAACGGAGTAGCCGTGTATGCCACGTAGGCAGAACGCGAGAACGAGACAAGCAGGCGTCGTATCTGACCATTGATCCGCTTCGGCTCATAGTCCGGGTCAGGAGTTTCGTTGGCATCAAATTCCTGCTGGCCCGTATCAACCGAGGCTTGGTCGGCCTCATCGTCGATCAACAGAAGCGGACGGGTATCGGTATCTTCGCGTGGCGCTAAAACCTCAGTGACCCAGTTGTTGAGGTTTTCGAGAATCCGAGCGTTCTTCTTCACGACCAGAAGCACCGGTCTCTGCTGAACTCCGATCCCGAGATTATCTGCAAATGCTCGATTGAAATCCCCATTCGCCGCCTGCGTTGTCAGATGCTCGGCATGGATGTTGCGGTCAAAGTCACCTACGCCAATTCGTGCAAAACCCTGACCTCCATTCGCAGGAGTAGTATTGTAGCCAAGAATGTCGCGATCCAGCCGCCGCTGTGTCTGCTGCCGCAAGGCATTGTGCATACCGGCAAGAACGATAATCAGCTTGTAGCCGGCATCCGCGGCCTTGTTCGCAAGTCCCGCATAGTTGGCCGTCTTGCCGAACTGAACGTGACCGACAACCAAGCCGCGACGATCCCAAGGTCCATCGCGGTTCGGGTCCTCGATCTGCTCCATGATCAGATCCGTGGACAGATCAATCGCATCGATAGCCGCTGGCGGCCAACTCTGATCCTGCAAAAGGAAATCGACGTACCGCTTGAAAAAACGCCGCCCATCCTTTCGCTCCCCGAAATACCAGGGAACGTGGCCTCGTTCGTCGACGAGCTTTGTTGGTCGACCTACCTTGACTACAAGCCTAGTCTCCAATTCCTGGACAATGGCGTTGACTCGATCCGCGGCGATGTTCTGTGCAAGCAGGCGCGCACAATCGCGAACTGCCGTTTCGATTTCCTCCCTGCCAATAGCCGTGGTCGGATGGCGCTGCCGAATTGCCATCAAGGCCATTGAAGCAATTGTGTCTTCCACGGAATTCATTGTTTTGCGCCTCTCGCCTTGCGGACCAGCTGCTTCGCGAGATTTTCTACCTTGTCGAACGGGTCCATGGTTGCAATCCGCGCCGCTGCCTCGTCGAAGCCAACTCCCGCTCTTTCCATCATTTTTGCCATCGAGAGCGCTGCACTGACGAGCTCCGACGTTTCGGTGTCATCGGCGGGCACTCCGCGCTCCGTGACATCAAGCCAGACGCGATCAACGGGAACCGTTCGCTCAACCAAATCGATGAGCGCTTCAAGAAGACCTGAACCCACCGGATCGAGACGAGCTTTGATCAGGCGGACGAGCTCATGATCGCGACGTATCGAGTAACGTCGCCGCGCACCCTCAGGGTTCACCTGCCAAATTCGTGATACGTCTGACGTTTTATGGCGACTGCCATATTGCCCTCGATGAACGAAGACCTCACGTGCCTTGCGTCGTACGTCCTCTGCGATTCGCTGCAGCGGCTTGTGGATTGCATCTGGGGGGCGGGCAATCGCCTTCCGAATGTCGATGCGCCAGTCATGATCGGCGGTGTTCGGAATATCGATCCGAATCCGAGCCAGTCGGCTCGGTTCATCCCGCGTCCAGGCGCGGCTCCCTCCGAGGCCCAGCCATCCGCCCGCCGATAGAAGACGCTTCTGTCGGTACACATAGAACCCCTGTTGGGCCGTCCACCCATCAGGTCCTCCGGCCTTCTCGAAATCCGTCTCATTGCGAAATCGATCTCTGTGAGGCAACACAAATCCGCGCACACGAACCCTACCGCCTGGTCCGTTGATATGTTGTTCTGGATTTCTAATCGTGGAATCATCGCTTTCAAGGAAGGGGTCCCACGCCTCAACGCGGCTGCCATTGAGCGTGATCGTCAGGTGGCGAGCATCACCGGCAATGAATCGGTGAAACACCATTCCAAGATGAGCGTCAACGCGCTCGAGATCGGCCAGAAATGCCTCGTAGCCGGGCCGATCGTCCGATCGCCCGAAGTCGACTTTCCGCCAAACTACGAGCGTGCCTGTCTTGCGCGACTCCAATCGAGCCAGGATTTCCCGAGGAAGAGCAACGTCGCCCTCGATCAGATTCCACCCACCGCCATCCTTACGAAGCTCATCGATGTCCCATGAGAAGCATGCAAGCCCTGCGGATGTTTTCGAAGCGACTGTCAGCAGTCGGCACTGGGACAACGACGCCGTTTTTAAGCCAAGCCCGAACCGGCCGAGGTCTTCATCCACTCGCGCTGCGTCTGGACCAATGCCGCCGAACCTCATGGCCTCGACAAGTCGGTCGGCGACCATGCCGCTGCCGTCGTCAAGAATCCATGCGACGGGTTCGCCATCATTCCATTCCCAGTGTATCTCTATGACCTTCGAGTGAGCCGCTATGCTGTTGTCGATGATGTCGGCAATGGCAGTCTCGAGCGAATAGCCCACGCCCCTCAGAGAGCCGACGAGGGCGGAAGCTGATGGAGGTACGGCGCGCGTTGGCACAGCGGAAAACCAAAAAAGTCCAGAGGGAGGGCGCAGCGGGGAACTTACCAGCGGTTGCGCTCCCTGGCGAGACCAACAGCCCCCAGTGGGACATCATGAGCCCGGCCAAGCGTAGCGCCCTCATGAGCCGCATCCGCGGCCGGGACACAGGCCCGGAAAGAGTGGTGCGGAAACTCCTGCATGCGATGGGTTACCGCTTCAGATTGCATGCTCGTGACCTGCCCGGTCGGCCAGATATCGTCCTTCGATCGAGACGCGTTGCCGTCTTTGTCCATGGCTGCTTCTGGCACCGACACGACTGCGGACTGGCCTACACGCCGAAGACACGTCGCGAGTTCTGGCAGCGCAAATTCGATGACAATGTGAGGCGCGACCGGCGGACCAGGGGCGAACTGGAAGCCGCAGGTTGGCGGGTGATCATTGTCTGGGAGTGCCAATTGGATGACCCGGCCGCCTTGGCGGATCGTTTGGCCAAGCGCCTGGGGCCTCCCGGTTGCGCTCACAAAGGTGCCTCATCGGTCACGCGTCGGAAGACGCGGAGGGAAACTCGCGATCAAGCCAAGACTTTACGGCTTCAACGTCGGCGTGTCCGTTCACTCTGAGAAGCCCAACAATGTCAGCCGCAGCGATCACAATGATGGGGTGCTGATCTTCTTTGATCTCTCGATAGGCCTGCAAATCGACGTAGCTCGTTGTCACCAATATGCCGAACTGCCGATGACGGAGTCTCGATATCAGACGTGACATTTCCCGGACCCCGACCGAATTTTCGAGTGCGTAGCACTTTGCCTCCAATGCGAAGTCGACAAGAATCGAACCAACCCCATGCCCGAGTCTGAGCTTACCTATCGCATCTCTTCCGCCATCGCGTGACGGACGGGTCAGATCGAGCTCAGTGATGTCGGGCAACATCAGACGCGCGATCACCGCGGCGCATTTTTCAAAATCGTGCGGCCGTTCTGTGAAATACTGATGCACAGCGCGAGCAATGGCCACGTCGTTCGGACTCGAAGGAAGCTGCTCGATTTTGGTTCGATATTCGAGCGACCTAGTGGATTTCAGCGGCCGATATCGCCCCTTGTCGATCCATTCGCGCCAGGCAGCCGGCGCGTGTGCCGCATGCGGGGAGCCCGCAATCACCTCTTCGATCCAGACACGTTGCACTAGCGGAATATCGAGAATTGTGAACCGGGCGCGGTAGTTCTGGAATCGTAGACCGTTTGCGGTCCGCCAAATAGCAACGAGATCCTCGGCAACCTGCTGTTCCGATGTTCCTGGCACCGCGACACCAAGGAACATCACGTCTCGCCGCTCACCCGTGTTCGCGAACACGAAAACTGGCGGGACATTCTTCCGGCTCTGGGCTCCCGAGTATGCGGCGGCAAAGATGCGTCGCAGGAGCTCATTGCCATTTCTGGGAGTAGCGTGGAGACCTCGTCCCGGATGCTTATTGTCGCCGTAGTAAGTAAAGACTCCGGTTTCTCGATCCACCTCATCGGGCCAGTCTGGGTCGCTGAGGCTCGATGTAAGGGCGACGATTTCGAGGGCATCCAGCCTTCCACGAAACCGAAATCCGCCCATGTTGCCAACCTTCAGAAGCCGAGGGAGCGGATCATCGCCGGTCCTTGTCCCGCGGCTCTGGTACACAGCGTCAACATGAAGATCAGCCGTTCCAAGCGCATCAAATGGAACGACTCTTCCCTCCACACGCATCGCGCTCTCCCCAGCCCATCATCACCCACGAAACACTGGCCTGGCAATGTCCGCCAAACCTGGTAACCTGCCGCGGCGCGCCGGCGCGCCGCTGCCTACGACGGAATTCCAATCAATGAAATCGCCTCGCACTATTGCTGGCAAACTAGCTCGGCTTGGTGAGCCCCAGGCGCGCTTGCGAGTCCTTGATCTATTCGCAGGCTGCGGAGGTCTGAGTCTCGGATTTCAGGGAGCCGGTTGCGAAATTGTCGCCGCAATGGAAACCGACGAACTAGCCGCCCGATCGCATGCAGTCAATCTCTTCAAGGGCTGCTCAAAGGATCTGGTCGAGCTGCATGCCCGGCCGCGCAATGTCGCGACGATGGAACCGGAGGAGCTCTGCGAGGAGTTTGGGCTAGGCAGTGCCCGTGAGGCCTTCGACATCATAGTAGGCGGGCCGCCCTGCCAAGCCTATGCACGTGTCGGACGCGCAAAGCTGCGCGAAATCGCCGACCATCCGCGCGCCTTCAAAGTCGACCCGCGGGGAAATCTTTATCTTCGCTATCTCCATTACGTGGATCACCTGAAGCCGCTCGCGCTGCTGTTGGAGAATGTGCCTGATATCCTTAATTATGGTGGCCACAATGTCGTGCAGGAAATGGTCGAGGTCCTCGACGACATGGGCTACGACGCCGCCTACTCACTCATCAACGCTGCCCATCACGGCGTACCGCAGATGCGTGATCGTGTGTACCTGATTGCGTTTCGGAAGGAGATCCGTGCAACCATCACGTTTCCGGCAGCGACACACCAGTGCGATCTTCCGCGCGGATACGCCGGCACCCGTGCGGTCGCCCTGAAACTGATCGACCTCTTGGAGACGCAGGGCTTTGTGAAGGCCGACACGGGCCACCACAACCTTCCGCACGCCGTGAGTGCTCACGATGCTATTGGTGATCTTCCTCCGGTCACTCTTCATCTGGAAGGCAAGCTGAGACGAGGAGCGCGACGCTTTACTGAGGGGGTTCGGTACCGCAGGACGGCATGGAAGAATCTGTCCTCCTACGCGCAAGCGATGCGATCGTGGCCTGGATTTGAGGCAGGTGACGAAATCTACGATCACGTGCTGCGATATCTACCGCGCGACAGTCGCATCTTCGAGGCGATGGAACCGGGAGACGAGTATCCGCGGGCACACCGCATTGCCCTGCGTCTGTTTCACTCAAAGGCAAAACGTCGCGGGCTGGGGCCTCGAACTGCCGAATGGAAGGCGCTGCGCAAGGCGATGGTGCCGCCGTACGACCCAACGAAATTTCCAAATCGATGGTGGAAGCTCAGGGCCAACCGTCCTGTCCGAACGCTCACGGCGCATATCGGAAAGGACACATATTCGCACATCCATTACGACAGCGATCAGGCGCGAGTAATTACAGTTCGCGAGGCGGCGCGGCTTCAATCCTTCCCAGACGGATTTGTTTTCGCCGGTACCATGAACCCTGCTTTTCGTCAGATCGGCAATGCCGTTCCACCGATACTCGCGCGCCAGATCGCCGTTGAGATCGTGAACAACCTTCGCTCGGCGATCTTTCCGGCCTTGGCCGCCGCTGAGTGACCCAACGCGAGCCGGTTTTCTTTCCATGCCCACCCTTTGTCAGACATTTCGGAGGGAAGCGGGGCTGGTGTGGAATCACATGCGCAAGGCGGCCAGCGTTGGACTCTCACTCAGCGAAGAGACCCTCACCGAATGTGCTCTGTACAACATCGCCGTTGCGCATCAAGGCACGGATATCGTGGTCGATCTGGCCACGAAAGCGGCAGAAGCCAAGCACGGGGCAGATTGGGAATGGTGGCTTGTTCGCGGAAAGAAAGGGCTGGGCTTTCGGGTGCAGGCCAAGCGGCTCTTTGCCAACGGCCGCTACAGTAGTCTCACCAAGCCAGGTCCGAATCCGTATCTGCAGCTTGACAAGCTCGTCTCTGCATCGGCCGGCGCTGGATTTGAACCACTGTACTGTTTTTTCAATTTTCTTCACTCCCACGGCCAATTCAATGGTCCCAACCTTTGCAAGCACAGCTATCGAGCACCGAGCTTCTGGGGCTGCTCGCTGGCATTTCCCGATCAAGTCAAGAAAGTAAACTCGACGAAGCTGTCGCAGCTAAGGTCGATAATGTACCCATGGCATATGCTTGTCTGCGAATCTGCCAAGCTCGATCTCATCGGAGCAGCAACTCGGTTTGTGACCACAAGGGGCCAACGAGACCACGCAATCGGCCCGCGTGAATTACCATTTCACGTCAGGAGGGCTGATCGAGCTTGGCGATCAGCGACGTACTGCGGACGCTCGCCGCTACTTGGACGATGCCTATTGGGATACAGACGGCACACCCGACGACAATATTGCGGGCTTGGTCGTGTTCCGGGATTTGCGTGATTGAGGCCTTCCGCGCTGCCCCCGGGTCGAATAACTCTCACATGAACAACCGGAATGCATATGACCGGGGCTCAAGCCTGGGCATGCGCTTTACAACGTTTGCCAGCATTTTGGCGAAACTCAAGGTGACCGGCAGGCGATCGTAAGGACCATCATTGTTCCAATCCATTTTCGAGAGCGCCAAGACTTCGCGGCAAAGGTCATCCATCGAGCCCGTGCCAGCATAACGGACAAGGAGGAGTGGATCAGGAATGCCCTTACCTTCCTTGAAAAAATCAGCACGACCGTCCCGGGTCACGTCTGGCAAATTACCCTGTGTCCACAAAAGCATTTCGTAGTCGCCAAGCTGGAAAGTAGAGCCCCGGCGGCAGGGATACGCATGTGACTTGCGTGGTGCCGAGATTTGGATTCCACGCCACCCGCATGACTGCTGGACATGGACAAGCTCGACGTTGGGCGTGTGCAGCAGTGCGTCAAAACAGCCATCGACTTCGTACGGCTTGAACTCGGTATTCTTTTGTACGACCACGCGCCGTGGAAACTCACCCGCATGCTTCCGCTGATAAATCGCTAGGCTGCGCGCGATCACTTTCATCATTTGATCGCGACGCAGAAAGGGATTCCGACCAAAAAGCTTGATGCCTTCGGCCTCGTAGGCAATGAATTCGAGACCTGACCCTTCGGCGTCGAAGACTTGGCTGCAACAGATCGCGTACCGATTTTCAGTGCCCGTGCCGGGCCGCAAGGCATAGTCGATTCCGATAAATGCAGTGCCTGGCTCGGAGTCGGCCAATACCCATGGAACGCCGCCGGCCTTGGTGTAAAGGGCGACGCCAAGGCGCCACGTCACGCTGCAACGGCAGAAGTAGCCAAGCGCGCCTGTGTCCGTATCCGTGACGATTTGCACACAGATGCCTTCGGATGCCGCGATTGCCTTAAGGTAGTCATGCAAGTCGAAGTCTTCGGTTGCGAGCTCCTGGAAGCCCGCCTCCCACTGCTTGGTCAGATAAATGATCACAATATCGAAGTCGTGCCGGAGGTTGCGAAGTGCGTAGAGCGAGCGGGTCAGCGCTTCTGCCAGCACGGCGTGCGGTTTTGGCGAATGCTGAACTTCCGTTGTCAAGGCAGCAGGCAGCTCGATGGAGGTCGGTCCATTGGGCAAGATCAGTCTCACGCCGAAAATTCTTGAAAAGCCTGGAAAGTCCGGAAGATAGTTCCGGCGCTCGCGCGGCTTGTGTGATTGATGCAGTTCGTGAACAAGATCGGCAATGCGCTTGACACCACCTTGTGGGGCAATCACGGCGAGACGGATCGGATCGGAGACGGCTGACAGCTTGTCGCGACTAAACGGGCCGTGATTTATCAGGCCACGAAGCGGATGCACGTCAATGGCGTCGCGCGGATCGCCGCCGAACCGAAGCTTGGGTTCGGGAAGCACCAGATGGCCGGGCAAGGCATAGGGCTTAGCGGCGGTCGGCATCATCGGCTTGCCCCGCTGAATCCAGCAACGCGGTAGATTTCGAACTCCGCATCATGGCCATCGGCGATTTCGAATGCGCGAAGTCTGACTGATTGCTCGTCGCCCACGATCAAGCGAGTCCAGCCTTCAAGCATGGCATTACTTTCGCGGTTGCGGCGGCGAGCCCGACGCTCGCGCGCAAACTCACGCGCACGCTCGACATCCGCAAAAGGCGTCTCGTCCGTGATGTTCAGAATGACGCGCGGCTCCAGCAGAAGCCACAGCGCGTTGAGCTTGCAGTCAAGCCGAATCTCACAGACCTCCGACCAGTCCACGGAACCAATCGTTCCGCTGAGCCGGTCCACAGGCTTCGCGTCGGACGAGTTGAAATCCGAAGGCTTCACAAAGGCGGAGTTGGGATAGAGCAGTTGACGCCTGCCGCGCTGCGTCGGAAGCAATCCGGATCGGCGACCCAGGGCGCGGAAAAGCGCGTTCCGCAGCAATGCGCGGGTGCCCGTGGCGCCGGTGAGTTGATCCGGCGAAATCGCGTGCGTGTCGAACGAGGTAATCTTGAACGGCTCGAACGCCTTGCGGATGTCAGCGTCCCGTCCGAAGGCAAGAACACCAAGTTTTGCTCGCATGGCTATAATATCAAGGCCTGATTTCTTGATCGCGTCCTGCACTTCGCTCGATCCACCGATATCGCAGACGGCGAGCCGGCAAATGGCAGGATAGGAGACGATCGGCAACGCATTGGTGCGAATGGCCGGGATATTGGTGACGCTGGCGCGCGGAACGATCTTGGCGAGCCGGGGCCGCGTGGCTCCCGCGATGCGACCGATTTCCTTTTCGGTTTCTGGCAGGAACCGGACAATGTCGGCAAAGAGCTCGTCGAAGGTCTCGACCTCGATCACATGTGCGTCGAGACCTTTTGCCATTGCGGCCTGCATCAAGGCGCGGACGGCGGGATAGAGTTCGTCCTGATAGCGCTTGAACCAGAACAACCCGCCCGGGAAGCTGTTGGGCATCTTGACGGCGGCATGGAGCGTTTCAATCACGGACGCATCGCGACCGCTGTAGCCGATGACGGCCAAGCCATGCCGTCCGCAGCCATCGACGAGACACGCGCGCATGTCGGCGTCTTGCTCGCGGAGTTCTGAAGCAACGTTCTTCAGGCGCTCCGACTGGTAATCACCGTGGAGCTTGCCGTAGGTCGGCCACCGCTCCTCGATCCAGGCCTGACGAATTTTCTTGGGCTCCGCCAAATCGGCTGTGACAAGGCGCCCCGACCCGCCCATGACCGTGAAGGCAGCGTCCTCCAAGGCGCGATCGAAATTCGTTGTCCAGGCCGCCCGACAAAAGCCCTTCTGCATAAGAAGCGCCAGCGCCAGATGGCCAAACGAGGGCTTGCCCTCCTCTATCTCGCGGTCGATATAGGCGCGTCGGTCCTTCGCCGATGGATAGGTGGCCTCGAAATAAGAAGCGTACTCGTCCGCCGCTGCCTCCGGTGGGAAGGTGCCCTTCGCGTCAAAGTGCGCCTGCAATTTTCGTCGGACGACAGGATCACCCAGGTCAGAGACGACCGAGAGCGGCTGCTTCTTCTCGGAGCAATAGAGATTGCGCTTGAACTCCCAGATCATGTCCGATGCGGTTTTGATGCCGGCGGCGCGCGACGCCCCGGCGCCAAGAAACCACATGATCTGAGCTTTCCGCATTTGAAACATGCGGAGAAAAGTCGGCAAGTCGAGAGTCTTCTCGTCGGCAGCGAATGGAAGCGCAGTTCCTTGCTCTCCCGGCTGTGAAGGATTCGCGCGCATATTTGCGATGGTCAGGCTCAACATGAGAGCGGCTGAGGGTTAGAGAGCCACCGGCCATCAGGCAGCGACTCGCTGATCAAGCTTACAGGAGCCACGAGGGGATGTTAGCGGCGACCTTGAGCCTTCCACCGGCGCGGGACATTCCAGGAATCCCGTGCCATGTGGCTTGCTTTCAGCGATCGTGATGCGAACTCGACCGCGCAAAAATGCGACATATACGCGACCATTCCGTCGCGATGATTATGGCGCGCTGAAGCGCCCGCCTGAGTTATTGATTTCAAAAGAAAAATGGCGCGCCCGAAGAGATTCGAACTCCTGACCCCCAGATTCGTAGTTCCGCTGCCATGCATTTCCAGTGATTTCGGGCGTTCTCTGGCGATGCGGTTTTCCTTAATTTCTCGGCTTTTTCCATCGCTGGGAATTTCGGGGAAACAGGGGAGAACATCGCCGGTGGCGACACGGTGGCGACACGGCGGGTTAATTTCTTGCGCTGGAGGAAGCCATGCCGAAATTGCGGATCACCGAACGCGCGCTGGCGGCGCTCAAGCCCGCCGCGCGCGCCTATATCGTTTACGATACTCGGGACATCGGCTTTGGCGTGCGCGTGATGCCATCGGGGCTGCGGTCCTACGTTGTAGAATATCGCCCGTATCCCGGCGGGCGCAGCGTGCGCAAGCGTCGTTTCAAATTCGCCGCTGTCGGCGACCTGCCGCTCGATGCCGCGCGCAAGCGGGCCGCGAAGCTGCTGATCGAAGCGCGCGAGCCCGGCGGCGACCCGCTCGAAAAGCTGCGCAGTGCCCGCGCCCTGGAGACCGTTGCCGACTTGATCGCTGATTTTCTTGATGACGTGACGGCGCGCCGGAAAAAGCGCACGGCGATGCTGTATGCCTACGTGCTCAATAATTTTGTGAAGCCGGAATTCGGCGCGCGCAAAGTGGATGGCCTCAATCGCCCCGACTTGGCGCGGCTGCACCGCTCTATCCGGGACGGCAAAAAGGCTCTCGTTAACGGGCGTGAGCGCGCGGTGGGGGGCCTCTACACGGCGAACCGGATGCTGGCGGCAGTCGGTGCCATGTACTCCTATGCCGCCCGTCAGCACATCGTCCCCGACGGGTTCAACCCGGCGCGGCGCATTCCGAAATTTCGTGAGACGGCGCGCGAGCGGTTCCTCACCGGCGATGAACTCGACCGGCTCGGCGCGGCGCTGCGTGAGGCCGAGACGACGGGCCTTCCGTGGCAGGTCGACGAAACCAAGCCCACGGCGAAACACGCGCCCGCCGCCGCGCGGCGGTTCCACCGCTTCGCCCCGCACGCCACCGCCGCAATCCGCCTGCTGCTGTTCACGGGCTGCCGCCTGCGGGAAATTCTGAATCTGCGCTGGGGCGAGGTCGATCTTGAGCGCGGCCTGCTGTTCCTGCCGGACAGCAAAACCGGCCGCAAAGCGGTGGTGCTCAACGCGCCAGCCATGTCTGTGCTTGCCGAGCTGCCGCGCATCGGCGCTTATGTGATCGCCGGCGACAAGGCCGGCACCGCCGACGAAAAGCCGCGCGCCGATCTCGGCCGGCCGTGGGCCGCGGTCTGCCGCCGCGCCGGCCTCAGCGGCGTCCGCCTTCATGATTTGCGTCACACGCATGCCAGCTTCGGTGCCGCCGGCGGCTTCGGTCTGCCGATTATCGGCAAGCTGTTGGGCCATAAAAACGAAGCCACCACCGCGCGCTACGCGCATCTCGACCTCGATCCTGTTCGCCGCGCGTCGGAGTGGATCGGGTCGCGGCTTGCTGCGGCGATGGGCGACGTGCCGAAGGAATCGAAAACCGCCGAAGTGATTCCGCTTCGGCAAACAGGAGGGTGAAGCAATGACCATGGATACCATCGCGAAGCTGCCTTTTCGCGCATGGCCGGGCGGCGCTGATCTCAAGACCGTCGCCGCAGATGCGCTTATGCTCGAATACGCGCAAACTGCCCGCTGGGCGCTGTCGATTTTGGCGCTGAGTAAGAAAGAGCTTGTCGCCCGCTTCGGCACATCGGATGCGGCGCAAATTTTGCCGGTCCTCGGCGACGAACTGCTGCGCACCGCCGAGAATCTCGAAAATCTCGCGGCCGTGGCCCGCGCCGCGCACGCGCGGCTGCTGGTATCGGGCGCTGCGGTCTTGGCGGCGGCGGATGTTGCGCCGAGAGCCCGGCGCGCGGCCTGATTCGAGACGCGCGGGGCTAGGGTAGCTCCCGACAAGGCGCGCACCGCAGGCGCCTGCCCCGCGCACCACCCCAGCCTGCGGCCCGCCGGCGGAGGCGGACCATCATGGCGAAGCAGACGCGCCAGATCACAATCGAGCAGGCCATCGCCTTTGTGACATCACGCTCGGCTGCGGCATTCACCGGCGATGTTGCTTACCGCCAGCGGCCCAGGCCCGATTCGATTGCCACGATTTTCGATGCCCTTAAGCGCGAACTGATTCGGGCGACCGGCTCGGTTGATGCTGACCCCGAGCGTCCCATTCTCGCGGGTGAATGGGCCAACTATGTCCTTGAGGTGGAATCGCGGAGGCAGTTCGGCGCGATGCGCGCCGGCGGCGGCCCTCATTGGTATATCAGAATTCGTTCGACGCGGTGCTTTCAGGCGAGTGCGTTGAAGGATCATAGCTGCAGGTCGAATTCCTTTGTCCACAATGCACTATCGCCGACTGGCGTGAGCCCTGGCTTTCATCGGGTGATTAGCGGTGTTCGGATGATCGAGCGTGAGGTGCGGCGTCTCAGGGTCCGCAGGCCGCCCAATAGGACGGCCAAATCCAAGCTGGTCGAGACTATCAACGGGTTGGCTGAAGCCGCGCGGCAGAATGGTCAGCAACTGACCAAGCAGAAACTCGTTAATGAGCTTAACCGAAAATTAGGATGCAGCTTCACGACGCGCTCGCGGCCATTCTGCGCTGCGCTTAAATCCTCAGAATGGTCCGGCGCCCGTGGCCGCCCGCCCTCGCCCCGAAGCGATTATTCTAAAAAGCTTGGTGTTGCGTCAAAAAAAAATGACGCATGAAAACGGCGCAGAGAATTTTGCCGCGCAAGTTTTTTGAATTGCGATCAATGGGCATAATTGGATCGATATCAGCATTGCCGCTGGAGAGTCCTGATGAATGATCGGAATCAAAGCGAAGCCGAATTTTTGCCGACAGCCGAGGCCGCCAAGTTACTCGGCCTTGCCGCCCAGACCCTCGCCAGCGATCGCGTCAACGGGCGGCTCGGAATTCCCTTCAACCGGTTCGGCCGGGCCGTGCGCTATCAGCGCCGCGCCCTGATGGAATGGGCCGCTGGCCGGAGGATCGAGATCGATGCCCGCTGATGCAAAACGGGCCGCGGTGCCATCCAAGACCGGGCGGGATGCCCGGCCCTTGGTGCAGCCAGTGGTCCGAGTCGAGATGCGGCACCACATCGACCGGCGCGGCGAGCTTGTCGTCAGCGGCACCGTTGAGATTCGCCGTGACCTCAGCCGCATGTCGCCATATTTTCTGTGCGGCAGCGCACTGCGCCACATCAAACGCGGCTGCGGCCCCGAATGCGATTGCATCCGCTGCGAAGCTGTGCCACGCCGCGACGGCAAGCCGCCGGCGGCAACGCCACGGACCTGCCGCTGCATCAGATGCCAGCGAAGGCGGCAGCGCCAGGTCGAGCGGTGAAGAATCCTTTCATTCCAGCGCACCGGCTTCTCGATGCCGCGACATGCGTCATGGCGTTCCGCTGCCCATGGTGTGAATCAGTCCATCAACACGGCTGCGGCAATCGTCGATCGGTGCAATGGCGGGGCTCGCATTGCGACCGGCCCGAGACCGCCGGAAAAAACTATCGCCTACTCGCCGTCGGCGAAGTGGCTTCGGCCCGGATGCTGCCGCGCATCACGCTTGCCGACATCGCCGAACTCAACCGCGCGCTTGCGCCGTGCAGCGCACAACTATGAAAAGGCCCCACATGACCGAAAACCTTTCCGCCGCCGTGGCGCGGCAACTCGCCGCGCGGCGCACCGCCGCCAGTGCCCCCGCGCCGTCGGCCGAGATCGAGCGGCGCGCCGTCGCGGCGGTCGCGGCCAATCTCACCGCGATCGCCGACGCGCACGCCACCGCGCGCCGCACCGCCGAGCTCGAAAAGCTCGCCGCCGAGGCCTATGCCGCCGCGGTCGCGGCCGGCACCATCGCAGCGCCGACGACCGCCGCCGGCGACGGCCGCGAGGATCACGCCGTCGCGGCGCTGATGCCCGCCACGGCCAGCGCCGCCGCGATCGCGCCCGCGCTCACGCCCCTGCCGGCGGCGCCGTCTCGCGCGGCACATCACATGCCGCCCCGCGGCTCTGCTTGGCGCCGCCGGCGCGGCCTGTCGGCGGCGGTCGCCGCCGGCGCGCTGCGCGCCTGATTTTTTTCGCAACCCTCAACAGGAGCACGCCACCCCCATGAACACGATCAAATCAGCGGCCGATCTCTCGGCCGATTTCACGACCAAGGAAACCGCGCTGGCCGACTTGCGCGCCCAGCTGACGGCCCACGATGCCGGCCGCACCGCCGCGGCCCGTCAAGGCGCCACGGCGCTCGACCGTCACGACAAAGAGCGCGCGCGGCTTGCGCGCGAGATCGAGGTCGCGCAGGTCGATCTCGCCGACGTCGCGCAGCAGCGCGATGCCGCGCGCGATGCCGAGCGGGCCGCGGCGGAGCTTGCGGCCTATGACGCGCTCACCGCGCAGCTCGCCGCCGCCGCCGACAAGACCCTTGCGCTCGCGGCGAACGTTCGCGAGCAGGTCGCGAGCGTCACCGCCGCCCTCGCCGCGCTCGATGCCACCGCACGGCTGATGAACCGCGACGCGCTGCCGCAAGGCAAATCGCCGCTTCCGCTCCTCGAAGAGCGCCTCGCCGGCGGCACGGTGCAGCGCCGGTCCGGTTTTTTCACGCGCGAGGCGAGGTTGACGCCGTTCGATCCGGAGTGGTGGTGCGCGCCGGCGCCGGCTTCGCTGCCGCTGCCGCGCAAGGCGCCGCCGCGCGTTGAGGATGCGCCCAAGGCGCCGGCGCGCAGTTCGCATTTGCCGCGCGTCATCCAAATGCCGCGCGACACCACGCCCGAGCCGCGCCCGGCACCGCCGGCGATGCAGCGCATCGAACCGCTCGACGTCGGCAATTTGAACGTTCGCCTGCAAAGCTGAGATTGCCGCGCGCGCTGGTGGCGGCGCGCGGCGATTCGCGGCCATCGTCGGCCGCAAAGCGCGCGAACCGCGCGTGTCTGCTCCACGCGCGGCCCGCGCCACCGGCGCGGCGGCTTGCCCTTCAGGGTCGCCGCGCCGGATTTTCTCCGACACAGCGAGTTGAAACATGGGAAAAGTTCTCGAGGCTGAATTACGCATCACCGGCACCGACAAGACCGGCGGCATGTGGGCGAGCGTCATCGCCCACGCCGAGGAGGTCAAGCGCCGGCTAGCCGGCATGTCGGGCCTCGGCCTTAACGACGCCAAGATGCAGGCGGTGACGGCGGAGCTGCGCAAGCAGACAAGTTTGCTGAATGCGCAAAACGCCGCCTGGCGCGCGATCAACAGCACCATCGCCCTCGGTAACCGCGAACTGCAAAGTCGCGCCGGCCTGATGGCGCGGATGGCGGAGCGATTTCGCGGCGCCATGTCCGGCGTCGGCTTCCTTGCCGGGCCCGGCATTTTGATGGGAACGCGGCGCGCCATCTCGTCCGGCGCCGAAATCCAAAGCGAGCGCGTCAAGCTTCGCGCCGCCGGCGTGGCCGATGACGAGATCGATCGCGCCGAGCGGCAGGCCTACGGCCTCGCTGCGCGTTATCCGAACGTCGGCGTTGCCTCGATTCTGGAACGGTATAAGGAACTGCGCAGCGTTCTTCTGCACCCCGATGAAGCGCCCGGAATGTTGCCGGCAGTGGTGCAGGCGCAGGCCGCGATGAAGGCAATCGACCACAGCGGCGCAATGAGTCAGAGCTTGATCTACGCCGTGAAGGCGGCCGAGGTCATGGGCCTCGCGCAGGACCCGGCGCGCTTCAAGTCCTACCTCGACGCTTTTATTAAAGCGCAGCAGGTGATGGGCAAGACGATCACTGCGGAACAGCAGTTCGATTTGGCGACCAACTTCAAGGCGGCGGCGGCTTCGCTGTCCGATCGCTTCAAGACGACCACGGGCATTTCACTGGCGCAGGAGATGCGCGGCATGCGCGCCGGCGTTGGCGTCGACCAGTTCATCAAACAGATTGTTGGCGGCTTCCAAGGCTCGCAGCACGCCGCGGCAAAAGAATTTGTGGCGATGGGGCTCGCCAACCGGGACGATTTCGAGCTGACTAAGACCGGCGAGATCAAGGGCTTTAAATCCGGGCGCCATGTCGCCGGTTCCGATCTGGCGGCTTCAGACCCCGATTTGTGGGTCTACCGCTACCTGCTGCCCGCGCTGCGCGCGCACGGCTATGTCAATCAGCAGGATCAAATCAATGAGGTGCGGCGCATGTTCACCAGCTCGCGCTCGGCCGACATCGTCGCCAAGCTGATCCAGCAGCAGCAGTCGTTCGAGAACCACGCCAAGCTTTACGGCGGCGCGCGCGGGCTCGATGCCACCGATGCGAACCGCGGCGATCCCTTCGTTGCGCTCGACTCGTTCACCGAGTCGCTGAAAAATTTTGCCGGCACGCTGACCTCGCCGACGATGAAGGATGCGGCGGAAATGTTGTCGGGCTGGGCCGATCGCTTCGGCCATCTCGCCGCGCGCGTGAAGGACTGGCAGGGACGGCACCCCGACGTCGCCAAGGCCATCGGCGGCGCCGCCGTCGGCGGCGGCCTGCTCACCGGCGGCGCGTTGACCTGGGGCCTGTTCCGCGGCCTGTTTTCGGGCTTCGGCCTGAAAGGCTCGGCGGCGGCGCTGACGGGCTCGGCGGCGGCGCTCAACGCCGCGGCGGTGCGGCTCGGCGCCGGCGGCGCGGCCTCGGCTGCCACCGGCGGCGCCATCGCGGCCGGCGAAGGCGCAGCGATCGCCGGCGTGCGCAAAACGCTCGGCCGCGGCGCGACGGTCGCAGCCGGCCTTGCCGCCCTCGAAGCCATGAAGGCCGACAGCGAAACGCCCGGCAACCCGCTGCGCACGGCGCTGCGCGAGCTGTTCGGCATTGCCGATGATCGCGAGCCGGCGCCCTGGGCGCCCGGCGGCGCCTGGAACCGCCGGGCCGAGGAGATGCCGGCCAGCGGCTTCAAGCGCCTCGACGTTGAGGATATCCGCCGCTCGCTCTACGGCGAGCCGGCGAAGGCCGAGATCACCGGCTCGGCCGATATCCGCGTCAGGGTCGAGGCCGGCGACGGATTGATCGCCAAAATCGAGGAGGTTGCCAACCGCGTCGGCAACTATTTGCACATCAACGGCACGATGCCATCGGGCACGTCGGGCTCGACTGGCCCGGCGATGCCGGAGTCGATGCCCGGCGCTGCCGGCGGGCCGTAAATGCATGGACTCCGTTGAGCAGATTGCCGCCCTGACCGACGGCGCCGCCACGCCGTCGCCGCCACTCGATCCTCAGGCCGCTGCCGATGCGCCGCCTCAGGCCGCTGCCGATGCGCCCCCCGGCGGCGGCAAGCGCAAGCGCCGCACGCCGGCACGCGATATCCTCATCGGCCTGATCGACGATCAATGCGAGCTGTGGCACGATGCCAGCCGCGCCGCCTATGTGAGCTATCAAGTGCATGGCCATCGTGAACACTGGCCGGTCGCGAGCCGCACCTTTCGATTGTGGTGCTCATCGGAATATTTCCGCGCCACCGCCGGCGCCGCAGTCGGCGGCAGCGCGCTCGACGACGCGCTGCGGATCATCGAAGCGCGCGCAATCAATGATGGGCCGCTCTATACGCCGCACGTCCGCGTCGGCCGCGCCGGCGGCGTGCTCTATCTCGATCTGGCAGACGACGACTGGCGCGCGGTCGAGATCACGCGCGACGGCTGGCGCGTCGTCGGCCAGCCGCCGGCCCGCTTCCTGCGCACGCCGAGCCTGCGCAGCCTGCCGGCGCCGGAACTGGGCGGCAGCGTCGAGGATCTTCGCCCTTTCGCGAACGTGCGCAGCGATGGGGATTTCATGCTTGTTGTTTCGTGGTTGGTCGCGGCGCTGCGGCCTGGTGGCCCGTACCCGATCGCGGCCATCAACGGCGAACAGGGTTCCGGCAAATCATTTTTCTGCCGCCTGCTGCGCGCGCTGGTAGACCCGAGCGCCGCGCCGATTCGCGCCCTGCCGAAAGACGAACGCGACCTGCACGTGTCGGCGAACAATTCATGGGTGCTCGCCTTCGACAATCTCAGCGGCCTGCCGGGCGCCATGTCTGACGCGCTGTGCCGCATTGCCACCGGCGGCGGCCTCGCGACGCGCGCGAATTACACCGATCGCGATGAAACAATTTTCGAGGCGTCGCGGCCGGTGATGCTGAACGGCATTCCCATGCTTACCGATCGCGCCGATCTTGCCGAGCGCGCGTTGACGATCCACCTCAAAACGATCGAGGAAGCCGCGCGGCGCGCCGAGGATGACCTGCTCGCCGAATTTGAAGCCGCGCGGCCGAGCATTCTAGGCGCGCTGCTCGACGCCGTCAGCGCGGCCGAGCGCCATCTCGCCGATGTGCGCCTCGACAAGCTGCCGCGGCTTGCCGATTTCGCAAAATGGATCGTCGCGGCCGAGCCGGGCCTAGGCTGGCCGCCGGGCGCATTCCTGACGGCCTTCGCCGACAATCGTCGCGAGGTTGCCGAGGCCTCGTTCGAGGCCGATGTGGTCGCCGTGGCCATTCGCGACTTCGTGACGGCGGCGGCGTTTCCCGACGGCTGGCACGGCAACGCGACGAAATTGCTGGCCGATCTCAACGGCCGAGTGAGCGAGGCGGTTCGCAAGTCGCGGCGCTGGCCTATGACGGCGACGGCGATGGGTAGCGCCGTGACGCGCGCCTCGCCGGTCCTGCGGTCCAAGGGCTTCGTAATCGAGCGATTCCATTCTGGCGCGACGTCGATCACGATCGTCCCGCCGCGCGGCGAGCCGGCCGGGGCGGCGGCCGGGATGCCTGCGCCGCTCGACGACGCGGTGCCGCTGTGACCCGCCAGCCGCCCGGTGGCAGCGCCGCCCGGTGGCAGCCTCGACCTG